>JAHAYL010000023.1 GCA_018384065.1 Oxalobacter sp.
ACGGCGGCCTCGCTTACGAATATGAATTCGACGGAGAAGCCAAGGGCAAGGTCAACGGCGATTCCGTCAAGTCCGCTGACATCCAGGGCAGCAGCCTGCGGGGAGAATTCGGCCTGAAGATGGATTCCACGGATACCTGCCCATGGAAGGCTGACATCGGCGTTTACGGCTACACCGGCAAGCACCGTGGAGTTGGGGGTTCTGTGACCATCGGGTATTCATTCTGACAGACCGGAACCGGGGAAATGCTGAAGCAGGCATGACAGGCTGCTAAGGTATCCCCAAACATCAGGAGGCTGGTATCCGCAAGGTGCCAGCCTTTTGGTTTTTCCGTTATTTCAGCCAACCCCGACGGTTGAAGTACCAGAGCGGCAACAAAGCGCTGACCACCATCAGGACAATCGCAAACGGGTAGCCGAAATCCCAGTCGAGTTCCGGCATCATCCGGAAGTTCATGCCGTAAAGGCTGGCAATCAAGGTCGGCGGCAGGAAGGCGACACTGGCGACCGAGAAAATTTTGATGATCTTGTTCTGGTTGATGTTGATGAAACCGACAGTGGCATCCATCAGGAAGTTGATTTTTTCAAACAGAAACGAGGTATGGCCATCCAGCGACTCGATGTCCCGCAGGATCTGGCGGGCTTCCTCGAACTGCTCGGCATCCAACAGGCGCCCCCGCATCAGGAAGCTGACCGCCCGGCGGGTATCCATCATGGTCCGGCGGATACGCCCGTTCAGGTCTTCCCCTTTTGCGATGGCACTCAGGGTCACCGCCGCATCCTGGTCAGTGAAGTCTTCCTGCAGGACCCGGGTACTGATTTCTTCCAGGTTGCGGTAAACACCTTCCAAGGTGTCTGCCGAATATTCCGCATCGGTGGAATACAGGTCAAGCAGGACATCCTTGTAGTCGGTGATAGACCCCGGACGGGAACGGGCACGCATCCGCACCAGGCGGAAAACCGGCAGGTCTTCGGCATGCATCGAGAACAGCATGTTGCCTGACAGGATGAAAGCGACCGTCACGGTCTGGGAAGGTTCTTCATCGTCATCGATGCGGAAATCAGTACGCAGGTGCAGGTCGCCGTTTTCGGCTTCATAGTAACGGGCGGATGCCTCGATGTCCTGGACCTCATCTTCATCCGGCATCGTGACATTGTAGGTGCTCTTGACCCAATCCCGTTCTTCATCGGTCGGATCGGTCATATCGACCCAGATCGGTGAGACTTTCTCAAGGTCTTCCCGCGAATCAATCGGCACCTGGTTCAAACGGCCGTTCTGAAGGATAAAGACATTGATCATAAGCCCCCCTTTCCCCGCATTCATTGGCAGACTGGCGATTATACCTGACAGTCCTGTGCTGCGGCAGGTTTCTTTGGAAACAGGGAAAGCGCCCTGCGGAAAAAGGCTTTCTCCGCAACGGTTCCTTTCCAGTATCGATATAGGTGCAGTGTACTGGCATCTGCCCTGTCAGGCAAGCATTCAAACCAGCCTGCTGCAGACCAGCAATGCCCCAGGACTTAACGCCGTATCCGCCGCCTGACAGGCTGCTGGGGAGCCGGCTTGATGGATTCCGGGGTTTTCGCCGCCCGCATCCGCTGGAGGATGAGGGAGGTCTTATGCGCCAGATAGGCGGAGTTGCGGTGGGTGTCGAAATAACGGGGCTTTGGCAGCAGCGCTGCCAGCCTTGCCGCCTGGGCGGGATTCAGGTTGGCGGCGGAGATACCGTAATAATGCCGGGATGCCGCTTCACAGCCAAAGACACCGACACCATACTCGACCAGGTTCAGGTAAAGCTCGTAGATGCGTTCCTTGTCCATCCAGAATTCGAGCATATAGGTGATGGCAAGTTCCTGCAGTTTCCGGAAATAGCTACGGCTGCTGGACAGGAACAGGTTCTTCGCCAGCTGCTGGGTGATGGTGGAACCACCTGAGACAATCTTGCCTTTCCGGCTGTTGGTCTTGTAAGCCCGCAGGATACCGCTCCACTCCACGCCTTCATGGGTCGCAAAGTTGCTGTCTTCTGAAGCGATGATGGCGCGTTTGAGGTTGCTGGAGATTTTCCGGTAAGGGATCCATTGATGCTGGAGCTGTGCATTGGGATTTTTTTCCCGCAGGACAGACAGCTGTTCCCGCATGAAACTGGTCGAGGAAGGATTGAAGTTCACCCACCAGGCAATCTGGACGAAATAATAGAGCTGCAGGGCAATCAGCAGTGCAAACGGGGCGGCAATCAGCCACCACCGGTACTTGATGATCCAGGGAATCAGGGATTTCATGCGCGTTTACCGCCCGAAATGGGCAAAGACCGGAGCGGTTTCTGGACGGACGCCCCGCCAGACAGAAAAGGATTCCGCTGCCTGTTCCACCAGCATGCCGAACCCATCCCGGACACGGGCGCCCTGTCCTGCGGCAAACTGCATGAAGGCGGTCGGCTTGTCGGCATAGACCATATCCAACGCCAGTGAACCCTGTCCAAAAACGGTGGCAGGCACATCAGGCATTGTATCCTGCAACCCAGCTGAGGTGGCATTGATGATGACATCGTACCGCCCTTCCAGGGTGTCATACCCCGATGATGATGTCCTGCCATAACGGGCAAAGGCATCTGCCAGTGAAGCGGCTTTTTCCGGTGTCCGGTTGGCGATATGCAGTACTGCCGGTTTCTGGTCCAGCAGGGGTAGCATGACACCGTAGGCGGCACCGCCAGCCCCCAGCATCAGGATCCTGGCATCTGCCAGTCCGATACCGAGGTTCCGGGTGATGTCCGCGACCAGACCGGCACCATCGGTGTTGTCGCCCAGGATCTGGTTCCCGTCAAAACGCAGGGTGTTGACCGCACCGGCGGTTTCCGCCCGGGGTGTCCGTTCAGTGGCGAGCCTGAAGGCATCGAACTTGAACGGGACGGTGACATTCAATCCCCGTCCACCCTCTCTGGCAAACCGGCGGACGGTGTCTTCAAACCCGTCCAAAGGGGCGAGTATCCTGGTGTATTCGATGGCTTCCGCTGTCTGACGGGCAAACAGGGTATGGATTTCTGGTGATTTGCTATGGGCGACAGGATTGCCCACAACGGCATAACGGTCACGCATTTTCTTGTTCCTGGCTGGGTTGTTCCATCAGCGGCATCATCGGACGGTTGACTGTATCTGTGGACGATGCCCCTGGTCCCGGGTGAATTTCAGTCGGGTTATGATAACCCAAACATCCGCCGCCGTCTGTGCGCTTCTTGGAAAAGGACCAAACGGTGCAGCACGGCGGACGATGCCCAAGGCGGCACTGTCCAGCGCAGCGTTGCCGGAAGACCGCTCAATGGCAACACCCCCTTCACGGTCATCTATAGCACCGCTCCGGTGGACTGGAATCCGGACGGTCAGCTCGCCATACAGCCTGACACCGTTGCGCTGGGGAAAATTGATGTTGCCGAGATGTTCTATCCGGCTGCGCAATGTCCTGTAATACATCGCATAGACCGGGTCACGGGTGGAAGCCGTGATGATTGGACGCCCGCCACCAGAAGCAGCCTGTCTGCCTGCTCCCCGCCTGAACACCACGGAACGGCTGTCTTCCCCGTCTTCTGGAGAGGCTTCATAGCCCGCCCTGCCTGGAACTGGGGGAGCCGAAGTCCCTACGTCATCCTGTTGTCCTGAAAATGTGGCGCCTGCATGGTCCTGCCCCCTGCCTGACTGTCCTGAACCGGTTTTTCCTTCTGAAGACAGGATGGCAGTCCCCGTTGCCCCCATGTCAGCAGACCCACTGTCTGGAACAGCCTCACCGGCTACCAATGATGCCTCTCCTGCTGGTACTGCCGATAGACGGTCACGGAGGACAAAACGCAGCTCCATACCTGGCGGGATTTCCTGTGTCTTGCCTGACAGGAAAGCGCCTTCAGGCACGATGACCAGCAGGATCCCATGCAGCAGGATGGAAAGTGCCAGTCCCAGCAGCAGGATGCGGTTATGCAGCAATGGTTTCATCGTTCCACCGTCATTCATGCAACGGGGTCTTCCCCCTCATCCTCTTCTCCGGCACTGTCATCGGCTGCCGGACTTTCCGCTGTCCCTTCAAGGAACCGCGCCTGGACGGTCAATTCGACCTCATCCCAATCAATCAGCTCCAGACTGACCTGGGTTCCCCGTGCAAAGACCTGCATGCCCGGCATCGGGATGACCAAGGGAATCTCAACCAGACGGACGACTTCATCCCGGATGACCACCGCATCTGCCTGATGCACCTGATGCTGTTCCAGCCATTTCAGGCACCAGTAACGTTCCATCCTGGATTGGAACTCGCCATAAGCGGTATAAGCAGCATCAAACGCACTGACAATGGCGAACAAGTCGGCATCCTTGGGACGGAAAGGCGCGGTCAACGGTGCTGTCTTGCCATGCTGGATACATGCCAGGACCTGCCACTGATTGACCAGGTCGGTGTAGCGGCGCAGGGGGGATGTGCACCAGGCATACTGGTCAACTCCCAATCCCTGATGCGGGGCGGCATGGGTCACCATCTTGACCTGGAGCCGGTTCCCCCAACCACCACTGACCTGTGAACGGTAAATCCCCGGTACACCACAGTCCGCCATCAGCCTGCCCCAAGTGCTATTGGCGAAAATCATCATTTCCGCCACAATCCTGTCCAATGGTGCAGAGCGCTGCCGCCGTTCAATGGTGACGGTACCGTCTTCCGATACATAGAAATTGAAATCCACCCGATTGACCTGTTCCGGTCTCAGTCCAAAGGATTCCCGCTTGAGCATCCGCTGTTTTTCAAAAGCCTGGGTGCACTGCCAGAGGATATGGATGGCTTCTTTATGGGGATAATCCCCTTCCCCAGTGGCGAGTTTTTCCGCCGTGACCAGGCTGTCAAGGTCGTTATGGCGGAGGTTGTCCACCACACGGACTTTCTCTGCCCGGCTTTCTGTCCCGACAACCGACCAGTCTGATGGGTCAATCACCGCATAGAGGCTCAATGCGGGACGGTATTCCCCTGCCCCCAAGGTGAAACGGTCCACCAGGCTGTCCGGCAGCATCGTAATCTTGTCTCCTGGCATATAGACGGTTGACAGCCGTCTGCGGGCAATTGCATCCATGCTGTCCCCAGGTGCCATCCCCAATGCAGGTGCTGCGATATGCACTCCGATCCGGTACCTGCCATCCGGCAAAGCTGTCACGGAAAGGGCATCATCGATTTCTGTTGTGGTGATGTCATCAATGGAAAAGGCATCGATATCTGAAACCGGCAGGTCAACCGCCACGGTTCCGCCTTCAGCATCCGGGAAACCGGTTCCCTGCGGGAAATACTGATAGATAAACCGGGACAGGTGCAGGGTCCTTGCATCCGGGAGCCCGCCGAGATGCAGCAGCAGCTTTTCTGCGGAAAGATGCTGCTCTTCGCAGACTGCCATCAGCGCCTTGTACTCAATGCCGTTCTTGTCAGGTTTGCACAGCAGCCGGACTGCATTGTCCCTGATGGCATCGGGCAAGGTACCCTGGAGCATCTGGTCCACATACTGCTGCTGGATGACCGCCTGCTGCCTTTTTTTCTCTATGCCCGCCAATGCGGCTTTCAGCGCTTTTTCCGGCGCACCTTTATAACGCCCTTTGCCTTTCCGGTAGAAATACATCGGCGCCGAATGCAGGCGGATCAGCAATGCCGCCGATTCTTCCGGCTCCGGTTCATGCCCGAAGTACTCCTGTCCCAAGGATATATAGTCGAATTCGTCTTCTCCGGCGACTTCCCAGAGGAAATCCAGGTCGATGCTTTCTGCTGTCTGACGGGCTGATGCCAAGAGACCCGCCGGTTCATCGGAGCTGAACTGGAACAGGACATCCTTCCCCCGGACCTTGACCCGCTTGCCGGAAGGGAGCTCCACCTGGAAAGCCTCCCCCGCCTGCCCCATAATCTGGCCGACCTTGAATTCCCCTGACTCTTCAAAGAATAGATTCATCCTCTAACGCCTAAAAAACCTGGACAGGCAACCTGCTGTCAATCAGGCAATTCCACAGAACGCCAATACCTCGGGCATGTAATGTTCAAAATCTGAAATACCGTGATTGCTCCCTTGGATGATGACCTGCCGTGCCTGCTGATAATGGTCACGCATCAGATGCCAGTCCAAGAGTTCATCCCCTGTCGCTGCAACCAACAGATACCTTTCTGGCCGGGTAATGGCACTGACCCGGATAGCCGACAGCGCTGAAGCATAGGTTTCACGGAAATCCAGCCATGCCTTGACCTGCAGGTCGCTCCTGTCCGGGCTGTCTTCCAGGATCTTGATACGCCATGGATCGATGACAGGATTCAGGAGCACCGCCCTGCAACCGCGCTGTTCGGCAATCCAGTTGGCGTAGTACCCCCCCAATGATGAACCGACCACTGTCAGTTCCCCAGCAGAGACATCCTGGATTTCTGCCATCGCCACCCTGACCGCCTCGGCTGGCGGGATGGGGAGCTGCGGACAGCAGTAACGGCAGTCAGGCGCTTTCCCTGACAATGCCTGTTTCAGCAGCTGCGCCTTGAAGGATTCCGGCGCCGACATGAAGCCATGCAGGTAAAGGATGGTTTCCGGCATTCAGTTCCCCATCTGCAGTTTATCGAGGATTTTCTGGTGGATGCCCCCAAAACCGCCATTGCTCATAATCAGGATATGGTCACCTTCACGGGCAGATGCAACGACAGCATCCGCCAGTTGACCAAGGTCATCATAGGCCGATGCCCTGTCCCCCAATGGGGCAAGTGTTTCAGCCAGGTTCCAGCCCAACGCATTCTTGCCGGATTTCTCGCCATAGCCGAAAACCAGGTCTGCCCCCGACAGGCTCTGTGGCAACGCCTGTTTCATCACACCGAGTTTCATCGTGTTTGAACGGGGTTCAAGCACGGCAAGGATCCTTCCCCCGGTCTGCTGGATTTTACGGCGGAGGCCCGCAATGGTGGTGGTGATGGCTGTTGGATGATGGGCAAAATCATCATAGACATGGATGTCACGTACAACGCCACGGCATTCCATGCGGCGCTTGACATTCCTGAACCGGGACAGCGCATCGATGGCAACGGCTGGTGCAACCCCGGCATGACGGGCTGCTGCAACCGCAGCCAATGCGTTCAGCCGGTTATGCTCACCGGTCAGTTCCCATTTGACGGTTCCCTGCAACGCCCCCCTGAAATAGATATGGAAGCTGTCATCCCCGGCATCCGCCAATGTCCAGTCATCACCTGCCTTGCCACCAAACCATTCCTGTTCACTCCAGCAGCCTTTTTCAATCACCTTGGCAAGCGAAGGACTGTTCCGGTTGACAATCACCCTGCCGTTTCCGGCAATCGTCCTGACAAGGTGATGGAACTGTGTCTCGATGGCGGCGACATCCTGGAAAATATCAGCATGGTCGAATTCCAGGTTGTTCAGGATGGCGGTCTTTGGACGGTAATGGACGAACTTGCTGCGTTTGTCAAAGAACGCCGTATCGTATTCATCCGCCTCAATGACAAAGAACGGGGAATCCCTGCCACCGTCCAGACGGGCAGAAATCCCGAAATTCACCGGAACGCCACCAATCAGGAACCCCGGCGACAATCCGGCATCCTCAAGGATCCATGCCAGCATGGCGGTTGTGGTTGTCTTGCCATGGGTCCCTGCCACCGCCATGACCCACCGGTTGTTCAGGATATGCTCACCGATCCACTGGGGTCCTGAAACATAGGGAAGCCCCCTGTTGAGGATTTCTTCCATCAGGGGATTGCCCCGTGAAACCACATTGCCGATGACATACAGGTCTGGCTGCAATGAAACCTGGTCCGCATCATATCCCTGGATCAGTTCAATGCCCTGTTCCTGAAGCTGGGTGCTCATCGGTGGATACACCCCTGCATCGCAACCTGTCACTTTGTGCCCGGCGGCCTTTGCAAGCACCGCAACACCACCCATGAACGTGCCGCAGATGCCGAGAATATGGATATGCATAATGGTCTGTTCCGATAAATACTTTTAAAATCCCTGTTATGTTGAACAGCTGTTTCCGGGAACCTGTATGACAACCCGATTTTCCACTGATACCGCAACGCTCCAGCAGCAGATCGCCGCAGCCGCTGCACGGCTTATCGCAGAGGAAGGAGCCTCTTATGAGACCGCCAAACGGAATGCGGTCCGTATGATCCTGGGAAACACCCGTGTCAACAGTGAGATTCTACCCAACAATGAGGCTGTCGAGAATGAACTGCGGCGGTATAACCGGCTTTTCCTGTCAAAAAAACAGCCTGCCAGGCTCCAGCATCTCCGGTTGGCGGCTGTGCAGCTGCTGAAGAAGTTCCAGCCTTTCTGTCCATATATCACGGGGGCTGTCCTGAACGGGACTGCCGGGGAACACAGCGGCATCCATATCCAGCTGTTCACCGACAATGCCAAAGATGTCGAACTTTTCCTATTGAATGAGGGCATTCCCTTTGAAGTCGGGGAACTGGCAAAATTCAGGAAAAATAACCGCATAATTGAGACAATTGAGTTCATTTGGCGGAATGAGACGGTCCATCTCATTGTGTATGAACCCAATGACCTCCGCCGTCCGGACCGTTTTTTCGGGGAATATGCAAAAAGGGCGGATTTAGCGCATTTAATCGACATCATCAATGGTGGCAACCCTGACTGAGTGGCGCGAAAAACGTAAAAATTGGCATTTTTCCTTGCATCTTGGGACACTTTAACGGCAAAATGCTGTTTATCGGACAGAAAAATCGATTTCCTCACCACCATGGCTAAAAATATTCTTCTGCTCAACGGTCCTAACCTGAACCTGTTGGGTATGCGGGAACCGGACATCTATGGCAAAGAGACCCTTGATGATGTCGTTTCCATGGTACGTACACTGGCAGAACAGGCTGGTGCCCGTTTTGCCAGCTTCCAGAGCAATCATGAAGGCGCCCTGATTGACAGGATCCATCAGGCAAGGCTTGAAAACGTCGATGCCATCATCATCAATCCCGGTGGGCTGACGCATACCAGTGTCTCCCTCAGGGACGCCCTTTCCGGAGTCGATATTCCTTTCTATGAAGTGCATATCTCGAATATCCATCAACGGGAACCTTTCCGCCACCATTCTTTCCTCTCTTCCATCGCAAAAGGGGTCATCTGCGGTTTTGGCATTGAAGGTTACCGTATGGCCATGATGTATGCGCTTGGACACTGATTTTTGATTATTTAACTGTTATTTCTCAGGATTCCTATGGATTTACGTAAATTGAAGACCCTGATTGACTTGGTTGCTGAATCCGGCATTGCCGAGCTAGAAGTCACCGAAGGCGACAGCAAGGTCCGTATCGCCAAGAACACTTCTGTCCAGGGACAGCCCACATTGATGGTGCAGCCACCTGCCCTTGCCGCCGCTGTCGCTGCGCCGGTTCCTGCCGTTGCGCCTGCCGCACCGGCTGCTGAAGCAGCCCCAGCCGCGCCGGCGGAACCTGAAGGGACTGTTGTCAAATCCCCGATGGTCGGTACTTTCTACAGTGCTTCCGCGCCTGGCAATCCGCCTTATGTCCAAGTGGGTTCTTCTGTCAAGGCAGGTGATACCCTGTGCATCATTGAAGCCATGAAGCTGTTGAATGAGATTGAGGCTGAATCCGCTGGCACCATCAAGAAAATCCTGGTTGAAAACGGCTCCCCTGTTGAATTCGGTCAGCCACTGTTCATTATTGGATAAGGCAGCCGGTGCCAGACGGCACCCTGCCATCTTTTCGGCTTCCTGAACAACCTGATGCACTATGTTTGAGAAAATCCTTATTGCCAACCGCGGCGAAATTGCCATGCGTATCCAGCGGGCATGCCGCGAAATGGGCATTAAAACTGTTGTCGTCCATTCTGAGGCAGACCGTGATGCCAAATATGTCAAACTGGCAGACGAGTCGGTCTGCATCGGTCCTGCCTCTTCTGCCCAAAGTTACCTGAATATGCCTGCCATCATCAGTGCAGCAGAAGTCACTGATGCCCAGGCCATCCATCCCGGCTATGGTTTCCTGGCGGAAAACGCCGATTTTGCGGAACGCGTTGAAAAATCCGGTTTCACTTTCATCGGTCCCACCCCGACTTCCATCCGCCAGATGGGGGATAAGGTCACTGCCAAACAGGCGATGATCAAAGCCGGGATTCCCTGTGTCCCCGGTTCCAATGGCGCACTGAATGATGACGAGGAAGAAATCCTCTCGACCGCGCGCAAGATCGGCTACCCTGTCATTGTCAAGGCTGCCGGTGGTGGCGGTGGACGCGGTATGCGTGTGGTCAGGAATGAGGAGTCCCTGCTGAATGCCGTTTCCATGACGAAACTGGAAGCAGGCAAGGCTTTCGGGAATCCGGAAGTCTATATGGAGAAATTCCTGGAAAATCCCCGCCATATCGAAATCCAGGTCCTGTCTGACACATATGGCAACGCTATCTGGCTCGGTGAGCGTGACTGTTCGATGCAGCGCCGCCATCAGAAGGTGCTTGAGGAAGCACCGGCACCGAACATCCCCCGCCGTCTGGTGGACCGCATCGGCGACCGCTGTGCGGAAGCCTGCAGCAAGATCGGTTATGCCGGTGCCGGCACCTTTGAGTTCCTCTATGAGAACGGGGAATTCTATTTCATTGAGATGAACACCCGTATCCAGGTCGAACATCCTGTTTCTGAACTGATCACCGGCCTTGACCTGATCCAGGAACAGATCCGTGTCGCCGCTGGGGAAAAACTCCGTTACAAACAGCGTGATATCCGCCTTGTCGGCCATGCGCTGGAATGCCGTATCAATGCAGAAGACCCGTTCACTTTTGTGCCATCTCCTGGAAAAATCACGACCTGGCATGCGCCTGGTGGTCCTGGTATCCGTGTGGATTCCCATGTCTATACGAATTATGTTGTCCCGCCGTTCTATGATTCGATGATCGGCAAGATCATCGCCTATGGTGCAACCCGTGAACAGGCCATCCACCGGATGCAGGTTGCCCTGTCGGAAATGGTGGTTGAAGGCATCAAGACCAACCTTGACCTTCACCGGACCTTGATGCATGACCCCGGTTTCATCCAAGGCGGCACAAACATCCATTACCTGGAACAGAAGCTGGCTGAGATGTTCCCGGAAACCGGTAAATGACGCCTGACCTTGAGGAACTGCTGTGAGCTGGACTGAAATCGTCATTGAAATCGGGTTTGATGACACGGTTTCCTATTCAGATGCCCTGATGGACGCAGGCGCCCTGTCCGTGACAGTAGAGGACAGGGATGAAGGGACACCACAGGAAAAGCCCATGTTCGATGAGCCGGGTGCCGATGCCAACGATTATGCTTGGGAAAACAGCCGGATCATCGCCTTGGTCGAGCCCGGGACAGATATCCCTGCCCTGACCCGCAAGGCGGCGGATGCCTGTGGCATGACAGATGTCCCTGCCTACACCACCCGCGAAGTCCCGGATGAAGACTGGGTCAGGCTGACCCAGTCCCAGTTTGACCCCATCCATATCGGGGAAAAAATCTGGATTGTGCCGAGCTGGCATGAAATCCATGAAAAAGACAGCATCATCCTTGAACTCGACCCAGGACTTGCCTTTGGCACAGGCAGCCACCCGACGACCCGGCTCTGCCTGGAATGGCTGGAACAGAATGCCACCCAAGGGAAATCCATCCTGGATTACGGTTGTGGTTCAGGCATCCTTGCCATTGCAGCATCGAAACTGGGCATTCCCGATGTTGCCGGTGTAGATATCGATCCACAGTCCATCATCTCGACCCGTGAAAACGCTGAACGCAATGCGGTCTCCCTGCACTGCTGGCTGCCTGATGCGTTTGAGTCTGCGCAGGAAGGCATCCGGTACGATATTGTCATTGCCAATATCCTGGCAGGACCATTGCAGACCCTTGTCCCTGTCCTGACACGGCGTATCGCGTCCAATGGCAGCCTGGTGCTGTCCGGTATCCTGGAAAGCCAGGCAGAAGATGTCATTGCAGCCTACGCCCCATTTATCCAACTGTCTGTCTGGAAAACATGCGATGGCTGGGTCGCACTGGCTGGACAGCTGAAATCTTCATAGACAGAACATGGCATTCGCAACACGCTGTCCTCAATGCAGTACGGTATTCCAAGTCACCGGGGAACAACTGGCGCAGTGTTCCGGGATGGTCCGCTGCGGTATCTGCAAAACCCCATTCAATGGTATTGAACGCCTGATTGGGCGTATCTCCCCCGGACAGGAAATCCCGGTTGGAACGCAGCCGCCTGCTGTCGAAGAAACACCCATTGCCCAACCTGCAACTGCCGTTCCGGAATCTGCACCACCGACCGGCATGCCACAGGAATCCCTGCCAGAGCAGCTCCTGCCACCTGCGGAAACTGTGGCTGCATCAACGGTCCCAAGCGACCTTGAACCTGTTGATTCCGGTGAACCTGTTCCCCTGACGGATGCTGAAAAATCCCTTCAGGAAGCTTTTGACCGGCAGCTGCAGTCTTTCAGCCTTGAGATTGAGACTCCTAAAGAACCTGTCATTGCGGATACATCTGACACACCCCCTGCGCTTGAAACCGCATCCCCGGTAAAGACCGAACCGGTATTGACAGACAGCGCCCCTGCACTTCCTTTGGAAGATACCCCATCCCCTGCACCCAGAAAGAAGCATTCCTTCCTGGGCGGACTGCTCTGGTTTTTCATCATTGTGGTCCTGCTGCTGGCAGCGGGCCTGGCAGCCATCTATTACTATGGCAGGGAAATCACCGAGGAGGTCCCTGCCCTGGAAGAAACCGTGGATACTGTCTGTGAACAGCTTTCCTGTCCTGTCGAAACACCCCCGGCAACACCGCCGGTCACAGCTGGGTCAGACCTGACCTTGACTTATGAAGCACCGGTCAAGGACACCATCATCCCAGGTTCCTTCAATCAGAAATTGAGCCTTGCCAACACAGGCCGGCAGAAACTGCCTTGGCCTGAACTGCGGCTTGAAATCACCGATGCGAAAGGCGGTACCCTGCTTTCAGAACGGATGCTGAAACCCAAGGACTATCTGTCGGAAGCCCTGTCAAAGACGGATGGCATTGAACCTGCCACCAAACATGACCTGCAGCTGCATTTTGAATTCAAGCATCCGGCTGCTGCCGTCAACAGCCGGATCACGGTTTCCAATCCATCGACACCCACTCATTGAAACTGAACTATGACTGCTCTTATCTGTGGCTCCATCGCCTATGACACCCTGATGTCCAATCCGGGAAATTTTTCTGATGCCATCCTCCCTGACCAGCTGGACAAGATCAATGTCTGTTTCCTGGTCCCTGAAATGAAACGGGAATTCGGTGGTACCGGCGGCAACATCGCCTACAACCTGAAGCTGCTGGGTGATGATCCTGTGCTGATGGCGACCATTGGATTGGATGGTGCCCCTTACCTGGAACATTTCTCCAAACTGGGTATCTCCACCCGGTATATCAGGACCATCAGCCAAGCCTACACCGCCCAGTGCTTCGCCACCAGCGACCGCAACAACAACCAGATCATGTCTTTCCATCCTGGCGCCATGGGCTTCTCCCATGAGAACCGTATCACGGATGCGGAACAGGAAGACATCAGGCTGGCGATTGTGGCTCCAGACGGCAAGGATGGTATGATCCAGCACGCGGAAGACTGTGTCAAAAACGGGATTCCTTTCATCTTTGACCCAGGGCAGGGACTGACGATGTTCAGCCAGCCAGAACTGCGCCGTTTCATTGACCTTGCCACCTATGTCATTGTCAATGACTATGAATCGAAGGTCCTTTCGAGGAACAGCGGCCTGTCGACCGCAGAAATCGCCGCGAAAGTCGATGCCTATATCACGACCCTTGGTGAAAAAGGTGCCAGAATCTACCTGAACAACGGTGATGCCATCGATATCCCCAGCGTTCCTGTCTCACAGGCAGTGGATCCGACCGGCTGTGGCGACGCCTTCCGTGCCGGCCTGATTTATGGCATGACGAAAGGGTTGGGTTGGAAGACCGCTGGACGTCTCGGCAGCCTGATGGGAGGCATCAAGATCGAGCAGATGGGTGCGCAGAACCACCGCCCAACCCTTGCTGAAATTGGAAGCCGGTTCGAGAAAGTTTTCGGCTACCGTTTCCGGTAAACAGCCCTGGGGAAAAGGACAGCCCACCTTCAACAGGCATAGGGCTGTTGCTTTTCAGCATCCGGGCAACAAAAAAGCAGGAAAGCACACCCTTGGATGGTGTGCTTTCCTGCTTATCTGACCTGGAAACAGGTGGATTACGCAGCCATTGCTTTCAGAGCAGCAGCCAGACGGCTTTTATGGCGGGCGGCCTTGTTTTTATGGATACGTTTCTTGTCTGCAATCTTATCGATAACAGAAACTGCCTTCTGGAATACAGAAGTTGCTGCTTCTTTGTCACCGGCAGCAATTGCTTTTCTTGCGGACTTGATTGCGGTACGCAGGGCGGAACGCTGGCTGGCATTATGTGCATTCCGTTTCGCTGCCTGACGAGCACGTTTACGTGCCTGTGCGGAGTTTGCCATATAATTTCCTAAATCCTAAATAGATTATCTGTTGACGACATGCTGCTGGAATGACTCCGCAACATAAAAAATTCGTTTAGCATTTTATTCTAATGGATGTCATTTAATCTGACAATGCCTATCTGGAACAAGCTTCTTCAAAAAACGGCTTTTTAGGCATATCTGTCACAAAAAGACCGTCCTTGGAACCGTCCAGCCTGTTTTCCAACAACCTGTCAGCTGCGGCGGCGGTCAAGGAATGCCCTGGCAACCGTACCGACATCGACATATTCCAGTTCTGCCCCGACCGGCACACCTCTTGCCAGACGGGTGACGGTAAGCCCCCTTGCCTTGAGCATTTCGCCAATATAATGGGCAGTCGCCTCTCCCTCATTATTGAAACCTGTCGCCAGCACAACTTCTTTCACCAAGCCATCCGTCGCCCGCTTGATAAGCCGGTCGAAATAGATTTCTTTCGGTCCAACCCCATCCAACGGGGAAAGGCTGCCCATCAGGACAAAATAGTAGCCTTTGAAAGTCATCGTCTGTTCAATGACCATCTGGTCTGCCGGTGTTTCCGTCACACAGAGCAATGACGCATCCCTGTTCCTGTCCCGGCAGGTTTCACAGATTTCATCTTCGGTGAATGTGTTGCAGCAGAGGCAATGCCTGACACGGGAAACAGCGTTGGCAAGCGCATCACTCAACTGGACAGCACCTTCACGGTCATGCTGCAGCAGATGCCAGGCAATCCGCTGTGCCGACTTGGGACCGATTCCCGGTAAATGCCGGAGTGCCTGGATCAACTGTTGAAGGGAAGAAAGCGGTTTCACAGCCTGCCTGTCAGAACGGCATTTTCATGCCCGGCGGCATCGGGAAGCCACTGGTGACACTCGCCATTTTTTCCTGGGCGGCTGCTTCCGCCTTGCGCAGGCCATCATTGAATGCCGCAGTCAGCAGGTCCTCAAGCATTTCCTTGTCATCTTCCATCAGGGATGGATCAATGGAAACCATGGACACCACATGCTTGCAGTTCATACGGATCTTGACAATACCGGCACCCGCTTCCCCTTCCACAAAGGTCTTGCCGAGTTCTTCCTGCATTTTCTCCATATTGCGCTGCATTGCCTGGGCCTGTTTCATCAGACCTGCCAGTTGATTTTTCATGCCGTTTTCCTGTTCAGTTTGGGTTTGGTTTAATGGATCCTTCAACGATCTGTGCGCCGAATCCGGATACCAGGCTTTGGATATAAGGGTCATTGCCCATTGCCGCTTCCGCCTGCTGCTGACGGGCTGCCTCGGCTTCGCGGGCATCACGGTTGGCGGTGTTTTCCGCCTTGCCGATTTCGGTGCGGATCTTGACAGTGCAACCGAAATGCCCTGCCAGCCATTCGCTGAGTTTCGATATGGCAGACACGGTACAGATGGCAGGGGTCGGGGAACGCAGCAGGAGGTCAAGCTCTCCGCCTTCCATCGCATACCTGACCAGCTCTGTCTGCTGCGCCAGCTGGCGGGCGAGCCCCCTGATGGGAATATCCTTGACCAATGCAGGCCAGTGCCCATCCCATTGGATGGCGGCTGCCTGTCCAAGCTCCTTCCCAACAGTGGCTGACGGTTCCTGTTGCGTAGCGGAAAGGTCTGTCCTTGGCTTGCCTGCTACCTGCTGCTCCTTGGGTGGCTGTTCCCGCGCACTGTCCGGGACGGAAGCAATCCGCCTTGACACCCCAGCCTGCACAGGCTTCCCTTTGGAAGGAACCTGCGACTTGGCAGCCTCCGGTTGCTTTTGCGATGACGGCCGGACATTGCCCTGTCCAGATGATGGCGCAAACGCCAGCATCCGCAGAAGCGTCATGGTGAATCCGGCATATCCGTCCGGTGCCAGGTCGATTTCCTGCAAGCCGTGGATGGTGATGCCGTAATAAAGCTGTACCTCTTCAGGGGAAAACCGCTGGGCAAACGCCCGCAGTGCCTCTGCCTGTCCGCCATCATCCGACAGATAACCAGGAACGCATTGGATGATGGCTATGCGGTTGAACAACGTCGAAAGTTCCTGCAAAGCCGCTTGGTACGACAGTCCCCTGGATGCCATCTCATCAGCAACAGCAAGCATGCCAGCCCCATCCTGCGAAGACAGGCATTCCAGCAGACGCATCAGGTAGGTCTGGTCCAGGGAGCCGAGCATATCCTGCACCGCACCCGCTGTGATGTCGCCAGACGCATAAGCAATTGCCTGGTCGGTCAATGACAGCGCATCACGCATGGATCCCTGCGCACCATGCGCCAGCTGACGCAGGGCAGGCAATTCATAACGGATGGATTCTTCATCCAGGATATGGGACAGATGGGATACGATGGCATCCTCCGGCATCTGCTTCAGGTTGAACTGCAAACACCGGGAAAGCACGGTGACAGGGATTTTCTGCGGGTCGGTTGTCGCCAGGATGAACTTGACATATTCAGGCGGTTCTTCCAACGTCTTGAGCATTGCATTGAATGCATGGCCTGTCAGCATATGCACTTCATCGACCATATAGACTTTGTAACGGGCTGCTGTCGGCGCATAGACCGCCTGCTCCAGAAGCTGCTGCATATCGTTGACACTGCGGTTGGATGCCGCATCCAATTCGATGTAATCCACGAAACGGTCGGCATCGATTGCCCGGCAGGCCTCACATTCCCCACAGGGAGCCGCAGATACGCCTTTTTCACAATTCAGGCATTTTGCAAGGATCCTTGACAGCGTCGTCTTACCGACACCCCGTGTACCGGTGAAAAGATAGGCATGATGGATCCGCCCGCTTTCCAACGCATTGCTCAGCGCACGGACAACATGTGCCTGCCCAACGAGGTCTTGGAGGCGCTTTGGACGGTATTTTCGTGCAAGGACAAGATAGGTCATTGGGAGATTTTACCTTATTGCCATGAAACGGTGAAAAACAAATACAGGCAGGAAAGCCCCAGAGGAGAAAAACCGGCAGGCAGATAGACAAAGCGAGCCTTGACTGCGGCACTCGCGGAGATTGGCTGTGGCTGCTTCGTTCCCGACCTGACCAGTTTCACCATTCCACAATGCGCAGGGGCCCGCTGGCAAGCATTGTACAGCAACACCCGTTTTTCGCAAACAGACAGCAGCTTTTCCTGCCGCTAGAGTCCCAGTGATGCCCAGATACCGTCGATTTTCGCTGACACGTCTGGATCCATGGTGATTTTCCGTCCCCACCGGCGGGTGGTTTCCTCAGGCCATTTATTGGTCGCGTCAATGCCCATCTTGCTGCCCAACCCGCTGACAGGCGATGCGAAATCGAGATAGTCAATCGGGGTATTCTCGACGATGACGGTATCCCTTGCAGGATCCACCCGGGTTGAAATTGCCCAGAGGACATCTTCATGGTTACGGATATCGATATCCTCGTCGACGACAACAATCATCTTGGTATAGAGGAACTGGCGGAGGAAACTCCAGACACCGAACATCACCCGCCTGGCATGCCCCGGATAGGCTTTCCGGAGCTTGATGACTGCCATCCGGTAACTGCATGCTTCAGCCGGTAGATGAAAATCAACGATTTCCGGAAACAGTTTCTGCAGCAACGGGACAAAAACCTCATTCAGCGCCAACCCCAGCATTGAAGGCTCATCTGGCGGCCGCCCTGTATACGTTGACAGATAGATGGGATCCTGACGCATGGTGATGCGCTCAACGGTCAGGACAGGGAACCATTCCTGCTCATTGTAATAGCCGGTATGGTCGCCAAAAGGCCCTTCAAGGGCATGCTCATAGCCGCTGGGATGGTTCCCATCAGGCAGGATGCTCCCTTCCAGAACGATTTCTGCACGGGCAGGCACTGACAGGCCTCCTGAAACGGTATTGACCAGTTCCGTACGTCCGCCCCGCAGCAGTCCTGCAAACTGGTATTCCGATATCTCATCAGGTATCGGCATGACAGCCGCCAGCAGGGTTGCGGGATCTGCGCCGATTACAACAGCAACCGGAAACGGCTTCCCGGGATTGGCGAGCCGATGGTCCCTGAAATCCTGTGCACCGCCACGATGCGGCAGCCAACGCATGATGACCTTATTGCGGTCGATGACCTGCTGACGGTATATCCCCAGGTTCTGACGTGGTTTGACCGGTCCCCGGGTGACCGTCATCCCCCAGGTAATCAGGGGACCGGCATCGCCCGGCCAGCATTTCTGAACCGGCAGCATAGACAGGTCAACCTCTCTGCCTGACAGAATGACCTGCTGGCAGAGCCCCTTCTTTTCCATCCTGGGTTTCATATGCCATAAGGATTTGAGCAACGGCATCATATTGAAATAACCAGACAGCTTCTCTGGCTGCCTGGGTTCCCTGAGGGAAGCCAGGAATTCCCCCATCTGACGGAGGTCAGACAGACCGCCTCCACCCATCGCCATCGCAATCCGGTGGATGCTGCCAAACAGGTTGGCCATCACCGGCAGATTATATCCGGCAGGCTGGGTGAAGAGCAGTGCTGGACCGCCTTTTTCCAGTACCCTGCGGGAAATTTCGGTCATCTCAAGATCAGGTGAAACCGGTGCACTGACTTCCTGAAGTTCACCGACGGCTTTCAATTTGTCAGCAAAATCCCTCAAATCTAGATATGTCATGTTTTATGTCTCTTTTTTGATACACTATCCCATATCATGTCAAATCAAGACAACCTGTTGATTCTCATGTACTTAACCTGATTATCCCTCTGCCTGTCATGACAGACCGCCATGAAAAGGACTGCCATCTATTTGACCGGCTATCAAACAATTCCTAAAATGACTTCCAGTGCATGGATAGGAAATACGTCCTGTCCTTTTTTTGTTCTGTGTCTGGCACAGTTTTCATCGAATGCCTTTTCATAAGAACATACTGCGGAGCGCACAGCCAGTGCGTCTGGTTCCATAGGAACCAATACCGTCAGTAATCAGGATTTTTACCATCACTGAAGGCTGGAATCCAGTCCCAGATGGTTTCTGTACGGATTATAAATAAACTGTATGGCGATTCCCAGCAACAGCCATCCAGTGGATTTTTGGAGATTTTGTGTTTAACCGATTTTTAAAACATCTTACAGCCCGTTCCCGGGCTGTCCGGCAGTCAAAGGCCGCTTGGGCACTCGCAGTCTTGGTATCTGCCGCCGCAGCCTTGGCATCTGTATCCATCAATGGTTCTCATAAAGACAGTTTTTCTGTCATTCCCCAGGCTCAGGCAGCTGAAGCGCTTCCTCAGGCCCTCAAGGAATCCCCAGCAGCCCAAGCCCCTCAGATTGAACCGATGAATGAAGACGATGCTTCATTCTCCCTGGCGGAAGTCAGGCAGAAAAAGCGGCTGACGGAATGGATTGCAAGCCACTACCGTATCCCCAGCAAAAATTCCGACCTGTTTGTGACAACAGCTTACAAAGCCGCCTTTGAACTGGGTCTGGACCCCCATCTGATCCTGGCAATCATGGCGGTTGAATCCCGTTTCCAGCCCAATGCCCGTGGTGCCGGTGGTGCGAATGGCCTGATGCAGGTGGTCACCCATATCCATACCCGCCGTTTCCAGCCTTATGGCGGTGTGAAGATGGCGATGGATCCTGTCGTCAACATCAAGGTCGGTGCGAAGCTCCTGAAAGACCTGATCAAACAGCGTGGTTCCGTCCAAGGCGGAGTCAGTGCCTATGCCGGTGGCAATGGCGGCTACAACTCCAAGGTCATGGTCCAGTACCGCAAGATGAAATCGGTTGCCGGCAGCTGATTCCGGACCCCATACATCGACAAAGGGCAACCACCAGCAAGGCAGTTGCCCTTTTTCATATACTCAACGGATCGATTTCAACCTGCCATTTCACAGATGTCTTCAACCCCTTCAGTTTGGGCAGCCAATCTGACAGCACACCTTGCAACGCCGGTCTTGAAGCAGACTCAAGCAGAAGCTGCGCCCTTTCAACGTTGGCAACCCGCATGACCGCCATCGGAATGGCATCACTGACTGTAATGCCCTGCTGACGGTCAATCAGTCCTTTTGCGCCTTGCAGGAATGCCATTGCCTTATCGATGCTTTTTGCCTCTGCCGTCAACAATGCCTGATAACCGAATGGCGGAAAACCCGCAATCCGGCGTTCTTCCATCAATTCACCGACATAAGCGTCATAGCGGCGCTGGCACATCGCCTGGTACAGCGGATGACCAGGATAACGGGTCTGGATCATCACCTGCGCTGGATTGGCATCCGGACCGGCAACACTACGCCCCGCCCTGCCTGCAACCTGCATCAGTTGCGAGAAAAGCCTTTCCCCCGCCCGGTAATCATGGGAAAAGAGGGCTGTATCCGGATCAAGCACCCCGACAAGTGTCAGGTTCTGGAAATCATGTCCCTTGGCAACCATCTGAGTGCCGATGACAATATCCACTTTCCCCTGGTAAATATCTTCCAAAGCTTTCTGAAGGGAACCTTTACGGCTGGTGGAATCGGCATCGATCCGCAGGACACGCGCTTCAGGGAACTGCTGCCTGATGTTTTCCTCAATCCGCTGGGTACCACGTCCCAACGCCTGAAGGTCTAGGTTTCCACAATCCGGACAGTGCCTTGGGACAATCCGTGCCAGTCCACAGTGATGGCAACGGAGCAACCTGCCGGCCTTATGGTAAACCATATAGGCGGAGCATCGATGGCACTGGCTCACCCAACCACAGGCATTGCAGGTGATGACCGGTGCAAAGCCCCGCCGGTTCAGGAAAAGCAGGGAAACCTCGCCCTTCGCAAGCCTTCTGCGGACCGCCTCCACCAATGGTTGGGTCAAACCATCCACTATTGGCTCCTTGGATGTGTCAATCAGGGAAACGGCTGGATAGGAGGCGTGCTCCATCGCCCTTTCAGGCAATGCCATCTGCCGGTACCTGCCCGTCTGCACATGATGCCAGCTCTCAAGGGAAGGCGTTGCCGAACCCAGCACAACAGGGATTTTCAGGTAATTCGCCCGCCATACAGACAGGTCACGGGCAGAATAGCGGAGCCCTTCCTGCTGCTTGTAGGAAGGGGCATGCTCTTCATCGACAACAATCAATGCCAGATTCGGAGCAGGCACCATCACCGAAAGCCGCGTACCCAGGATGATGCGCGCTGTACCTGTCACGGCAGCCAGCCAGTTCCGGAGACGCTGCCCCTCAGAAAGCCGGCTGTGCAGCACGGCAATATCCTCTGCGGGGAAACGTGCCCGGACCCTGGCCTCCAGCTGGGGGGTCAGGTTGATTTCAGGCACCATCAACAGGACCTGTGCATCAGGTGATTGACGGAGTTTTTCCGCAACTGCCCTGAGATAGACCTCAGTCTTGCCACTGCCTGTGACACCATAAAGCAGCACAGGGAAAAAACCCTCTGCATGAAGGATGGTTTCGACAGCCTGCTGCTGGCTGGCATTGAGCACTGGCATATCAACCGGAACAGGGGATTCTTTCTTCTGTTCCTGCGCCAAGGCAGCCAACGCCTTGCCAATGGCTTTCTGTTTGCCCTGCCGGACCATTTTCGGCAGGACACTCAAAGCCACTTCCCCCAAAGTCCGATGATAATAGGATGCAGCAAAACGGCACAGATCCAACCAGGCTTTGCCCAATGGCGGGATTTCCTGGAAGCAGTACCCGGCATCTTTCAGGTTTTCAGGCGGAACATCACTGGCATCACCGGTACCGACCACCAGACCGACCGCTGTCCGCCTACCAAAAGGCACCGTGACAAGCTGCCCGACCAACGGCATGCCTTCCCCACCGCTTGATGGCTGATAACGGTAATCAAAATATTTGTCAATGGGTGCATCAAGCACAACCTGGACAATATGCATCGGCATCAACCTAGAATGATTTCCAAAAACCGTTGTTAGATATTGATTTTTATAATGCTTTTAAGCTATCCACCAATTTTGTGGATAACTCTGTGGAAAAACAGAGGTTGACAAGGCTGGAACCTAGCGGCAATGCGGTTTCCAACAGATTGCCTATCAAAAAAGCAGAAAAATTATCCATTTAAAATCAATATATTATAAAAAAGCTTTTTTCTCCTGAAAAATTTTCAGACCTTGGTGCCAACAAAATGCCGGATGTTGGGTATTTTTAACAGGAAACAGCCCTTGAACCTCAGGAAAACGCTGTCCAAACCTTTTCCCGGCGGCATCACCGCTGTTTCGGCAACAATAGCCAGACCTTCAGCTTCTGCTTCATCTTGCCAGCCATCGAGCCAGCGCCATTGCCCCAACCCCAGAAAAAATCTGCCCGTACAGGCCCTGCGATGGCACCACCTGTATCCTGTGCCATCACCAGCCTCCTCAAAGGAACTTTTGAATTCGGCATGGTGGTATCCAGGAAAACCGGCGTTCCCATCGGGACATACTTCCGGTCAACAGCAATAGAGCGCCCTGGGGTGAGAGGCACCCCCTGTGACCCTTTTGGCCCCTCGTTGGGATCCGTCAGCTTCTCTTCACGGAAAAAGACATAACTTGGATTGGCATCCAAGACTTCCCGAAGGCGGTTTGGATGCTTACGCACCCATTGCTTGATCTGCTGGGCTGAAGCCTGCCCGGGTTTCAGTTCCCCTTTATCCAGCAGGTACCGTCCAATGGAACGGTAAGGCCTGCCGTTCTGATTGGCATATGCCAGCCTGACAGTGGACTTGGATTCCGGCAGATAGACACGCCCCGACCCCTGGATTTCCAGGAAGAAGGCATCAATGACATCGTCCACCCAGAGGATTTCCTGCCCCTTCAGCTTGCCGGATTTTTCCAACTGCCCCCTGGTTTCATAGGGTACTACCTTCTTTGCCGCCTGCATCCCGGTATAATCCACGGTTCCCGGTGCTGCAAAAGGCACAACTTTCCTGCCATCCAGCCGTCCCCATAATGACAGACCCGCCAGTTTTGGATAGGCATCAAGCAGATCCAGCTGCAACAGGCCGCTGACCGGTTCCGAGGCACCATCAGCCTTCACCCTGTTGTCCTCAAGGTGTCCTCTCAGCCGCATCCCTTTCAGCTGCGGATAGACACTGGTGAAATCAATTTCCAGCAAGTCCCTGGGTTCCCGGTACAAGGCTGTCTGATATGCGCCCTGCTTCCGGTAACTTCCCCTCAGGACAGGTTCATAGTAACCCGTTGCCAGACCTGTATCAGAACCGCTGTCAGTCATGATGCTGTAAGGGTCAAACCATTCTTCAAAAAACGTCCTGACTGCGTCGGAATCCCTGCCATCCACATCCGCTGCAGCGGCACAGACCGGTTTCCATTCAGGCAATCCTGCATTGGCACGGCAGGACTGCCTGAACGCCGGCCAGACCTGCTTGATGTCATCGTCTTTCCACCCCGGCAGTTCAGAGAAACTGACCTGCCGCTGATGGCGCACAACCTGCGAGTCAGGCAGTTTGACATCGTCTGTCTGCCCTGGCATGAAAGGGGCCGTTGTACAGGCACTCAACAGTACCGTGCCGGCAAGGGCGGCAACAGCAAGATAACGGCGGTATTGCATATGTCTTTCCAATCTTTTCCTTATCGGTAAACCGTTTCCCTGCGCCCGCAGGGCGGTTCCACCGCTATCATAATGCATTCACACCCATCATTCCGTAATATCTGTGGATTTTCATCAGGGAAAAAAGACTGACGGCCAGATTGGTGCCTATGCATGAAAAGAAAGGTACGGCATGCAACAGGCATACATCTCGGTATAAAATGGGAGAAACTGTTTTCCTGCCCTATGAACCATGACCAGATACCTGATTGCACCCAGCATCCTCTCTGCTGATTTTGCCCAGTTGGGCAATGAAGTACGCGATGTCATCGCCGCAGGCGCAGACATCATCCATTTTGATGTCATGGACAACCACTATGTGCCGAACCTGACTGTTGGCCCAATGGTCTGTTCCGCCATCCGTCCATTGGTCAAGGTTCCGATTGACGTACACCTGATGGTCAAACCGGTTGACAGCATGGTCACGGCTTTTGCCAAGGCGGGAGCGGACATCATCTCTTTCCATGTGGAGGCTTCTAAACATATCGACAGGACACTGCAGCTGATCCACAGCCATGGCTGCAAGGCAGGCCTGGTCTTCAACCCTGCAACACCACTGTCATGCCTTGAACACGTCATCGACAGGCTAGACCTGATTTTAATCATGTCGGTGAACCCAGGTTTCGGTGGCCAGTCATTCATTCCCAATGCCCTGAAAAAAATCGAGACTGTCCGGAAAATGATTGATGCATCCGGCAGGGAAATCCTGCTGGAAGTGGATGGCGGCATCAAGACAGACAATATCGCCGTTGTTGCCAAGGCAGGCGCTGATACCTTTGTCTCGGGATCCGCCATCTTCAACAGCCCTGACTATGCCGCCACCATCAAAGCGATGCGGGCACAGCTTGAGACTGTCCGCTGACCCCTGTTCCTATGGATGCCAACCATTATGCAGCCCCTGAATGATATCCACGCCGTCATCCTGGACCTTGATGGCACCTTGATTGATTCGGTTCCTGACCTTGATGCGGCACTGAATGGCATGCTCCAGGACATGTCCCTGCCTGCCATTGACGAGGCCTCCATCCGGATGTTTGTCGGTCGGGGTACCCCGCATCTGGTGAAAAGCACCATTTCCGTTTACCTGGACGGACAGGAAGCGGCAAAGTCCCTGGATGAAGCCCTGACGCTGTTCTATAAACATTACCGCACCGTCAACGGGGAACACAGCCATATGTACCCCAATGTACGGGAAGGGTTGGAACGGATGGTGGAAAAAGGCCTGAAAATCGCCTGTGTCACGAACAAACCTTCTGTCTTCACTGAGCCTTTGCTGGCAAAGAACGGCATCTATCCGTTTTTTGATGTCATCTACTGTGCCGATTCCTTTCCAAGAAAGAAACCGGATCCTTTCCCTATGGTGATGGCCTGCCGGAAATTCCAGCTGCTGCCCAAACAGGTTGTAGCAATCGGTGACTCAGAGAATGATGCAAAAGCCGCAAGGGCTGCAGGATGTTCCCTATTCATGGTGCCTTATGGTTATAATTACGGCATCCCTGTAGAAAATCAGCAACCTGATGCAGTTGTTGCTGACCTGTTGCAGGCGATGGATCTTATTTCGTGAGGCATCTTTTATGTTTCTCCCCAAAAAAACGGTTTACGCACAGTCCAACCTGATTTCAGGCGGGTTGTGGCGACGCTGGCAGCATTGATACCAGCCCGTCGGCCCACGGCGCGCACTTTATCCGTTTTTTTGACTGTTTCCGTTTTACGGAAAGGAGAAATCCCATGACTGAACCTGAATTCAACACCCTGGCGGAACAGGGTTATAACCGTATTCCCCTCATCCTTGAAACCATTGCGGACCTGGATACACCACTTTCGCTTTATCTGAAACTGACCCAGGACAACCAGGACGGCCGCAATTCTTTCCTGCTGGAATCCGTTGTTGGTGGAGAACGTTTCGGGCGCTATTCCATCATCGGCCTGCCTGCCAAGACTGTCCTGCGGGTCAGCGGCATGAAAACCGAGATTGTCCAAGATGGGCAGGTCGTTGAGACCCACGATGGCAACCCGTTGGATTTCATTGCCGCATACCAAGCCCGTTTCAAGGTTTTCATCAAACCGGAACTGCCCCGTTTCTGCGGTGGGCTGGCTGGTTATTTCGGGTACGACACCATCCGTTATATCGAAGACCGGCTGAAAGATTCCGCACCGGAAGACGACCTGGGATTTCCTGACATCCAACTGCTGCTGACGGAAGAACTGGCGGTCATTGACAATGTCGCCGGTAAAATCTATCTGATCATCTATACAGACCCAACCCAGCCAGATGCCTATGCAAAGGGCATAAAGCGCCTGCATACATTGAGCAGCCTGCTTGACAGACCGACTGTCGCGCCGCCGATGACCGGCAGTGGTGTCACCGATGTCATCCCTGATTTTCCCCCAGAAGCTTTCAAGGAAGCTGTTGTCAAGACGAAGGAATACATCACCAACGGGGATTGCATGCAGGTGGTCCTTGCCCGCAGGATGCGTAAACCTTACAAGGATTCCCCGCTGTCGCTTTACCGTTCCCTGCGTTCACTGAACCCTTCCCCCTACCTGTACTACTATCATTTCGATGACCTGTATATCGTGGGGTCTTCACCTGAAATCCTGGTCCGTCAGGAAAGTTCTCCCGAAGGGCGCAAGATTGTCATCCGTCCCCTGGCTGGTACCCGTAAACGTGGCGCGACCCCTGAAGAAGATGAACGCCTGGCAAAGGAACTGCTGGCGGACACCAAGGAAATCGCCGAGCATGTCATGCTGATTGACCTTGCCCGCAATGACATCGGACGGATTGCCAGAACCGGCACAGTGAAACTGACAGAAAAGATGGCGATTGAGAAATATTCCCATGTCCAGCATATCGTCTCAAATGTCGAGGGTATCCTGAAGCCCGGATTGACAAACCTGGATGTCCTGAAAGCGACTTTCCCTGCCGGCACCCTGTCTGGTGCCCCCAAAGTCCGTGCGATGGAAATCATCGATGAAATGGAACCGGTCAAACGGGGGATTTATGGCGGTGCCTGTGGCTACCTGTCATTCAGCGGGGAAATGGACCTTGCCATTGCCATCCGTACCGGACTGATCTACAAAGACATGCTGTATATCGGTGCCGGTGCCGGGATTGTCGCCGATTCAAACCCTGAATCTGAGCGTCAGGAAACCGAGAACAAGGCACGTGCTGTCATCCGGGCGGCAGAAATGGTTCAAGACGGCTCCTACCAGCAGCCCCGCTGTTCCTGACAGCACCGGGTTCCCCTATGGAGAGCACCTATGCCTGAACAGCGTTTTTCCCTTTTCTCCGGGAAAGCCCCGTCCATGGATTCCCTCGCTTTCAGGCTCGCTGGCGCTGCTGAAGCGGTCAGGCAGGTTGCTGCGGGCCGTTCCCTGCCTGATGCCATCCAGTCAACCTGCCAGGACCTGCATGCCGATGCCGCATCGCGTGGCGCCATCCAGGATATCGCCTACAATGCCATGCGGAAACTGGGTACCGCCCGTTTCCTGACCGGCAGACTGACAAAACGTCCGCCAGAACCAGAAATCCTGCAGCATCTCCTCATCTGCGCATTCACCCTGCTGCTCCAGGCAGATGGCTCTTCCCTTCGGTATGAGCCCTTCACCACGGTGAACCAGGCAGTCCTTGCCGCCTCTTCCATCCGGGGGGCGGCAAAGGCCAAAGGCATGGTCAATGCTGTCCTACGGAATTTCCTGCGGGGAAAGGACGGGTTCCTCCAGCAGGCGGCAGAGGATGGCACCGCCCGATGGAATTATCCTGCATGGTGGATTGCGCAGGTACAGGAACATTATCCGGACCAATGGCAATCCATCCTGACCGTCGGCAACAATGCCCCACCCCTGACACTCCGCGTCAACCGCAGACGGTCTTCCACGGACAGCTACTTGGCACTGCTCCAGGAATCAGGGATTTCCGCCGATATCATCGGACCTTATGCTGTCCGCCTGGCGCATCCCATGCCTGTCCACCGGATTCCCGGTTTCAAGGAAGGGCTGGTTTCTGTACAGGATTATGCCGCACAGCTGGCAGCCCCCCTGCTGGGACTCAAGGATGGCATGCGGGTATTGGATGCCTGCGCCGCCCCCGGCGGCAAATCAGCCCATATGCTGGAACTCGCCGACATCAGGCTGACCGCCTTGGACTGCGAAGAAAAACGGCTTGCAATGATCCATCAGAACCTTGACAGGCTGGGACTGCACGCTGATGTCCGGCTCGGTGATGCCACACAGTCTGACTGGTGGGATGGCAGGCTTTTCGACTGCATCCTCGCCGATGTTCCCTGCTCCGCCTCCGGCATTATCCGGCGGCATCCCGACATCAGATGGCTTCGGCAGCCGGATGATGGCAAAAGGCTGGCAGCCCTTTCGGCGGCCATCCTGGACAATCTCTGGAAAAAACTCCGGAAAGACGGAAAGCTCCTGTTTGCGACCTGTTCCATCTGGCCGGAAGAATCGATTGGACAGGCAGATTTTTTTGCTTTCAGGTCAGATGCCAAAAGACTTGATGCTTTCGGGCAACTACTGCCAACTTTCAATGGATTGAATGACCATGATGGTCTATTCTATGGATTATTCCAGAAAATTGGATGACATCCCGAAACCCCAATCCTATGCGGCTGATGACAGTGTTACGGAAACTCTCAAAAATCTTTGCTGCGATTGCCTTTGCCGTGATGGCATTGTGCCCTGCTGTTTCCTTTGCAGACAGCAGCATCACCATCAATTCGGCAAAAATCGACCGCTCTGGGAACTATTACCGGCTGACGACGACACAGTCCATCAATTTCAGCAACAACCTGGTCGACACCCTGCAACGCGGTATCCCGCTGTATTTCAAGACCGAGCTGGAAATGACCAGCCGTCAGCTTCTCTGGTTTGATATGACAGCCCTGTCAAAAACCAGGACCATCAAACTTTCCTACAATGTCCTGACCAGACAGTACAGTGTCTATATCCCTGGATCGCTGCAACGCACCTACCGCTCTTTTGACAGCGCAATGTCCGCCATCCGGTACCAGCCAAGCTGGGCTTTCGCCTATACATCTGAACTGAGTGAAGATGAGAACTATGATGTGGCTGTCAGGACTTCCCTGGATGTATCCCAATTGCCCAAGCCTTTCCAGATCAACGTCCTGAACAGCCGGGATTGGGGCCTGACTTCTGACTGGAAACGTTTTTCATTCACGCCATAGCCAGTCCTGACCGTGACCAGAACCTTAAGATACTTGTGGATTGTCGGCGGTGCCATTATGGGCATCCTGCTCTTTCTGCTGGCATCTGCATCTGAGAACACCGCTTTCTTTGACAGGCATTACCCCCTGCTGGTCGGTATCAGCATCCTGGTCGCGACAGCACTGCTGCTGCTGGTTTCCCTGATGCTGTACCGGTTATACAAACGGTACAGGCGTGGGAAATTCGGGGTCAAACTGACATCAAAACTGGTCCTGCTCTTCGCTTTGATGGGTATCCTGCCAGGCGCAGTGATTTATGTCGTTTCCGTGCAGTTTGTCTCCCGTTCAATCGAATCCTGGTTCGATGTGCGGGTGGAAACCGCTTTGGATTCCGGTGTGAAACTGGCACAGTCGATGCTGGAGACTTCCCGTGGGAACGTGACAGCCAAGGCGGCCCGTCTGTCGGCAGAACTTTCCGGCATGTCCCAACAGGAACAGGGTTCCCTGCTGGCTTCCCGTTTCAGGAACACGGAAGGTGATGTCCAAGCCGTTGTCATCAATGGCAACGGCCGGGTGCTGGCTTCTTCCGAATCCAGCTATTCTGCTGTTGAAAAGAACCTGCCGCCTCCTTCCATCCTTGAACAGATGGAAGAGCCTTACTCCGCCATTGAAGGGACTGCGGACAATCCGGATACACCGGACAACGAACAGACCCAGCTTGCCATCCGCGTGATTGTGCCCATCAACGGACAGGAACATACCTATCTGCAGCTGTACCAGCCAATTCCAGAAAACATTGCGTCCAACGCTGAATCCCTCAGGGCTGCATACAGCGAATACCAGATCCGCTCGGTCTCCCGTTCGGGGCTTCAGAAAATGTATATCGTCACGCTGTCACTGACGCTGCTGCTTGCCGTCTTCGGCGCAACCGCCGCCGCTTTCCAGCTTGCAGCCGACCTGGCGCGGCCGCTCCTGCTGCTGGCACAGGGCACCAAGGCCGTTGCAGAAGGCAACCTGTCCCCACGTCCGATTGTGGCAAGTACAGATGAACTGGGCACATTGACCAAATCGTTCAACACCATGACACTCCAGCTCGCGGAAGCGAGGTCATCGGCAGAAAAAAGCCGTGCTGAACTGGAAACCGCCAAAGCTTACCTTGAATCCGTCATGACAAACATGTCCGCAGGGGTGATCGGTTTTGACAACCATTTCAGGCTGACCGACTGCAACGACCCTGCATCCCGTATCCTCAACCTGGACCTGAAGCCCTTCATCGGCACAGAACTCTCGAAAATCGAAGGCATTGAACATTTCGCATCCAGGCTCATCCAGGCATTCACCCAGCTGTCTGCCCAGCATGCAACAGGAAGCACTGCTGAAGATTTCCATCTGCAGCAGCAGATTGAAATCCCCCTGCCATCGCCTTCCCAGCAGAAAGAGTCCAGCCAGACACTGCTTGCCCGTGGATCATCCCATGATGTCAATGGTGAGAACCATTACATTGTGGTGTTCGATGACATCACCGAACTGATTTCCGCCCAGCGCTCCATTGCCTGGGGTGAAGTCGCCCGCCGCCTTGCACACGAAATCAAGAATCCACTGACACCGATCCAACTGGCGGCTGAACGCCTCCAGATGAAACTGCACAGCAAACTTGAAAACCAGGATGCAGGCATCCTTAAACGCAGCACCGACACCATCGTGAACCAGGTGACCGCCATGAAACAGATGGTGGACGACTTCAGGAATTATGCAAAAGCACCGCCTGCCACCCTGGTTTCCCTGGACCTCAACTCCCTGGTCGAAGAAATCTCCCACCTGTACGCCAATGATGGTGCAATGAACATTGTCCATCCAAAACTCGCTGAAGACCTGCCCAGGATCATGGGTGATGCGACCCGGCTTCGCCAGGTCATCCATAATCTGCTCCAGAATGCACTGGATGCCTGCAATGAAGTCACTGACCGCCCTGGCTGGCAGCCAAACATAGAAATTATGACGGAAAAAGTCCATTATACGGATGCATCAGGTAAAATCTGCATTGCAGTCCGGCTTTCCGTCATGGATAATGGTCTTGGTTTTTCCCAGGAAATCATGTCCCGCATCTTTGAGCCATACGTTACAACCAAGGAACGTGGCACTGGGCTTGGCATGGCGGTGGTGAAAAAGATCATCGAGGAACATGGCGGTCGGATCGACCTCCATAACCGGACAGATATCCAAGGGGCGGATGTTTCCATACTTTTCATGCAGCTGGCACCTGATGACAGTATGGTTTCCCGGCAAAGCTGAAACAAGATAACCCTTATGAAGATATAGTTTATGGCAAATATTCTAGTAGTTGACGATGAGATGGGCATCCGGGAACTACTCTCGGAAATCCTTTCAGATGAAGGGCATGTTGTACAGACAGCTGAAAACGCCCAGCAGGCCCGGAAAGCGCGTGTAGCAGGAACGCCTGACCTGGTCCTCCTGGACATCTGGATGCCAGATACCGACGGTGTCACCCTGCTGAAAGAATGGCAGCGTGACGGTTACCTGACAATGCCCGTCATCATGATGTCAGGCCATGCCACCATTGACACCGCAGTCGAAGCCACCCGCATCGGTGCCATCAACTTCCTGGAAAAACCCATCGCATTGCAGAAACTGCTCCAGGCTGTCCGGCAAGGACTGACCCGCTCCCAGGAAAAGGCAAAGACCGCCACCGCCGTCTCCCGGATCACGACAGTTGCCCAGCCTGCCCCAGAATCCCGGAACAACCTCCAGCCTGCCACCAATACACCGACACCCGCCCCTGCCACAAACAATATCCCACCAACCGTCAACACTTCCCTCCTGGCTTTTGACCTGCCCCTGCGTGAGGCAAGGGATATGTTTGAACGGATTTACTTTGAATACCATCTTGCCCAGGAAGGTGGCAGCATGACCCGTGTCGCCGAGAAGACAGGACTGGAGCGCACCCATCTTTACCGTAAACTGAAACAGCTCGGTGTTGAACCTGTCAAGGCATCAAGGAAACACAGCTAACGGAGGTTCCCAGATGGATTATGTAAGATTAGGCAAAAGCGGACTGAAGGTTTCCAGGATCTGCCTGGGCATGATGACCTATGGTTCACCGAAATGGCGTCCATGGGTCTTGGATGAAGAAGCCTCCAGGCCCTTCATCAAACGCGCTGTGGAAGCAGGCATCAACTTCTTTGATACCGCCAACCTGTATTCCAATGGCCTTTCCGAAATCCTGACAGGCAAACTGCTGAGGGAATACACCAAACGAGATGAAGTCATCATCGCCACCAAAGTCTATTTCCATGTCTCAGACAGTATTGGCGCGGATGCAGCATCCCTGAAATCCGGCGGGATCCCACCGAACACCAGCGGCCTTTCCCGCAAACATATCTTTGCGGCCTGCGATGCTTCATTGAAACGGCTGAACACCGATTACATTGACCTGTATCAGATCCACCGATGGGATTATGACACCCCCATTGAAGAAACGATGGAAGCCCTCAACGACCTGGTCAGGGCAGGCAAAGTCCGTTACATCGGTGCTTCCAGCATGTGGGCATGGCAGTTCGCCAAAGCCCAGCAGGTGGCAAAAGAACACAACTGGTCCCAGTTCATCTCCATGCAGAACCATTACAACCTGGCTTACCGTGAAGAAGAACGCGAAATGATACCGCTCTGCCGCGACCAGGGCATCGGACTGATTCCCTGGAGCCCATTGGGCCGTGGTTTCCTTGCCGGGAACCGCAAAATGGATGACAAGGACGCCACCAAGAACAACTCTGCAACCGCCCGTGCGAAATCAGATGAACAGGCGATGCGTTACTTCTACCGCGATACCGACTTTGCTGTCGTCGATGCCCTGTCCAAGGTCGCCAATGCCCGTGGGCTGTCAAATGCGCAGGTCGCCTATTCCTGGCTCCTGCATAAAGGGGTGACTGCACCGATTGTCGGTGCATCGAAGCCGCACCATCTTGAACAGGCAATCGCCGCAGCAGACATCCAGCTTTCCGCTGAGGAAATCGCCGCGCTGGAAGCCCCTTACCGGCCACATCGGGTCACGGGTCACCGCTGAAACCCCGCCAGACAGGAAAACCCGCCCCGTCAGGAAGACCGGGGCGGGCATTTATGCCTTTCCCCTGACCTGAACGGTTGGCGATGGTTGCCGACTGGCGGGCATATATTGCAACGCATCCATTCCCCAGAAGTCACCTTGCTCTTGGCTTCCATCACCCAGCCATCAAATCCTACAGGGTTACTTTGGATTATCCTGACGGTAACTTTGGATTTTCCGTATTATTGACTTTGGATTATCCTAATACTATACTTTGGAAAATACTAAGTGACTTTTTACTGACCCAGGTGACAGCATTTCAAGATGATTAAACGGGAAGCATACGACGCTGTATTGAGATTGGCGGGACAATTTCCGGTAGTAGCCATCACGGGCCCACGCCAAAGTGGAAAAACAACACTGGCAAAGATGGCGTTTCCAAAGAAACGTTATGTCTCTTTGGATGACAAGGATATGCGCGAAATCGCCAAGGCCAATCCCCGTGATTTCTTAAAAGCATTCCCGGATGGCGCAATCATCGATGAAGCGCAGAAGGTTCCGGAGATTTTTGATGCCATCAAGCTTGTTGTGGACAACAGCCCGTACAATCCTGGCAAATATATCCTGACAGGATTGAGCCAGTTCCGTCTGAAGGAAAACATTACAGACAGCCTTGCCGGCCGTATCGGGATGATCAGGCTGCTGCCCTTTTCCATTTCGGAACTGAAAAATGCCGGTCAGCTTACCGATGACGCATATGATTATGTGTGGGGCGGGTTCTATCCGCCGCTATATGATGAAAATAAGCATTTCCTCCGGGACGACTGGTTCGAGAATTATATCGACTCATACATAGACCTGGACGTAAAGAACCAAATCAATCCATCCAATGTGCAGGCGTTCAGGAAGCTGCTGCAGGTATGCGCCACAAGGAGCGGACAACTTGTCAATTATGATGATATTTCCAGGAGAATCGGTGTTTCTGCCGTGACGGTCAAATCATGGCTTTCCATCCTGGAATCATCGTACATCATCCACTTTCTGGAGCCAGATTCCAACAACCTGGGCAAAAGCCTTGTCAAAACACCAAAGCTGTATTTTATAGATCCGGGACTGATGTGCTATCTGTTGCGTTTAGACTCAAAGGAAGAACTGCTGCTTGACGCCCATAAAGGTGCGGCCGTTGAGACAATGGCGGTCTCAGAACTGTTGAAAAAACAGTTCAACAACGGAAAAAAGGCCCAACTCACCTTCTTCAGGGACAAAAACGGCTTTGAGGTTGATACGATTGCTGATTGGAAACACACATTTGCGATTGAAGTCAAAAGCAGCAGTGACACAGAAAAGCGGATGTCGTCGAATGTCAGGAAATACATTGCGCTCCGTTCTGATGATTCCAAGGGACAGGTCTACTACCTTGGCGATTTAACCTGCAACGTGAATGACGTCCAATATGTGTCCTGGAAAGACTGGGCGGAGTGACTGCTTCCCGCCTTCATCAGGCGGGGTTTACAGTCTCCATGGGGCGGGATGGCATGCACCGCTGGATGCGGTGCATGCCCGTCATTTCAGTTTCAGCATTTTCTCGATCCGGCGGATTTTATCTTCCAGTGTCAGGATTTTCGCATCTGCTGAAGCCCGTTTCTGAGATTCTTCTGCCAATTTCATTTCCGAACTGTTCAGCTGCGCCGACAGCTGGTGGTTCTCTTCTGACAATGTGGAAATCTGCCGTTTCATTTCGTGGATGTTGTCCGGCGATGTCTTGTTGCCGGAACCGGTGCCGAAGCGGTAAGCCATACCGGCATTGACCATCGAGTCGTTCTCGTTCAGTGAAGCACCGACACTGAACATCAGGTTCTCGGTCGGACGGTAGAACGCACCGACTGCCATCGCACTGGAACCATGGTACTGACCGACACCGGCTGCTGCGGTGAATTTGTGGTCTTCGTCATAGTCCAGTGGATGCAGGGCGGCAATCGCAGCGGCATGGGCACCGGCACGGTAAATCTTGCGTTCGAGCTGGGCATCCCGGTGGGCGAGTTTCCTGAGGGCGTTGTCCTGGGAATCTATCTTCTGGTTGGTTGCATTGAGCTGACCGACATTGACGGCATCGGTGTCCTTTTCTCCTGCCTTGACATTGGAGATGACCTTACTGCCTGCATCGATGCCATCGGCGGTCATCGAAGGACCGCCCTGGACGGCGAAGCCCTGATCGGTGACGGTGACTTTCCCGCCACCTGCGCTGAAGCCGCTGCTGGTGAGGAAGGTGCTGGCGTTGCCGATGGCGGTGTTGGCTTTATCTGTCAGGGCAACGGTGTAGTCCTTGGTGCCGATGCTGTTGTCCGCTGATGTAACTGTCAGGTAATCCTTGCTGCTGTCAGCATGCTTGACGGTAGACTGAGTATTGGTGTCGGTGACATCAAAGGTTGCCTTGAGCTTGGAATCAGTCTTGTTTTCGTTGTTGTCGCTCAGGGTGACCGTGTAGGTTGTCTTGCCGGAAGCATCCTTTGTGCCGGCATCAACAGCAACAGACGTAATCTTTGTATCTGTGTCGGAGAAAGTCTCCCCGGTTTCTGTATAGTTCACACCATCGGTGGAAGATTTGACGGTGGTTGTGGCGACAACATTGTCGGAGCCGTCTCCCGCTTTTGTCTCGAACTGGTATGTGGTGTTGGTGTCAACAGCTGCCTTGAGGGCTACGGTGTCAACTGCAATGGTCGCCTTGGAACTGTCACCCGTTATCGTGATGCCGGTACCTCCTTCAAAAGTGGCGGTCTGGTCGGGACTGCCATCGTTGCCGGTCAGGACAATCTTGGTCTGGTTGCCTGCTGTTTCCTGCTTCAAGGTGTAGGTCGTGTTGCTGTCAGCTGCTGCCACTGCCTTGAGCTGGGCGACGTTGACGGCGTCGGTGTCCTTGGAACCGGCTGCAACCCCGGTGATCTGGCGGGTGACGGTTCCGTCGTTACCTACCGCGATGGCATTGTGGGTAGATACCCATGCGCTGCCCGTATCGCTGCTTCCTTTCAGGTACGCATCCGTTGCCCCAGCTTCCCGGGAAGCCACGGAACCACTGCCCAACGCCACTGTATCCGCCACACTAGCCGTTGCGCCCTTGCCGATGGCTGCGGAATTGGTTGCCGCCGTATCTACAATGCCACCCAAAGCTGCCAGGGAGTTTTCCGCTTTTGCTTCAGAAGAATCGCCGAACGCCGTGGCATAATCGCCGCTGGCCGTTGTGCCCCGACCGAAAGCCGTGGCACCGTTACCGCTGGCTTCTGACTGAACACCAAAAGCGGTGGATTCATTTCCGCTGGCGGTTGTGTTTTTACCCCAGGCAGAAGATGCATTACCGCTGCTGTCTTCCGTAACGTTAACGGATGCGTTTGACGCCGATGCTCCCCACGCAGCCGGTTGTCCTACCCCGGCAAGACACGCACCCAGGAACAGTGAGCAAAGCACCCGTGATGCGCGGCTGCCCTTGCCTTGGCTTTTTGTGAGTTCCGACACCACCACGAAACACTGGTGGACTTTGCTGAAGATGGTCTTGTAGCTCTGGTTCATGGCCCTACTCTCCTATGGGATTGGCTCCGGTCAGGGTGTGGCTGCTTCTCCACCGATGCGCTGGTATATCAGGTATGTCTTTTAATGCTTATTAAAAGCAGTTGACTGTCTTGACAGTTTACAGAATGTTACAAACATCTATCAAGCCTTTCCCTATGGGGAACGCCTGACGATACGCCATAACCTGTCAGGCAGGCTATACCAGCTAATGTCTTTTAATAAGCATAAAGGACATTGGCAGGCAGGGAATCCCAGCAACGGGGGTTGCATGGCGGTCACGTTGACGGGCAGGGTCCCATGGCTGTCCAGCGGATGATGGGGCTTTCAGATAAAGCAAAACGCCGCACCGGCTATGCCGATGCGGCGCTGCTTGAGCGGAACAGTTAAGACTTATTCCTTGGCTGCTGGTTCTTCAGCCTCCTGAGGCTGTTCAGGGCGGTCAACCAGTTCAACATATGCCATCGGGGCATTGTCACCGACACGGAATCCCATCTTCAGGATACGCATGTAACCGCCGTTGCGGTTGGCATAACGGGGACCCAGTTCACCGAACAGCTTGACGACCATTTCACGGTCGCGCAGGCGGTTGAATGCCAGGCGTTTGTTCGCCAGGGAATCTTTCTTGCCCAAGGTGATCAATGGTTCTACAACACGGCGCAGCTCTTTTGCCTTTGGCAGTGTTGTCTTGATGGCTTCATGGCGGAGCAGGGATACAGCCATGTTGCGGAACATTGCCAGACGGTGGGAAGTGGTCCGGTTGAGTTTTCTCATACCATGTTTATGACGCATTTTAAATCCTTTGTCTTATCATCCGGTTCTTCTATCAGTTGCCTGCGGACCGGTTGTCGGTTGATATTATTTTTCAAGCAGGCCTGCTGGTGGCCAGTAATCAAGCTGCATGCCTAAAGTCAGCCCCCTGGAGGCAAGGACTTCCTTGATTTCATTCAGGGACTTACGGCCCAGGTTCGGTGTCTTGAGCAGTTCATTTTCAGTGCGCTGGATCAGGTCACCGATATAGTTGATGTTTTCAGCCTTCAGGCAATTTGCAGAACGTACGGTCAGTTCCAGGTCATCGACCGGTCTCAGCAGGATAGGATCGACTTCTGGCTGAGGTGGTTCATCGGTGCCGCTGACGCCTGTATCCTCAAGTGCGGCGAAGACATTCAGCTGGTCAACCAGGATACGGGCTGACTGGCGGATGGCTTCTTCAGCAGTGATGACACCATTGGTTTCAATCGTGATGATCAGCTTGTCCAGGTCGGTACGCTGCTCGACACGTGCAGATTCAACAGCATAGGAAACACGCCGGACCGGGGAGAAAGAAGCATCAAGGATGATCCTGCCAATGGTCTTATTGGCATCTTCCCTCAGGCGGCGTACATTGCCAGGGACATAGCCACGGCCTTTTTCAACCTTGATGGTCATGTCCAGCTTGCCGTTTTCAGCAAGGTTTGCAAGGACATGGTCAGGATTGACGATTTCGACATCATGGGATGGATCGATATCGGCGGCAGTGACAACACCCGGTCCTGATTTGCTCAGGGTCAGGATGACAGAATCCCTGTTATGGAGTTTGAATACGATACCCTTGAGGTTCAGGAGGATATCGACGACATCTTCCTGGACACCATCAAGGATGGAATATTCATGCACAACACCGGCGATGGTCACTTCAGTCGGCGCATAGCCGACCATGGAAGACAGCAGGACGCGGCGGAGTGCGTTGCCCAGCGTATGGCCATAACCGCGTTCGAACGGTTCCATTTCAACAACGGTACGTCCTTCACCAAGCGGTTCAACGCTGACAATACGTGGTTTCAGAAAAGTATTTTGCATGTTTGGTCCTTTTCAATACCCTCGGCTCGTTACACCGATAAGGCTGATGGTACGGTTAATGCACAGATCAACGTGAGTACAATTCGATGATCAGGGATTCGTTGACATCCTGGGCGAATTCGCTGCGGTCTGGCAGACGTTTGAAAGTCCCTTCCATTTTCTTGACATCAACGGAAACCCAGTCAGCAAAGCCCAACTGTTCTGCCAGATTCAGGGATTCAATGATACGTGCCTGTTTCTGGGCTTTTTCGCGGACAGTGATGACATCATCAGGCTTGACCTGATAGGAAGGGATGTTGACGACCTTGCCATTGACCATCAATGCCTGGTGGCTGACGATCTGACGGCTTTCTGCGCGGGTGGAGCCAAAACCCATACGGTATGCCACGGTATCCAGGCGGGATTCCAGCAGCTGCATGAGATTGTCACCAGTATTGCCTTTACGGCGTTCTGCTTCAGCGAAATAACGGCGGAACTGCCTTTCCAGGATGCCGTACATACGTTTCACTTTCTGCTTTTCACGGAGCTGATTGCCATAATCAGACATACGTGCACCGGATTTCATGCCATGCTGTCCAGGCTTTGTATCCAGTTTGCATTTGGAATCCAGAGAGCGGCGTGCGCTCTTCAAGAATAAATCGGTACCTTCACGACGTGAAAGTTTTGCTTTTGGTCCAATGTAGCGTGCCACAATATTTCCTTTAAAAAAGTTTCAGTTGACGCCCCAATACAGGCGCAAGTCATATCGATGGGATGACATGACTGTGGTCTTCACAATCCCCAGGTCAGATGCGCCGGCGTTTCGGTGGACGGCAGCCATTGTGAGGGATTGGGGTGATATCCTGGATCTGGGTGATGCGGATACCCAGCGCATTCAGTGCGCGGACAGCCGATTCACGGCCTGGTCCCGGCCCCTTGATCTTTACTTCAAGACTCTTGATACCATATTCCATAGCGACCTTGCCGGCTGCCTCAGCGGCGACCTGTGCGGCGAATGGTGTGGATTTACGGGAACCCTTGAAGCCAGCGCCACCGGAAGTTGCCCAGGTCAAGGCATTGCCCTGACGGTCACTGATGGTAATGATTGTATTGTTGAAAGAAGCATGCACATGTGCAACACCTTCTGCAATGTTCCGCTTCACCTTCTTGCGCATGCGAGCTGCTGCACTATTAGATGCCTTTGCCATATGTTTTCCTCGATCCGTCTTTATCCAAACAGATAATTACTGTTTATTTCTTCAATGATTGGGCTGCCTTGCGCGGTCCCTTGCGGGTACGTGCATTCGTACGGGTACGCTGACCCCTGACAGGCAGGCCACGGCGGTGGCGCAGGCCACGGTAGCAGCCTAAATCCATCAGCCGCTTGATGCTCATGGAAACTTCGCGGCGCAGGTCGCCTTCAATCACAAATTTGTCGATTTCAATACGAAGTCTTTCAAGTTCGGAGTCATCCAGGTCCTTCACTTTCTTGGCTGGGTCCACACCGGTTGCTTCACAGATGACCTGTGCACGTGGGCGACCGATACCATAGATAGCGGTAAGGCCGATGACAATGTGCTGTTGATTGGGAATGTTTACCCCTGCAATACGTGCCATTCGATAAGTCCTAAATTGACGTTGATTAACCTTGTCTCTGTTTGTGACGTGCTTCAGTGCAGATTACACGCACAACACCTTTTCTCTTAATGATTTTACAGTTGCGGCAGATCCGCTTTACTGATGCCTGAACTTTCATTTCTTCCTCATCCTGATAAGTTGAATTCAGTTATTTAGTCCTAAAAACAATCCGGGCGCGACTTAAATCGTAAGGAGTCAGTTCGACAGTTACCTTGTCTCCAGGGAGGATACGGATGTAGTTCATCCGCATTTTCCCTGAGATATGCCCCAATACCATATGTCCATTTTCCAGTTTCACGCGGAATGTCGCGTTGGGAAGATTGTCAACAATCTCTCCCTGCATCTGGATAACGTCGTCTTTAGCCATATACCTTTGTCTTTACGTTATTCCCGGCCTTTGCCGTTTTTGAAATTAGATTTCCTCAGCAGAGAATCATACTGCTGTGACATGATGTGGTTCTGAACCTGCGACATAAAGTCCATTGTCACAACGACAATAATGAGCAGCGAAGTACCGCCAAAATAGAAAGGCACCTGCCAACGGGCAACCAAGAATTCCGGCAGTAAGCATATCAGTGTAACATAAATTGCGCCTGCAAGGGTCAACCGCATCAAAATCCTGTCAACATGACGGCCAGTCTGCTCACCCGGACGGATGCCTGGGATAAAGGCCTGGCTCTTCTTCAGGTTGTCTGCTGTCTCCTTGCTGTTGAAAACCAGCGCGGTATAGAAGAAGCAAAAGAAGATGATTGCCGCTGCATACAGGACAGCATGGACCGGTTCACCTGGTGCCAGGGAAGCCGACAGGTCCTTCAGGAAACGGACAAATATGCTGTCATCCTCACCGCCTGTTGCAAACCAGCTGACAATCGTTGCCGGGAACAGGATGATGGAGGAGGCAAAGATCGGTGGGATGACCCCAGCCATATTGACCTTCATCGGCAGGAAGCTGCTCTGACCGCCATAAAGCTTGTTGCCGACCTGGCGTTTCGCATAGTTGATCAGGATCCTGCGCTGTCCGCTTTCGAAGAAAACAACAACGAAGGTGACAACAACGACAATCGCGCAGATCACCAATGCCGTCAAAGTCGTCATCGCTCCGGTACGGACCAGCTCAATCAAACCGGTGATTGCGCTCGGCAGGCCTGCGACGATACCGGCAAAGATCAGCATGGAAATCCCATTGCCAAGACCGCGTTCCGTCATCTGTTCACCCAGCCACATCAGGAACATCGTCCCCGTCACCAAGGTGACAACCGCAGTGAACCGGAAAACCCAACCAGGTTCCAGGACCAGCCCTGGCTGGGATTCCAGGGCAACGGCAATACCGAGCCCCTGGAAGATTGCCAAGGCAAGTGTCCCATAACGGGTGTACTGGGTTATCTTCCTCCTGCCAGCCTCGCCTTCCTTTTTCAGGGCCTCGATTTTCGGCGAGACAATGCCCAGCATCTGCACAATAATGGAAGATGAAATATAAGGCATGATACCAAGCGCAAAGACCGTGAAGCGGGAAAGCGCGCCACCCGAGAACATGTTGAACATGCCCAGGATACCACCGGAATTCTGGTTGAACAGCTGGGAAAGCTGGTCAGAATCAATACCCGGAACAGGAATATGCGCGCCCAGACGGAACACAATCAGCGCAATAATAAGGAATGCCAGGCGTTTCCATGGGAAACCCGCCATTGCCTTATTGGATGGATTGGATGACGTAGCCAACTGAATACCTCTGCTTTTCCGTTATCAAGCAACCTTGCCGCCTTTTTCCTCAATCGCGGCTTTGGCTCCTTTAGTCACAACAAGCCCGTTCAGGGTGACACTCCTGTTGATTTCACCGGACAGGATGACCTTGACGGTCTTGACCAGACCAGGAACCACCCCTGCCTGTTTCAGGACAAGGATGTCGATGACATCAACACCCAGACGGTCCAGGTCGGAAAGACGGACTTCGGCACGGGTCGGTGCCGCCAGGGATTTGAACCCACGTTTTGGCAGACGGCGCTGAAGCGGCATCTGACCGCCTTCAAAACCGACCTTGTGGAATCCACCGGCACGGGATTTCTGACCTTTATGGCCACGGCCGGCTGTCTTGCCAAGCCCTGAGCCGATACCGCGGCCAACGCGGCGTGCAGCCTTCTTGGAACCTTCTGCAGGCTTTAAATTATTCAATTCCATAATTTATCCTGTCTCCTCAATCAAAGAACCTGAACGAGATACTGAACCTTACGGATCATGCCGCGTACTGCAGGCGTGTCTTCCAAGGTGGAGACAGAGTTCAGTTTACGCAGGCCAAGGCCACGTACAGTATCACGGTGGGATTTCTGGGTGCCAATAAGGCTCCTGACCAATTTAACTGTAATCTGGTTAGACATAATCGATTACCTCACCCAATAATTTCTTCAACGGTTTTGCCACGTTTTGCAGCGACATCCGCAGGTGTATTCATGGATTCCAGCGCATTCAGGGTCGCACGGACCATGTTGTATGGATTGCTGGACCCGAAAGATTTTGCAACGACGTTGCTGACGCCCATTACATCAAAGATCGCACGCATCGCACCGCCGGCAATCACACCGGTACCCTGTTTGGCAGGATTCAGCATGACCTTGGATGCGCCATGCTTGCCGATGATGGTGTGCTGCAGGGTGCCGTCTTTCAAGGTCACCTTGAACATGTTGCGGCGGGCTTCTTCCATTGCCTTCTGTACAGCAATCGGGACTTCCTTCGCCTTGCCCTTGCCCATGCCGATACCGCCATTGCCGTCACCGACAACTGTCAGGGCCGCGAAACCCATGATGCGTCCACCCTTGACAACCTTGGTGACGCGATTGATGGAAATCATTTTTTCGCGCAGTCCGTCGTCGTTGCGATCGCCCTGTGTCTTCTGTTGCATTTTTGCCATGGTTATTTCCTTAGAACTTCAAACCTGCCTCACGGGCAGCTTCAGCCAATGCTTTTACACGACCGTGGTATCTAAAACCGGAGCGATCAAAAGCGACTTCAGTGATTCCAGCTTCAAGAGCCTTCTCAGCAATCCTCTTGCCGACAACCTGCGCTGCGGCAACATTGCCACCGCTCTTGCCACCCAATGCTTCACGGACATCCGCCTGCAGGGTGGAAGAAGAAGCCAATACCCTCGCATCAGGCCCAATAATGTTTGCATAGATATGCTGGTTGGTACGATGTACCGATAAACGTGTTGCTTTCAGGACAGCAATCTTGGCCCGTGCCTGACGTCCACGGCGCAAACGGGATTCTTTCTTGTTCATCAGTTTCCCCTATTACTTCTTCTTAGTTTCTTTGATCTTGACATATTCATCTGCATAGCGGACGCCCTTGCCCTTATAAGGTTCAGGCTTACGGTATGCACGGATGTCTGCCGCCACCTGTCCAACCAGATGCTTGTCAACACCCTTGACGACAATCTCTGTCGGGGAAGGGGTTTCGCATTTGACGCCTTCCGGCATTTCATGGACAACAGGATGGGAAAAACCAAGCGACAGGTTCAGCTTGTTGCCCTGTGCCTGCGCACGGTAACCGACACCGACCAAAGCCAGGCGCTTTTCAAAACCTTTGCTGACGCCGACAACCATGTTGTTCAGCAGTGCGCGGCTTGTCCCCCACATGGCGGAAGCTTCACGGGTGTTGTTGACCGCTTCGACCTTCAGCATGCTTCCTTCCTGCTTGATGACGACCAGGTCACTGAAGACCCGGGTCAGGGAACCCTGCGCCCCTTTGACGGTAACCTTGTTTCCTTCGATAGATGCCGTAGTTCCATCAGGAATTGCAATCTGCATTTTTCCAACTCTAGACATTCTTCACTCCTTAGGCGACATAGCAGAGAACTTCACCACCTACACCGGTTGCCCGAGCCTTACGGTCAGTCATGACACCTTTGGAAGTAGAGATGATTGCGACACCCAGTCCATTCATGACGCTGGGCAGCTCATCACGTCCCTTGTAGATGCGGAGACCTGGACGGGAAACCCGTTCCAGACGTTCAATGACAGGACGGCCGACATAATATTTCAGACCAATGTTCAGTTCAGCCTTGCCTGCTTCTTCAGTAACACTGAAAGAGTCGATATAGCCTTCATCTTTCAATACAGTTGCAATTGCCACCTTGACCTTGGAGGACGGCATTGCCACAGAATTCTTCTTGACCTGCTGCGCATTACGGATGCGAGTCAGCATATCTGCGATAGGATCGCTCATACTCATAACAATTCCTCCTGCTTACCAGCTAGCTTTAGTGATGCCAGGGATTTCACCATTCATTGCGTATTCACGCAGTTTGGTGCGTCCCAGGCCGAATTTACGGAAAGTGCCACGTGGACGGCCAGTCAACGCACAGCGGTTGCGCTGGCGGGTTGGGTTCGCATTGCGTGGCAGCGCCTGCAGTTTCAGACGGGCTTCGTAACGTTCTTCTTCAGACTTACTCTGGTCATCGATGATCGCTTTGAGTTCAGCGCGTTTTGCTGCATATTTCTTGACGAGTGCAGCACGTTTCAATTCACGGTTGATTAATGACAACTTTGCCATGGCTATCAGTTCCTAAATGGGAATTTAAATGCGGAAAGAAGTGCCTTAGCTTCTTCATCGGTTTTGGCAGTCGTGGTGATGCTGATGTTCAGACCGCGCAGGGCATCAATCTTATCGTATTCGATTTCAGGGAAGATGATCTGTTCCCTGATGCCGAGGTTGTAATTGCCACGTCCATCGAAAGAACGGCCATTGACACCACGGAAATCGCGTACCCGTGGAAGGGCAATGGTCACCAGACGGTCAAGGAACTCATACATCCTGGTTCCACGCAGGGTAACCATACAGCCGATAGGATAACCTTCACGGATCTTGAATCCGGCAATGGACTTGCGTGCACGGGTCACAACCGGTTTCTGACCGGCAATCTTGGCCAGGTCTTCAGTTGCATGATCGATAACCTTCTTGTCTGCGACAGCTTCGGACAGCCCCATGTTCAGGGTAATCTTGGTAATCCGAGGAACTTCCATCGAAGACTTGTAGGAAAACTTTGCCATCAGGTCGGCAACAATCTTCTCTTTATAAATATCCTGTAAACGTGCCATAGTTATTTAGCCTCGACAACTTCACCATTAGATTTAAAGACACGGACTTTCTTGCCATCCACTTCTTTAAAGCCCACCCGGTCTGCCTTGCCGGTCTTTTCATTGAACAGGGCAACATTGGAAACATGGATCGGCATGAGCTTGTCTTCAATACCGCCAGTTGCACCGGTCATTGGATTTGGTTTGATGGTCTTCTTTGCAACATTGACACCGGCGACAACGACACGGTCATCGACTACACGTTCGACCTTACCCCGTTTCCCCTTGTCTTTCCCGGTCAGCACGATCACTTCATCGCCTTTGCGAATTTTCTTCATATCTCCCCCTTACAGCACTTCTGGCGCAAGTGAAACGATTTTCATGAATTTTTCGGTACGCAGCTCACGGGTAACCGGCCCAAAAATACGTGTTCCGATAGGTTCGAGCTTCGCGTTCAGCAGAACGGCGGCTCCTTCATCGAACTTGATCAGTGAACCATCAGCACGGCGGACGCCCTTGGCAGTACGTACAACGACCGCATTGTAGATTTCACCTTTTTTTACCCTGCCACGAGGGGCAGCGCTTTTTACTGTTACCTTGATAACATCGCCGACCTGGGCATAACGACGGTGTGAACCACCCAGGATCTTGATACAGAGCACTTCGCGCGCACCCGTATTGTCGGCCACTTTTAAACGGCTTTCTGTCTGAATCATAATTATTTCTTTCCCAACTTAATTCACCAGCAACCCTGATGATCAGTCTTGGTCCCGCCAATCCACGGAGGATTGATTGGGTGTATTGAAAAAAGGACTCCACTCAAAGGCGAGCAGAGTCCTCTATTATTACATCAAGTAGGATGAATTGCAAGCGTTATCAGATAACCTGTGCAACTTCCACCACTTTACTGAGTACCCAGGATTTGTTCTTGGAAATAGGACGGCCTTCCTGAATCTCAACGATGTCACCCATTTTTGCCTGATTGGTTTCATCGTGCACCAGATATTTCTTGGAGCGGCGGACGATTTTCCCATACAGTGGATGCTTGACACGGCGTTCAACCAAGACAGAAACAGTCTTATCCATCTTGTCTGAGACAACCTTGCCCATCAGAGTACGCTTAAGCGCTGTTTTTACCTGATCGTTCATTATGCTTTACCTTTTTCAGTCAGAACTGTTTTAACCCGGGCAATGTCTTTCTTGACCTTCTTCAGCTGGGAAGTGTTGGTCAGCTGCTGGGTTGCAAGCTGCATACGCAGACCAAACTGAGCTTTCAGGAGACCATTCAGCTCTGTCTTCAGTTCGGCTTCACTCTTGGAGCGCAAATCAGATGCTTTCATGTTCCCTCCTTATCACTGTCCAATCTGACGGACAACAAATGTGGTCGCCAATGGCAGTTTTGATGCGGCAAGCCGGAAAGCTTCCCTTGCCAGCGCTTCATCAACACCGTCCATTTCATACAGGACCTTGCCTGGGCGGATTTCTGCGACCCAGTATTCTGGATTACCCTTACCGCTGCCCATACGGACTTCAGCTGGTTTCGAAGAAATCGGCTTGTCAGGGAAAACACGGATCCAGATGCGCCCACCCCTCCTGATGTGACGGGTCATCGCACGCCGTGCTGCTTCAATCTGGCGCGCAGTCAGACGGCCGCGGCCAACAGCTTTCAGACCGAAATCACCGAAAGAAACACTGGTTCCCTTATCATGGGAAATCCCGGTATTACGGCCCTTCTGCTCTTTTCTATATTTTCTACGTGATGGTTGCAACATAATCATTCTCCTGCTGTTTCAGCCTGTGAAGGTGCTGCGGCAGCTGGTTCTACACGGCGGGTACGCGCACGCTTGGCATTGTCACCTGCTTCAGCTCTTCTTACACGCTGTCTGCCAGGACGGTCATCACGTCTTGGACCACGGCGTTTCTTGTCTTCATCTGGGGCATCCAGTTTCGGTGCCTGGCCATCAGCCAGGCGGTCGCCCTTGTAAACCCAGACCTTGACACCGATGATGCCATAAGTGGTCTGTGCTTCAGAGAAACCATAATCGATGTCAGCACGGAGTGTATGCAGAGGCACACGGCCTTCGCGGTACCATTCAGTACGTGCGATTTCAATACCGTTCAGGCGTCCGGAAGACATAATCTTGACGCCGACAGCACCGAGGCGCATCGCATTCTGCATTGCACGGCGCATCGCGCGGCGGAACATAATGCGTTTTTCGAGCTGCTGGGTGATTGAATCAGCAATCAGCTGCGCATGGATTTCTGGTTTACGGACTTCCTCGATATTGACATGGACAGGAACGCCCATGATATTGGAAAGTTCGTTCTTCAGGACCTCGATGTCTTCACCTTTCTTGCCGATGACAACACCAGGACGTGAGCTGAAAATGGTGAAACGGGCATTCTTGGCAGGGCGTTCGATGACGACCTGACCGACCGATGCGTTCTTCAGTTTCTTCTTCAGGTAGGCACGCGCCTGCAGGTCTTCATTGAGCATACCGGCAAAATTATTGTTGCCAGCGTACCAGCGTGAAGCCCAGTTGCGCGCAACTGCCAGACGGAAACCAGTCGGATGTATCTTTTGTCCCATCGTGACCCCCTTAGTCCCCGACTGTCACATAGATGTGACATGTCTGTTTGGTAATACGGTCACCCCTGCCCTTTGCACGGGCGGAGTAACGTTTCATGACAGCACCCTTTTCCACATAGATGGAGGATACTCTCAGTTCATCAATGTCTGCACCATCATTGTGTTCAGCATTCGCAATTGCGGATTCCAGCACTTTCTTGATGATTGCAGCACCCTTGTTAGGCGTAAATGTCAGGATATCCAGAGCCTGATCGACTTTCTTGCCACGGATCAAATCGGCGACAAGACGGCCTTTCTGCGCTGATAAATGTACGCCACGGAGAGAAGCTTTAGTCTGCATCTTAAATCCTATTTCTTAGCTTTTTTATCGGCGGCATGACCTTTGAAGGTTCTGGTCAGAGCAAATTCGCCCAGCTTATGGCCTACCATATTTTCGGAGATGTATACAGGCACATGCTGTCTGCCATTATGGACAGCGATGGTCAGCCCGATAAAGTCCGGCATGATTGTTGACCGACGGGACCAGGTTTTGATTGGTCGTTTATCCTTGGATGCCTGCGCAGCTTCAACCTTGCTGATCAGATGGGCATCGCAGAATGGTCCCTTTTTTAATGAACGTGTCATTTGCTACCCTTTATTTCTTGTTCCGACGGGAAATGATCATAGAGTTCGTACGCTTGTTGCTGCGTGTCTTCAGACCCTTCGTCTTCTGTCCCCATGGGGTCACTGGATGGCGGCCACCGGAAGTCCTGCCTTCACCACCACCATGTGGGTGGTCAACAGGGTTCATCACAACACCACGGACGGTTGGACGGATGCCACGCCAGCGTTTTGCACCGGCCTTGCCCAGTTTTTCCAGGTTATGTTCGCCATTGCTGACTTCACCGACAGCAGCACGGCATTCAATCAGCACCCTCCTGACTTCACCGGAACGGAGCCTTACCTGCGCATAGGAACCTTCGCGTGCCAGCAGGACAGCCGATGCCCCGGCGGTGCGGATCATCTGTGCGCCTTTGCCAGGCAGCATTTCAATGCAGTGGATGGTGGTGCCGATAGGGATATTCCGCAGAGGCAGTGCATTGCCAGCCTTGATCGGTGCTTCAGAGCCATTCATGACCTGGTCGCCGACAGACAGTCCCTTAGGGGCAATGATGTAACGGCGTTCACCATCTGCATAGCAGAGCAGGGCGATGAATGCGGTACGGTTTGGATCGTATTCGATACGTTCCACCTTGGCAGGGATGCCATCTTTGTTGCGGCGGAAATCAACGATACGGTAATGGTGCTTATGACCACCGCCCAGATGACGGGTAGTGATGTGACCGTAGTTGTTGCGCCCTGCGCTCTTGCTTTTCTTTTCAACCAGAGAAGCCAGTGGACGGCCCTTGTAAAGTTCAGGGTGCACCACCTTGACAACGCCCCTGCGGCCAGGGGAAGTCGGTTTGGTTTTAACGATTGCCATTATTTAGCCTCCTCAACAAAGTTGATTTCCTGACCAGGCTTCAGGCATACGTATGCCAGCTTCTGGCTGTTCTTGCGGCCAAAACCATGACGGGCGCGTTTCACCTTACCCTGACGGTTCAGAACCTTGACAGACTCAACTTCAACCTTGAACAGGCTTTCAACAGCTGCCTTGATTTCAGGCTTGGTTGCATCTTTCATCACACGGAAGATGACCTGCTCATACTTATCTGCAATAAAGGTCGCTTTTTCGGAGACAACCGGAGCCAGCAGCACCTTCATCAGACGTTCTTCACTAAATTTCACAGCGGTGTTCATGCCAGCATCTCCTCAACCTTTGCGAGTGCGCCTTTGGTAATCAGCACATCCTTGAAATATACGAGGGAGACCGGATCAGCCTGATGAGGTTCCAGGACCAGCACATTACCCAGGTTACGGGATGCCAGATACAGGTTTTCATCAAAGTTATCCGTAATGACCAGTACGGAATCCAGGCCATAGCCTTTCAGTTTCTGCACCAGGATCTTGGTCTTCGGTGCATCGATCGTCAGGTCTTCCACAACAGACAGACGGCCTTCACGGGCGAGCTGGGAAAGGATGGAACACAGTCCCACACGGTACATCTTCTTGTTGACCTTCTGGGAGAAGTTTTCATCAGGCGTGTTCGGGAAAGCACGGCCACCCCCACGCCACAGTGGAGAGGAACTCATACCGCTGCGTGCACGGCCGGTACCTTTCTGACGCCATGGTTTCTTGGTACTGTGCTTGACGCTTTCACGGTTCTTCTGCTGACGGTCGGCAGTCCGGGCGTTCGCCTGGAAAGCAACGACAATCTGGTGGATCAGCGCTTCATTGTATTCACGGCCAAATACTTTATCAGAGGCTTCGACTTTCGCAGCCTGATCATTGGCACCAAGGAGCTTCAATTCCATCTGTTATGCCCCCTTCTTAGCTTTAGCCGCAGGACGGACAATGACCTGTGCATTTTCTGCACCAGGAACACTTCCCTTGACCAGCAGCAGGTTGCGGTCAACATCGACACGGACAACCTCGAGGTTCTGGACTGTCTTAAGGACGTCACCGAGATGACCGGTCATCTTCTTGCCTTTGAAAACCCGGCCCGGATCCTGGTTCATACCGATGGAACCTGGAACGTTGTGGGACAGGGAGTTACCGTGGGAAGCACGGTTGGAACTGAAGTTGTGGCGCTTGATGGCACCGGCATAACCTTTACCGATGGAAACACCCTGGACATCAATCTTCTGACCCACTTCGAAAAGTGTGGCAGGGATGACATCACCGGCTTTCAGTTCAGAAATTTCAGCGGCATCAACGCGGAATTCACGCAGGATGGTCCCTGCTTCAACACCAGCTTTCGCATAGTGTCCAGCAGCAGCTTTATTGACACGTGAAGGACGGCGTTTGCCGAAGGCAACCTGGACAGCGGTATAACCGTCTGTTTCGGCTGTTTTGACTTGCGTAATACGGTTGTTGGATACATCCAGCACGGTCACAGGAACTGTCGCCCCCTCTTCCGTGAAGATACGCATCATACCAACCTTACGCCCGATAAGGCCTAGGCTCATTTTTATCTCCGTTCCTGCCTACGATTGGGCAGGTCTGTTTTACATGTGCACCGGGGCTGCCGCCCAGATGCGCTCAAGCGGCGCATTATAACTTCAATGCGCCGTTTGCACAATAGCCGTATAGAATCTATACGGAAGGATTACTGCAGTTTGATTTCAACGTCGACGCCGGCAGGCAGGTCGAGTTTCATCAATGCGTCAACAGTCTTGTCAGTTGGGTCAATGATATCCATCAGACGCTGATGGGTCCTGATTTCAAGCTGGTCACGGGACTTCTTGTTGACATGAGGGGAACGCAGGACGTCGAAACGTTCAATCCTGGTAGGCAGGGGAACCGGACCCTTGACCACTGCTCCGGTACGCTTTGCCGTATCAATGATTTCCTGTGCGGACTGGTCAATCAGTTTATAGTCGAACGCCTTGAGACGGATGCGGATTTTCTGGTTTTGCATATAATCTTTCTAAAGAACGAGCTGCGGATGGTTTTCATCCGCAGCATTTTTTCAAATGGACTGCTTTCTATCCAGCAGGATTATTCGTTGATCTTGGTGACAACACCGGCGCCAACAGTACGGCCACCTTCGCGGATCGCGAAACGCAGGCCTTCTTCCATCGCAATCGGCGTGATCAGCTTGACGTTGATGGTGACGTTGTCGCC
>JAHAYL010000024.1 GCA_018384065.1 Oxalobacter sp.
TGGCGCCGCCCTGTGAGCCTTTCGTCCTCAGGATGCGGGTGAGCTTGCGGGTGTCTATCCCACTGATGGCGACGATGCCCTGTTCCTTCAGGTAGTCCGGCAGGGATTCCGTTGCACGGAAATTGGATGGCACCGACTCAACATCCTTGACAACCAGACCTGCCACCTGGATCCTGCCGTTGCCGGACTCGATGTCTTCAGGATTGACGCCGACATTGCCGATATGGGGATAGGTCAGGGTGACGATCTGACCGGTATAACTGGGCTCAGTCAGGGTTTCCTGATACCCGGTCATGGATGTGTTGAAAACGACTTCGCCAGTGGTTTCGCCTGAAGCGCCGATGGAATAGCCCCGGAATACTGTGCCGTCTGCCAGTGCCAGGACTGCCGGAATCTGTTGACCGAAAGGAAATTGCAAGGCGGTCTCCTTTATTTTTACACCATACTCCCCTGTTTATGCCCACAGAGAACCTTTTGCCTTGCCCTTTTCAGGTCAAGGTATCCGGATTTGGGAATGGGAATATACAGGTCTATTATGGCAATTGTTGAAGAGTTATACTCTGGTGAGTATAGCTGAAAACAAGGTTCTCAGCAAACCGTTCTGGAAAAGCAACAGGCAAAACAGTCTGTTCCACCCTATGCAGATTTCCCCTTGGATTCCCTCTGGAGCCACCCACTGCTACCTGTTGGATTACTGTTTTGCCTGTCTCAGAAGTGCTTCCCATTCCTTCACAATCGACCTGTCTTCGAAGTAGTCGATACGCATTGCCTTACGTACACGGGCAAGTGTCGCATTCGTGGTTTCCACTGCCCTTGCAGTCCCTTCCCGCAGGATGTCATAGACAGAACCGATATCCGCTTCCCATTTTGCACGTTCAGCCCGTATCGGCCGTAATGCTTCTTCCAGGACATTGATCAAGAACTTCTTGCAGGTTCCATCCCCTAAACCACCCCGACGGTAATGTTCTTTCATTTCGTCAAGGTTGGCATAATCCGGCAGGTATTCCGCAAAATGCCCATCCGTACAGAGCGCATCCAAATAAGTGAAAACCACATTGCCTTCTATATGACCGGGATCTTCAATCCTCAGATGCAGAGGATCAGTGAACATCTTCCCATTGACCTGTTTCCTGACAGTCTTGGCATCATCAGAAAGGTAGATGCAGTTACCGAGCGACTTGCTCATCTTTGCCTTGCCATCAACACCTGGCAACCGGCGTTGTGTCTCGTTTTCCGGAATCATGGCATGGGGAACCACCAAAGTCTCGCCATAAGTCCGGTTGAATTTTTCTACGATTTCCCGTGTCTGTTCAATCATGGGGAGCTGGTCTTCCCCGACTGGCACCACATTGGCATCAAAGGCCGTGATATCCGCCGCCTGGGACACCGGATAGGTGAAGAAACCGGCTGGCAACCCTTCTTCCGCAAAACCACGCATCTGGATTTCCGCCTTCACAGTGGGGTTGCGGGAAAGGCGTGAAGTGGTGACTAGATTGAGATAGTAGAAAGTCAGTGCATGCAACGCAGGCAATGCAGACTGGACACAGATGGTTGTCTTCGACGGATCAATACCGACCGACAGATAATCCAGCACCACATTGACGATGTTGTCCCGGATTTTCCCAGGATTGTCAGCATTGTCCGTCAACGCCTGATCGTCCGCAATCAGGATATTGATCTCATCAAATGTCCCTGAATCCTGCAACTCCACACGGCGCATCAGTGAACCGACATAGTGTCCAAGATGTAAACGTCCGGTGGGACGGTCGCCTGTCAGAATGATGTTTTTCTCTGCCATAATCAATTTTCCGTCATAGAAGGACCTGGTTGTTCAGGACAGTCCTAAAAAATACAATAATGGGTAAATGAACAGGTTGATCACCCATCGACCGATCATCATGACCGGTCTCATCCAGTATGAGGTCACACCCAGATAAATCAGCCCCATCAGGATGAAAAAACCATACCGCTCAACCTTGGCGAATTGATATGCCATCTGAGGCGGCAATAAGCTTAGCATTATGCGTCCTCCGTCCATCGGTGGCAATGGGAAAAGGTTGAACGCAAAAAGTACCAGATTGACGACAATGCCTGCATTGACCATTTTCAGCAGGAAAACATTGCCTGGCATACTGAGCAGGAGTGTCAATTTCAGCAGGCTCCAGATGAATGCCATCACCAGATTGGAGAAAGGTCCAGCGAGTGCTACAAGGATGGTATCCCGCCGGACATGCCGAAGCTGTGAAAAATTGACGGGGACCGGTTTTGCATAACCGAAAATGAAAGAACTGCCCGTTGCCAGCAGGACCAGGGGAATGATGATTGTCCCCAACAGGTCAATATGCCTGATGGGATTCAGCGACACACGCCCCTGCAGGTAAGCTGTAGCATCCCCCAACCGGTAGGCGGTATAGCCATGTGCCGCTTCATGCAACGTAATGGCTGTCAGCAGGGGGATTGCCCATACCAGGATAGTTTCCAGGAGGCTTTCAACACTTTGAAGCTGAAAATCCATATCCTTGACCGTTTACACTTCAGGAACCCCGATATCCGCTGGGTCTGCCCGCCCTTTCCGGACCAGTTTCGGTTCACCATCTGTCAAGTCAATGACCGTTGTCGGCAGCAACCCACAGGCTCCGCCATCCAAAACAGCATCCACCAGTTTCTGAAGCTGTTCCTGGATTTCATAGCCTTCTGTCAGCGGATCCTCCGCGTCAGGCAGGATTACCGTTGTCCCAATCAGGGGTTCACCGATTTCCTCAAGCAATGCCTGGATGACAGGGTTGTCAGGGATGCGGAGACCGATTGTCTTGCGTGAAGGATGGGAAAGGCGTCTGGGAACCTCACGGGATGCCTGCAGGATGAATGTATAGGCACCTGGTGTCGCCATTTTCAGCAGACGGTACGCTGCATTGTCCACCCGTGCATAGGAACTCAACTCCCGAAGGTCCCTGCACAGCAGGGTCATCAGGTGTTTTTCATCTATCTGCCGGATCCTGCGGATCCTGTCGACAGCGGCTTTGTCGTCCAACCGGCAGATCAGGGCATAGCTGGAATCCGTCGGCGCAACGATGACACCGCCAGAACGGAGGATATCGGCAGCCTTGCTGACCTGCCTCTGCTGGGGATTCCGGGGATGGACTTCGAGATACTGGCTGGCCATGCTGCAGCCTCACATATAGGTACGGTTCCGCAATGCCTCAATCCGCTTTTCAATCGGCGGATGTGTTGCAAACAGTGACATCAAGGCACCGCCGCCATTGATGCCAAAAGCCGCCATGTTCTTCGGCAGCATCCCTGGCTGCATCTGCCCAAGACGGTAAAGTGCATGCTCCATCGGCCGGCCATCACCCATCAGTCTGGCAGAACCCGCATCGGCATAGAATTCGCGTCTTCTGGAAAACCATGCAACGATGATATGGGCAATGAACCCGAACAGGATCTGGCAGGCCATGACGGTGAAGTAATAGCCTATACCAATCCCCCTGTTTTCCTGGGAATTCCGCGAAAGGAAACTGTCAACAAAGAAACCGACAATCCGCGCAAAAAAGATGACGAAGGTATTCACCACCCCTTGAATCAGGGTCAATGTCACCATATCGCCATTGGCAACATGGGAAATCTCATGACCCAGTACGGCTTCGACCTCTTCATGGTTCATGCTTTGGAGCAGCCCGGTGGATACAGCAACCAAAGCTGAATTCTTGAAAGCCCCCGTCGCAAAAGCATTCGGTTCACCATCATATACAGCGACTTCAGGCATTTTGATGCCAGCTTCTGAAGACAATCTCCGGACAGTATCCAGTAACCATCTTTCCGCCGAGTTCCGGGGCTGCTCAATCACCATGGCACCCGTCGACCATTTCGCCATCCGTTTGCTCATCAGTAACGAGATGATGGATCCAGTGAACCCCAAAACCAAAGAGAACAGCAGCAAGGCATGGAAATCAATCCCCCTGGCTGTCAGATAGCGGTGCACACCCAATAACGACAGTGTGACTGACATCACCAGTATCACTGCCAGATTTGTCAAGACAAAAAGAAATGTTCTTTTCACTGAATAGCCTCCAATTCAACCGTTTGCGCATATTAACAGGAATATCCTGTTTCCAAACGATGAAAATGTAAGTTTTTGAAAAAGGAAAACCTCTGATAATTCATCTGATTGCCCTGAACACCGGATGATTGAAAACCGGATTGACCCTGCATGGGAAATCCGGCAGGCATCCGACATCGATAGACGATTCACCTGGTGCATGAAAATCTGAACCAACCGATGCCAGGAAACCATACCGGTCCGCTACCCGGGCATATTCCAGATACTGGTCCGGGGTATGGCTGCCAGTCACTGTCTCAATACCCACACCGCCAAGCTGTCTGAATTCATTGAGGAATTCATGCATCGCCAGGTCACTCAGGTCATACCGTCCCGGATGGGCAACAATGGCAATACCGCCCGCCTCACGGATCCACTGGACAGCTTCCGCCAATGTCGCCCAACGGTGCGCGATATAGGCAGGACCACCCTCTTTCAGGTAACGGTCAAACGCCTTGTTCACCGATGGACAGACCCCTGCTTCCACTAGGTACCGGGCAAAATGCTTCCGGGAAATCAGGCTGGGATTGGTGACATATTTCAATGCGCCTTGATAAGCACCTTCAACTCCCAGCTCTGCAAACCGCTGCCCCATACGCTCTGCACGGGCTTTCCGTCCATCCCGGTTATGCCACAGCCGATCTATCAGCAGCGGATCCTTCTCATTGACATGAAGTCCGACAATATGGATCGTTTTCCTTGCCCAGGTAATTGAAACCTCCACACCGGAAACCAGCTGGATCCCCAGCCGTGCAGCCTCCTCCTTCGCCTCGACAATACCCCCCACCTCATCATGGTCAGTCAATGCCATCATCTTTACGCCATTACGATGCGCACGCCTGACCAGTTCAGCAGGTGTCAGTACACCGTCTGAAACACGGGAATGGGTATGCAGGTCAATGTTCAGCATCTCTCATCCCTTCCGGGCAGTTCCTTCTGGATGGCAGTCCATGAACCGTTCAATGTAGGCAGCCACCTGCTCCGGCTGGTCATGCTGCATCATGTGACCGGAATCTTTCACCACCACATACTCAAGCTGGGGAATACGGGAAGCCCGGCGGATAATTTCCTCCTGAGCCCCTTCTGGATTCCGTTTACGGATACCCATCCATGAAAATTCCCCTTCGACAAACATAACCGGTGCCGTAATCCTGCTCCAGCAGGCAAGGATTTCGTCCAGCCTTGTCAGGGAAGGCACCAGTTTATGCTTCGGGTCTGCCAGGAATTTCCATTCGCCGGTTTCCGTCTGTTCCGCCCAATAATCCGCCAGGAATTCTGCCCGTTCCAAAGTCAGCCTTGGATTGTTTGCCATCAGTTTATTGACCACAGCCTGACGGTTCCTGTAAGGGCGGAGGCGCTTCGGTTTTTTCTTGGCATCCAACCAGCGTTCCAATCGGCCGGGAACCATGTCCGGCTGGTTCTCAGCAATACCATAACCTTCCATACTGATCAGTTTCTCAATCCTGTGAGGACGGATACCAGCATAGACAGTCGTAATTTTTCCACCCAGGCTGTGGCCGACCAGCTTGACTGGCTCATCAGGAGAGTAGTAATCCAGTACCGCTTCCAAGTCAGCCAGGTAATCTGATAACCAATAATCCCCTTCAGCCCAACCAGAATGGCCGAAGCCCCGGACATCTGGTGCAATAACATGCCAGTCCTGTTTGAACGCATCCACGACAAACTGGAAAGAAGCAGCGATATCCATCCATCCATGAACCATGAAAAGCTTAGGCGCATCCTCATTGCCCCAGTGACGGACACACAGCCTCAAACCATTAGCATCTATAAACTCAGTACGTGAAGGTTTCATAATCTGGCACGGCAGGAGAAAAGGTTATTATTATAATCAATCCGGTGCTATCCCTTGCAGTAAAAACCGGTAAAAACAGGAATCTGGACCCTATATGGGGACGGTTGCCTTTTCTGCAATAGGTCAATAGCTTGAATGTAAAATGATATTTTTTCTATCTTTGAAAGTCAGCCATGCCAATCTATCGACTGGGAGATAAAGTTCCCAAAATCCATCCTTCTGCCTGGATTGCAGACAATGCCATCATTATCGGAGATGTCACCATCGGTCCCAAAGCCTCGGTCTGGTTCAATGTCGTCATACGGGCAGACAACGACCGTATCACCATCGGTGAAAACACAAACATCCAAGATGGTTCTATCCTGCATGCGGACCCAGGGTTTCCCCTGTCAATCGGCAACAATGTCACCGTAGGACATATGGTCATGCTGCATGGCTGTACAGTGAAAGATGGCTGTATGGTCGGTATCCGCTCAACAGTCCTGAACGGCTCAGTGATTGAAGAGAACAGCCTGGTCGGTGCTGGTTCCCTGATTGCCGAAAACAAAAGCTTTGCATCCGGGGTTGTCCTGATGGGTGCCCCGGCACGCGTTGCAAAGACCATGGATGAAGACCGTGCAAAAAGGATGCCCCGTGCCGCTGAACACTATGTCTGGAACCGCCAGCGTTTCCATGACAATCTGCAGGAAATCACCCGGGCAGACTGTCATTGCGATGATTCCGATGTCTGATACTATTCTATAAATACCCTTTAAATATTCTATTGATATTCAATGAGTGATAAACTTCAAAAAATCCTTTTCCAGAAAGCCAATGCCAGGGGAAGCCTCGTCGAACTTTCAGATGCTTGGACAGAAATGCTGTCCCATCACACTTACCCGATGCCAGTCACCAAGCTGTTGGGCGAGATGACTGCGGCAGTCGTCCTTCTCAGCGGCAGCATCAAATTCAACGGATCAACTGTCATGCAGATCCATGGTGATGGTCCTGTCCGGCTGTTGGTTGTTGAATGCAGCAATACCATGCAAATCAGGGCAACCGCAAAAATCCATGAGGAACTGCCTGTCAAGGATACGGACACTTTCAGCAGCTTGGTCAATGCCAACGGCAAGGGACGCTGCATCATCACGCTGGATCCTCATGAGAAAATTCCTGGACAGCGTCCTTATCAGGGCATCATCTCCTTGGAAGGGGAAACGGTCTCAGAAGTCCTTGAGAATTACATGAAACGTTCTGAACAGCTGGATACCAGGATCTGGCTTGCAGCAGATTCAACGCATGCCAGGGGAGTGATGCTTCAACGGATGCCTGCACAGCTGGATGAACGGGGTGTGGCGCTGACTGACAGCAAGGAAGATGAGAACGCTTGGCAGCATCTGACTGCATTGGCATCCACGCTGAAAGTCCAGGAAATGCTTTCCACAGACATCGCCACTTTGCAGCACCGCCTGTTCTGGGAAGAAGATGTGGCGGTTTTTGAACCATTGCAACCGGCATTCCATTGTGGCTGTAACCGGGAGAAAGTCAGCAATATGCTGAAAATGCTAGGACAGGCAGAAGTGGAACAGGCACTGCAGGAACAAGGGGCACTGACCATCCAGTGTGACTATTGCGGAAAATCCTACCGTTTTGACAGTATCGACTGCAAGACCCTGTTCTCACCGGTTTCCGCCCAGGAAACACCCTCAGACACCCGGCACTGACAGACTAACAGAGGAACCTGCCATTGGTTCCTCAGCTGCAACCCGCCAGCTTTGCCAGCACTGCGACAATCCGGCCGATATCGCTTTCATCAACCGGAGCTGGCAGTTCCAGTAAGGTTTTTGCTGCATCCTCAGAAAGCGGTTTCCCATCATTATCAGAACCGCGCTGCTGGATTTCCTTCTGTTTCTGCTGCCGTTCTTCCTCAAGAACCGCTGGCGATTCCAAGCCATAGGCAACCTCAAATGCCAGCAAATGGTCCTTCAAGACAGCGATATTGTTCTGCAAACGGCGTCCATAGGCCACATTCCTTGCAGCGGCGGCCTTGAGACCATTATAGAAACGGGTCGACAACAGGGATTCAAGATGGCTGTCAGACAGATGTGGCAAAGCCTGCCATTGCCTGTCGAAATCCTCATCTGAAAACTCTTCCGCAATCTGTTCATTGTCAGACAGGAAACGCAGGATCCTGTTTTCAAGCTCCGAACAGAGCCGGAGTTTTTCAGCCAGCCCAGAAGACACTGCAGATGCCAGTCCATCATTTTTCAGACGTTTGAGTATTTCCGCACAACGGCTGACGGCTTCATCGAACCGTTTCTGGATGGCTGCGCCAGATTCCTGGGGAACACCTCCCGTTGCATCCCAACGCTTTGTCAATGACAGGAAACGCTCTTCGAATGTTTCCAATCCATCTGCATCATCCAAAGACTCAAGTTCAGCACAGACAGCCTCTTTCAGCTGAAGGTTTCCAAGACGCTCCTGCTCTTCCCGTTTCCCCTTTTCAATCCGTCTGTCATGCAAGGATTCACAGACTGCCTTGAAGCGGTTCCACAGCTTGCTGTCCTTACGGTTGTCCAACGGGAAATTCTTCGCCCCTGCCTGCCATTTCAGCTGGATGGCACGGAGTTTTTTACCGGATTCCGGATGGTTTGGATCAATCCTGTCCACTTCCGCAATCAGGTCTTCCCGCCGCTGGACTTCAAGACGCGTCTGCTCGTAAAGCCTGTCACGGACGGGTGCCAGTGCCTCCGCCATCTCGGCATCAAGACGTTTCTTTTCATTCCGCCCGACAATCCCAAGCTTGCGCCATGACTGCAATGTCTGCCTGTAGAAATTGATGATGGGCTTCCAGTCAATCGACCTGCCTGCCTCAACAGCCTTTTCAAATTCCATCTTGAACCTGTCTGCATAGGTCTTGATATCAGCAATGATGCTTTCAGCATAGCGGATATTCTTTTTCTTTTCGTCGACCTGTGCACGCGCATGGATCAAGACAGGTTCATAAGCTTTGTTGCAGGCTGCATCAAATATTGTCCATTGCTCCCGCGTCGCCATACCAGAAACGGTGTTCAACGACTTCCATTGTTCCCGCAGCTGCATGACAGCATCAGCCAAGTCATCAATACCCAGTTTTTTCTGGGAAAGTGCTTCTGCTGCCTTGATCAGGTTCTCACGGGAAAGACGGTCACTCCATTTTGCCCAGTCATTCAGTTGACGCAGTTCAGCCTGCATCTGGCTGCATTTTTCAAGAAGTCCCTTGTCAACAATCCGGCTGTCCAGATGGATCTGGCTTAGCGCTTCGCTATGATGCTGTGCTTCTTGGATGGCACCTGCATCAATTGCTTCCCGCAATGCCTTCAGATGACTGTTGAAAGCCTCCCTGTCTTCAGCCGTCTCTGCCAGCAACTGCTGCCTTTCTTCCTGCTTTTTTGCTTCAGAAAGCGCTTTCTGCTGTTCTTTCCTGAGATTCTCACAAGCGATGATCTTATCGCGCAGCGCACTGTAACGTTTGAACAGAGGCGTATAGTGAGCCTGTGTCACCTGGGGCAACTGCCCCCATTCCTGTTCCAATACAACCTTGTTAAGCGACTCAGCTGGTTCCTGTTCATTTTTCTCCAACCAGAGAGCCCTCGTCTGGACAGCTTCCGATTCTTTGACCGATTTTTCGGTTTCCGATTTCAGCTTCTGGAGCCTGGACTCAAATCCGCCAATCGTATTCTTTGGGATGGAAGACGCTTCGAGGGACTGTTTCCATCCTGCCAGCCGCTGTTCAAGTCCTGACAATACCTGGAGGGTCTCCTCAGGAAGGGGCGCCTTCTTTACAATGGCATCCAAAGATTCTGAAGCCTGACGGATTTCCTGCTGAAGTGACAGCTGGTCCTGCAAACGGTCCCCAAGCTGTTTCAGGCATGCCTCATAACGCGCTTTCTTCTTCGCGGGAATCACCGCCTCATTGCCCTGGTAGAGGTCATGCCAGTGACGTTCAAAGTCTGCCACTTGATTCGGGGCAAGCCCGTCTTTCTTTACCAGACTGTCTGCTTCCGCCAGGACTGCATCAACTTTTGCCAGGATTTCCTTGGACTGCTTCATCTCATTCAGGCGGTTCTGCATCAGACGGTAGACACGGCGGTCTGTTTTCTGAGTGAATGTCCTGACCTCAGTCATCGCCTCAACGGAATGAAGCCTCAATGCTGCTGCATAACGGGCATCAGCAAAACGGGTCTCCTTCAGGAATCCGATAATGACAGACTCATCATCCGGCAACTGCTCTACGCTCTGCACGGCTTCAATCTTGGCGTCATTCTGGACCAGCACCTGCTTTTTCCTGCGCGGCTGGACTTCCTGACGGACAGACTGTTTTCTGCCAAAAAGTTTCGATAAAAAACCAAACATAAAATTACGGGACCCGTCACCTTCAAAACACTATATGATAACAAGACAATCGGAAAATTGCTTTTCCTATCAGAAAAAAAGCACATTTTAATACTTTGCCCTTTCCCGAGATTTTTCAAAAGACCTTCTTTTTCCTTGAAGGGAATCCATAACAAGATATCTTATAGATATTCTTATGATATTAAAATGAAATATAGATAGACAATAACTGGTTTAGCAGGGACAATGCATTATCTGCACACCTTTTTAATAGACACATGCTCAACCCTGAACTGACCCTCCGGAAACTGGAAATCCTGCTGGCTTTCATGGAAAAACAGCATATCGGACGTGCTGCGGAAAAACTTGGCATGTCCAATGTCAGTGTGCACCGGGCATTGCATTCGCTGGAAGAAGTCTTACGCTGCCCACTTTTCGCGCATAACGGACGCAACCTCACCCCCCTGCCAGCGGCAGAAACACTTGCCCGATACGCCAGTGAACTGGTTGCATTGACCCGCAGGGCCGTTGAGGCAACCCGTGAAACCGCTGGATTCAGCAATGGACGCATAAGGCTTGGCAGCCTTTATTCCCTGACAACTGATTTCGTGCCCCGTCTGATCCTAGGCCTGAAACAGCGTAGGCCAGAACTGCAGATTGACCTGTCAATGGATTCAAATCAGAACATGATGGCAAAACTGCAGGACCAGCATCTGGATGCCGTCCTGCTATCCCTGAAAGACAGGGAACAGCAGGTTGCCGGTATGGAAATCCTGCCACTGTTTGAAGACCCACTCTACCTGGCAGCCCCTGCCCATTCCCAGGCAGCCAGCCGTTTCCCCGCTTCCGGTACCATTGACCTGAAAACCTTCCAGAAGGAACGTTTTGTCGCATTGAATAAAGGCTTTGCAACAGCACAGGGCGCAGATGAAGCTTTCAGGGAAGCAGGCTTTTCCCCTGACACTGTCACCCGTCTGGATGATATTTTCTCCCTGATGAACCTGGTACAGGCTGGCGTGGGATGCGCCATTGTCCCAAGACGTATCAGCCAAGCTTACAGCAAAGGGGTTGTTTTCGCGGAACTGGACAGCCAGTATCAGAACCATCAGCAGATTGCGATGGTTTTCCCTCGCAACAAGGAACGCGATCCTGATACGCTGTCTCTGATTGCCGAAGCCAGGATGGTCGCCAAATCCTACCGTCCCTGACTGCACAGGACATCACCGCCGCTTCAATCTCAGAATAAGCTGAAGCACAGCCTCAATGCCCTGCTGCTGGACAGCAACGGCTTCCCCCTGTTCCATGACCCTGGAAAACAGTCCCGTCAAGACAGAACCTGGCGGCATTTCAACAGCAAGCCTTGCGCCTCTTTCATAAGCGGCTGTCATTGCGTTGAACCACCGGACTGGCCTTGCCATATTGTTGGCAATATCATCGGCAATCCGTTCTGGCTGCCAGAGCACACGCCCTGTACTGCCGCTGAGATAAGCCGTTTTAGGTCTTTTCATCGGGACAGCATTGACGGCCTTCTCAAACACTGCGGCAGGTCCATCCAACAAGGGGCAATGTGACGGCACAGCAACCTTCAGCCGTTCAGCCCTTGCACTGTACTGTTCCCGTGCAAGCTGCATGACCTTCTGCATGGCGGTTTCAGAGCCTGCAATGACAAATTGGTCAGATGCATTGAAATTCGCCATATAGACAGGCATATCCGGTGCATTGACCGAATCGACCAGTTTCACCAATGGCGTTTCTGTCACACCGCTGATGGCGGAAAGGCCATAGCCTTCCGGCCAAGCTGACTGCATCAGGTCACCCCGCAAGGAAACCAGCCTGACAGCATCTTCAAAACCCAATACCCCGGACACAACGGCTGCTGGGAATGCGCCAATTGAAAGACCAGAAACAAAATCCGGCTTTGCCCCCTGTTTTGCCAGCCAATCTGCACAGGCGACACCGGCAATCAGGATACAGAGCTGGACAGCGCGGGTCGTCTCCAAGGCTTCAGGGGTATCCAATGCCAAGACATCTTCCCCCAGTGCATCAGAGGCCTTCGCATACCATCCATCACAGGGTATCTGCCCTGCCAGCGCATGCAGCATACCGGGAACCTGGGCCCCCTGCCCAGGGAAAGTGAAAATCACCCTATCCATCAACCTGCCTTTCCAAAGGTTTCATTTGCCAAGGAGCCACCGTCAGGACAGGTCCCCGATCGGTCTTCAGCAAAACCCTGCCTGTCCCTTCGCGCAGCCATTCTTTCAGTGAAAACGCACCTGCCGGGACCTCGACCTGGATATCCGCACGGCATGGCAACCGCTCTAGGATTTCAGACACTTCCGTGAAATGTGTTTTTTGCACAGGTTCAGGGCAACGGACCAGCAGGTCAAGGTCGCTTTCATCATGCATCACTGCCAATCCTGTCGCCAAGGCAAATGCACAGCTCCCGGTGACACCCCAAACATCTTCCCAACCGGTCTCCAACAGCATCTGGAGTGCCTTCACCGGCTTCATCCCTGAAAAAGGCACCTCTTCCATAATCCGGAGGCTGTCAATGATATCCTCTGGAGACAGTTTCCTGACCACATCCTGACGATTGATCCATGTTGCCGCACGCTCCGAACGTTTCCTACCCCGGATACCGACCGGTATCAAGCCATCTGCCGAAAAATCCCTCCGGACCACAACCGGCATATCATCCGTCCAGAAAGCAGCAACCCACTCTGGCAGACCACGTTTCCCAGACAGGGTACCGGGTTTCAGCCAGAGCAGGTCATGGGCGCGATAAACATCACCCTGGAAAGAACGGAGAGCGGTTTTCTTCCCCTTGGCGGTCATCGCAGCTTTCCTTTCAACTTTTCAGGCAACCCACTGCTCACGCATCATCCGACGGACCAGTACCGTACCGGCACGGTTTGGAGAGCCCAACCGGTTATCCAGTGAGGTACCATAATCCCTTGCTGTAGCAACGGCCTGCTTGACCGTCTCAACCACAAGATTGATTTCTGCCTGGGTCGGTGATGACGGGTCAGCAATATCCAGCAGGTTTTCCAGCAGTCCCAAGGTTGCGTAGTTGGAAATGTCATAAGCCATCGGCGGAATGGTCGATGCCAGTTCTTCCAGGGAATCCACTGTCCGCTTCGTAATCCTGGCAGCAGACGCCTTGCCCATCGCATGGATCAGGACTTCCTTATCATTGAAAGCAATCAGACGGTTCGCCTGATAACCATGTGCCAGGAACGCACCAGACATCGCCTTGCCGACAATCAGTCCGATAACCGGATGACCAGCAAGGCGGGCAGTGGCATAAGCACCTGCAGCTGCAGAAAGTGCCAGATGGATGCCAAAAGCCTCTTCCCGACGGCCATATGCCTGGGAAGGCACATCGATGACCGCAATGATTGCCCGTTTTTCCGCCTTGTCCCTATCCTGCTCAACCGCTTCGGCGACGATTTTACCCAAAGTCCATCCTTCCAGAAGGCCGACTTCCCCCTTTGCCGCGCGGGGATACTGATTGTCAGGATCAGGCACCACAGCAATCACACGGGCAGCCCTGCCATCCAGTTCACCATCGGCAACCCTCACAGAAGCGCATTGACCGGTACGGACGGTATAACCTTTTGTCATGATATCGAACCAGATATCGCCCCGGGACAGTTTCTTCTCAACCATTTTCATGCTCCTTTTGCAAAGAGTTCTGTAACCATATCCGCATTGACCTGCTTGGATGTATCAAAAGACACCAAGCGGTTCAGGAATTCATCATAACGTTCACAGCGCAGTGATTCCGGACATCCCTTCTCAATGAAATCAATGACAGCACCACGGATATCCTGAAGGGAATCTTCCGCCAGGTAATCCACAAAGCCGTTACGGGCACGTGCCTCACCGCCTGTCATGCTCCAGATGAATGGCCTGTCACGGGAATCATATTCAGCAATACCAGCTTCCTGTTCGATGACCTGGGGACCATTCAGTCCCAGACGGGCTTCACGGGTGACAATCAGACGGCTGCAGAGCGCAGCGGCAATCGACATCCCCCCGAAACAGCCGACCGTCCCAGCAACAATCCCGATAACTGGAACATAGCGGCGGAGATTGACAATCGCCGCATGGATATCAGCGATTGCAGCCAGCCCCAGATTGGCTTCCTGAAGACGCACACCGCCTGTTTCAAGGCACAGGACAGCCTGGGTAATCTTGCCATTGGCACAGTCTTCTGCTGCCAGGTCCAACGCCGCAGCCATCTTCGCACCAGAAATCTCGCCCATGCTGCCACCTTGGAATACACCCTCAATCGCAACAACAACCGACCGTCTGCCATTGATGGTGCCCTGTGCAACCACCATGCCATCATCTGCCTGCGGCACAATCCCCTGTGGTTCCAACCATGGCGACATCACAAAATCAAACGGTCCCAGCAATTCACGGTAACTGCCTGCATCCAGCAGCCCCTTTGCGCGGTCACGCGCTGACAGTTCAATAAAGCGGACATCCTGCTTACTCATGATCAGCCTCCTCCAAAACCTGTTCAATCCTCAACCGTGCAACCCCTGGTGTCGCGCCAAAATCATGGACAACCAGTTGCCCAGCAGGCAATCTGCGTGCCGTTGCAATACGGTCAAACAGACGCTGCCAGCGCAACGTACTGCCATCAACCGAAGTCCTGACAACAATGGACAGCTCGGCAGCTGAACCAGGCCTGAACAGGACTTCCAGGTCACCAGACCCAACAACACCTGCCAATGCCTGCCTGCCTTTTCCGGCAGTTCCCGGATATGTCAATTCAATCTTTTCCATGTCTTTCCCCCTTATGCCATCGTGATGCTGTCCAAGAAAAACGCTGCCGCCAGCAGATCGGCTGCACCACCCGGCGAAACATTTGCATCCATCATGTCCTTTTCAAGCCGGTCATATGCCTTCCGGCCAGACAGGCTGCCGAAACCACCTTCATCCAGAACCTTCCGTGCACCTTTATTCATTGTTTGCAAAGCCTCCTTCCCGCCCCGCGACAGGACACAGGTATCAGGCAGGTCTGCCATGATTGCCATCAATGCGTCGATATGCACAACCTGTCTGGCAACCACACTGACGTTTTCATTCCCATACAGCCTGCGGAGATACGGCAGGGCCTTCATCACATGCGGAAAACCCATCTGTGCTTCCCCTCGTGCGCCTGGTACACGGTACCGATGACAGGCATACTGCCCTTTCGAGAACACTGGCGGGCAGGCGGTGTCTTCGATACGCGCCAATGACGCAGCAGATGCAACCAACTCCCGGGCAGAAACTTCCCCCTGATGCATGGCGGAAGCTGTTGCCATCAAACCAAGACTCCAGACAGCACCCCGATGGGTATTGACGCCACCTGTCACCTGCATCATTTCCTTTTCCCCCTGGCGGCCGATGGCACCAATCTGACGGCGCAGCGCAGAATCTGGCTTCCGCATCCAACCTGCCAATGCCATCCGGTAAAAAGTCGGTTCCAAAGACTGCGCAGACCTTTCCATCAGAGCCAGGTCCATGTCGGCATGGGCACCGCTTCCCCGCCGGTCAACCAGACCGGGTTTCGGTGTCAGCCGTGCTTCCTCCAGCAATGCCCTGACAGCCCTTGCAGCAAGACCTGAAGCCATTGCTTCAACACGGTCAACATCTAGTTTCCTTTGCGCCATCATCACCAGCTCCTGAAACGGGACGGTGGGTTGTACAGGCCACCTGACCATTCAACCAGCTCCGCGATGCTGCCCGCCGCCAGCAGAGTCCGCTTGGCATCCGTCCGGGCAATCCCCAAATCTTCCGGCAAGGCAATCTTGTTCTGTTCGCGTAGGGTCTTAATGGATGACGCATCACTCTTCATGCCGATTTCCGTCACACCAGCCACTGCCGCCACCATCTGTTTCCGTTCTTCCAATGACTCTGCCCGGTAGAGATATGCAATACCTTCTTCCGTCAGCACATGGGTCACATCGTCGCCATAAATCATGACCGGGGCAATCGGCATACCTGACTCTTTCGAAACCTCAACTGCATCCAGATTCTCGACAAAAGTCGGCTGCGCACCAGACTGCCAGGTTTCCACCATCTGGACCACCAGCTTCCGTCCGCGTTCCAGCGGATCATTGCCTTCCATCATGTCGAGCCATGCCGGGGTTGCATGACGGCGTCCATGCGGGTCATGCCCCATATTCGGAGCCCCGCCAAAACCAGAAACACGCCCTTTCGTAACCGTTGAAGAATTGGCATTGCCATCCAGCTGCAATGTCGCCCCGATGAACATATCCACTGCATACTGGCCGGCCATCTGGCAGAAAGCACGGTTGGAGCGCATCGATCCATCTGGACCAGTAAAGAAAACATCCGGACGGGCAGCAATGTAATCTTCCATCCCCAGCTCACCACCGAAGCAATGGACCGTTTCCACCCAACCACTTTCAATAGCCGGAATCAGGGTTGGATGTGGATTCAACGCCCAGTTCCTGCAGATCTTGCCCTTGAGCCCCAGCTGCTCACCATAAGTCGGCAGCAGCAGCTCAATCGCAGCCGTATTGAACCCGATACCATGATTCAGCGACTGGACCTGATGCTTCGCATAAATCCCCTTGATTGCCATCATCGCCATCAGGATATGGACAGGCTTGATCAGGCGCGGGTCACGGGTGAACAACGGTTCGATGAAAAACGGCCTGTCTGCAACCACCACAAAATCCACCCAGGAACCCGGGATATCGACACGTGGCAGGTCTGCCGGATCATCAACCAGTTCATTGACCTGGGCAATCACAATGCCGTTCTTGAAAGCCGTCGGTTCAACAATTGCTGGTGTATCCTCGGTACTTGGACCTGTATAGAGATTGCCGTTCCTGTCCGCCTTGTAAGCGGCAACCAGAGCAACATCGGGAATCAGGTCCACAAAAAGACGGGCATAAAGCTCGATATAGGTATGGATGGCACCAACCTCAATCAGGCCATCTTCCATCAACTGGGACATCCGGAGACTCTGGGCGCCGGAATATGAAAAATCGATTTTCCGGGCAATCCCTTTTTCAAAAAGGTCCAGATGCTCCGGCAGGCTGACCGTTGGCATAATCATATGCAGGTCATGCAATTTGTCAGGATCGGCTTCCGCCAGCATCCTGGCAAGGAAATCCGCCTGTTTCTGATTGTTCCCCTCAAGGGCGACACGGTCACCGGGGGAGATAAGCTTTTCAAGCATGGCTGGCAGGTCATCCGTTGGCAGGACCTTGCCTTGGACACCCAACCTTTCAATGCACTGCTGTTTCTTCTGACGGCGGGTATCCCACTGTCTGGAAACGGTCTGTTGCTGTGTCATGGATCTGCTCCTTTCATTGACTGGACTGATAGGCTCAGGATAAGTCAACGGACACAATGCATCAATTAAAGGGAACGATAAATTATTAGCATGACGCTAATAATTGAAGCAGTGAAAATCTTATAAAAAAGGGGGCATAGCCCCCTTCCCACAATAAGTCATCCTATCTGTATCAGCCCAATGCCGTAATCAGCTGCGGCACAACCTCATTGAGGTCACCGACAATGCCATAGTCTGCCGACAGGAAAATCGGTGCATCAGCATCCTGGTTGATGGCAACGATGGTCTTCGCATCCTTGATACCGGCGATATGCTGGACGGCACCGGAAATGCCGACGGCGATGTAGAGGTCTGGCGCGATGATCTTGCCGGTCTGGCCGACCTGCAGTTCGTTTGAAACGTAGCCGGCATCAACAGCAGCACGGGATGCGCCGATGGCGGCACCGAGTTTATCGGCAAGCTGTTCGATGAGCCTGAAGTTTTCTTTGGAACCAATGCCCTGCCCTCCTGCCACGACTATCCTGGCACTGGAAAGTTCCGGACGGCCTGTCCTGTCGGCCTGGGCTGACAGGAAGGTGGTCTTATCTGTCCCTGCCACGGCTGTGATTTTTTCTATGGGCACGGGTGTAGAGCTGTTTTTTTCCGCAGGGGCAAAGGCGGTTGTCCGGACGGTGAGTGCCTTGATGGTGTCTGTTGTCTGGACAGTGGCGATGGCGTTGCCGGCATAGATGGGCCGTTCGAATGTGTCGGGTGTGACGGCTTTGGTGATTTCGGAGACTTGTCCGATATCGAGTTTTGCGGCGATGCGGGGCATGAGGGCTTTGCCAAAGGCGGTTGCCGGAGCCAGCAGATGGGTATAGCCCTGTGCGATGGTGAGCACCTGTTCCGCCAGGTTTTCTGGCAGCTGATGGTTGAGTGACGGTGCGTCTGCCAGCAGGATTTTTGTGATGCCTTTGATGGTGGCGCTGTCTTCTGCTGCTTTCTGGCAGCTGCTGCCTGCGATGAGCAGATGGATGTCTTCCCCGCACTGTGCAGCGGCGGTGATGGTGCTAAGGGTGCTGTTCCTGACCTGGCTGCTGTCGTGTTCTGCGATGACGAGTATTGACATGACTGGGTTTCCTTTCCGTTGTCCGGGTCAGATGACTTTGGCCTGGTTTTTCAGGCGGTCGATGAGGGTGGCAACATCAGGGACAATCTGGACGGCTTGCCGGACTGGGGGTTCTGCCACTTGGAGAATACTGAGTCTTGTGTTGATATCGATACCCAGTTCTTCCGGTGTTGTCTGTTCGATGGGCTTTTTCCGGGCTTTCATCATGTTGGGCAATGTGACGTAGCGTGGTTCATTGAGGCGCAGGTCCGCGGTGACGACAGCGGGCAGCTGGAGCAGGAGGGTTTCCTGGCCGTCATCGGTCTCACGGGTGACGGTTGCGGTGCTGTCCCCGATGGTGAGGGATGAGATGGCGGTTGCCTGCGGGACATCCATGAGGGCGGCGAGCATCGGTCCTGTCTGGCTGGCATCGTCATCGATTGCCTGTTTCCCGAGGATGACGAGGTCTGGCTGTTCTTTATCGGCAATCTGTTTCAGGAGTTTTGCAACGGCAAGCGGTGTCAGGACGGCATCGGTCTTGACGAGGATGGCACGGTCGGCACCGATGGCGAGGGCTGTACGGAGCACATCCTGGGTTTTCTCGACGCCACAGGAGACAGCAACGACTTCGTCTGCCACACCGGCTTCTTTCTGCTTGACGGCTTCTTCGACGGCGATTTCATCAAAGGGATTCATGGACATCCGGGCGTTGGCGGTCTCAACCCCGGAACCGTCCGCCTTGACGCGGATGCGGACATTGGCGTCCACAACCCGCTTCACTGCTACGAGTATTTTCATCTGACAGTTTCTTGTTCTTGATACTTATTTTCTTTGGATGACGATGGCGTAGACACCATCCTGCTCAGTCTGACCAACAACCATATTGCCTGTCTGCTTGCCAAAGAACTGGAAATCCCCTACTGCCCCAGGATCGGTTGTCAACACCTTCAGCAGCTGACCGGATTCCAGATTGGCCAGGGCCTTTTTCGCCTTCAGAATCGGCATCGGGCATTTGGTCCCACAGGCATCGATAGTCAAATCAACAGTTTCTGCTGCCTGTACCATCTCAGCCTGCCAGTTTCTGTTCAACCCAGCCTTTGACACTGTCCAATGCACCTGCCAATGCTTCAGGCTTTGAACCACCTGCCTGCGCCATATCAGGACGGCCACCGCCCTTGCCACCGACTTGACCGGCGACAAAGTTGACCAGTTCACCGGCTTTAATCCGCTTGGTGCTGTCTGCTGTCACCCCCGCAATCAAGCTGACCTTCTCGCCATTGACAGAAGCCAAGACAATCGCCGCAGTCTTCAGCCTGTCTTTCAGCTTGTCCATCATATTGCGCAAGGCAGGCACATCTGCCCCTTCAATGCGTGCGGAAAGCACCTTCATGCCCTGGACTTCAACCGCCTTGCCTGCCAGGTCATCCC
>JAHAYL010000025.1 GCA_018384065.1 Oxalobacter sp.
TGGCGCCGCCCTGTGAGCCTTTCGTCCTCAGGATGCGGGTGAGCTTGCGGGTGTCTATCCCACTGATGGCGACGATGCCCTGTTCCTTCAGGTAGTCCGGCAGGGATTCCGTTGCACGGAAATTGGAGGGCACAGACTTGAGGTCCTTGATGATGAGGCCGGCTGCCTGGATTTTGCCGTTACCGGACTCGATGTCTTCAGGATTGACACCGACATTGCCGATATGGGGATAGGTCAGGGTGACAATCTGCCCAGTATAGCTGGGATCGGTCAGGATTTCCTGATACCCGGTCATGGATGTGTTGAAAACGACTTCGCCAGTGGTTTCGCCTGAAGCGCCGATGGAATAGCCCCGGAATATTGTGCCGTCTGCCAGCGCCAGGACTGCCGGAATCTGTTGACCGAAAGGAAATTGCAAGGTTGTCTCCTTTATTTACACCATGTTCCCTGTCCGTGTTGCCTTGCCCTTTTCAGGCCAGGTTTTCCGGATTGGAAAAAGGGAACAATACAGGTCTATTATTTTAACTGCTGAAGGATTTTGTTCCTACGGAAAAAACCTGAATACGGGGTTTTCAGCAGAAAATCCCAACACTATTCAGCAAAATCCATGCCAACGGCAAAGCCATGCATGGGTACGCAATTATCCTTTGGTTTCAGGGGGTTGGGCCTGCCAGAAGGCGGGAAAGCCTGTCTGATGGAGGGCATTTCCTGCACCAAAGCAGTGCGTTCTTATGCCGCGCACTGGAATAGGGCGTTTTTTGTGGGTTCAGGACAAGGCTGTCCAGGTATCCTGATCCAAAGGGTATTTAGCCAGATGCCGGCAGGCTTATCAGGCATCCTTAAGGGGGAGCTGTCAACGTCGAGTGATATAGACCAGTTTGATGTTCTCAATTTTTGTCCGGGCGATGAGCCAGTTCTTCAGTTTGTCGCGGTCAGTGTTGGTGAACCGCAGTGCGGGGGAAATGCCGACAACGCCCAGGACATAGTTGCTGGTTTCATCTGAGCCGGTTTTATTCTCGGTTGTACTTGAGAGACTGATGCTCTTGACTGCCGGGAAAAGGATTTTGATTTCCTTGCTGATTTCCTGTCCAAGGGTCTCGTACTGTGTGTAGGAAGCCAGCTTGCTTTCAAGGTTGTGGATTTCTGTGGATTGTTTCAGGAGCAGTTCGTTGTTTTCGTTCTGGATGGAACCATCCTTGCTGCGGGCTTTCTTTGCCAGGAGGACACTGTCTGCCTGTGTGCCTTGGATGATATGCAGTTCATAGCCGTTCAGGTTGTAGTAAGGCATTTTCTCACGTGCCTTGCTGGTGGCTTCTTCGGTGATTTCCTTACCGACAGCAACAACGCTCAGCGTGTTTTTTTCAGTATTCAGGGTCTTGGAAATGATTTCTGTGCCTTGGAATGCCAGTTCCTTTTTGACAAATCTGGTGACGTTGCTGTTCAGGACACTTTCCTGGATGATGTTGTAGGTCAGGTAAGAGGCTGGCAGCAGGGTCAGGATGACAATGACGATGATGGAACGGTGCAGTTTCACTTCAGTGGTATTGTCTTCCAAGGTTTTCCGCTTGAACCGAAGCATCCTGACACCGATGAATGTCGCCAGGCAGATGAACACCATGTTGATGAAATACAGGTAGAAGGCACCGAGGAAATAGGACAGGTTCCCCATGGCAATGCCATAACCTGCGGTGCAGAGCGGAGGCATCAGGGCTGTGGCAATGGCGGCGCCTGCGATGATGTTGCCTTTGTCTTTTGTTGCCAGTGCCAGGATGCCGGCGGCGCCCCCACCCAACGCAATCAGGATGTCATAAAGGGTCGGTGAGGTATAGGCAAGCAGTTCTGAACCTGCATCGGTCAACGGGGAGATGAGGAAATACAGCGTAGCCGTCAGGATACTCATCACGATGGAAATCAGATGGTTCTTGATGGAACGTTTCAGCAGGTTCAGGTCGTTGATGCCGATGGCAAGCCCCATCCCAAGGATTGGTCCCACCATCGGGGAAATCAGCATTGCACCGATGATGGCGGTTGGCGAGTTGATGTTCAGCCCAAGGGATGCAATGAAGATTGCGAAAACCAGGACCCAGAGGCTGACCCCACGGAAAACAGCGTTCTTGCTGATCTGTTCAACGGTTTCCTGTTCACGCTGCTTGTCAGGCAGGGCATTGAAATAGCCTTTGATGACTGACAACGGGCTTCTGATCTGTTTCGACATGATGGTTTTCTGCGGGTGTGCTTTTCCCACAGGCATTGCAATGATGTTCTGCCTGACCGTTCCAGGATGATGCATCATTTCCTATGGATGAAAATGCCTGCTCATGGTGAATCTTAAGCGAATCCATCACCGGTTGTCGACTGGTTGTCTGGAAAAGGTACCGGCGGACCCGTCAATGAAAAAAGTCCTGCCGCAGGGGATGGGCAGGACTTCAACGGATTGCAGGTGGTATGCCGGGTTATTTCTTGACTTTGGACATCAGGAAAGCCTGGGTTTCCTTGTCTTCCATATAAGCCACTTTCCAGCCTTCTTCTGTGTTGACCAGGACAACCGGTCCGCCATCTATAACAGAACCTGCTTTCTTATCACCCAGGTCTTTTGCCAGCTTGACACCGGTTGTCACCATGCACAGGGTGCCGACCTTGGCTTCTTCAGCCTTGATTGGAACCGGGGCATCACCTTTCATGGTTTCAAAATAAACAACCTTGCTGACAATCGGTTCACCCATCGCGGCAATCATGCCTTTTGCCTGGCTGTCGGTGATTTTCTTGGCAGCTGCTACCGGGAGGGTTGCCTTGGATTTTTCTGGGATATAGAGGAACTTGACGGCAGCCGCACCATCCGCCTTGTCAGCCAGTTTCATGAATTCAAGTGCTACATCTTCAGGTTTCGAGATGCCTGGGGTCGGTGCTGGGGTGGCGGCAGATGCCGTCGCTGATGCGGCAGGTTTTGCCGGTTCAGGTTTCTTGCCGCAGCCGACAGCAGCAGAACCCATTGCAAGGATGATGGCAGTACTGATTAACAAACGTTTCATATGGTTTCTCCTCTCTGTTTGCCGATGGATGTCGTTTACGGGGTCATTGAGCGTAAGCTGAGGTTATTCTACCCGAGTTCATCAGATGCTCAAAAATCGGTTGATGGCAGAAAGGCAGATGATGACTGGTGTCTGCTGGCGTATCAGGGTATCCTATGGATATATTTTGGGATTTGTTATTGTTTATTGGACAGAAGGCCTGTCTGGTCTTGCCTTGTTTTCAAGAGAGGAGGCGGAACGATGTCAGTGAATGATGGAAATACCGAAAAGAATGCACCGGAATCCGTGGCGGTGTTCGACCAGTCTGATATGCCGGCGGTCTGGGCAACGATTGATGAAGGGGAAACCTGGGTCTGGGGGGATTATTTCCTGGTGCTCCAGGAATACCCTGAAACGGTTGCTGTCCATGCTGCAAAGGAAGCAGGGGAAGTGCCACCTAAGCAGCCTATGCTTTTCCCTTATGTGCTGTCCGTGTTTTACCGGTATGACAAGAGCCTTTACAGTCCTTCAGGGAAGCCTGTCTGCCTTTTCATGATTGAATGTCCCGACATCGATTCCAGGGACAAGTACATGGGGGCGAAATCGGCTGATGCTTTCCTTTCGTCGCTGGGTAAGGATGGGCAGAAGCCTGATTACCGTCAGGTATGGTCTGATGGAAAGGATGACGCCAGGCTCTATGAAGGGTCTTTCGAGCAGAACAGTGTCCGGAGTTTCTTTTTCAAGGAATTCAAGACCATTTTCAAGGTCAAAGGGGTTCCCCGGTTCCAGGGTGCGTTGAAAGATGCCCTGATGGGACAGGAAAAAGAAAAGGGAGGGAAGGAATACCGTCCGGAACGGCTGTCTTCGGGGGATGATGACGGAGCGCCTAAAAAGAAGAGCTCCAAATGGTTCTATATTGCTATCGTCATCCTCGTCATCATCGGCTTTGTCCTGGTGACCAAATAGCAGGAAACCACCATTTGGCAATCAGATGGTGAACTGTGCATAGCGTTTCCGTTGGGACGCGATGAAGGACTTGCTGCGGCGGAGTTTGAGTTTCTTCACCTTGGTACGGATCTGGTCGACAGATCGCCTGAGTTTTTTGGTGATTTCTTCCATGGGGCTGTCTGCATAGAGGCGTTTGAGGAGTTCAATCTCTTCTTCTGTCCACAGCTGTTTTCCCATAAATGCTCCAGAACCCAAGTTTCAACGATAAATGGCATTGAATTCTATCAGGAACAATTGAAGACTGTTGTATTCTTTTCAGGAAACTGCTGAAAATTTTCGATTGAGTGGGTGTTTTGACAACGTCTTTTCAGTCAGAAATATGGCTGTCTGATAGGTAAAAGCCGATTTCTCTTTTGAGAGGGGTGATTTTCCCTGTGATTGTCACGGTTCTGCCAATGATGTTTTCTCTGTCGGCAGAGGCAGCCTTGTCAAGCTCGAATGGGATGGTGACCAGACAGCATTGGGCTGCATCATAAATGGTGAAAGCCAGCATTTTCTTTTTTTGATTGCTGACTGCCATTTCGGTGACAGGGGCGGTGACCTTAAGGGGTCTGCCGGCATATTCTTCTGGTGCAAGCACTAAAGTATAGGCATTGGCATAGCGGATGGAAACCGGCATGGCATCAAGGTCAATCACACCGGATTGGTTGGAAATGCCCATATAGGCAGGTGGTGCCTCTTCCGGTGCCGGTTGCCTGTCAGCAGGTTTCCTGGAACAGGATACCAGGCTCAGCAGCAGGAGAGCGGCTGCCATGGTCCGCATAGTGTTCATAGGTGTTTCCTCCGGATGATGGCAAGTGCCAGGAAGAGGGTGATGTTGACAACGACAATCGTTGCGCCTATCGGTGTGGATGCGCCGATTGATATGAACATCCCTGATAGGGCACAGAATACTGAAATAACCGCCGAACAGAGGGTGACGCCTTTGAAGCTCTGGCAGATGCGCATGGCGGAGAGTGCGGGGAGTACCACCAGTGCTGATACAAGCAGTGAACCGACAAGGTTCATGGCAAGTACGATGATGATGGCGATGACTATGGCAAGCAGCAGGTTGTCCCGCCGGATGTTGACGCCAGATGCCTGTGCGAAATCTGCATCAAATGTGATGGCGAAGATACGGCGGTAGAACAGGATGTAGAACAGGATGGTGCCTGTAGAAAGCAGCATGCATAAGATGAATTGGGCGGGCGTCAGGGTCAAGATGGCGACAGAGCCGAAAAGTGTGGTGCAGACATCACCTGACAGGTTGGGGCTGCGGGTAAACAGGCTCATCAGCAGGTAGCCGACAGCAAGGGCGCCGACTGAAATCATGGCAATGGCGGCATCCCCCTGTATCAGTGAGTTGCGTGTGCCGTAAAGCAGGATAATGGCTGAAAGGATGGTGACTGGCAGCACAATCCAGATGTCGTTGGTCATTCCCAGGATGCTGGCGACTGCCATGGCACCGAAGGCAACATGTGCAAGACCGTCTCCGATGAATGAGAAACGCTTGAGGACAAGCGGGACACCCAGCAGCGAGGAGCATAGGGCAATCATGGTGCCAGTGCCAAGTGCATACAGGACAAACGGATAATGCAGGTAAGCAACCAGCTTATGGAAAAGGTCAATCATGGGAATCCTCCCGGGTATTGGCAAAAAGCCTGCCGAGATCGCTCCTCAAGTAGCTGTTGGCAGTGCCGTAATAGGCTGGACGTCCGATGTGCAGGACATGCTTGGCATGGTTGGCAAGGGGATAGACATCATGTGTCACCATGACAATGGCGGTTCCCTGGCGGTTAAGGGTTTCAACCAAGGCATAGAACTGCCGGCGTCCTGCCGGGTCGAGACTGGCGGTCGGTTCATCAAGGACCAGCAGTTCCTGGCTGACACATAAGGCCCTTGCCAGCAGGACACGCTGTTTCTGTCCGCCTGACAGTGCGGTGAAGCTCTGCTCCGCCAGGTTCAATATACCGGTTTTTCCCATACAGTCTTCGGCTTTCTGGCGCATGGCAGCATTCATGAAGGGCCAGAAACGGTGTTGCGCTGAACAGCCGGAATAAACGACTTCTGCAACATTGGCAGGAAAATCGCGCTGTATGGTATTTGCCTGTGGCAGATAGCCGATACCCTGGTCTTTCAGGGATTCGTCAGACAGGATCTGCCCCTTCATTGGGGGCAGGAGCCCAAGGATGGTTTTGAGCAGGGTGGATTTCCCAGCACCGTTTTCACCGACTATGCACAGGTAATCCCCTGCTTCAATACTGAAATCCAAGGGTCCTGCCAGGATGTGGTCCGCAATGCCAAGATGGAGGTCTTGGCATTTCAGCAGGAAGGAATGGGCATTCATTTGGACGGTCCAGATGTCTGTTCAAGTGCCTGTGTCAGGACTTTCAGGTTTTCCGTCATGATTTCGAGATATCCCTGATGCTGTCCTGGCTTGACAGATTGCATGGCGTTCATGGTCAGGATGCTGCGGTCAGGACGCTTGGAGGCCGCCAGTACGCTTTTGGCAATCCTGCCATCAGCATTTTCAAGGATGACCACAGCATCCAGCGCATGACGGTCAAGGGCTGAGGCAAGCCGCCTGATGGTTTCAAATGACGCCCGTGTTTCTGTCGAGCATCCGTCAAAAGCCGCGATGGCTGTCAGACCGTAGTCTTCAAACAGATACCGGAAAGGGAAACGGTCGGCAATGACCAGTGTTCTGTTCTTTGCTTTCGTGATGGTATTGCGGTAATCCCTGTCCAGTGCCCTGAGTTTCCCGATATAGGCAGAAGCGTTCGCGCTGTAATCCTTCGCCAAGGTTTTCTCTGTCTTGGCAATCTGCTGTTCAATCGCCTGGATACTGGTGATGGCATTGTTGATGGACAGCCAGACATGTTCATCATGGGCATCGCCGTCGTCATGATGGTGGTGGTTTTCATGATGTTTGCCATGATGATGGTCATCATGCCCATCAACAGGTTCTTCTTCCAGCAGGGTGATGCCAGGGATGGCCATCAATGCAATGAGTTCCGGTTTTTTCCCGGAAGCCCTGTCGATGGTGTCCTTGACCCATTTGTCTGAAGGACCACCGACTGTGATGACGATATCTGCCTGGGAGATTTTTGCAATGTCATCGGCGGTCGGCTGGTAGCTGTGCAGGTCAACACCATTGTCAATCAGGAGGCTTGACTGGATATGTGGATTGTCTTTGCCGATAATCTGGTTGACCCAGTCATAGGCAGGATAGATGGTATTGACAATCCTGATTTTTGGGGAGGAAGGTGTTTTTTCATCTGTTTTGCCTTTATCCGGCGAACAGGCGCAGATAAAGCAGATGGCAAAGCATGCCACTGAGAGCAGTTTCAGGAATCTTTTAATCATTTTGATGAATCATCTTGAAATAAGAAGGCTCTTTTATCGGTTATGCCCATATTGAGCAGGGACGCTTATGTTTTCCTTATCCAATGGAAGGGGTGGATGGAAAATCTGCCATAAAGATGAAAGAGCCAAAAAAGCTTTTATCCGGATCAGAAGTTATGGGTAATCCCGAACTGGACACCGGTCATTGAATCAGTCGCCACACCATTGTTGTTGTAGATGGAACCGACATCATCATTGCTGCTGTCGGTATAGGACACCATCCCGTACAGCTGGGTGCGTTTGGACAGGTCATAGG
>JAHAYL010000026.1 GCA_018384065.1 Oxalobacter sp.
AGGCCATTGATAAAGGCCGGTTACTCTACACAGCTTTCGTTCTTCCCACTGCCATGACGCTTCTGCCCACCACGGTATTTGCAGCGAATGATACGATCTGGACGAAAGCCAGTGAGATCATGAAGGACGTGTATTCGCAGGTCCTGGGCATCTCCACCATCGCTGCAATCGTCACTGCCAGTATTGCACTGCTGCTGATGAACTTCTCTAAGACTGGCAAGACGGTTGATGAGTCCCGTGCCTGGCTCAAGCGAATTATCATCACCTGGGCCATTCTGAATTCTCTGGGTTTCATCATGGCCTATGTCACGCCCTTCTTCCAGGGTGGTCAGTGGACTGCACCCTGAGAGGGCAGAAAGGAGCTAGTATGAATAAAGGCATTCTCGGTTTTATTGGCGGCATGGTGACAGGGGTTATCCTGACACTTGCTGCTGCATGTCTGATCCCTGAGGACAACGTCTTTCAGGATAGACGCTGACAACACCGGATAGGAGGGTCCCATCATGGGCATTCTTGACAGTGTTGTCGAATGGCTGGCAACGCAGGTGATGAATCTGCTGGATATGATCAACACCTCTGTGCTGGGGGCACTGGGCTGCGATATGACGGTATTTGTCCGCTATTTCCCAGCTGCAGGAACCCTGTATGAGGTGTTTGTCGCATTCGCAATTGGGTTCATCCTGTTAAATCTGGTATGGCAGCTATTCAAGAACTTTGGCGTAGGGATCGGTCTCAGTGCGGAGGATCCGTTCAAACTCGCCACTCGTTCAGTCCTGTTTATCTTTCTTGCCTACTTCGCAGATGACATCGTCGATCTGGTCCTTACAATTGCCGGAACGCCATATTCCTGGATTGTTGACACATCTTTGCCAGCCCTCGATTTTGGCAATTTCGGAAGCGTTCTGACGGTCATTGTCGGATGCCTTGCCAGTGGTTCTGTAAGCCTGATCGTTCTGATCCTGCTTCTTATCATTGCATGGAACTACATGAAGCTGCTCTTTGAAGCAGCGGAGCGTTACATCATGGTAGGGGTACTGGTGTATACTGCACCGATGGCGTTTGCTACAGGTGCATCTGAGAATACATCCAACATCTTCAGCGCATGGTGCAGAATGCTTGGCGGTCAGTTATTCCTGCTGATTATGAATGCATGGTGTCTGCGCCTGTTCGTATCCATGGTAGGCACATTCCTGGCAAACCCGCTGTCAGTCTAAGAAGGAGGTAAACAGACTATGAAACATCGTAAAATGATTCTGCTTTTCATCCTTGCCCTGATGATGGTGGCGTCGCTTTCCATGAACGCACTGGCAGTCGATGAAAGTGAAGTTGAAAGTGCAATCGCCACATCTGGTGAGGATGCAGTAGCAGGTAATCTCTTCATCTGGTTCCTGTGTGCGGTATCTTTCCTGAAAATCAGTCAGAAGATTGATAGCTTTATGACCAGCCTCGGCATTAATGTCGGCAGGACTGGCGGAAGCATGATGGCTGAGATGCTCATTGCCGGACGTGCTTTAGGCGGCGCAGTCAATGCAACTGGTGGGGCGATTGGGAACATGTTCAATCGAGGAATCACGAACAATCAAGCCACAGGGCAGGCATTTACCGGTGGTGGGGGAGGGATTATTGGCGTTGCGAAACGTGCTGCAGGAAACGCAGCTGCCTCCAGCGCTACCCAAACAGCGACCGGCCTTGGTGGTGTCATCGGTGGCGCAATGCTAAGCTCCAGCATGAATAACGGCGG
>JAHAYL010000027.1 GCA_018384065.1 Oxalobacter sp.
GTTACCATACATATCCGCCATCAATGCCTGCCATCGGTCACTTCGGAGGACAGCTTCCAGTTCTTTTGCCAATGCAAGCGCCTTTTTACGAGACCATTGCGGCAACAGCCCTGCATGGACCAAGATACCATTGTCGCCAACCGGCCAAGCCATCGGACGGCTGCGGAACCAATCCAGCAGGTCTGCACAGTCAGGCGCATCAAAAATCGGCTGTACCGTATCCCCTGACTTCATCTTCCGGATACCGGCGGCAATCCCCAATAGATGCAGGTCATGGTTGCCCAGCACCATCTGGGCACGGTCACCCATCGCCATGACACGGCGCAGCACCCCCAGGGAATCCGGTCCCCGGTTGATGATATCTCCGGTGAACAACAGCCGGGGATTGGGTGTTTCGTGTTCAATCATCGCAAGCAGCTGGTCAAGCTGCTTCAGGCAACCGTGGACATCGCCGATAACATAAGTGACCATCATCTGATAGAAGCAGGAACATAGTCCTGATTTTTCTGTGAAAGTTGTAAAGTAGAAATAAGGAAAGTTTTAAAACAAGAAGCAGGAACTATGGGCTATCTGCCTTTTTCCGCCGATAACTTTTTCTTGAGATTGGCAATATCAGCATCCTGGAACTTAACCCTCTTCTTCAAGACCTTGATTTCGTCCAACATCAGCTGTACCGCCAGCTGCCCTGCCGGAGGCAGACCGCCCAAGAAATCAACAGGTAGGCCATCAACCGGGGCTTCCGGCACTTGGGCATCAGCCATCGTCTGGAAAAAACGGTAATCTGAATCACTGATGAGTTTTGCCTCATGCCATTTTTCAACTGCCGGCAAAGCCTCTTTCGCCACCTTTGCAAAAAGACCGCCTTCCTCAAAAAACTGGCGTAAGTCCTCTTCCTTCGCCTTTAAGAATATGCCTCCCATTGCTGGTCTCAACCTTTCCTGGAATTCCCTGTTTCCCTCTAAGAACGACAGTTCCAGCAACCTTCCCCGTGCAATCCTTTTATTGATATCCTGTGTATTGAGAAGACTGTTTTTCCTTTTACGGTAAAAATAATAAGAGCAGTTGACAAAATAAAAACGACTGCCTCTCAAAGCAGCCTGAAGGCAGAACATCTCATCTTCCAGGATATCCCTTTCTTCAATAAACCGAAGACCGGCAACCATTTGAGGACGGAAAATCTTGTTCCAGACCACCCCCCAAGAACCATTTCGACCAGCCCAGTCCTCATATGAACAGACAGCTTCAACAAAATCCAGCTTGCTGAAAAAGCCTTCTGAGTGTACAAACTTCCTTTCAACCAATTTACCCGGAAACGCACTCCTGAATCCAGAAAACAGGATATCCGCCTTTTCAGACAGCATCTTGGGCAACAGCACAGAATAGGCATCTGGAGCCAGCCAATCATCCCCGTCCAAGAAAGTGACTGCTGCAAACGCCTGTAAATCCTGTTCAACCTTGAGCAATCCAAAATTCCTTGCAGAACCCACCCCACCGTTCGGTTTATGGAACACCCGGAAACGTGAGTCCCTGGCAGCATACTCGTCCAATATCTGCCCTGACTCATCCGTTGACCCATCATCCACCACATAGGCGACCCAATGGGGATAAACCTGTGCAAGGAGACTGTCGAGACAATGCCGCACATAAGGGGCAATATTATGGACAGGGATAACAACAGCGATATCCATCAATGCAGAATCAGGCTTTTCAGTACGCATAATCTGTGTAATCCATCAACATCAGACACTTACCCATCACCAAGGACATAGTACAGCATCCAACACCCCTTTGGAACGGTACATCAGCAATTGCACGGAAAGATTGCATCATTCCATCCCAACCGGGAAAATCCTGAAGGAAAAATCCTGAACTTGAATCTAAAGAACAGCTTGCCAGAACCCCATCATCCCAGCCAAACAAGGCGAAATGCTGTCATTCTATCAAAATGGCTTCATTGAAATAATGCCTTGAAATGGAGAAACCCTCTCCCAGATATCAAGCCTGCCACATCGATGCCATCGGAATCCCATACAGCCCTTTGGCTGGCGACGTAACCATATTGCCTGCATAAAGGACAATACCTGTGAAATCCTTGATGGCAGGCTGTTCACTGAACCATTTGAGATGACTGAAATCTTTTGCATCAAGCGTCTCTGCCGCCTTGACCTCAATGCCCAGACAACCGCCTTTCTCATTCTGAATCAGAAAATCAATCTCACGATTGTTCCGATACCGGAAATGTGTCATCTTCCAGCGCGGACGCAAATCCATCTCTGAAGCCAACTGATTGTAAACCCAAGTTTCCACCAGCTTGCCACTTCTATCCGCTGCTTCAGATGTCATTTCGGTCAATTGGTCAACCGTGCTGATACCCAGCAGATACGCCATCAATCCTGAATCCGTCATGAACATTTTAGGCACTTTGCCTGCATGGTCATAATCCTTGTGCGACCAAGCCGGCAGCATATCGACAATATACATCGCCTCCAACGCATTGAAATAAGTTGACAGGGTTTTCCACGATGTCGCCAACTGATTGCTGACCCCACGTACATTGTTCAGTTTGCTGGAATAAGCGGCAACATACGGAAACAGATCCCTCAGCAGGTCAGCTTTCCGGAATGCCCATTGATCCCTCAGATCCAAGATAACCTGGTTCTCGATATAATCATGGAACCAGCGGTAACGCATATCCGCATCATGATTTGTAAGGAGTTCCGGGAAGCCTCCCTGCAACGCATGATTCAACATCAGCATTTTATTGCAATCTTCTTTGGCGCAGCTGTACGGCACCTCACGATTGAACATCCTTTCCAAGAAAGTCGGAGGCTTCCCTTTTGTCTCAGTAACCGTCAGTGTCCTCATCCGTACAAAGCCTGCCCGTCCAGCCAATGACTCGTTGGCATGCGGCAGCTTACGGTAATCCGCTGAACCAGTGATAATGTATTGCCCTGGCGCCGGATTGTTATCAACGATATATTTCATCTCGCCAATCAATTCAGGTACCTTCTGAACCTCATCAATCACCAAACGGTCTGCATGATGATGTGTCAGGAAAAACGCAGGCGATCCTTTCGCTGCATCGAACTCTGCCTTACGGTCAAGATTCCGGTATTCTGCCCGACCGATTTCCGCATTCCTGACCAATGTCGTTTTACCGCTCTGACGGGGACCGACAACAGAAACAATCCTGTGGCACGCCAACTGCGCCTGAAGTTCTTTTTCTGCCCAACGGGGAATCATCATTTGATTTTCCATGAAAATTGTAAAGTAGAATTTATAAAAATTATAAAGTAGAAATCTGTAAAATTGTAAAGTAGAAATCATGAAATTTATAAAGTAGGGAATAGGAAAATTGTGAAAAAGACCGTCGGAATCACACGGTTTCCTGCCTCTGTTACAATGCAGGCAGTGATTTCCCGCCGGATATCCAGTGACAATGAACCCCAGAAACCGAGACTCAACGCAGATAGACGGTTACCTTGATATGCTTGCCGGACAGCGCAAGCTGTCTGACCACACCGTCGAAAACTACCGCCGTGACCTCGACCAACTGCTGGCACTGGCAGACGGCACACCGTTGACAGCACTCAAAGAAACAGACATCCGCCGATTTTCCGCCATCCTGCACAGCAAAGGGCTGAATCCCCGTTCCATCAGCCGGAAACTGTCAGCCTGGCGGGGTTTTTACCATTGGCTGCTCGAACAGTCTGTCATCACCGTTGACCCGACCGAAGGCATCCATGCCCCCAAGAAAAACAAACCCCTGCCCAAAGCCCTGACAGTCGATGATGCCGTCCGATTGGTTGCTACAGAAACAAAAGAAGAACAAGCGAAGGAAAAAGGGCAGCCAGCAACCATCCTCTGCGACCAGGCGATGTTTGAGCTGCTCTATGCCAGTGGCCTGCGTGTCTCCGAACTGACAGGACTCGATATCCACGCAGTCCATACCCCCAACCACCAGTCCATCGGCTGGGTGAACCTGGATGAAAAAGAAATCACCGTCACTGGCAAAGGCAGCAAGACCCGTACTGTCCCCATCGGGGATGCAGCTGTCATAGCCCTGAAAAAATGGCTGACCGTCCGCAATACCCTGCTGAAAGCGGACAGCCCCACTGACAGCCAGTATGCGCTGTTCCTCAACAGCCGCGGCAGACGGATATCACCCCGCATGGTCCAACTCCGGCTCAAAGCCCATGCAGAACGGCTTGGACTGCCGATGAAAGTGCATCCCCATATGCTCCGCCACTCATTCGCCTCGCATATCCTGCAGTCCTCCGGTGACCTGCGTGCCGTCCAGGAAATGCTCGGGCACGCTTCCATCGCCTCTACACAAATCTACACCTCACTGGACTTCCAGCATCTGGCACAGGTCTATGATGCAGCCCACCCGCATGCGAAGAAAAAGTGAGAAAACAACCGGCCCCCTGCTCCCGGCAGTCAAACTTAACCTACTGGTATCCATTCAGTACAGCGATTGATGGTACAGCATCTGTACCAATTGGGGGCATATGAAATCCTATGACCATGATGCTGGACTTGAAGCATGCCCGCCCCCATCCGATTCGGATAAAACCGAGTAAATGGTAATCCAAAAGCAGAAAAGCCCTAGGTATGATTCCCGTAAGGCTCCATTTTTGAAAAGACCGTTCACCGCAGATAATTCTCGCCGAACGACTTGAAATGCCGCAGGCCCAGCGCATCCGTCGCAACCTTCATCGCCTGCTTGTCCAGCCATTCACCCTTGCGGCTCCCACGGAGCCAGTAGACACAGTTGCCGTAGTTTCTGCCAGAGGAATGTAAATTGCCCGTGAACGGCGTCTTCTGGCAGGTCTCTAGG
>JAHAYL010000038.1 GCA_018384065.1 Oxalobacter sp.
GTTCAGGACATTGGAAGAAGTCAGGGAAATAACCATGGAATGGATGGCGGAATACAATGAAATCCGCCCACATGAATCGCTTGGGAACCTGCCTCCACGGGCATTTTTGATGAAAAACAGCGGGAAAGTCTCTAATTTAAGTTGTGCCTAAAATGGGGAGGTTTACACTGCATTTTGGATTATGAAAGCATTCGATGTACTCAAACACCTCCTATTTCATGGTTATCTTAGTGTCCATGAAACCAGCAGAAACTCAATTCGGAATCAAGCTACCGAAGAACTGGAGAGAGAACTTGCAGAAGCAGAAAGTCGTATCCTTTAGGTATGTTCTGAAGAAAATCAGTTCCAGAAGCTCACATCACTTCAGTCTGTTTTTCTTTTTCGGAATCCTTGCCTGATAGTAGGTGATGCCATTATCCGGGTATGGCTGTTTCTTGCCGGATACAGTTTCATCGACATCCTTCAGTTTCTGCCAACGCCAGCAGCGCCAGGAATTGTCATTCTCGCCATTTTGGAAAATGGCGCAGTTTTTCCCGAGATATTTTTTGGATTCGGTGCTTTTACCGTCAGGGCTTGGTATCTGGGAGTCAACGACAAGCCATGCCGCCTTTGTGAACAGAAGGTGGCTGACATGCATTTCTCCGCAGATCAGGATGTTTTCGTCTGTGGAACCGCTGGAATAGTAATGGTGGACGCCTGTTGTGTTGCAGGTGAGGGTCTTTGACTTGCCGTTCCTGTAGGTGACTTTCACCGATTCAAAGGGGGCATAGCCAGATGTAGGTGCAAGGTTGTCATCCGCATGGGCGGTCCCCAGTACCGATATGCCTATCAGGCATCCAATCAACCAGTGTTTCATGACGGATCCTCCTATAATCCGGAAACCAGCCGTTGCAGGCAGTGGATAACAGGGGATACGCGATGTATCCCCTGAATCTCATACTCACATTATGGCAGAACTGATTGGACAGCGTGGGACTGTTCAATCAATGCAGGTGTTTATGGAGAGTCTGGAGGTCATAGACGTTGATCCTGTCCATGTTGGCGATCCCCTGGACGGCCGCCTCGGCACCGGCGATGGTCGTGATGGTGTTGATGCGCGCTGCCAGGGCGGATGTGCGGATGATCCGCGAATCCTGGACGGCGGTGCGCCTTTCCTCGACGGTGTTGATGACCATGACCACTTCGTGGTTCTTGATGACGTCGCCGATGTGCGGACGCCCTTCCGCCACTTTGTTCACCTGCTCGACTTCAA
>JAHAYL010000044.1 GCA_018384065.1 Oxalobacter sp.
GGCGACAACGTCACCATCAACGTCAAGCTGATCACGCCGATTGCGATGGAAGAAGGCCTGCGTTTCGCGATCCGCGAAGGTGGCCGTACTGTTGGCGCCGGTGTTGTCACCAAGATCAACGAATAATTCTGTATGATGGGATTGCCCTTCCTGGTGAAGGGCAATGAAAACTGGATTACATCTGGCTTCTGAGAGTAGGGGAATAGCTCAACTGGCAGAGCGACGGTCTCCAAAACCGTAGGTCGGGGGTTCGATCCCCTCTTCCCCTGCCACTCTCTTCTTGGCTTTAACTGAAAGTAAAGTTTATGGCAACCCAACCTGTTCGGGCTCAAGGCAGTTCTGGTGGCAGCAAGGTCTTGGTCCTTCTTGCTGTCATTGCGGTTTTTGCAGGGATTGTCGGCTATTATTTCCTGTCCGGTAAACCAACGCTTGTCCGTATGGGGGCATTGGCTGTCGGTGTTGTTGTGGGCGCAGTCCTGTTTTTCTTCTCCCCTTCCGGCGGCGAGTTCATGGCTTTTGCGCGTGAATCTGTCCGTGAAGTCAGGAAGGTTGTCTGGCCTGAACGCAAGGATTCCCTCCGTATGACAGCGATTGTTTTCGGGTTTGTCCTGTTGACAGCGGTTTTCCTGTGGGGCATTGACAAGCTTTTTGATTTTGTGCTCTACAACCTCATACTTGGCTGGAAGAATTAAATGAGCGATAAGGTTCAGGGTCAGACCGCTGAAGGCGGGTCTGGCGCTTCTGCTTCTGATAGGATGCGCTGGTATGTTGTCCATGTCTATTCCGGCATGGAAAAAAGTGTCAGCCGTGCATTGCGTGAACGTATTGACAGGATGGGGATGGCTGACCGGTTCGGCCAGATCCTGGTCCCGACCGAAGAGGTCGTCGAAGTCAAGGGTGGCCGTAAGAAGATTGCTGAACGCCGTTTCTTCCCGGGTTATGTCCTGGTTGAAATGGAAATGAACGACGAGACCTGGCATCTGGTCAAGGATACCAACAAGGTCACCGGGTTTGTCGGTGGCAAATCCAACAAGCCGACACCGATTCCGGCTTATGAAATGGAAAAGCTGCTCCGTCAGATGCAGGACGGGGCAGAAAATCCACGTCCCAAGGTTTCTTATGAAGTCAATGAAATGGTCCGTATCAAGGAAGGGCCTTTCACGGATTTCAATGGCACGGTCGAGGAAGTCAATTATGAAAAATCCAGGCTCCGTGTCCTGGTTACGATTTTTGGCCGGTCAACGCCTGTTGAGCTTGAGTTCGGCCAGGTTGAAAAGGTTTAAAGCGTTGGTCCAGTTCGCTTCATAACTGGCAAGAGGAGCCGGCGGATGGGCCGCCGGCGTTATGACTCATTTAAGGAAAATCTGAAATGGCAAAGAAAATCGCCGGCTATATCAAGCTGCAGGTGCCAGCTGGTAAGGCCAATCCATCCCCTCCTATCGGTCCTGCACTGGGGCAGCGCGGACTGAACATCATGGAATTCTGCAAGGCATTCAATGCGCGGACCCAGAAGATGGAAGCAGGTATGCCGATCCCTGTCATCATCACCGCATATGCCGATAAGTCTTTCACGTTTGAAATGAAGACGCCTCCTGCGACTTACCTGATCAAGAAACTGGCAGGTGTCCAGAAAGGTGCCCAGAATGTCGGCAAGGAAGTTGTCGGCAAGCTGACCCGCGCCCAGGCTGAGGAAATCGCAACAATCAAGAAACCTGACCTGACGGCTGCTGACATGGATGCCGCTGTCCGTACCATCGCTGGTTCCGCGAAGTCTATGGGTATTACTGTGGAGGGTGAATAATGGCTAAGGTATCTAAACGTGTTCAGGCCTTCCGTGAAAAAGTCGACCGCACCAAGGCTTATGCATTGAACGATGCATTGGCCCTGCTGAAGGAATGTGCAACCGCCAAGTTCAATGAATCTGTTGACGTTGCTGTCCAGCTGGGTGTCGATCCCCGTAAGTCCGACCAGGTTGTCCGTGGTTCCGTTGTCCTGCCTGCCGGCAGTGGCAAGACGGTCCGTGTCGCAGTCTTTGCTTCCGGCGACAAGGCTGATGCAGCCAAGGAAGCAGGTGCCGACATTGTCGGTCTGGAAGACCTGGCAGCCCAGATTAAGGGCGGCGACCTGAATTTCGATGTTGTCATTGCTTCTCCTGACACCATGCGTGTTGTCGGTCAGCTGGGGCAGATCCTGGGGCCACGTGGCCTGATGCCAAACCCCAAGGTCGGTACGGTTACCCCTGATGTCGTGACCGCTGTGAAGAATGCAAAGGCTGGTCAGGTCCAGTACAGGACTGACCGTGCAGGTATCATCCATGCAACCATTGGCCGCCGTGACTTCTCTGATGAAGCACTGAAGACCAACCTGGTCGCCATCATGGATGCGCTGAACAGGGCGAAACCTGCAAGCGCCAAGGGGACTTATATCCGCCGCGTCTCCCTGTCCACCACCATGGGCATCGGTGTACGTGTCGATCAGTCCACGATCAGCGCTTGATATTGGATGTTTTCCCTTTCGGGGGATAAAGGCTTTGGGCTGCACGGTGGGTCCACCGTGCAGACAGTCAAAGACCGCTGGGCACAGGCGACTGTGTTAAAAGAAGAACCCAGCGTAGATGGTGAGCCCAAAAGGTTTTACATTTTCAGGCATCTGCCTGAGGGGATGTAAACTCCTGATGTTGGTCACCGTGTTGAACCGGTATCGGATTCAGCGATGATGAAGATACCTTTTTTGGAGGTTGACCGTGAGTCTCAATCTGAACGACAAGAAGGCCGTTGTTGCAGAAGTCAGTGCACAGATCGCTGATGCACAGACTATTGTGCTGGCTGAATATCGTGGTATCCAGGTTGGTGACATGACGCGTCTGCGTGCTTCTGCACGTGAAAACGGCGTTTATATGCGTGTTCTCAAGAATACGCTGGCACGCCGTGCTGTTGAAGGAACGGCTTTCGCGGACCTTGCTTCTGAAATGAAGGGGCCGCTGGTTTATTCCATCTCCAAGGATGCTGTTGCTGCTGCAAAGGTTGTTCAGGATTTTGCAAAAGGCAATGACAAACTGGTAATCAAAGGTGGTTGCTATGCCGGCAAGATGCTGGATCAGGGCGGGGTTGTCGCCCTGGCAAGCATTCCAAGCCGCGAAGTTCTTATTTCTCAGCTGTTGGGCGTTATGTTGGCACCTGTTTCGGGCTTTGCCCGTGCACTGGCTGCTCTGGCAGAAAAGAATGGTGGAGCAGAAGCTGCCTGACCAAGGTGGTTTATTACAGGTCTTGAATCCCATATTTAAAAATAAACGGATAAATTTAGGAGTTTTACATGGCTATTAGCAAAGAAGACATCTTGGAAGCCGTTGGCGCGATGTCTGTAATGGAACTGAATGACCTGGTCAAGGCATTCGAAGAAAAATTCGGCGTTTCTGCTGCTGCTATGGCAGTTGCAGCTGGTCCTGCTGCTGGCGACGGTGCCGCAGCTGCTGAAGAAAAGACCGAATTCACTGTTGTCCTGGCTGAAATCGGTGACAAGAAGATCAATGTCATCAAGGCAGTCCGTGAAATCACCGGTCTGGGTCTGGCTCAGGCCAAGGGTCTGGTTGAAGCTGCACCTAAGGCAATCAAGGAAGACATCAGCAAGGACGAAGCTGAAGAGCTCAAGAAGAAACTCGAAGCTGCCGGCGCTAAGGTCGAACTTAAATAATCCTGACTTCGGTCAAGATAAAGAAGCAGTATCAGGGTCACAACTGGTTTGCCCGGGAGGGCAAACTGGTTTTGACTCATTTTTCGCTGATAGGGCGTATTTGTTTTTGCGGGGAATTGACTTTTGTGCTGTGTGAACAGACAGAGCATAAAACTGAATTTTCCATCCTTCAGCCACTCATGGAGTGTCCATGCACTACTCATTTACTGAGAAGAAGCGCATCCGCAAATCTTTTGCAAAGCGCGAAAATGTTCATCAGGTACCTAACCTGCTTGCGACTCAGCTGGAATCTTATGAAAAATTCCTTCAAGCTGATGTCCCTCCATCCAAACGGAAGAACGAAGGCCTGCAATCCGCCTTTACATCGATTTTCCCGATTGTATCCCATAACGGTTTTGCGCGCCTAGAGTTTGTCTCCTATGAATTGAAAGACCCGCAGTTCAATATGAAAGAATGCCAGCAGCGTGGTGTCACGCTGGCTTCTGCACTGCGGGCAAAGATCCGCCTGGTGATCCTGGACAAGGATTCACCGAACAAGCCGGTCGTCAAGGAACTGAAAGAGGAGTCTGTCTTCATGGGCGACCTGCCCCTGATGACGCCGAACGGTTCTTTTGTGATCAACGGGACGGAACGCGTGATTGTTTCCCAGCTGCACCGTTCCCCGGGCGTGTTCTTTGAACATGACAAGGGCAAGACCCATTCTTCCGGAAAACTGCTGTTCTCTGCAAGGATCATCCCTTACCGTGGATCCTGGCTTGATTTCGAGTTCGATCCAAAGGATGTCCTGTTTTTCCGTATCGACCGCCGCCGCAAGATGCCTGTCACGGTGCTGTTGAAGGCGATTGGCATGACCAACGAACAGATCCTGGCGAAGTTCTTCGAGTTTGATACGTTCAAGCTGCGTGACCAGGGCGCCGAAATGGATTTCATCGCAGAACGCCTGAGCGGTGAGGTTGCCCGTTTCGATATCGCTGACAAAGAAGGCAAGGTGCTTGTCGAAAAGGACAAACGCATCAACAGGAAGAATATCCGTGAAATCCAGAAAGCTGGATTGGAACGTATTTCTGTGCCGGAAGAATACCTGTATGGCAGGGCGCTGGCGAAAGATATCATCGATGGCGATACCGGTGAGGTCGTTGCAAAGGCGAACGAAGAGATCACCGAGGCTGTCATGGGCCGTCTGCGCAAGGCTGGCATTGAAACGATCCAGACCCTGTACACCAATGAACTCAACCAGGGACCTTATATCTCCCAGACGCTGAGGATCGATGATACGGCTGACCAGATGGCGGCAAGGATTGCCATCTACCGTATGATGCGTCCAGGTGAACCACCGACCGAGGAATCTGTTGAAGCGCTGTTCAACGGCCTGTTCTACAGCGAAGAACGCTATGACCTGTCTGCTGTGGGCAGGATGAAGTTCAACAGCCGTGTCGGCCGTGAAAGCCTGACAGGTCCGATGACGCTGTCTGATGAGGATATCCTGGCAGTCATCCAGATCCTGGTTGACCTGCGTAACGGCAAGGGCGAGGTTGACGATATCGACCATCTTGGCAACCGCCGTGTCCGCTGTGTCGGTGAACTGGCTGAAAACCAGTTCCGTGCAGGCCTGGTGCGTGTTGAACGGGCTGTCAAGGAACGTCTGGGCCAGGCGGAATCCGATAACCTGATGCCAAGCGGGCTGATCAATTCCAAGCCGATTTCTGCGGCAATCCGGGAATTCTTCGGTTCTTCCCAGCTGTCCCAGTTCATGGACCAGACCAACCCATTGTCTGAAATCACGCATAAACGCCGTATTTCCGCGTTGGGTCCTGGTGGCCTGACACGTGAACGTGCCGGTTTTGAGGTCCGTGACGTCCATCCGACCCATTATGGCCGTGTCTGCCCGATTGAAACGCCGGAAGGTCCGAATATCGGCCTGATCAATTCCCTGGCGCTGTATGCACGCCTGAATGAATATGGTTTCCTGGAAACGCCATACCGCCGTGTCGAGAACTGCAAGGTGACAGACCAGATCGATTATCTGTCTGCGATTGAAGAAGGCAAGTACATCATTGCCCAGGCGAACAGCCGTATCGATGAAAAGGGTATGCTGTCTGATGAACTGGTTGCTGCCCGTGAAGCAGGTGAAACGGCGTTTGTTTCCCCGGAACGGGTCCAGTATATGGACGTTGCCCCAGGACAGATTGTTTCGGTTGCTGCTTCCCTGATCCCTTTCCTGGAACATGATGACGCGAACCGTGCATTGATGGGGGCGAACATGCAGCGTCAGGCAGTCCCTTGCCTGCGTCCGCAGAAAGCACTGGTCGGTACGGGCATCGAACGGACGGTTGCCGGGGATTCCGGTACGATTGTGAAGGCGGAACGTGGCGGTGTCGTCGATTTCATTGATGCCGGCCGTATTGTGGTCCGCGTGAACGATGATGAAACCCGTGCCGGTGAAGTCGGTGTCGATATCTACAACCTGATCAAGTACACCCGTTCAAACCAGAATACCAATATCAACCAGCGTCCTATCGTCAAGGTCGGTGACCGTATTGAGAAGGGCGATGTGATTGCTGACGGTGCTTCCACTGACCTGGGTGAACTGGCGCTGGGGCAGAACCTGCTGGTGGCGTTCACCCCTTGGAACGGCCTGAATTACGAAGACTCGATCCTGATTTCTGAAAAGGTTGTCGAGGATGACCGTTATACGTCCATCCATATCGAGGAGCTGTCGGTTGTTGCCCGTGACACGAAACTGGGTGCTGAGAAAATCACCCGTGATATTTCCAATCTGGCTGAGAACCAGCTTGCCCGCCTGGATGAATCCGGCATTGTCTATATCGGTGCTGAGGTTGAAGCAGGCGATGTGCTGGTCGGCAAGGTGACCCCACGTGGTGAAACCCAGCTGACACCGGAAGAAAAACTGCTCCGTGCAATCTTTGGCGAAAAGGCTTCGGATGTGAAGGATACTTCCCTCCGCGTCCCATCCGGCATGGTCGGTACGGTCATTGATGTCCAGGTGTTCACCCGTGAAGGGCTGGAACGTGACCAGCGCGCACAGCAGATCATCGATGATGAACTGAAACGTTACCGCATCGACCTGAATGACCAGCTGCGTATTGTTGAAGGGGATGCTTTCCAGCGTCTGAAACGCCAGCTGGTTGGCCAGAAGGTGAACGGTGGTCCGAACAAGCTGGCCCGTGGCGCGGAAATCACCGAGGAATATCTGGACGGTCTGGAAAAATATTTCTGGTTCGATATCCGTCCTGCCGAGGAGGAAGTCGCCAATTCCCTGGAAGCCATCAAGGAATCCATCGAGGAAAAACGCCATCAGTTCGACCTGGCTTTTGAGGAAAAACGCAAGAAACTGACCCAAGGCGATGAACTGCAGCCTGGTGTCCAGAAGATGGTCAAGGTCTATCTGGCGGTGAAACGCCGCCTGCAGCCTGGTGACAAGATGGCAGGGCGGCACGGCAACAAAGGGGTTGTCTCCAAGATTGTGCCGGTTGAGGATATGCCATATATGGCAGATGGGACACCGGCAGATATCGTGCTGAATCCGCTGGGTGTGCCTTCCCGTATGAATATCGGCCAGATCCTGGAAACCCACTTGGGTTGGGCTTCCCATGGCCTGGGACTGCGTATCGGTGAGATGCTGCAGGCGAAACGGGCTGTTGAGGATATCCGTGGTTTCCTGAAACAGATTTATGAAAGCGGTGAACGCCATGAAGACCTGGACAGCCTGACGGACAGTGAAATCCTGGCACTGGCGGAAAACCTGAAGGATGGTGTCCCGTTTGCGACGCCGGTTTTCGATGGTGCTGAGGAATCCGATATCCGCCGTATGCTTGACCTGGCTTATCCGGATGACATTGCCAAGAAACTGGGCCTGACTGAAATGAAGAACCAGGTCAGGCTGTACGATGGCAGGACAGGTGAACCTTTTGAACGGCCTGTCACGGTGGGTTACAAGCATATGCTGAAGCTGCACCACCTTGTCGATGACAAGATGCATGCCCGTTCGACCGGTCCATATTCACTGGTGACCCAGCAGCCTCTGGGCGGCAAGGCCCAGTTCGGCGGCCAGCGTTTCGGTGAAATGGAAGTCTGGGCACTGGAAGCTTATGGTGCTGCTTATGTCCTTCAGGAAATGCTGACTGTGAAGTCCGATGACGTCACCGGCCGTACGAAGGTTTATGAAAACCTTGTCAAGGGTGAACATGTCATCGATGCAGGGATGCCTGAATCGTTTAATGTTCTGGTTAAGGAAATCCGCTCACTGGGGATCGATATCGATCTGGAAACCAACTAAGCAGATAGGATCAGAGACCGGGCGCAGCGCATGGCCACTGTGTCCGGTACAGGTTTATTGGCCGTCATTCACACCACTGGGAGTGAACTATGAGAGCACTGCTCGACCTTTTCAAGCAAGTTCAGCAAGATGAACATTTTGATGCCATCAAGATCAGCCTGGCATCGCCTGACAAAATCAGGTCATGGTCATACGGTGAGGTTAAAAAACCGGAAACAATCAATTACCGTACATTCAAGCCGGAACGTGATGGTCTGTTCTGCGCGAAGATCTTTGGACCTATCAAGGATTATGAATGTCTCTGTGGCAAATACAAGCGTCTGAAACACCGTGGCGTCATCTGTGAGAAGTGCGGTGTTGAAGTCACTTTGGCGAAGGTACGCCGTGAACGGATGGGGCATATCGAACTGGCTTCCCCGGCTGCCCATATCTGGTTCCTGAAGTCCCTGCCTTCCCGTTTGGGGATGGTATTGGACATGACGCTGCGCGATATTGAACGTGTCCTGTATTTCGAGGCATATGTCGTCACCGATGCTGGCATGACCCCGCTGAAACCGGGTCAGATCATGTCCGAGGACGATTATTATGCGAAGCGTGAGGAATTCGGTGAGGATTTCTCGGCATCCATGGGTGCTGAAGGTATCCGTGAACTGCTGCGTTCCATCGATATCGACCATGAAGTGGAAGTCCTGCGCGAGGAACTGAAGAATTCCAAGTCTGAAGCGAAGATCAAGAAATTCGCGAAACGCCTGAAGGTGCTGGAAGCTTTCCAGCGTTCCGGCATCAAGCCGGAATGGATGATCATGGAAGTGCTGCCGGTGCTCCCACCGGACCTGCGTCCATTGGTGCCATTGGATGGCGGCCGTTTTGCGACTTCAGACCTGAATGACCTGTACCGCCGTGTCATCAACCGCAACAACCGCCTGAAACGCCTGTTGGAACTGCGTGCGCCGGATATCATCACCCGCAATGAGAAGCGCATGCTGCAGGAAGCGGTTGATTCCCTGCTGGACAACGGCCGCCGTGGCAAGGCAATGACCGGTGCGAACAAACGTCCACTGAAGTCCTTGGCTGAAATGATCAAGGGCAAGGGTGGCCGTTTCCGCCAGAACCTGCTGGGCAAGCGTGTTGACTACTCTGGCCGTTCTGTGATTACAGTCGGTCCGCAGCTGAAACTGCATCAGTGCGGCCTGCCGAAACTGATGGCATTGGAACTGTTCAAGCCTTTCATTTTCCACCGTCTGGAAGGTATGGGGCTGGCAACCACCATCAAGGCAGCAAAACGCCTGGTTGAAATGCAGGAACCGGTTGTCTGGGATATCCTGTCTGAGGTCATCCGTGAACATCCTGTGATGCTGAACCGTGCACCGACGCTGCACCGGTTGGGTATCCAGGCTTTTGAACCGGTCCTGATTGAAGGCAAGGCGATCCAGCTGCATCCACTGGTCTGCGCCGCGTTCAACGCTGACTTTGACGGTGACCAGATGGCGGTCCATGTCCCTCTGTCGATTGAAGCCCAGCTTGAGGCACGTACCTTGATGCTGGCATCCAACAATATCCTGTTCCCATCCAACGGTGAACCTTCGATTGTGCCTTCCCAGGATATGGTGCTGGGGCTGTACTATGCAACCCGTGAAAAGGTCAACGGCAAGGGTGAAGGCATGTTCTTCGCGAATATCAGTGAAGTGCAGCGTGCCTATGACAACAAGGTGGTTGAACTGACCAGCCGTGTCACCGTCCGTATGCCGGATTGGGAAAGGGATCCACTGACCGGTGAAATGGTCAAGAAGGTCAAGCGTGTTGAAACCACGGTCGGCCGTGCGCTGCTGTCTGAAATCCTGCCGGAAGGCCTGCCGTTCTCTGTGCTGAACAAGCCTTTGAAGAAGAAGGAAATCTCCAAGCTGATCAATGCCTCTTTCCGCAAGTGCGGCCTGAAGGCGACGGTCATCTTTGCGGATGACCTGATGTCCAACGGCTTCAGGCTCGCAACGAAGGCCGGTATTTCCATCTGTATCAACGATATGCTGGTGCCAGACAAGAAATATGGCCTGATTTCCGAGGCGGAACAGGAAGTGAAGCAGATTGAACAGCAGTATGCTTCTGGCCTGGTCACCGCCGGGGAACGTTACAACAAGGTGGTTGATATCTGGGGCAAGACCGGTGATGAGGTCGGCAAGGTCATGATGGAGAACCTGAAGAAAGAAAAGGTTGTCAAGCGTGACGGTACAGTCGGAGAACAGGAATCGTTCAATTCCATTTATATGATGGCTGACTCCGGTGCCCGTGGTTCCGCCGCCCAGATCCGCCAGTTGGCGGGTATGCGTGGCCTGATGGCGAAACCTGATGGTTCGATCATTGAAACACCGATTACAGCAAACTTCCGTGAAGGGCTGAATGTCCTCCAGTACTTCATTTCGACCCACGGTGCCCGAAAGGGGCTGGCGGATACGGCGCTGAAGACCGCGAACTCCGGTTACCTGACCCGCCGTCTGGTGGATGTCACCCAGGACCTGGTGGTCATCGAAGACGATTGCGGTACCCATGAGGGTGTCGTGATGAAGGCGCTGATCGAAGGGGGTGAAGTCGTTGAGGCATTGGGCGACCGCATCCTGGGCCGTGTCGCGGCAAACGACATCATTGACCCTGAAACCAATGAGGTGCTGGTTGAGGCAGGGACCCTGCTGAATGAGGACTGCATCGAGGCAATCGAAAAGAAAGGCATCGATGAAGTCAAGGTCCGTACCCCACTGACCTGTGAAACCCGTTATGGCCTTTGCGCAAAATGCTATGGCCGTGACCTTGGCCGTGGTGAACTGGTCAATGCCGGTGAAGCTGTCGGTGTCATCGCTGCACAGTCCATCGGTGAACCGGGTACCCAGCTGACGATGCGTACGTTCCATATCGGTGGTGCGGCATCCCGTTCAGCGGTTGCTTCCAGCGTTGAAGCCCGCTCCAACGGTACCATCCATTTCAATCCTGCGATGCGTTATGTCACCAATGACAAGGGCGAGCAGATTGTCATTTCACGTTCTGGTGAAGTGGTCATCTGCGACAGCATCGGCCGCGAACGTGAACGCCACAAGGTGCCATATGGGGCGACCCTGCTGGTCAAGGATGGCAATGAAATCAAGGCCGGCAAGGTGCTGGCAACCTGGGATCCTATGACCCGTCCAATCATCACCGAGTATGCCGGTACCATCCGCTTCGAGAACATCGAGGAAGGGGTGACGGTCGCAAGGCAGGTTGACGAAGTGACCGGTCTGTCCACGATGGTGGTCATCGACCGCAAGAATGCCAAGAATGCTCGTGGCAGACCACAGGTCAAGCTGCTGAATGACAATGGTGAAGAGGTCAAGATTGCCGGTACGGAACATGCTGTGACAATCAGCTTCCAGGTCGGTGCCCTGTTGATGGTCCAGGATGGCCAGAAGGTTTCTGTCGGTGAGGTCCTTGCCCGTATCCCGACGGAATCCCAGAAGACCCGTGACATCACCGGTGGCCTGCCGCGTGTTGCGGAACTGTTTGAAGCCCGTTCACCTAAAGATGCCGGTATGCTGGCGGAAGTGACCGGTACGGTGGCTTTCGGTAAGGAAACCAAAGGCAAGCAGCGTCTGGAAATCACTGATATGGAAGGCAACCGCCATGAATTCCTGATCGGTAAGGACAAGCAGGTCCTGGTCCATGACGGACAGGTTGTCAACAAGGGCGAAATGATTGTCGATGGACCTGCCGATCCCCAGGATATCCTGCGTCTGCTGGGTATCGAAGCACTGGCACGTTATATCGTTGATGAGGTCCAGGACGTTTACCGCCTGCAGGGTGTCAAGATCAATGACAAGCACATCGAGGTCATTGTCCGTCAGATGCTGCGCCGTGTGAATGTCAAGGATCCTGGCGATACCCGTTTCATCCCAGGTGAACAGGTTGAACGTTCTGACCTGCTGGTTGAGAATGAACGGGTCATGAAGGAAGGCAAGGTCCCGGCAACATATGACAATGTCCTGCTGGGCATCACGAAGGCTTCCCTGTCCACGGATTCCTTCATCTCTGCGGCTTCCTTCCAGGAAACCACCCGTGTGCTGACCGAAGCAGCGATCATGGGCAAGGAAGACCGGCTGAGGGGGCTGAAGGAAAATGTCATTGTCGGCCGCCTGATCCCTGCCGGTACCGGCCTGACTGTCCATCGTGCACGCCGCCGCAAGGCTGCATGGGAACGTGAGGAACGCGAAGCAATGCTCAAGGAAGAACTGCAGCAGGCAGAAATGGAACAGGCAGGGAATGCCATGGCAGAAGAAGTGGTTCCTGTTGAAAGCATTCCGCCTGCTGTACCGGATGCAGACGGAGCTGAACCGGTATAAGGTGGGGGTTCCCCAAGGCATCCCGGCCGGTTGAAAGGCCTTCTGACCAACAGCCTCTTGGCATCCACCAAGAGGCTGTTGTGTTGTATATGGTTGTTGTATTTATCAAAAACAGGAATCTGCCCGCCCAAAAAAATTGACTTAGGTGCCTGGACAGTCTAGAATCCCATTTCTCAGTGTCTGTGGATAATTTGCAAGTTTGCCGTTCCGGCGCTTTTCCACAGTAAGTATTCCCTGTAAGTCCCCGACTGGGCTGAACAGTCGGGATTTTCTTTAAATATTTTTAATTTAGTTGGATAAAATCGATGCCAACCATCAATCAATTGATCCGCCAGCCACGCGTAAGCGTTAAAGCTAAGAGCAAATCTCCAGCGCTGGCAAGCTGCCCGCAGAAACGCGGCGTATGCACCCGTGTCTACACAACAACACCGAAGAAGCCTAATTCCGCAATGCGTAAAGTTGCCAAGGTAAGGTTGACCAACGGTTTTGAGGTCATTTCTTACATCGGCGGCGAAGGGCACAACCTCCAGGAACACAGCGTTGTCCTGCTCCGTGGCGGCCGTGTCAAGGACCTTCCAGGTGTCCGTTACCATATGGTCCGTGGTTCCTTGGATACCCAGGGTGTCAAAGACCGTAAGCAGGCACGTTCCAAATACGGTGCAAAACGCGCTAAAGCTGCCAAGTGATTTGAGCCGGTCGTGTGACCGAGTAAGTGGTGTGCCATGATGGCCACCGTGAGTCGCAAGACTCAGCTGAAGATAGAAAGGAAAACAAATGCCTCGTCGTCGCGAAGTCCCGAAACGAGAAATCCTTCCAGACCCCAAGTTTGGAAATGTCGATGTTGCGAAGTTTGTCAACATCCTGATGCTGTCTGGCAAGAAGTCAGTCGCTGAAAGCATTATCTACGGTGCTTTCGATATCATTGCAGACAAGACCGGAAAAGAACCTCTGGAAGTGTTTGCACAGGCTGTCAACAACTGCAAGCCTATCGTTGAAGTCAAGTCCCGCCGGGTCGGTGGTGCAAACTACCAGGTTCCGGTTGAAGTCCGTCCATCACGCAGGATGGCGCTTTCCATGCGTTGGCTGCGTGAAGCGTCCATCAAACGCAGCGAAAAATCCATGCCGCAGCGTCTGGCCAGTGAACTGCTCGAAGCAGCTGAAGGCCGTGGCGGTGCAATGAGGAAACGCGATGAAGTCCATCGCATGGCTGAAGCCAACAAGGCTTTCTCCCACTTCCGTTTCTAACAGGGATCATGGCGGCAGATATTGAACGCAGTCCCATGCCGCCGGTTGGATTTTCCCAAAAGCCGGGTGGCACATCAGAAAAGGATGCCGCTCGGTTTTCTTCATAAAAAGATTAGGATAGATAATGGCTCGCAAGACCCCGATTCAGCGTTACCGCAACATTGGTATTTCTGCCCATATTGACGCAGGCAAGACGACAACCACGGAACGCATTCTTTTTTACACTGGCGTCAACCACAAGCTGGGTGAAGTCCATGATGGCGCAGCAACCATGGACTGGATGGAACAGGAACAGGAACGCGGCATCACCATTACTTCTGCCGCAACCACCTGCTTCTGGTCTGGCATGGGTGGCAATTACCCCCAGCACCGTATCAACATCATTGATACCCCGGGACACGTTGACTTCACGATTGAAGTTGAACGTTCCATGCGTGTCCTTGACGGCGCATGTATGGTTTACTGTGCGGTTGGCGGTGTCCAGCCTCAGTCTGAAACTGTCTGGCGCCAGGCAAACAAGTACCATGTCCCACGTCTGGCATTCGTCAACAAGATGGACCGTACCGGTGCAAACTTCTACAAGGTCTATGACCAGATGCGTTCCCGCCTGAAGGCAAATCCAGTGCCTGTCCAAGTACCTATCGGTGCTGAAGACAATTTCGAAGGTGTCGTCGACCTCGTCAAGATGAAGGCCATCTACTGGGATGATGAATCCAAGGGTGTCAAGTTTGAATACCGTGACATTCCTGCCGAACTGCAGGACCAGGCTCAGGAATGGCGTGAAAAACTGGTTGAAACCGCTGCGGAATCCAGTGAAGAACTGATGGAAAAATTCCTGGAAAACGGTGACCTGCCAGAAGAAGACATCAAGAAGGCACTGCGCCAGCGTACCATTGATGGCGAAATCGTCCCGATGATGTGCGGTACCGCATTCAAGAACAAGGGTGTCCAGGCTATGCTGGATGCTGTGATCGATTACCTGCCATCCCCTGTTGATATCCCTGATGTCAAGGGTGTCGATGAATTCGACCAGCCAGCTTCCCGCCGTGCTGCTGATGATGAAAAATTCTCTGCACTGGCATTCAAGCTGATGACTGACCCGTTTGTCGGCCAGCTGATTTTCTTCCGTGTCTATTCCGGTGTTGTCAATTCCGGTGACACTGTCCTGAATCCAATCAAGGGCAAGAAGGAACGTATCGGCCGTATCCTGCAGATGCACGCCAACCAGCGTGAAGAAATCAAGGAAGTCGTTGCAGGCGATATCGCTGCTGCAGTCGGCCTGAAGGAAGCAACCACCGGTGAAACCCTGTGTGACCCATCCGCACCAATCATCCTGGAAAGGATGGAATTCCCGGATCCTGTCATTTCTGAAGCGGTTGAACCAAAGACCAAGGCTGACCAGGAAAAGATGGCGCTTGCACTGAGCCGTCTGGCACAGGAAGACCCTTCTTTCCGTGTCTACTCTGACGAAGAATCCGGTCAGACAATCATTGCCGGTATGGGTGAACTGCACCTGGATATCATTGTTGACCGTATGCGCCGTGAATTCGGTGTTGAGGCAACCATCGGTAAACCGCAGGTTGCTTACCGTGAAACCATCCGTTCCAACTGTGATTCTTCTGAAGCGAAGTTCGTCAAGCAGTCCGGTGGCCGTGGCCAGTATGGTCATGTTGTCCTGAAGCTGGAACCACAGGAACCAGGCAAGGGCTTTGAATTTGTCGATGCCATCAAGGGTGGTGTTGTTCCACGTGAATTCATCCCTGCTGTTGAAAAGGGTGTCCGTGAATCCCTGAATTCCGGTGTCATGGCGGGTTATCCTGTCGTTGACGTCAAGGTTACCCTGTTCTTCGGTTCTTACCACGATGTCGACTCCAACGAAAATGCTTTCCGTATGGCTGCATCCATGGCATTCAAGGACGGCTGCCGCAAGGCTGACCCTGTCATCCTGGAACCTATGATGAAGGTTGAAGTCGAAACCCCTGAAGAATATGCCGGTACGGTTATGGGTGACCTTTCTTCCCGCCGTGGCATGGTCCAGGGTATGGAAGACATGGCCGGCGGCGGTGGCAAGATCATCAAGGCGGAAGTCCCTCTGTCTGAAATGTTCGGCTACGCAACTTCCCTGCGTTCCCAGACCCAGGGCCGTGCGACATACACCATGGAATTCAAGCATTATGCGGAAGCACCTAAAAATGTGACCGAAGCTATTGTCAGCGCACGGGCAAAATGATTTAATCAAAAATTCAACGGAATTTACTGAAAACCAATAAATCGTTCTTTTAAGGAAATTTAAAAATGGCAAAGGAAAAATACGAACGTACGAAACCGCACGTCAACGTAGGGACCATCGGTCACGTTGACCATGGCAAGACCACACTGACCGCAGCGATTGCGACAGTCCTGTCCGCGAAGTTCGGCGG
>JAHAYL010000047.1 GCA_018384065.1 Oxalobacter sp.
TCATCACTTGCAGTAAGATGCTCTGACACAGGCAATTCATGGTTCAATGTCTGGATTGACAAGGAGATGGACCCTGTTATGGACAGCAAATTCATGGTTGCAGCAAAAGATACGGTCATATATCTTGCCAGTGGACTTGGCAAGGGCGAACACACCGTCATTCTCCAGAAGAGGACGGAGGGTGAACAGGGACGCATTACCCTGCATTCCTTCATCAGCCAGGATGAAATCCTTCAGGCAAACGGGCGCAAGGGAAGGCATATCGAATTTGTCGGAGACTCGTACACATGCGGTTACGGAACGGAAAGCGCTTCAAAAGATGACCCTTTCGAGGCAAGGACGGAGAACTGTGCATTGACCTATGCAGCAATCACGGCCCGGTATTTCGATGCGGATTACAACCTCGTAAGCCACTCCGGTCAGGGAATAGCCCGCAATTATGACGATTTCCGTCCGGGTTACAACATGCCTGACAGATACAGCCAGACCTTCGACATGGATGAGAACACCGTCTGGGATGCCTCGAAGGCGGCATACAGGCCAGATGCCGTTGTCATCTACCTCTGTACCAATGACTTTTCGACCGGACGTCAGCCACATCAGACTGCATTCTGCAACCGCTATGTCGAGCTTCTGAACAAAATAAGGAACAACTATCCGGAGGATGTCCCTATTGTCTGCATGGCGTCAAACGTGACCCCTTTCAGTTTCGACTACATCAGGATGGCATGCACGATGAGCGGTCTGAAGAACGTATATTACATGTGCGTCACCACCGGTGTCCACAACGAGGATACTGACCTTGGTGCAAGCTGGCATCCGAACTATACTGGGCAGAAAAAGGTGGCCAGCTGCCTTATTCCGTACATCAGCACGGTATGCAACTGGCCACTATGTGAAAAGCCTTATAGGTAAGGATTTTTCAAAAAGCAACTTATTTTTGCCAAATCCCCTAAATCATTTTACCGGGACGGAGATTGATGCACTCTGGAGGCCTTTGGCCCTGACGGTGAGGACAGCCTCGCCTGAAAGGCCTTCCAAAGACTGGACAATTACGGTCAGACGTCCGCTGAAAGCCGCCATCCGTGGTTCATGGAAAGGCATAAGACAGGTCGGGTCACCATTGGCTGTGGCCCTGAACCTGCCGGCGCCACTGACGCTGAAAGTCATCAGATTGTCCG
>JAHAYL010000049.1 GCA_018384065.1 Oxalobacter sp.
AAACCATGTTACAGCGAAGCGCAGGAGATACTTCTTCACAACAGCTTGAATCATAAACGGATATCCGTCCTTCCTGCGGATGGAGAAATGCCATCATCAGGCGGATCATAGTGCTTTTTCCGACACCTGTAGGTCCCATGATGGCAGTCCTTGTTCCCGGTTTGAAATCCCAGGAGAAATGCTCAAGAACGTTTTTCTTGCCGTCAGGATAGGTAAAAGATACATTTTCAAATCTGACTCCCGCAGGTGCATTAAGCAGGACAGGCTCTGTCTGGTCCTCCCTTTCAACTGACTCAATCTCCATAAGACGGTCGATTGATGCTGTTGAGTGGATGATTGCCGGCAGCTGTGAGCTCATCTCCATGAGAGGTCTCTGTATCTGGGCAACCAACTGAAGGAAAGCCGTCATCATACCGTAAGTAACTGTTCCTGAACTGATTCCGACAACTCCCCAAAGGAAGGCAATGGCCTGTCCGGCAGAAAATGCGACAGAAATCATTATCCTTGAAACGACGCTGAAACGGGTGCGCCTCATTTCGTTGTCATACAGAGTTCCCTGAAGACTGTCAAGTTCGCTTATGCTGGTCCTGGCATGGTCAAGAGACTGCAGCACCATAAGGTGCTGGATGCTCTCCTGAAGATGGGACTGTACCTTGCTGTCACTTTTTCGTATTTCACCTGTCAGATTGCGGATGCGGCGGGTGACATATTTGCCGACAAGCATTCCGACAGGCAGGATGAAGACAAGAATAAGGGCAAGTCTGAAATCCAGATACAGGAAGAAGGCGAATGCCGCCAGAAAATGCATGGACGTACCAATCAGTCCGGGAACGGAAGATGCGAAAGTGGATGAGACCATCCTTACGTCTTCCTGCAGACGGCTGACCATGTCACCGGTATGATGCCGGCTTGCAGAGAGGCTCTCCCTGTGCATCAGGGCATCGAAAAGTCTCCTTCTCAAACTGTTCTTGAGGGCAATTTCCGTTTTTGTCTGCAACCATGAACGGACAGAATTGAGGCCTATACGCAAGAGCATGATTCCAACCATGGCACAGGCCCAGATGGCAAGGTTGCCGGTTGTCGGATCCCTGAAAGGAAATGAAGTGATGCCGGAAGCACCTCCAGAGGAGAAAATGGCTACCGCCATGTCAACAAGAACCTTGCTGACAAATACGAATGCAATGCTGCAGAATGCCAGAACAAGGTGGCACATCAGCATCACAAACATCCGTCCCAGATAGGGACGGACAGCTGCGATAAACCATTTCAAATATTTCATAATGAACCATTTACAGCACTGCAGCACAC
>JAHAYL010000053.1 GCA_018384065.1 Oxalobacter sp.
GGCTTGTCCATATCTCTGCCATGTCAGACCGTTTCGTCTCAGACCCCCATCAGGTTGTGGAAACAGGGCAGCTGGTCAAGGTCAGCGTACTGGATGTTGACATCAAACGCAGGCGCATCGCCCTTTCCATGAACCTTGGAAAGGAAGCCTTACCACCGTCAGCCCATCTATCTGGACAACGGCCTGGACCGCGCCAGTCCAACAAGAAAAAACTGGGAAGAATCCGCCCAAGCAACACGGCTTTTGCAGAAGCGTTTGCCCGCCTGAACCAAGGAAACCGACATCGATGAATACGCAACCTTCCATAAAAAAACGTTTCATTGTCGCCATAACCGGTGCAAGTGGCACCATCTATGGCATAACCCTGCTGAGACTCCTGCGCCAGAGACCTGACATCGAAATCCATCTGGTCATATCAGATGCCGGAAGCATCAACCTTGCCCATGAAATGGGGATGTCCACAGACCAGGCATATGGACTGGCAGACCATGTTTACAATGTCCATGACATCGGTGCGGCCATTGCCAGTGGCTCTTTCACCTGCGAAGGCATGGTGGTTGCCCCCTGTTCCATGCGGACACTGGCCGCCGTTGCGCATGGTTTCTGTGACAACCTTATCACCCGCTCGGCAGATGTCACCCTGAAAGAACGCCGGAAACTGGTCCTGCTCACCCGGGAGGCGCCCCTGAACCTGGCGCATATCCGGAACATGGCATCTGTCACGGAAATGGGCGGCATCATTTATCCACCCGTCCCTGCTTTCTACAACCATCCACAATCAATCGATGACATGGTTGGGCAGACACTGAGACGGGTCCTGCAACTTTTCAACATCACCGATGACCAGCTTTCTGTCTGGAACGGCATCACAGGATAATCCGGGATGGCTATGGGAAAAAACAGCCAATCAACACGTGGCACATGGGGATCAAGGATAGGGTTCATCCTGGCCGCTGCCGGTTCTGCTGTCGGTTTGGGGGCTATTTGGAAATTCCCTTATATGGTGGCAAAAAACGGCGGAGGCATCTTCCTGCTCCTCTTCCTGATCATCAGTGCTACCTTGGGCGTTGCGTTGATGACTGCTGAAATGGCAATCGGTTCCCTGGCACAGCGTGGTGCTGTCGGTGCTTATGAGCGGCTTGGCGGGAAACGCTGGAAAATCATCGGCTATATGAGCGTATTCTGCGCCTTTATCCTCCTGTCGTTCTACAGCGTTGTTGGCGGCTGGACCATCGCCTATTTCTTCAAGTTCATGCAGGGTTCCCTTGCAACCTCCAACGCACAGGAACTCACACACATTTTTGAAACCTTTGTCGCCGACCCTGTTGAACCGCTGTTCTACCATGGGCTGTTCATGGCAGCCACCGCCTGTGTGATTGTCGCAGGCATCCAGAAAGGCATCGAGCGGGGATGCAAATACCTGATGACCATGCTTTTCCTGCTGATCCTTATCCTGATCGGCCGTGTACTGACATTACCAGGTGCTTTCGATGGCATCGTCCTTTTCCTCCAGCCAGATTTCAGCAAGGTCACTTCTGAAATGCTGATTGATGTGACAGGATTGGCTTTCTTCTCCATGTCCATCGGCATGGCCATCATGATTGCCTATGGCTCCTATGCCGGCAAAGACATTTCCATCCACCGGACAGCCCTCAATGTCGTCTGCCTGACTGTCGGCATCAGCTGTCTCTGCGGATTGATGATCCTGCCCGCCATCACAGTATTCGGCATCGACCCACAGGCAGGTCCCGGCCTGACTTTCATTTCCATGCCTGCAATCTTTGAGCAGATGGCTGGCGGTACTTTCTTCGGGCTGCTCTTCTTCTTCCTGCTGTTCATCGCGGCACTTTCTTCTTCGGTTTCCCTGCTGGAACCCGTCACCGGTTTCTTTGTCGACGAATACAATACCAGCCGCACAAAAACAGCCATTGTGGTGTCTATCCTGATGTTTATTGTCGGTATTGGCGCTTCCCTTTCCTTCGGGCTCTGGAAAAACTATACGCTGTTCGGCAAGAACCTGTTTGACCTGCTCGACTTCTCCAGTTCAAACCTGATGATGCCCGTGAGTGCCATCGCCGCATCCCTGCTGGTGGGGTGGAAAATCTGGCCGGTATTTGCAGAACGCCTGACTGGCAATGAAAAGCCCCTCTGGCTGCGCCTGATGAGACCGTTCTTCCGCTATATCGCACCAGCTGTCATCGCCATCATCCTTTTCCAAGGGCTTCGATGACAGGAATCCCAAGAAAAAACCATATTCCCCAGAAAGGGAAAGCAGTCTGTTTCAGGCAAAAATATCGAAATAGCCGGCTATCAGCAGGACAACAACCACGACAGGCAGGATATAACGGAAATACCAGAGCAGCGAGGCAGGCAGTTTCGCCCCAGCACCTGTATTGACTTCCGCCACAAACTTTTCCCATTGCATCCCGTTCCTCGCCGTCACGAAAAGGACGAACAGGACTGAACCCAGTGGCAGGATGTTGTTGGAAATCAGGAAATCCTGTAAATCCAGGATGGTGCTGTCTCCCCCCATCGGATGGATGAAATCCAGGATATTGAACCCCAGCAAGACAGGGATTGAAAGGGCTGTCAGCACGATGAAATTGATGATGACCGACCGTTTCCGGCTGATATTGAAAAGCTCAATCGTCATGGAAACGATGTTCTCATAGACGGCAATCAACGTCGTCATGGCGGCGAACAGCATGAAGAAGAAGAACAGCGAACCCCAGAACATCCCGCCTGCGATATTGGAAAAAACCGTATTCAGCGTGATGAAAATCAACCCTGGTCCCGCCGATGGCTCGACACCAAATGTGAAACAGGCTGGGAAAATCACAAAACCGGCAAGCACTGCCACCACTGTATCCAGAATGGCAATCCATGCGGCTTCAGAAACAACAGAACTGTCCTTGTTGGCATATGTTCCGAAAATCTCGATGGAACCGATTCCGATACTCAAAGTGAAGAACGCCTGTCCCATGGCACTCCAGACAATCTTCAGCAGACCGACCTTTTCCATCCTTTCACCATCTGGCACCAAGTAATAGGAAATCCCCTCACTGAACCCTGGCAGGAAAACGGAATGCACCGACATGGCGACCAGCATCACCAACAGCATGATCATCATCGGTTTTGTAATCCGTTCAACACCCTTGACGACCCCCATACCAATCACCCAGAAAGCCACCACCGAACAGGCTAGCATACAGATGAACATGATGGCAGGATCCGCCAACAGACCGGTGAACGCCTCTACCGCCTGCGCTTCAGAAATCTTTTCCGGGAATCCACCTGTAGCGAAACGGACGCTGTAATACAGCAGCCACCCTGTTATCAATCCATAGAAAGACATCAGGATATAGTTGCCGGCAATCATCCAGTACTTATGATGGCGCCAGCCGGTCTTTTCCCCGGCAAGCACCTCAAAGGCACCCGACAGGGATTTCCGTGCCGCACGCCCGACAGCAATCTCAATAATCAGGAAAGGCAGGCCAACCGCAAACAGGAACCCCAGGTAAATCAGGACGAAAAGCGCACCGCCGCACTGTCCTGTCATATGGGGGAACCGCCAGACATTGCCAAGACCGATTGCACAGCCAGCTGCAACCAGCAGGAATCCAAAGCGGGAAGAGAACTTTTCGCGTTTTCCTTCTGTTGCCATGGCGGATCCCCCGAACCTAACCTTTAGAAGCGGTGCGTGATACCGAAATTGATGCCTGTCATGGAATCACTTTCAGTACCGTTGGTGTTGTAAAGCCTACCCATCTTGCTGTTCGAGTTGTCTATATAGGCAACGATTGTATAGAGGGTTGTCCGTTTGGACAGCGCATAGTCATAACCGAAGCCATATTTATTGGAATGGCCATTATAGGCACCGTCACTGTCAACCTGTGCCCAGTTATAGGAGAATTTGAAGACATGGGGACCGGTCTGGTATTTTGCCGCCGCGGTGACGCTGTTCTGTTTCATCCCATTGTCATCTTTAAGCAACTCATTCACAACTGCATGGCTGATCTTATGGGTATGGTAACCCAGTGTTAGTGTCAGGTCATTGATGGTATAGCCTGTCCCGACGTTCCAACCCCAGGAATTATCGGAATCCTGGATACGTTCAATGTCAGCCAACAGGAAGAAACGGTCATTCTCATAGACGGCACCCAGTACAAAACCATCATTGCCATAAGCATGGTAATCAATAGCATTTTCGTCTGCATTACGCTTATGGCTTTCCTTGCCTACTGAATAACTGCCATTGAAACGCAGACCATGCCATGAAGGGCTGTCATAGCGGAGAGAATTCGGGGTCTGGCTGGAACTCAGGAGCGTCATATTCCCGACAGACAATGCGATACCATCAAACAGGAAAGGGTCGACCTTGCTGTAATTCTCACCGGAAACATTGCTGACACGCCCAAGAAGCACCCTGCCCCATTCCCTGTTCTGCACGCCGACATTGGCAGCACCCTGCCAATCCACACCCGGTGTGCCGTGCAGGCGGTCGGTGGCGTTGTTACCTGAACAGCGGGCACCATCACTGGAATCCCAGCGGCTTTCAAGAGTGAAAACCGCCTGGGTACCATTGCCAAGCTCTTCAGTCCCTTTGAATCTCAGCAGATTGTCGTGGTTACGCATCATCCGGGTATCAGACCCTGTTTCCTTCAGAACACCGATATCCAACTGACCATTGATGGCGACATTGGTCTGCGCATGGGCAATGCCAGCCAAAAAGCCAACAGCAATGGCAACAACCGTCTTTTTCATAAACCGAAACCAATCCCTTAAAAAAGAAGGGATTTTATAAAAAACTGAAATCTTTGAAAAGACGACTATCTATCACAAACCATCTTTCTTACAACAAATTACGCTAAATCGACATCATCTATGATGATTTAACATCATTTTCACGAAATATCTTTGATTTTAAAACAACTGGACAACCCAATAAGAAACTGTAATCACAAATAAAATCAAGAAATACTTGTTTCCTGATGAAAAAAACGCCTGGCAGATTCCCTTCTGCCAGGCGTTTTTCCGATATTGCCGATGCTTATCGATGTTTCTTCATCGAGCCTGTTTCCAGCAGGCGCTGATGCCAGGAAAGGGCTTCTTCCAAGACATGCGGCGTCTGCCCGCCACGGCGGTTGGCCTCTTTGACATAGTCAACCAGCATATCCTTGAATTCACCGGTCACGCAGTTGTTGATGATGGTCTGCGCCCGTTCACGGGGAGCCAAACCACGCAGGTCAGCCAGCCCCACTTCCGTCACCAAGATATCGACATCATGTTCGGTGTGGTCAACATGCGGGACCATCGGCACGATACTGGAAATGATGCCGTCCTTTGCAACAGACTTGGTGACAAACACCGCTGTATGCGCATTGTGGGTGAAGTCGCCGGATCCGCCGATACCGTTCATCATGTGGGTCCCCATCACATGGGTGGAATTGATATGGCCATAGATGTCCGCTTCCAGAGCAGTATTGATGGTGATCAGTCCCAGCCTCTGGACAACCCCCGGATGGTTGGAAAAACGCTGCGGGCGGATAACCACATTGTCCTTGTAACGCTCAAAATGGTCGAAAACCTTATGGCTCATCTCATCTGTCAATGTGATGGCAGTTGCGGATGCAAAATCCATCATGCCTGCATCAATGAGCTCAAATGTGGAATCCTGCATGACTTCAGAAAACATCGTCAGGTGACCGAATGGGCCTGTGCGCAGGCCAGACATGACCGCATTCGCGATGGTGCCGATACCAGCCTGGAGCGGACGCAGGCTACTGGTGAGGCGTCCCTGACGGATTTCACGTTTGAAATAGTCAATCAGATGACCTGCAATCTGCTCGGTTTCCGCATCAGGCGGCAGATTGGCGGATGGCGTATCCATTTCATCGGTGATGACGATGGCAACAATCTTGTCATACGGGACTTGGATGCCGATATCGCCGATACGGTCAGAAGGTTTCATGATGCCGATAGGCTCAGCTTCAGGGAACCGTTTGAAATAGGCGATGTCATGCGCACCTTCCAGCGCCAAGGTGTAAGCCAGATTGATTTCTACGATAATCTTATCTGCCATCTGGGCAAAAATCTCATTGTTGCCGACAGAGGTCGTTGGAATGATCTTGCCTTCTTCCGTAATGGAAACAGCTTCCAGGATTGCCACTTCCATATGCTGGCCGCGTTTGATGATCGTTTCCGCTGTTTCAGACAGATGGCTGTCGATATACATGAGTTCGCCACGGTTGATGGCATTCCGCAAAGTACGGGAAGTCTGGAACGGACCGCGATGGGAAAGGGCATGGGCATTGGACAATGCTTCATCCACATCATTACCCAGGGATGCGCCTGTATATAGTGATATCTTCATCGGGTTTGCCTGTGCCTTACGGGCAATGGCATGGGGAACCCCCTTGCCACCACCAGCCAGCGTAAAACCACTCATGCCAACCAACATACCATCGGTAATGTATTCTGCCGCGGCATCAGCACTGACGACTTTTGCTCGCAGGGAAGGAACCCTGATACGTTCTTTCAAAACATCACTATTCATAACTTTACCTGTAGATAAGTGCAAAATTAAGCGTTTTAGTCCAATTTAGATGAAGTTGTTGCACATACTCTCAAGCTGGGATTCTTTTGCCAGAATGGGTTTTACTGACTTTTTACGGTTGGAACCGGGTAAATTTATCCAACCATGCAATGCAGTTGCTTTTTTGCAACTCCCAATCATGAGTTCGAATGATGAAGTATACCAGTGACAAGGGCAAAAGCAAGAGCAAACAGCCAAAAAACCTATGATTTTGTTGGTTTTTTCCGATACACCAAACCGCGGGGACACCGGTTAAGAAAACAGCAGGATAACGTATTTTACGTTGGTTATCGCAGAATATAGCGACAGAAGAAGGGGTTTTGATTGCTGATACGGGAAATGGTGCCGGCTGCAGGACTTGAACCCGCCACCCCATGATTACAAATCATGTGCTCTACCTGATGAGCTAAGCCGGCACGGAAAAGGAATATTGTATCTTATTTTACCAATTTCAATGCAGGTTTTTTTGCACTTTTTTCGGGTTCTTTCGATACAGGCTTCCTGGTGGGTTCCGATGTCTCGAACGGCATCATCTCTTCAGGGCCAAGCTCCTGGGGATAAATGCCCGCAATGTTTTCAATCGGGAGATAGACATCCATTGACCTGCCATCAAAACGGGCCTTGAAGCTGATGCCTTCATTGTCCATATGGAGACCCGCTGTTGCCTCTGGACCGATGTCCAGGACGATATGCTCGTCCTGGACATACTGTCGGGGAACCCGGGCATAGGCACCTGGTTTTGCAACAATGTAAGGTGTCTGGCCGTTGTCGACCGTCCATTCGTAAAACGCACGGATCAGATAGGGTTTGAAAGGGATCTCGATAGCCATGGTTCCTCCTGTCAACGGCGCATGATTTTTTCCTGCGCAGTCAGGGACTCGATGAACGCAGGGCGGGCAAAAACCATCTGGGCATATTTTTCAACAGCGACAGCTGATTTCGGCAACTCAATGCCATAGTGCTGCAGGCGCCAGAGCAATGGTGCCAAAGCAACATCCGGCATGGTCAGTTCATCGCCCATCAGGTATTTTGAACGCTGCAGGTGACCGGAAAGCATCGTCAGGTTCTCACGGATTTCCACACAAGCCCTTTCCTGGGCGATGGCGGCATTCTCAGACCTGTCATTTTCCAGGGTATCGACATGCCCGAAAAAGAGTTTTTCAAGATTGAAAAGCATCAGGCGCGCCTTTGCACGTGTCTGGGGGTCGGCCGGCATCAACTGCGGATGCGGGAAACGCTCATCGATGTATTCATTGATGATGTTGGACTCATAAAGGATCAGGTCACGTTCCACCAGGATGGGCACCTGGCCGTATGGGTTCATCGCCGAGATTTCTTCAGGCTTGTTGAAAAGGTCAACCTCCTTGACTTCATAATCCATACCGCCCTTCTCGCACAGGACAAAACGGCAACGATGTGAAAACGGGCAAGTCGCAGAAGAATAAAGTTCCATCATGATACGGTTCCTTTATGGTAGCCTGAAATTATACGGGAGGACAGTCTGCCCTCTGACAGCAGATAATGCCACAGATGAGCATTATAAATGACTGAAATAGGCTTTTAAAGGGGGCTTTTTATCTGTAACAGTCTCTTGACTATGCAGGGTTGTCGATATCAATGAATGTATGCCTGACACCGTATTTTTCTGCCAGCAGGTTGCCCAAGGCCTGGATGCCATAACGTTCTGTGGCATGATGCCCACAGGCAAGATAGGCGATGCCATTCTCACGGGCTTCATGGACAGTCTGTTCAGAAATCTCCCCTGACAGATAGATGCTGGCCCCGGCATTGACCGCATCGGCAATCATATCCTGCGCCGCACCGCTGCACCAGCCAACCATGCCTACGGGAAGGAAAGGGTCACCGACAAGCAGGGGTTTCCTGCCAAGGACCTTTTCAACATAATCTGCAAGCTGTCCTGCTGTCGCAACCTCGGGATCCGCCAGTGTTCCCAGCCACCCCAAGCCATGTTCTCCAAAACGGTCTGTCGGCGTGAACCCCAACACCCTGCCAAGCTGGGCATTGTTGCCAACTTCCGGATGCAGGTCCAATGGCAGATGGTATGCCAGCAGGTTGATGTCATGCGCCAGCAGTTTTTTGATACGGTTCCGTTTCAATCCTGTGATGACCGCATCCTCTCCACGCCAGAAATAACCATGATGGACCAACAGGGTATCCGCCTTGAGTTCGATAGCCATGTCAATCAATGCCTGGCTGGCCGTCACACCACTGACAATGGAACTGACTTGGGCAGCCCCTTCGACCTGAAGGCCATTTGGACAATAATCCTGGATGGCGGATACCTTCAGTTCATCGGCAAGGAACTGGACGATGATACGCCTGTCAACTGAAAGGGCTGCTGCTTCCATAGGGATACATAGAAAGGAGGGAAAATACGCTGAACGGTCTGGGACGATGCAATCAGTTCTGGTTCTTCCAGGGACGTGGACCGCCCATCAGATGGATATGCAGATGATAGACATCCTGACGGCCATCCGGCCCTGCATTGACGACAACCCGGAAACCGCCTTTGGAAGCCCCATTTCCATCCCCTTCGACCTGGATGCCTTCTTTTTTCGCCAATTCTGGAATCAATGCCATCATCTCACCCAGCAAGGCGGCATCATCAGCCTGGCAGTGAGACAATGTCGGGATGTGCCGCTTCGGAATGATCAGGAGATGGGTTGGCGCTGCTGGATGGATGTCACGGAAGACCATAATCCGGTCATTTTCGTAAACGGTTGTGGATGGCAGTTCCTTATTGGCAATCTTACAGAAAATACAATCAGCCATAGCAGTCACCTTTTTGATTATGGATTGTTCATGGATTATTTTTTCCGGTTTGCTTTTTCCACCAGACCGGACAGTCCTTCCCTTCTGGCAAGCTCATTCAGGACATCATCAGGGCCGAGTCCGAACCGGGCGAGCATGACCATGGAATGGAACCAGAGATCGGCAACCTCATAAGTCAGTTTCTCAGCAGGCATATTGTTACGGACGTCCTTTGCCGCCATAACGGATTCTGTCGCCTCTTCACCGACCTTTTTCAGGATGGCATCATCCCCTTTGGCAAAAAGGCTGCTGACATAAGACTTTTCAGGATTACCGCCATTCTCCAGTTTCCTGGATTCGATGACCGCAGCGATACGTCTGAGGATCTCGCTCATTTATAAATCTCCGAAGGGTTCTTCAGGACAGGCTCAACAGCTTCCCAATGCGGTTTCCCACCATCAGTCCTGAGCTGCTGGAAGAAACAGGAATGGCGGCCCGTGTGGCATGCCAACCCAGTCTGCTCAACCAGATAAACCAAAGCATCATTATCGCAATCCAGACGGATATCCACGATTTTCTGGACATGCCCGGATTCTTCCCCTTTCCGCCAGAGCCTTCCGCGCGAACGGCTCCAGTAAACGGCATTGCCGCATGCCAAGGCTTCCGCGAGCGCTTCACGGTTGACCCATGCGAGCATCAGGATTTCCTTGGTCCTGGCATCCTGCGCCACAGCAGGCATCAGACCCTTCTCATCCCATTGGATGGCATCAAGCCAGTCGGTATCTTTCATAGGCGGACAGGTATGTTTTTTTCAGCCATATACTGCTTTGCTTCCGCAATGGTATAGGTACCGTAATGGAAAATGCTTGCAGCAAGGACCGCATCGGCATGCCCTTCGAGCACACCGTCCGCCATATGCTGCAGATTCCCGACACCGCCTGATGCGATGACAGGAATATTGACCGAATCGGAAATGCGCCGGGTCAGCTCAAGGTCGAAACCGCTTTTTGTGCCATCCCGGTCCATACTGGTCAACAGGATTTCACCGGCTCCAAGCTGCTCCATATGCTTTGCCCATGAAACAGCCTCAAGTCCTGTCGCATTACGGCCGCCATGCGTAAAGACCTCCCAATGGTCAGGACCTGTCTGTTTTGCATCGATTGCAACAACAATACATTGGGATCCATAACGGCTGGATGCGTCTGCAACCAGCTGTGGATTGGTGACCGCTGATGTATTGATGCTGACCTTGTCAGCACCCGCATTCAGCAGGCGGCGCACATCTTCCACCGTCCGGACTCCGCCTCCCACTGTCAATGGGATGAATACCTGCGAAGAAACCGCTTCAATGATATGCAGGATGATGTCACGCTTGTCACTGGAAGCGGTGATATCCAGGAAAGTGATTTCATCAGCCCCCTGGTCATTGTAGCGCCTGGCAATCTCAACAGGATCACCTGCATCCCGCAGTTCAACGAAATTGACCCCTTTGACGACCCTGCCTGCTGTGACATCAAGACATGGAATAATCCGCTTGGTCAACATAGATGTGTCCCCCAACAACCCTGCCTTATTTCCCGGAACGGAGACTGTCAGCCAGTTCCTGCCCTTCCTTCAGGTCCAATGTCCCGATATAGATGGCACGGCCGCAGATGACACCAGAAACCCCCTGGTCTTCAACCTCACAGAGACGCCTGACGTCATTGAGGTCATGCAACCCGCCTGAAGCAATGATCGGCATGCTGACGGCATTGGCCAGCTTGACTGTCGCATCGATATTGATGCCTGCCCCCATGCCATCACGGCCAATGTCCGTATAGATGATGCTGTTGACGCCATAATCCTCATACCGTTTAGCGAGGTCGATGACATTGATGCCTGTCAGCTTGCTCCAGCCATCAATCGCGACATCACCATCCTTCGCATCAAGGCTGACAAGGATCTGGCCAGGGAAAAGCTTGCAGGCTTCCTGGAGGAATGGCGGATTCTTGACCGCAGCGGTACCGATGATGATGTAAGAAATCCCATTGAACAGATAATGTTCAATGGTATGCAGGTCACGGATACCGCCCCCCAGCTCGATGGGAATCTCGACACCTTTCTCAGCGGCGAACTGCTGGGTGGCTTTGATGATGCTCCTGATTGGCTGCTCATTCACCGGTTTCCCGGCAAAAGCACCGTTCAGGTCGACCAGATGCAACCGGCGGCCTCCTTGATTGAGCCAATGCAACGCCATTTCAGCAGGATCATTCGAGAACACTGTCGCCTGCTCCATATCGCCCTGTTTCAGGCGGACACAGGCACCGTCTTTCATATCAACAGCGGGAATAAGAAGCATATCAAAATCCTTAGCAAATCCTGTTAGAAAATCTCCGTTCAGCCATCATGGGTTCCAATGCAGGAAATTCCGATAAAGCTGCAGACCGACTGAAGCACTTTTTTCCGGGTGGAACTGTGTCGCAAAAATATTGTCTTTCGCAACCGCGCTGCAGAACGGCACACCGTATTCTGTTGTACCGGCAACATGACTGCCGTCGGCTGGCACAGCATAGAAGCTATGCACGAAATAGAAGAAACTGTTGTCTTTGATTCCCTGCCAAAGCGGATGTGAACCATGCTTGGCAACCTGGTTCCATCCCATCTGGGGTACTTTGTAACGGGAGCCATCCGGTTGGACCTGTCCGTCCAGCCTGAAACGGACAACCTTGCCAGGTATCAGCCCAAGCCCTGGTGTATCCCCTTCTTCACTCCAGTCAAAGAGCATCTGTTCGCCGACACAGACACCGAAAACCGGTTTAGCCCCTGCCGCACGCATCAATGCCTGCCTCAGGCCAGACCTGTCCAACGAAGCCATACAGTCAGGAATCGCCCCCTGACCTGGCAGGACAATACGGTCAGCTGCATCAATATCAGCCGACACACCTGAAACACGGACATCATCGTCAGGTGCCACAGCCCGAAGCGCCTGCGCCACCGAACGGAGGTTCCCCATGCCATAATCGACTACGATGATCTTCTGCATAAAACCAACCTTTTAAAACTGAGGTGCTGGACAGGCTACAGGATTCCTTTCGTTGAAGGGACAACACCAGCCGCACGGGAATCCGGTTCAACCGCCATACGCAACGCACGGCCAAAAGCCTTGAAAATGGTTTCACACTGATGATGGGCGTTGTCACCACGCAGGTTATCGATATGCAGGGAAACAGCGGCATGGTTGACCAATCCCTGGAAAAACTCCCTGACAAGGTCCAAATCAAACTGGCCGGTCATCTGGCGTGCAAAATCAGCATGGAACTCAAGGTATGGCCGCCCGGAAAAATCAATGACCACACGGGAAAGCGCTTCATCCAACGGGACATAGGCATGCCCATAGCGGCGGATGCCTTTCTTGTCACCAATCGCCTTGGCAAGCGCCTGTCCCAAGGAAATACCGATATCCTCGACCGTGTGATGGCCATCAATCTCCAGGTCTCCTTCTGCCTGGACCACAAGGTCAACCAGTCCATGACGTGCGACCTGGTCAAGCATATGATCCAAGAAAGGGATACCTGTCGCCAGGCTGCTTTTTCCAGTGCCATCCAGATTGACAGTGATCCGGATCTTGGTTTCATTTGTATTCCGGACAATTTCAGCGGTTCGGGTCATAGGCTTCCATCCATTCAGCTATTTGCCAGACAGGCCTTGAAAGCTTCCAGGAACAGATTGTTCTCATCAGGCGTGCTGACAGTGATACGTAGACAGTCTTTCAGCAATGGATGCTGTTTACTGACATTTTTAATCAATATCCGCCGTGCGACAAGTCCATCAAAGACTGCATCGGCGTTTTTCACACGGATAAGCTGGATATTTGCCTGTGACGGGAAAACTTCAACCCCTGGCAATGATGCCAGTTCACCAGCCAGCCTCGTCCGTTCTGCACGGATTGCCGCCGCCTGCGCATTGAAGACATCGATATGGTCCATCGCCAGCTCTGCTGTTGCCTCAGTCAACACATTGACATTATATGGCGGACGGACTTTATCGAATTCAGCCAGCAGTTCCTTGGCTGCGGTCATATAACCGAGGCGGATGCCGGCCAGCCCCAACTTTGAAACGGTACGCATGACCACCAGGTTTGGATAAGCCTTGATATGCGGGAGCATGGTGAAATCCGTAAACGGCTGGTAGGCTTCATCGCTGACGACAATCCCCTTCCCTTTCATGGCATCCAGGATACGCAGTATATCCGCCTCTTCGAAGAGCCTGCCGGTCGGATTATGTGGCATCGCCAAGAAAACCAGGGACGGCTGATGTTCCTCAATGGCAGCCAGCATCGCATCAACATCAAGGGTCAGGTCTTCCTTGAGGTCCACGCCGATGTAATCCATCCCTGCCAACTGGGCATCAAAGGCATACATCACAAAACTTGGCATCGGCACCAGCATCTTCGCACGCTTTTCCTTGGTAGCGCATGCCATGGTGACAATTGCGATAAGCTCGTCCGAGCCATTGCCCAACAGGACATCAAACCCTTCTGGGATGCCCATCTTCTGACAGATTTTCGCCTTGAGGGCTGTATAAAGCGGAACAGGATAGCGGTTCAGGGCAACTTTTGAAAGACGCTGTGCCAATTCTTCCTTAAGGCTGTCTGGCAGCGTATAAGGATTCTCCATGGCATCGAGCTTGACGAATCCTTCCGCCTGCTGCACGGCATATGCAGACATTGCCCGGACATCTGGACGGATGACTTTCTCAATCAGATCTTTCATGACCAGAACCACATATTCATTTCTTCAGACGGAAAGCCGCACTGCCGGCATGGGACTCGAGGCCTTCACCTGTCGCCAATTCAACAGCGATTTTGCCAAGCACCTGGGAACCTTCCGCGCTTGCCCAGATCAGTGCAGAACGTTTCTGGAAGTCATAGACACCCAATGGGGAAGAAAAACGGGCTGTCCGCGATGTCGGCAGGACATGGTTGGCGCCAGCACAGTAATCGCCCAGTGATTCACAGGTATAACGTCCGAGGAAAATAGAACCGACATGACGGCACAGCTCTCCCCATTTTTCTGGATTTTCCGCTGAAATCTCCAAATGTTCCGGTGCAATCTGGTTTGCGATTTCACAGGCTTCTTCCATATCCTTGACCAATATCATGGCACCGCGGGAAGAAAGCGACTTGGTGATGATGTCTTTACGCAGACGGTCTGGCAGCAGCCTGTTGATGCTTGCCTCAACCTTGTCCATATAAGCCGCATCCGGTGTAATGAGGATGGACTGCGCCAGTTCATCATGCTCTGCCTGGGAAAAAAGGTCCATGGCAATCCAGTCCGGGTCTGTAGAACCATCACAGATCACCAAGATTTCAGATGGTCCGGCAATCATATCGATACCGACTGTACCGAATACCCGGCGTTTCGCCTCAGCGACAAAAGCATTGCCCGGACCGACAATCTTGTCAACGCTTGGGATTGTCTCCGTGCCATATGCCAATGCGGCAACCGCCTGTGCGCCACCGACCGTAAAGACACGGGTCACACCGGAAATCGCCGCAGCTGCCAGCACAAGTTCATTGCGGATACCGTCCGGAGTCGGCACTGCCATGACAATCTCTTTGACACCTGCAACCTGTGCAGGGATCGCATTCATCAGGACAGAAGAAGGATAGGCTGCCTTGCCGCCCGGCACATAGATGCCGACACTGTCCAAAGGCGTGACTTTCTGCCCCAGCTGATTGCCCATCTCATCGGTAAAGGAAAAACCTTCTGTGCCGCAGGAGGCTTTCTGGTATTCATGATACTTGCGGATGCGGTCTGCCGCCGTCTGCAGCGCAGAGCGCCGTTCAGGGGTCAAGGATGCCAATGCCGCCTGGCAGTCTTCCAGGGAAATCTCAAGGGCTTTGGCGTCATTGATGCCCAACCGGTCAAACCGGTTGGAATATTCGAGCACGGCCTTGTCGCCATTGGTACGCACATCTTCCAGGATGCCGGCGACAACCGTGTTGATGGATTCATCGGTTTTTTTCTCAAAGGCCAGCACATTGGCAAGGCTGGACTTGAAATCGGGCTGAGCGGTGCTCAACCTACGGAGTGCTAGGGACATACTTCCCTCCCTTTCAGTTCTTATCTTTTTCCTGTGCAGCAGATGCCTGTTTGAAGGCATCGAGAATCGGCTGCATTTCCTTGCGTTTCAGCTTCAGGGACGCCTGGTTGACAACAAGGCGCGAGGTGATTTCCTGAATACGTTCAACTTCAACAAGATTATTGGCCTTCAATGTATTGCCTGTGCTGACCAAGTCAACAATGACATCTGACAGGCCGACAAGCGGTGCCAGTTCCATGGAGCCATAAAGCTTGATGATATCGACATGCAACCCTTTCCTGGCGAAATGCTCACGGGCTGCATGGACATATTTGCTGGCGACACGCAACCGCGCGCCCCGGCGGACAGCGGCTTCATAGTCAAACCCCTTCCTGACTGCCACCGCGAGATGGCAGCGTGCAATCTGCAGGTCTATCGGCTGGTACAACCCTGTTGCACCGCTTTCCTGAAGGACATCCTTACCGGCAACACCAAAGTCTGCGGCACCATACTGTACATAGGTCGGCACATCTGTCGCCCGGACAATGATGACCCGGACTTTCGGTTTATTGGTCGGCAGGATGAGTTTCCTGGAAGTCTCAGGATCTTCCAGCACTTCAATCCCCGCCGCTTTCAGCAAAGGAATCGTCTCATCGAATATACGCCCCTTGGACAGGGCAAGAACCAGTTCCTGCTGATCTTCTGTCTTTACTTCTTGTTCACTCATTCTTTACTGACTCTTCTGATATCAGCACCGACTGCTGCCAGTTTCACTTCCATCTGGTCGTAACCACGGTCAAGATGATAGATACGGTTCACATGCGTTTCGCCTTGCGCGGCAAGCCCGGCAATGACCAATGAAGCAGATGCACGCAGGTCGGTTGCCATGACTGGTGCACCGACAAGCTTGTCAACACCTGTCACAAAGGCAGTATTGCCTTCCGTCCTGATCTTCGCACCCAAGCGGTTCAGTTCCTGGACATGCATGAAACGGTTTTCAAAGATGGTCTCAACCACATGGGTGGTTTCAGCAGCCAGGCAGTTGACCGCCATGAACTGTGCCTGCATATCGGTTGGAAACCCTGGATATTCAGTTGTACGGAAACTGACCCCTTTTGGACGTTTATCCATCTGGATACGGATTGAATCGCCACAACAGGTCAGCACTGCCCCCATCTCACGGATTTTGTGCAATGCAACATCAAGGATGTTGTCGCAGGTGTTTGTCAGCAGGACATCACCACCGGTAGCGGCAACGGCGCAGAGGAATGTGCCGGTCTCGATACGGTCAGGGATGACATGATGGGCCGCACCATGCAGGCTCTCGACACCATGGATGACCAGCTGGTCTGTACCGATGCCTTCAATCTTCGCACCCATCTTCACAAGCAGGTGTGCAAGGTCGGTGACTTCCGGTTCCCGTGCCGCATTCTTGATGATGGTTTCCCCTTCAGCCAGCACAGCAGCCATCAGCAGGTTCTCAGTACCCGTGACAGTAATCATATCGGTGACAATACGGGTGCCTTTCAAGCGTTTTGCACGGGCATAGATATACCCGCCCTTGATCTCGACTTCCGCCCCCATTGCACGCAGCCCTTTGATATGCTGCTCGACCGGGCGGGAACCGATGGCACAGCCGCCAGGCAGGGAAACCCTTGCTTCCCCAAAACGGGCAACCAACGGACAAAGGACCAGGATTGCCGCCCGCATGGTCTTGACCAGTTCATATGGCGCATCGAACTGGTTGACGTTCCTGCCGTTGAGTATCATCCTGTCGCCTTCCTGTTTGATGGAAACCCCCATCTGCCGCAACAGGTCCAGCATGGTTTGGACATCCTTCAGATGCGGCACATTGGTCAGCACAACATCATCAGCGGTCAATAAGCCTGTACACAGGATAGGCAGTGCGGCATTTTTCGCACCAGAGATTGGAATCTCGCCATTCAGACGTCTTCCACCATGAATAATCAATTTGTCCATTTATGAATTTCGATTAATGAATGCACCGGAAAAGGCTAAAAACGCAATTTATAACCTTTCCGCAGTAAATGTAAGGTGATTACCGCAAAAAAGCAAAAAAATATGCTGACTATCGTCAAACTTGTCCACGGATTGACATCTGAATGCCCAAAAAAGCCATAGCGGAAGCCATCCACAAGATAAAAGAACGGATTGAATCCTGAAACATGCTGCCAGAACCCAGGCAGGGAATGGATTGAATAAAACACCCCTGACAGGAAAGTCGCCGGCATAATCATGAAATTCTGGAAGGTCGAAAGATGCTCGTACTTTTCTGCCCAGATGCCGGCAATGAGCCCCATCGTCCCTAACAGCCCTGCCCCGACAAGCCCGAAAAAAAGAACCCATCCCAATGAGTGCATCGTTGGCATGACAAAGAAAACCGTAATGGCAAACACGCCGGCTCCAACGGCAATGCCACGCACCACCGATGCCAGCATGTAAGCGAAATAAATCTGAGTGTATGATGCTGGGGAAAGCAGCATGAAGATGATGCTGCCATTGATCTTTGCCTGGATAAGCGATGAAGAAGAATTGGCGAAAGCATTCTGCATCAGGGTCATCATGACAAGCCCAGGCACCAGGAATGCTGTATAAGTGATGCCTGGATACACCTGTACATAATCGCTTAATGCGTGACCGAAAATCAGCATGTAAAGCAGGGAGGTCAGCACAGGTGCCATGACTGTCTGGATGGAAACCTTGAGGAAACGCCTGACCTCTTTGATGAAAAGGGTCTGGAAAACCGTGAACGCCATCTCAATGCTTCCTCGAATCCATGATCTGCAGGAAAACCTCTTCAAGGTCAGGTTCCTGCACCTGGAGGCTGTTGACAGTGACTGCCTGTTTCTCAAGCTCTGAGAGGATATGCCTGATATCAGTATATTGATTGATCCTGAGCACCCAGTTCCCGGTATTGCCGGAAACTTTGCTCCGCAACACCAACGGCTGCAGGGAGTCCGGCAGGTTCCCCTCAACCTGCAGGACAAGCTGGGGTTCTGATACCTGATGGATAAGCGCTTCTGTGGAATCCAAGGCAACCACACGGCCATCCTTGAGCATCGCAATCCGGTTGCACCAGGTCTGGGCCTCTTCAAGATAATGTGTTGTCAGGACAACCGTATGGCCTTCCTGGTTTAGCCGTCCAATGAACTGCCAGAGACTCTGGCGAAGCCCGACATCCACACCGGCTGTCGGCTCATCCAATACGATGACCGGTGGCTTATGCACCAATGCCTGCGCTACAAGCAGGCGGCGCTTCATCCCCCCTGACAATGCCCGCGTGTTCACATCTGCCTTGTCAGTCAGGTCAAGGTTCGACATGACTTCATCAATCCAGTCATCATTGTTCCTCAGGCCAAAAAAACCGGATTGGATACGTAGCATCTCCCGGACGGTGAAAAACGGATCAAAAACGATTTCTTGGGGGACAACTCCCAACATCCGCCTTGCTTCACGGTAATCACGGACAACATCATGCCCCATAATCCGGACATAACCGGAATCCGCAAAAACCAGTCCTGCCATAATGGAAATCAAAGTCGTCTTCCCGGCACCATTCGGTCCCAACAGGCCAAAAAACTCCCCCTGACGCACCTTGATGGAAACATCATCAAGCGCCTGCAACGTCTGATAACGCTTATGGATATGGGAAATCTCTATGGCATTCAAAGGCATTCTGATGCTCAATAAACCAGAAAAGCCGCCTTTACGGCGGCATTCAAGAAGCGGTGACGTGCCCTGTCAGATCCAGTAATTCCGTCACCCCGTAGAGACCAGCTAGATTGACTAGACTGGAAGGGACATTCAGGAACCGGAGCCTTCTACCTGACCTGACTGCAGCACGCTGCCATGCAAGCATGACAGCAACACTGGCGGAATCCACTTGCGCCAACTGACCAAGGTCATAGTCGTTCTCACCCCGTGAGACAGCATCAAGCCCTTCCTGAAGAAGGGCCTTGGCATTGGAGAAATCAAGTGCGGTGACAGTAAATGTCATGCAGGCTCCATCTTATCTGTGACCGTTTTTCCTTGCCAGGTTGGCAATCAGACCATCGATACCGGATTTTCTGATAATGCCGGTGAACTGGGTCTTGAAAGAAGAAGAAATCAGCCACATGTTGGCGAAGTTCGCATCAAAAATCTTCCAACTGCCGGAATTCGCCGTCAGACCAAAGAACAACGGGGTGCTGGTACCATTGTTATTGATGCGGGCAGGAACCGTGGCTGTATTATTGGCATTATAGGTAGCCGGATAAACAACCATCGTCGTCCTGCTGTTGACCTTCCCCAAAGCCTTGGAATAGGAACGGATCAGCAGTTCCTTGAATTCAGCAGTGATACGGCTCTTCTGGCTGTCTGTCGCCTGATACCAGTACTGACCGCATGCAACTGAAGCTGCTGCTTCAAAATCAACATAGGGAGCAATATTGTTACGGACAAGGCTGTTGATCTGCCCAGTAGACAGACCTCTCGGTGAATTGCTTGCGGCAGAAAGCACACTCTGCTTGATGGCGTTGACCACACCATCCGGTGAAGACTGTGCCTGTGCGGCAGACGTAAAAGCCAACAGGGCAAATGCTGTCAGGGCCAAGAACCATTGTTTGATACTCTTCATTTTCTATCCTTCAAGTCAATGCAATCATTTTGCCTGTTCAGCAGGCGCAGAAGCCGGGACTGTCCCAACAGCCTTTTCAGAGGCAGGGGCATCAGCAGGAACCGCCTGCGGAACAGCCGGAGCAGAAGCATCAGGCGTTCCTGCAGGAGCCACTGTTTCAGGAGCCTTCTTCATCCCTGCAGCATTTGCCGCCGGATTGATGAACGGGTCAGATGTCTGGGTTTCCCATGCGGCAGTGGACTTGCCTTCAATCATTGCCCGACGGCGCTGCAAGTAGGCATCCCTTCTGAACTCATATTTGTCCAAAGCGACTTCATCAACAAAATCAGAAGCATCAAGCAGATTGGCGCGGTAATTGACTGCACGGAGGACAATACCGACATTACGGACACGGATCTTACGGACATAAGACCATGGATCGCCATACCATTCCGCTGGCAGGGCAACCGTATCACGGACTGTTGAATCCCCCAGAATCGGCAAAACAACATAAGGACCGGAACCAACGCCCCAGATGCCTAAAGTCTGGCCAAAATCAGCCTTTTCCTTCTCGATATGCATGGTGGTGGCAACATCAATCAGACCAGCGATACCAAAGATGGTATTGGCCGTCACACGTGCAAGGTCCTTGACACCCCGCTCAGCATTGCCCTGCATGAAATGATTGGCGGCATACCAGACATCACGGATATTGCCGAAGAAATTGGTCACCCCCTTACGCGCTATCTCTGGGACCACCTTCGTATAACCTTTCGCAACGGGTCTGTAGATATAGTCATCAAACCCCTCGTTGAAAGAGAACATGGCGCGGTTATAACCCTCAAATGTATCGGTCGGTCCTTCTTCTACAGCTACCCCAGCAGGCTGTCCTGCATTGGAAACCTGGCTGCTGCCTGGTGCCTGTACATCGTTGGGTGTTTCTGCCAAAGCATGACCTGTCATCAAGGGGAAAGCGGCTGCAATGGCAATCAATGGTTTGACAAGGCTTTTCATAAGGAATCCCTTCATTCACTGGCTTTTGATGCAACCAGTGCATCAATCAGTTTCTCCAGCACCATGGCATCTTCGGATCTGATGATCTCGTCACCTGCTGCCAGGCTTGGATGTTCAACAGATGGGTCACCAGGCTCGATTTCAAGCCCGATATACTGTTCGCCCAGCAGACCGGATGTCAGGATCTTGGCACTGGTCCCATCTTTTGGAAAAGCATATTTCTGCTGCAGTTCAAGGGTGACTATCGCACGGTAATCCTTATTGTCAAAAGAAATGTCAGCGACACGGCCGACAACCACCCCGGCACTCTTGACCGGTGCCCGTGGCTTCAGTCCACCGATATTGCTGAACTTGGCTTTGACGGAATACGTGTTCTCAAATGAAAAGGAACTCATGTTACCCGCCTTGAGGGCGAGGAACAGGAGCGCAACGGCACCAAGAAGGACAAAAAGCCCAACCCAGATATCAAACGACTTACGTTGCATAGCCACCTCTATCTTTGCTTCAGCTTCAGATAAATCAAGTATCCATTATAAAGAGATAGGGATTCAAGGGCAAAACCCGATTTACCTGAAAAAATCAATTAAACATCAAGGCTGTCATAATGAAATCCAACCACAGGATCAACAATGATGACAGCACCACCGTCCGGGTTGTTGCACCAGAAACCCCCTCAGGTGTCGGCTTGGATTCATATCCCTGGTACAGCGCCATGAACGTCACGGCGAAACCGAACACCACACTCTTGACAATCCCATTGCCGATATCGTCCCAGACATCGACGCCTTCCTGCATCTGTGACCAGAAAGCCCCGTCATCCACACCGATCAGTGCCACACCGACAATATAACCACCGATGATGCCTGCAGCATTGAAAAGGATGGAAAGCAACGGCATGGAAATGACACCTGCCCAGAAACGGGGGGCCAGGATACGCTTCACCGGATTGACTGCCATCATCTCCATGGCAGTGAGCTGTTCACCGGCTTTCATCAATCCAATTTCAGCAGTGAGCGATGTCCCTGCCCGCCCTGCAAAAAGCAGTGCCGTGACAACGGGTCCCAGCTCACGGGTCAATGCCAATGCAACCAGGATGCCAAGCGCCTGTTCAGAGCCATAGCGCACCAGCACGTAGTATCCCTGAAGCCCCAACACAAAACCGACGAACAGACCTGAAACCGTAATGATGATGAGGGACCTGTTGCCGATGAAGAAAATCTGGTCAATGACCAGGCGGGGTCTTGCCAACAGGCGGAAAAACGCCTGCACAACAGACAGGAAAAGCCGGGTGGCATAACCGATGCTCGACACTGTCTGCCGGGTCTTATACCCCAGTTCTGCCAGCATATTCATGGTGTTCCCTCCAAGCCAAGGTCAACAGCCATCGGCTGACCAGGATAGTGGAATGCCACAGGACCGTCCATTTCTGCATGGACAAACTGATAGACATAAGGGTCCGTGGACTGCTCCATTTCTGCTGGGGTTCCCTGTGCAAGGATTTTGCCTTCTGACAGGAAATAGACATAATCCGCAATGGCGAAAGTCTCAGGCACATCATGCGAGACCAGTACCGTTGTGGACTGGAGGACATCGTTCAGCCGCCGGATCAGGTTCGATGTCACACCCATGGAAATCGGATCCAGCCCTGTGAAAGGCTCATCGTATAGGATCAGCTGCGGGTCAAGCGCAATGGTACGCGCAAGGGCGACCCGCCTCGCCATCCCGCCTGAAATCTCAGACGGCATCAACCATGCGGCACTGCGCAGGCCAACTGCATCCAGCTTCATCAGGACAAGGTCATGGATCAGTTCTTCCGGCAGGTCTGTCTGTTCACGTAATGGGAACGCCACATTGTCAAAGACAGAAAGGTCGGTGAACAGCGCCCCATGCTGGAACAGCATCCCCATCTGCCTGCGCTGTCGATAAAGCTTTGCAGTATCCATGGTTTCCAAACGCTCGCCACCAATGAGCACTTCCCCCTTCTGAGGAGTGATCAACCCGCCCAGCAACCGGAGGATTGTTGTCTTTCCAGACCCTGAAATACCCATGACAGCAATGACTTTCCCTTTCGGAAAAGTCATATTCAGGTCGGAAAGGATCATCCGGTCGCCATAACCAAAAGCCAGGTCAGATATTTCAGCGATATTGGACACAGTACCATCCGTTTCTACAACAACGGCTTTTATTTTAAGCCCCTACTTCAGAAAAAAAGAAACTTTTTGCAACAGCGTACGCTTCCTAACGGGAAATCGGTTTATAGCGCAGGCGTTTGGGTGCAGCTGCCGCCTCGCCTAGGCGTTTACGTTTATCAGATTCGTATTCCTGATAATTGCCTTCAAAGAAAGTGACCTGCGAATCCCCTTCAAACGCCAGGATATGGGTGGCTATCCTGTCCAAGAACCACCGGTCATGCGACACCACAATCACCGTACCGGCAAACTCAAGCAATGCATCTTCCAATGCCCGGAGCGTTTCAACATCCAGGTCATTGGAAGGTTCGTCAAGCAGCAGGACATTGGCACCCTGCATCAGGGTCTTTGCCAGATGCAGGCGTCCCCGTTCACCACCGGAAAGGGTTCCCACTTTCTTCTGCTGGTCACTGCCCTTGAAATTGAAACGACCCAGATATGCCCGTGCATGCATTTCGAACTTGCCAACCGTAATCAGGTCATTGCCCCCACTGATTTCCTCAAACACCGACTTGTCATCCGACAGGAACGCCCGTGACTGGTCAACCATCGCCATACGGACAGTCTTGCCAATTGTGATTTCGCCGGAATCCGGCTGTTCCTTTCCGGCAATCATCTTGAACATCGTGGATTTACCGGCGCCGTTTGGTCCGATGACCCCGACAATCGCACCGGCAGGGATGATGAAACTCAGGTCATCAATCAGCAGCCGGTCCCCAAACCCCTTGCTGACATGCTTGAATTCAATGACATCATTGCCAAGGCGCTCTGCCACAGGAATGAAGATTTCCTGCGTCTCGTTCCGTTTCTGGTATTCGTATTCAGACAATTCACTGAAACGGGCAAGGCGGGCTTTGCTTTTCGCCTGGCGTCCCTTCGGATTCTGACGGACCCATTCGAGTTCTTTCGCAATGGTTTTCTGACGGGCAGACTCTTTCTGTTCCTCCTGCTTCAGCCGCAGGCTTTTCTGGTCAAGCCACGAACTGTAATTACCCTTCCATGGAATCCCATAACCACGGTCCAGTTCCAAAATCCATTCAGCGGCATTGTCAAGGAAATAACGGTCATGGGTGATTGCGACAACTGTACCCGGAAAACGGTGCAGGAACTGCTCCAGCCACTCCACCGATTCCGCATCCAAGTGGTTGGTCGGTTCGTCAAGCAGCAGCATATCGGGCTTGGACAGCAACAGGCGGCATAAGGCAACACGGCGCTTTTCCCCACCAGACAATATGCTGATCTTGGCATCCCACGGTGGCAGGCGCAGTGCATCAGCAGCGACTTCCATCTGCTGTTCAATATTATTGCCATCCGCCGCCGCGACAATCGCTTCAAGGCGTGCCTGCTCTGCTGCCAGCTTGTCAAAATCTGCATCAGGTTCCGCATAAGCCGCATAAACTGCATCCAACTGCTTCTGCGCATCAATCACCTCCCCAAGTCCAGACTCAACCGCCTCGCGGACAGTCTGGTCGGGATCAAGCTGCGGTTCTTGAGGCATATAGCCAATCTTCAGCCCTGGCATTGGACGGGCTTCGCCCAGGATGTCTGTATCCACACCCGCCATGATTTTCAGCAGGGTTGATTTGCCAGCGCCGTTGAGTCCCAACACCCCGATTTTTGCGCCAGGGAAAAAGGACAGGGAAATATCTTTCAGAATCTGACGTTTAGGTGGCACAACCTTGCCAACCCGGTTCATCGTAAATACATATTGAGCCATGGAATCTGTTCCTGTTGCAGGGAAAGGCGGAATGCCGGTTTCCCTATCGTCAAAAAAGGTGAAAATATCATGCAGGACAGAGTTCTGCAAATACCCTGCCTAAAACAGGGATCCGCATACCGGGGAACAACTGCTAGCGTGACATTTTCAGGAACTTCCTGGAATCAGTGGGCAAAGAAACGGGATAAAAATCAGGTTTGCCTTAATTAGCCTGAAATAAGCGCCATTTAGTTGCAATTCCATGCAGATTGTCCTATTGTGAGCGTTTTCCGATACAAAAAGGTTTTCCATTGTCCCTCAAATCCGCCAAACACAGCATGATGGCTATGACTGTTGCCGCAGTCGGGGTCGTCTATGGAGACATCGGTACAAGCCCGCTTTACACCATGAAGGCGGTCTTCGGTGAGGGGAACGGCCTTGCCCTGATTCCAGAGAACATCCTTGGGATTGTCTCGCTGATCATCTGGGGACTGATCCTGGTGGTCGGGCTTAAATATGTATATCTGATGCTCAAGGCGGACAACCGGGGGGAAGGCGGCATCCTGGCTTTGCTGGCGCTGGTCCACACATCGCTGCCGAAAGGACGTCCCCTCTGGTTCCGGATCCTGCTGCTGATGGGTGTTTTCGGTGCCTCGCTGTTCTATGGCGACAGCGTCATCACGCCTGCTGTTTCTGTCCTGTCTGCGATGGAAGGTTTTGAAGTCGCCACGCCTTTCTTCAAACCTTATGTGGTTCCCCTTGCCATCATCATCATCGTCATCCTTTATTCCATCCAGTCAAAAGGGACGGAAGGCATCGCAAAATGGGTAGGTCCCCTGATGCTGCTCTGGTTCGGGTCCCTCGCAGCCATGGGCATCGTCAACATCATCCGCTCCCCAGTCATCCTGCAGGCATTCAACCCTTGGTTCGCCATCAAATTCATCAAGGTCAGCCCGGGCATTGCCTTCATCGCATTGGGTGCCATCGTCCTGGCTTTGACAGGGGCTGAAGCACTTTATGCCGATCTGGGACATTTCGGTCCGACGCCCATCCGTTACGCATGGTTTTTCATTGTATTCCCGGCATTGGCACTCAACTATATGGGGCAGGGAGGCCTGCTCATTGCAAATCCTGCTGCCATTGTTAATCCTTTCTTCCAGCAGCTTGGCGCTTGGAGCATCTATCCGTTGATTGCCCTGTCCACCATCGCTGTTGTCGTGGCATCCCAAGCGACCATCTCAGGTGCATTCTCTGTCACCCGTCAGGCAATCGGTCTTGGCCTGCTGCCCCGCATGAAAGTCGTGCATACCTCCGAATCGGAAATCGGGCAGGTCTATATGCCGACTGTCAACTGGCTCCAGATGGCGGTTGTATTGTTTGCTATCCTGCTCTTCGGCTCCTCTGAAAACCTTGCCGGAGCTTATGGCATCGCGGTGACAGGCACCATGACCATCACCACACTCCTGCTGTTCTTTGTGATGCACAACTATTGGAAACGCAATGTTGTCATTTCCCTGCTGCTGGTCTTCTGCTTCTTCGTCGGTGATGTTTTCCTGTTCAGTTCCAATGTCATGAAAATCGCCAGTGGCGGCTGGTTCCCGCTGACCCTCGCAACCATCCTGTTCACACTGATGCTGACCTGGCGGCGTGGACGCAGGATCATCGAACGGAACCTGAGGCAACAGGCCATCCCGCTGAAAGACTTTCTGGAAACCCTGTTCATTTCGCCTCCGCAACGTGTCCCTGGCACAGCTGTCATCCTGAAACGGGACAACGATGGGGTTCCGTTGGCACTATTGCACAACCTTTCCCATAACAAAGTCATCCATGAACGTGTCTATTTCCTGACCATCCATTCCCATGACGTGCCATGGGTTCCGCCATGGGAGCGCATCAGGATTTCCGATTTCGGCAACAACTGCTGGATGATTGATGTGCATTATGGTTTCAAGAATGAACCGGATATCCCGCAGATCCTTGAAGAATGCAAGGAACAGGGGCACCGCTTCGACCTGATGCAGACCTCTTTCTTTGTCTCACGCCTGTCGCTGGTCCCTTCCAAGAAATCCCTGATGATGCGTTGGCGTGAACATCTGTTCATCTGGATTACCCGGAACGCCCGCAGTGCAGCCGATTACTACCAGATTCCAACCAACCGGGTTGTCGAGATGGGCACCCGCCTTGAAATCTGACAGAGGACAGCCAGAACCGTTGACCAATAGGAAAGCAGGAACCGCAAGGAAACGGCCCTGCTTTTCCCTTATACCTCTATAGGAATCAGAGATACGTTTCGTTTTCTTTCCGGGCGCCGAAACGCGCTGTGAATTTGCCTTTGAACTTTTCATAATCGGCACCACGGTACTGCCGGGTTTCAATTGGACAGACCGTGATACAGGCACCACATGAAATGCACAGGTCGGGGTCCGTGGCGATTTCATTCCCTGTAATTGCAATCGCTTTGGTCGGGCAGATTTTTTCACAGATTCCGCAGAAGTCGCAGTCATCACCTGAAGACGGCTTCATCGGCACCGTCTTCAACGGCATGTACGGGATATTGCCTTTGACAGCAGGAGCAGTATAGCCATCAGGTGATGCCATACCTGCCAGTTTCTCCACACACTTCTGCGTAAACGCACTGACCTGTGCAAGGTCATCAGCATCAGGGCGTTCGTTGGCGACATTCGGGAAAATGGAATGGCGTGCGATGAAGGCACCGCAGCCCAGGACAAAGAACCCCTGTTCCTCCAGCATGGTCTTCACTTCCAGCAATGCATCATCGTATTCGCGGTTGCCATAGACCACAATCGCAATGGCAGGTGTGCCTTGCCCTTTTAGCCGCTTCAGGCTTTCCGCTGCCAAAGCCGGGATACGGCCATTGTAAACAGGCATTGCAGCAACCAGCAGATTATCCGGGTCAATCTGGACATCCTGCTCAACCGGCTTACGCAACAGGTTGTAATCCGTTTTGACAACCGGCAATGCCGCCTTGACAGCCCTGACAATCCTGCGTGTCGTCCCGGTAGCACTGAAATAGATGAAACTTGCCTTGTTGAACTGCATGATGGTCTCCTTTATCGGTATGGTTATGCAGTCCAGTATAGTCCGGCAGACAGGGGCTTCCTATGGTTTCTGCCAAGATGTCGCGGAAAAACCACCCTATTTATAGGGAATTGAAAATGATTATCAATCACTCGATAAATCAACGACTTATTGACCTGACGTTTTCATCTGCAACGCCAAGTTATAGAGATGGTTCTTTTTTTGCCCGGTGATCCTGACAGCTGCTGCAACAGCTGAACTGACCGGCAGGACCTCCAGCAAAATCCCAAGAATCCGTTTGGCTTCTTCATCATTGCCCGAAGATCCATCCACGCCAGCCCCTTCAACCAAGATGACAAATTCACCCCGCATCCGGTTGCTGTCTCCAGCCAGCCAATCCCCCACTTCTGCCAGTGTCCCCCGCCAGGTTTCTTCAAACAGTTTTGTCAACTCACGGGCAATCATGACCCTGCGGGCAGGACCAAACGCGCTGGTCAGGGCATCCAGCATCGCTTTGATACGGTGCGGTGCTTCATAGAAAACCAATGTGGCAGGCAGATTCTTAAGCGTATCCAAGACTTCCAGCCGCTGGCTGTTTTTGACCGGCAGGAATCCAACAAACCTGAAACCGTCATCCGGGAAGCCTGAAACCGACAAGGCCGTCACCACAGCAGACGGTCCTGGAACCGGCACCACTTGGCATCCCGCCTCACGGACTGAATCAACAATCCTTGCTCCGGGATCGGAGACCCCGGGTGTCCCAGCATCCGAGACCAACGCAACCCTCTCCCTTTTCTGGAGGCGGACAATCAGCTGCTCCGCAACTTCCCGCTCATTATGCTGATGGGCGGCAACCAGTGTCTTGGACAGGCCATAAGCCCCCAGCAATGCCCGGGTATTGCGGGTATCTTCGCATGCGACCGCATCTGCGGCATCAAGTACAGCCAACGCCCGCAGGCTGATATCGCAGATATTCCCGATTGGCGTACCAATCACATATAATGTCGCTTCAGGAATCTGCTGACGGGACATGGCATCCATCAATGGCTGTAACAGCATGGCTGGTTCTCCGGAAAGGCTTGGACGGTTATTGGATTTTGCCCAGACAACCCATAAATTTCAAGCAGGTTTCCGATGGCCTGATTTTCCTTGGAGACGTGACGGATGGCTTCTTTCCCGGGTACCTCAACCGAAAGGCAACAGACAGGTACCAAAGCTGAAGATGATGCCTTGGCATTCCTGCAAGGACAGGGCCTTACTCCCGTCACCCGGAACTTCAGGTGCCGTTCCGGCGAAATCGACCTGATCATGCAGGACGGGAACACCCTCGTCTTCGTTGAAGTCCGTAAACGGAAAAACCGTCTGTATGGTGGTGCCGCAGCAAGCATCACACCTGCAAAACAGCAGAAAATCATCAAAACCGCCTATTTTTACCTGCAACGTTACAAAACATTACCAGCTTGCCGCTTTGATGTTGTAGCATGGGATGGAAATGCATGCCAATGGCTGAAAAACACGATTGAAGCGATATGACATCAGGTAAGGGACAACCGATGGAAACACGTATTCTTGGACACTTTAAAGAGAGTGCCGAGCTGAAAGAAAAAGCCGCATTGGAACTGGCAGAACCGATTTCGCGTGCAGCAGGACTGATGTACAACGCATTGACCCAAGGCAACAAAATCCTTGCCTGCGGGAACGGCGGTTCCGCCGCAGACTGCCAGCATTTTGCCGCTGAACTGGTCGGCCGCTTTGAGCGGGAACGGATGCCGTTGCCTGCCATGGCACTCACGACAGACTCATCCATCATGACAGCTGTCGGAAACGATTACAGCTATCAGGATATTTTCACCAAGCAGGTGCAGGCCTTTGGCCAGCCTGGTGACATCCTGCTCGCCATCTCTACATCCGGCAACTCAGGCAACGTCATCGCCGCTATTGAGGCCGCCCATGAACGGGAAATGCATATCGTTGCCCTGACAGGTAAAGGTGGCGGGAAAATCAAACCGATGCTGAACGGAAACGATGTGGAAATCTGTGTTCCCCATGACAGGACTGCCCGCATCCAGGAAGTCCATCTGCTGACAATCCACTGCATCTGTGATGGTATTGATGCAGCCTTTTTTGGAGAAGATACCCATGAATAATGCTAATTTCCAATGGAAAAACGCCTTGGCGAAAATCATGCTTGCCGGTGCATTGAGCTGTTCCCTGACCGCCTGTGTGCCGGTCATGCTGGTCAGCGGTGCCGTTGGCGGGGGTATGGCAGCAAGCGACCGCCGTACAGTCGGCATGCAGACTGAAGACAAAGTCATCACCCTTAAAGGCGAAAACATCGCAGCCAAGACTTCCGGTGAAAACGGTCATGTCAATGTGGCATGCTTCAACCGCAAGGTCCTGCTGACCGGCGAAGTTGACAGCGAAGCCACCAAACAGGCCGTCGCCAATGAGATTTCCAGCATCGAGAATGTCCAGGCAGTCGTCAATGAAATCGCTGTCATGGCACCATCCACCATCGGTTCACGTTCAAACGACTCCCTGATTACCAGCAAGGTCAGCGCCAGCTTCTTGGCAGAAAAAGACCTGTACTCCCATGCTTTCAAGACCGTCACCGAACGGGGTACCGTTTACCTGATGGGACGGGTGACCGAACGTGAAGGCAACCATGCCGCACAGGTTGCCTCCGGTGTCAGCGGTGTCCAGCAGGTCGTCAAGGTCTTTGAATACATCACCGAGGAAGAATTGCAGAAGATGACAGTGGTCCAACAGACCGAGAAAAACAACTCTTCATGGGATGCACCGCCTGACGAAATCGGCGACTAACGGAAAGGCTTATCGAATAGCAAATCGGTCTGGTTGGGTCAATCCAGCCAGACCATCAGTTGCCGGACAGCATCTTCCACCGCTTCAAGGGAAGGCACTTCATTTTCCCCGCCTAGGCTGATGACCTTTGGCGACCAGTCACAGCAGGTCCGCCAGCGGGGGATGTTACAGTAAATCTGTACGGTCGGCTTGTCATAAGCTGCAGCCAGATGCGACAGACCAGTATCCACCCCGACAACAAAAGACGCCCTGCCCGTTACAGTGGACATATCGGTGATTGACAGCCGTGGCAGCACCACTGCATCTTCCAGGTCAGCCGCCAGCCTTTCCGCTTCGACCTTCTCAGCAGGATTTCCCCAAGGCAGCAGGATTTTCAAGCCTTTCTCATGCAGCATTGCGCCAATCCGTAGCCAGTTTGGATGCGCCCATTTCTTTGATTCCCGCGAAGTCCCATGGAAAAACAGCGCATACGGCTGTTCCGGTATCCAGTCATAATGCTCCGTGGAAACCATCAACCCAAAATCCGGTGGCGTATCGATGGTATAGCCCAACGCCTTGGCAATCATCTCACGGCTGCGCTGCACCACATGGATATGCTTTTCCATCTTGATGCTCTGGTCGTGGAACAGACGGGAAACCGGTTCATAGCTGGAACCATCCGTCTTGTTGCCCAGTCCGACCTTCTTGCCACCGGGGACTGTCTGGGAAAAGCCCATGATGATGCCCGTCTTCAGCAATCCCTGCGTGTCAAACACCCAGTCATATGCCTCTGCCTTCAACCGCTTACGGAAAGCGGCAAAATCCGCCCGGGTTGATGATGAGAAAGGATGCTTGCGCCACCGGCGCAACGCAAAAGGGATTACCTCATTGACATGGCGGTTCTGCTTGACCAGCCCGGCAAACCCTTCCTCAACCACCCAGTCAATGATGGCATCCGGGTAATGACGGTGGATATCAGCCAGCACTGGCAGATTATGGACAACGTCACCCAATGAAGAGACACGGACAATCAGGATTCGCATTTCACCGACGAGAAATTGACTGAAAACGGTATTAGAACATAAGCGGCATGAAAAAGGAAAAAACGCCCTGTCTATTCTTGTTTCTTGTCAGTAGTTGCAGTGAAAATCCTTTCGCTGTTGAAATAGTCACACCATGCCTGGATCTGGTTGTAAAGGAACAGCCGACGGTTTTCAGGGAGCTTATCCAACAGACAGGCAATACTGTCTGCCATAGCATGTGGTGCAGTTGATGTTCCGGTAAACAGATGGGGAAGTGGCATATCAATTGCATTGGCAATCTTGCTCAATGTCGCAAGACTTGGTGCAACAGCCCCCCGTTCAATACGGGAAATGGAAAGTGTATCGACATCAATCTGTTCAGCAAGCTGCGCCTGCGTCTTCCCGACAGACTTCCTTGCCTTGGCGATGTTCCTACCCAACTGGATTGAAATATCCGCGCTACCTTTGTTCATAACATCACCCGCCCAAATTCTCAGTATTAGCACGTAATGTTGTGTGGATTCCGTTTCTTATGTAATATCGTTACTTGTCTATAATATTCATGTTAGGTATACAATCTAACCCTGAAACCCGACAACCTTTGAAGGAATCAAATGATGATAGGCAACATTTTCTCCTCCTTCCAAAAGGATTCTTCCAACGATAATCCCAGTGAAACCAGCAACATTGACCTGGATGATTCCGGAAATCCTGGCAATCTTTCTGGAACAGCTCCATTGACTGCCTCAGAGACAGATAAACCGCTTCCTGAAACAGAATCTCTTCCTACTGAAGAGACGGTCTCAACGCCAGAAAACCCTGCTCCTGTTCCTGCAACTGAAGAGACCACTGAACCAATCCCAGAAACAGTGACAACAGACACAGCACCATCAGAAACCGAAGTCCTGAAACAGGAACTGGCAGACATCAAGGCAAGCCTCGCTGCGTTGCAAGAAAGTTTCGACCAGAAAATCAAGACCGATGCCAAAAAGAACGAACAGTTCGACAGGTTGCACGATGAACTGCAGGACTATCGAAACGGTACCTTCGAGAAAAACATTGATGCCATTGCCCTTGAAATCATCCGCCTGATTGATGAGCTGGGAAATGACGCCAATTTCTACAAAGAAACTGCTGAAACAGACGGAACCGCCAAGGCACTGTATAAAAAGACCGATGACCTGCGCCAGGAACTCCTCGACATCCTCTACCGCCAAAGCATCGAACCCTATCAGGACAAATCAGAAGAACTGGATAGCCACCGGCAGACCAATGTCCAGACCGTCATCACTGAAGAAGCTGAAAAACACCGGAAGATTGCTGAGCGTGTTGCAGACGGCTATGAGAAAAACGGGCGGGTCATCCGCAAGGAACGTGTCAAGGTTTACCGGGCAGTTCCATCAAAAAACGAAACAAATAATCAACCAGACAAGGATTGGAAAGCATCATGAGTAAAGTATTTGGCATTGACTTGGGAACCACTTATTCCTGTATCGCCTATATCGACCCGACAGACCAGGCTGTTGTCCTGAAAAACGCTGAAGGTGACCTGACAACCCCTTCCGCTGTCTGGTTTGACACCGCAGAAGATGTCCAGGTCGGTATCAGTGCAAAAGAAGCCGCCAAGACCGACCCCGAAAAAGTCGTGACCTTCATCAAACGCTATATCGGACAGGCTGGCTACGTCAGGAATATCGATGGCGTTGACCTGAAACCTGAAGAAATCTCTTCCTATATCCTCCGCAAAGTGGTCAATGATGCCGAAGAAACCCTGCGGATGGAAGGCAAGCTCGATGACAACGAACATGTCAATGACGTCGTCATCACCTGCCCAGCCTATTTTGGTCTGGCAGAACGCACCGCAACCGAAACGGCAGGCAAACTTGCTGGCCTGAATGTCCTTGCCATCATCAATGAACCGACTGCTGCCGCCATCTCCTATGGTCTGTCGAATGACCGTGCCAAAACCGTGCTGGTCTATGACCTTGGGGGTGGCACCTTCGACGTCACCATCGTGAAAGTCGATGGCAAACAGATCAGGGTTGTTGCCACGGGGGGTGACAAGGAACTGGGCGGCAAAGACTGGGATGACCGCATCCTGACCTACCTGGCAGATGAGTACAAGCATCAGAGCGGCACCAATGATGAGATTCTGGACGATGAATACGCAACGCAGGAACTGCTGCTGGATGTCGAAAAAAACAAGAAACTGCTGACCAGCAAAGAGAAAACACCGATTTCCATCAACTTCAAGGGAAACCGCCAGCGCATTGAACTGACCCGTGAGAAATTCGATGAACTGACCAGTGACCTGGTCAACCGCACCATCAGCCTGACCCGGCAGATGTTTGAGGAAGCCGCCCAGAAAGGTTTCAGGGAATCCGATATCGATGAGATCCTGCTGGTCGGAGGTTCTTCCCGGATGCCACAAATCATGAAAGCCGTGAAAGAAGCTTTCGGCAAGGATGTCCGGATGTTCGATCCCGATGAAGCTGTTGCAAAAGGCGCCGCGATTTATGCCGCCCATCTGAACGAATTCAATCTGGCTGTCGAGGAAATCGCTGCCAAAGAACATAAATCCGTTGAGGAAGTCAAAGAAGAAATCGATGCCGGAAAACTGAAGATTGATACCCAGTCCGGTCTTTCTACCGCGCCACTGTCCATCGTCAACGTCTCCAGCCGTACCTATGGCGTCCGCTGCATCTGGGATGGCAAAGAATCCCTGCTCAACCTGATTTTCAAGAACCAGGACCTGCCAGCCCACGGTGAAAACACGCTCTACCCTATCAATGACAACCAAAAGAATGCCCGTTTTGAAATCCTGGAATCTTTTGCCTCTGATGAACATTGCGACCCATCCGTTGGTACAGAAATCGGTCATGCCGACCTGGAACTGCCTCCCGGCATCACCCAGCGTACTCCAATAGAAGTGACCTTCACCTTGGATGAATCCGGTCTTCTGAAACTCAAAGGTGTTGAAAAACTCAAAGGCAGGACGGTGGAAGCTTCATTCGAAACCGCCAATGCGATGAGCGATGTCGAGATGAAAGAAGCAGTCAACCGCATCCAGTCTTCGAACATCAATTAAAAAAGAGGCTGTCCCAGACATTCTGGTATGGGACAGCCCGCCAAATACGGTCATGGGAAACAAGTGGAATTATTTCTTCATACTGGGATTACCCATTGATCCCCTGCCGAAGACAGCTGATATCCGACAGGCGATTGAACGGAAAAAGCAGGAGTGGACAGCAGACCTGCAGAATCCCCAGAAAAAGGAAACGGCTGAAAAATGGCTGGCAGAAATACCTGCTATGCAGACAGCACTGCTACTCCCTGCCAACCGTATGGAACTGGCAAAAGAAACCAATCGGCTCATCAATGAAAAACCGGCTGAACTGGAACAGGACCTTTCACAAGATTGGCTTAATCGGGAAATCGCCGCACTCAATGTGAGAAATCCTGCTTCTGCCATCCAAGAAGCTTGGAAGACGGCATCCCAACAGTCTATTCCGGAAGAAATCAAATCCGCTGGTGATTCAATCCATCTATCAGCCTCTCCTCAAGAACAGCTCTCCGAAAAGTCTGTTTCTGCCAATGTCACAACAGGTATCCCTATCACTGCCAAGAAACCCCGTCCTACTGAAATAAAAGGACAGGTCGAGTCACTGAAAGCAACTCTTAGAGAAGATTTCAACCTTGCTGACAGACTATCTCCTGAAAATGTCCGGGACCTTCTCAAGAAATATCCGGCTTTGTCAAACAATATTGTCCTGTACCAATTTCAGGCGATGAAACAGGAACAGGATTCCAGACATTTCTAAAGATGGCAAACAGACAATGATTCGCAATCATCTGATTCAACATCAGCCTCTTCGGATAAACAAGGAGGAATGTCTCCTTGGTTGGCTGGTCTGATAGCAATTGGAATTATCGCTGTCATCTTTTTCATTCTTCTTAAATTCCTGCCTTGGTGGGGAGCCGCTCTAGGTACCGGCGGCATCATTGCCCTTATTGTCAAACTTTGCAGTGGCGGAGGCTCTGGCGGCTCCATTGGCGGGTCAGGTTTTAGCGGTCCCCGTATCGGAGGTTAGTCATGGCTGAAGAAACAGGCAATGCCTTCCTGGTTCTAGGCATCCCCTTTGACCCACCGCCTGATACGGCAACCATCCAGAAAGCCATCTCAGAAAAGCAGAATGAATGGTCACGCCAGCTGAACAATCCCCGCAAGAAAGACGCTGCCAAAAAAGGGCTTGCCCAAATCAATGAAATGAAACAGCAGCTGCTGAATCCCCGCAGCAGGAACCAGCTGGCAGAGCAGGCAAAACGCATCCGGAACCAGAAACAGCAGGAACTGGAACAGCTGCTGGCATTGAACTACAGTTCCCCTTGGTTGACGGATGATGATATCCAGTACCTGCTCGCCAAATATCCTTATGGCTTCACCGAGACAGCCATCCGCGGGATGTACCGTGCTGTCCTTGCCAAACGTGGCAAAACCGCCAAACCAACAGGCAGCTATCCGAACAAGTATTACCCGACTGTCAACACATCCTCATGGAACCAGATTGAGCTGATTGACAAGGCAAAAGAAGCGAACATCCAACAATCCCTGGACGTTGTGGGAGCCAGAGACCTCTATGCGTTCTTGGGCTGTTCCCAGCGCGAAGGAACCTATAGGATGATGCAGACGATTGATGCGAAAGAGCGTCAGTTACGGGCAGCTGCCATCTCCGATCAGAATGAAGCAGAAAAACGGCTCTGTGGCCATGCGAGGGATGTCTTTTCCAATGAGACTGAACGCAGGAAATATGACAACTTCATCACCTATTGCCGTTGGCAGGACATCAACCAGAAAATCGATACCAACGCTGAGACCAATACCAAAGACAGCCTTCAGACATCATTCTTGAAAAAGCTGTTCCCTGAATTTCCTGCCGGAACCGATTACGCCGATGCGGCAAAAGCCGTGTCGCTTTACTGCCGTTTCAAGGACTATGCGATAGAAGACAGAGCTGTTTCCTGTGACAACTGTGGCACCGATAACCGACAAAGTTTCTTCTGTGGAAAATGCCATGCACCGCTTTTTCCGGTCCCACAACGTCAAAGCAAACCTGTTCCTCGACGCACACCCAGACCGATTCCGTCATCGGCTTCATATCCGAATTCGGACAAGAGGTCTGGTGAAAACGATTATTCAGGGAAAGACGCCTCCCAAAATCAGCGCAATGCCAATAGTGCAAATGATTCAGGTAGTCCTTCTGGAAATAATGGAAACGAACAGGCAAACAAGCCTTCAACAAAAAGTTGCCTGATTGCCTTCGTTATGCTCTGCCTGATTGTCTGGGGGCTTTTCAAGTTACTGCCTTCCATTGGAAGTGCCTTAGGCAGTATTGGCGGTTTTCTTTTTAATTGGGTCATTATGCCAATCATTGCTCTTATGATTTTTGGCTATATATTTAAGAAAAAATAAAAACTGAAAATGGAGTTTAAAATGACAACGCCAGAAACAAAAGAATGTCCTTTCTGCGCAGAAACCATAAAATACAACGCAATCATTTGCAGATATTGCCAACAGAAATTACCTGTTGCAAATAAAGAAGGATCTTTGCCTAGCCAACAGTCTCTGGAACCTAATGAAAATAAACAACCAGCAACAAAACTTGATATTTCATTACCATCGATACAATCTGCATTTCAAAAATTTTTACAAGAAGAAATCCAGAAAGACAATCATACTATTATAAAGGCAGGAATTCTCTCTGGAATTGTTTTTCTTCTGATTGGTGTCTGCATTGTATTCTCAAGTTTTGAGTCAGTTCATATCACTAAACTGGCAATAGGCCTTGTCTTTTCAGCAATTGGCATATTCATGTTCCTTCACTTTGGATCAAAAAGATAGCCAACCAAAGTTACAGGTTTCATGATGAGCACGAATATGCCTTCTGACAAAACAACAAAAAACTGCCCTTATTGCTTTGAGACGATACAGGCAAAAGCGGTTTTCTGTCGATATTGCCGTAATAATTTGAGACGGCCAATCCCATCAGCAGAGGACTTCAATACGTCTAGCTCCAGAAGCAAGCAGCATTCTACCAGTTGGTTTAAACGGATTATCCAAATCATTATCCTTTTGATTGCTGTGGCACTCGGCGCAATAGTTGCCTTTTTCGTCATGGGAGGTTCCCTAAAGGATTCAAAGATTTCAAGAATCCTTCCTGAGAACGTGACCTCAATCCCTGAAACTGTTCAATCCCTGATGGGTTCCAGCAAACCCACCAATCTTGCGGAATTCAAGGAACAGGCAACCTCTGCCATTGAAGCTTCATTGGATGCAACGTATGGCATGGTTGATAAAACTGCCAACGAACAAGGATGCCGTCGGTTCATAGACAATGGCAATGCCTATTGCATGAAAACTGACAGTATTGAATACACAGAAGATGATGCAAAAGAAGGGAAGTTTTACCGTGCTTATGTCTCCGTCAGGGGAACCGGGATAGAAACAGCCAAGACCGCAGACCTCCCTGGCTTGCTTGGATTGATGGTTTTCGAATGGAATGAAGCCAACCAGCAAGTTGAAATGAGCTCTGGAGTCAAAAATATCAAGATAAGGGTTAATGACGGATACACCGAACCAGTCCAGCTCCTTCACTTCGGGAAACTCCAGTATGGCTGGATTGTCCATGTACCGGTATCCGATACCCAAAAGGCGCTTGTCATTTATGCGCCTGACCGAAAAAACAGTGTCACCGAAATAGCCCAACTGCCTGAAATCATCCAATCCGAAGAAACATTTCGGAAAGTCTCTGTTTCCACCACAGAAAACAGCGATGATGATTTTTATCCTTTATCTGTCCATTACCTTATCAAGAACAAAGACGGTTTGGAAACAAAAGAATCATTGACCATTCCATACAACCTAGCAAGAAACAGCTATTCCATCTCTGATGAAACAGGATTATCGATAAGAAACATCCTAGCAATACCGGTTACAGTCAGCTCCATTTCGGATGCTTTCATAAAAGAACACTCTCAGGAAAAAGAAGCATTCTTTTGTCGGTTTGAAAAAGAAGGAACCGACAAGGAAAGTTTCTCAAAAACACAGCTATTTTTCCCGCAAGAACAATTTAAGAAATTCACATTCAATCTTGATGGTGAAGATGTGACATTGGAAAACCAGATGAAACCTGAAGACAAATTATGGGGGAAATTTGAATATAAGGGAAATACTATAACCATTACTGAACATAAAGAAATCGTTCCCGCCTGTAAATTCAGCCAAGAATGGTCTTTATTGATGGAAATAACCGCAGGTAAACATGTACAGAATTTTAATATACATGGGATATGTAATGGAG
>JAHAYL010000057.1 GCA_018384065.1 Oxalobacter sp.
CCGAATTTGTCAACGCCCCAGCCTTCGAGAGGAACCAGCCAGGTTTCGAAAATCAGGAAAATCGTAAAAGACAACTGAATTGCAGCACGAGCCCAATGGTATTTATCTTCGATTGGGGCAACGAACAAGGTCCAGCCATACTGACAGTTTGCCACGGTAGCCATACAGGTGATACCGAGGAAAAGCTGTATTACCCGGTTAGGGTACTTTTCTTGTGTAGCTTGTGTAGCCATAATCTACTCTCCTATTTGTGTTTTTTAGACACATTCATCATCTACGGATGTAATCCCCGTTTTATTTAATAATGATGATCTTGCTACAACGGTAAAAAAGCCGTTAACACGCCTTTTCCACCCAGTGCCCGATTATTTTGCGAGAACTTTGCTTTTGTGACCTTGACAAAGGTCAAGATTCCCTATTTATACCGCATATTTTTCCCTGTTTCCCCCTTTCCCCTTAAGGGACAACCGCTTGATATACAGGAACTTTCATGGCTTCCGCCGAATCATCCTCTCCAAGGCACGGGTCCTGGCAAGCCGCCTACGGTGCCTGCCGTGACCGACCGGTCCCTGTTCATCCTGTGCAGAAACATCAAACACGGCTTCTTTTCCATCAAACTGGACCAGTTCTGCCCGGATTGCCACCTTCATCCCGACTGGTGTCATCGCATCATGCACCAGTTCAATGCCAATGCCCACCGATTCCCAGCCTTCAGGGACATTGGCTTCAACCATTTCCTGGGCAGCAGCTTCCATCAATGCAACCAGGGCAGGTGTCGCCAGCACCCGCCTTCTGCCACTGCCCATATGCTGCGCAGTCAGTGTTTCTGTTACGGTAATACTGGTTTCAACCACCATGCCAGGCTTCAACGCTGGCTCCCCTGCTCCTTTTGGCATTCTGGACCTCTTGTATTGGATTCCGGCTATTTGACCGGTGGCATCACAGCCGTTCTCAGGAGGTTGGTGGTGCCACAGGAACCAAAAGGCATCCCCCCGACAATCGTCAGGCTGTCACCGGGTTCCACAAACCCTTCTTCATAAGCCGTCCGGCAGGCGGCATCCACCATATCGTCCACATCATGGATGCTATGGTCAAGCAATGTCGAATGGACCCCCCAGGCAAGCGCCATTCTCCTGGCCGTCTGCAGATACGGTGTAATGCTGAGGATCGGCGCATCAGGCCTGCCACGGGCTGTGCGCAGGCTGGTTGTGCCGGTTTCCGTATAGGTGACATTGACAGCGGCATTGATGCCTTTTGAAACTGAACGCATGGCAAGGCAGATGGCATCACTGTCTGTTTCCTGCCTGATTTCCTGCTGGGCATTGATCATCTGGCTGTAAAGCGGATCGCTTTCGACTTCGACAATGATACGGTTCATCATGGAAACAGCTTCTACAGGATAGGCGCCACTGGCTGATTCTGCGGAAAGCATCACGGCATCAGCACCTTCGTAGATGGCAGTCGCCACATCTGAAGCTTCTGCGCGGGTCGGTGTCGGCGCCCCGATCATGGATTCCAGCATCTGTGTCGCAACAATCGTCGGCTTGCCATGCTGGCGGCAGCTGCGGATGATACGGATCTGGGACCCCGGCACTTTTTCCGGTGGAAGCTCAACCCCCAGATCCCCCCGGGCAACCATCACCGCATCGGAATCCCTGACAATGGTTTCGAGATGGTCCATGGCAGATGGCTTTTCGAGCTTGGTCATCAAGAGTGCCCTGCCTGCGATGATCCTGCGCGCCTCGACAAGGTCTTCTGGACGCTGGACAAAGGAAAGCGCCACCCAGTCAACGCCCAAAGACAGGGCGAACTCAAGGTCCCGCCGGTCTTTTTCCGTCAGGATCGGGATAGGCAGGACAACATCAGGGACATTCACGCCCTTCCGGTTGGAAAGCATCCCGCCGGTTTCCACACGGGTGCGGATCTGATCATCGGTGCCCTGGATGACCTTCATCCTGATTTTGCCATCATCCAATGAGATGGCATGCCCCCGTTCCATGATGCCGAAAAGCTCTGGATGTGGCAGGCAGACACGGCTGGCATCCCCAGGTGCCGGATTCCGGTCAAAGGTGAATTCGCTGCCCGCCGCGACATGCACTTTGCCTTCCTCAAAAATACCGACACGGAGCTTGGGACCCTGCAGGTCGGCAAGGATGGCGATTGGACGCCCGACAAGCCTTTCGACTTCACGGACAGTCTCATGGCGTTTCCGATGGTCTTCCTGGGTGCCATGGCTGAAATTGAAGCGGAAAACATCCACACCGGCTTCAAACAGCGCCAGGATCATTTCCTTGCTTGAACTGGCAGGTCCCAATGTCGCTACAATCTTTGCCTTGCGCTGACGCCGCATGGTTTCCTCCCGTTCTATGGATTACAGGATCAGGATGGCGCGGAAATCATTGACATTGGTACGGGTCGGGGCCGTGACAATCAGGTCGTCCAATGCATCAAAGAAACCGTAACCATCATTGTTCTCAAGCATCTTCAATGGGCGCAGTCCCTTGGCCTCTGCCCGTGCAATGGAATCCGGGGTATAGACCGCACCGGCATTGTCCTCAGAACCATCAATGCCATCGGTATCACAGGCGACGGCATAGATGCCCTCCGCACCATTCAGGGAAATCGCCAGGCTGAGCAGGAATTCTGCATTCCTGCCTCCCCTGCCATTGCCACGGACAGTGACAGTGGTTTCCCCGCCTGACAGGATGACACATGGTTTTGCGAACGGCTGTCCTTTCCCGGCAACCTGCAGTGCCATGGCGGCATGCATCTTGGCAATATCACGGGATTCCCCTTCAATGCAGTCAGACAGGATATAAGGCGTGATGCCCCGTGAACGCGCCAATGCCGCAGCAGCCTCCAGCGCATCCTGCGCTGTTGCAATGATATGGCTTTCATGGGTTGCAAAGATGGGATTGTCCGGTTTCACCGATTCCCCTTTGCCGGTTTCCAGATGCTGGATGATATGGTCCGGCACCTCGATCTGGTATTTCTTCATGATTGCCAGTGCATCCGCGCAGGTCGTCGGGTCCGGCAGGGTCGGTCCACTGGCAATGATGCCGGGGTCGTCCCCAGGAATATCGGAAATCAGCAATGTCACAACTTTTGCCGGGGCACAGGCAAGCGCCAGACGGCCGCCCTTGATGCCAGAAAGATGCTTACGGACACAGTTCATTTCTGCAATGTTGGCGCCACTCCTGAGCAACTGGCGGTTGATGGACTGCTTTTCCTCCAATGTAATGCCTTCTCCAGGCAAAGCCAGCAGGGCGGAACCGCCACCCGAAATCAGGCACAGCACAAGATCCTTCTCCGTCAGTCCCTTGACCATATCCATGATACGGCCGGCTGCTGCACGGCCCGCTGCATCCGGGACGGGATGGGCTGCCTCGACAACTTCAATGCGCTTGCATGGCATCCCATGGTCATAACGGGTGACGACCAGGCCACTGAGGTCGCCTTGCCAGTTGTCTTCAACGGCTTTCGCCATGGCGGCGGCACCTTTACCGGCGCCGATGACGATGGTCCTGCCCCCTTTCACAGGCTTAGGCAGGTACTGCGGCAGGCATTTCCCTGCACTGACGGCTGATACAGCACTGGCGAACAAGTCTTTCAGCAACTGTTTTGGATTATCGACTGACATATAAACATCCTGAATGAAAAAAGCCACCAAACGCCTGCAGAACACCGGTTCGCGGAACCGTTCCACATGCCATTTGATGGCTTCTGTATGGCTGGCATCAAGTCAGGCGCGGCAGGTGCTTTGCCTGCCTGACCTTCATAACCGATTGAAATCAAGCCTTCGCAATTTCGTGGTCGGCCATCATTTCCAGTGCACGGCACATTGCGGAGTGGTCACTGCCGCTCAGGCCATGGGCTGCGCAGGAATTGAACAGTTCCTGTGCGGTTGCGGTGTTAGGCAGGCTGATACCCAGGGATTTAGCACCCTGCAATGCCAGGTTCAGGTCTTTCTGATGCAGGTTGATACGGAAACCTGGGTTGAAAGTCCGCTTGACCATACGTTCACCATGGACTTCCAGGATACGGGAAGAAGCAAAACCACCCATCAGTGCCTGACGGACCTTGGCAGGATCAGCACCAGCCTTGGAAGCAAACAGCAGAGCTTCGGAAACCGCTTCAATCGTCAGGGCGACGATAATCTGGTTGGCGACCTTGCAGGTCTGACCAGCACCGTTGTCACCGACCAGGGTGATGTTCTTGCCCATCAGCTGGAACAGTGGTTTGACCTTGTTGAAGGTTTCTTCCTTGCCACCAATCATGAAGGACAGGGAACCTTCATAAGCACCGACCTGGCCACCGGAAACAGGTGCATCTAGGTATTCGCAGCCCAAGTCATTGATTTTCTTCGCGAATTCTTTGGTACCAATCGGGGAGATGGAACTCATATCGACAACAATCTTGCCTGCGGACAGCCCTTCAGCAACGCCACCTGCACCGAACAGGACAGCTTCAACGTCTGGGGTATCTGGAACCATGATGAAGACGATATCGGATTTCTGTGCAACTTCCTTACCGTCTGCACATTTGATGGCACCGCCTTTAGCCAGTTCTTCAGGGATGTCTTTCCTGTCATTGACATACAGGGTGTTGCCTGCTTTCTGCAGGTTGAGGGCCATCGGGGTACCCATGATACCCAGACCGATAAAACCAAGATTTGCCATTGTTTATTTCTCCAAATGATTGCTTAAATTGTCCAACAATTATTCAACGTCATATTCTTTCAGCCATTTCAGCCCTTCAACCGTTGTGGTTGCCGGGCGGTATTCACAGCCGATATAACCGTCATAGCCGATTTCGTCGAGGAACTTGAACAGGAAGTGGTAGTTGATTTCACCGGTACCTGGTTCATGGCGGTTCGGCAGGTCAGCCAGCTGCATATGCTTGATCAGCGGCAGGTTTGCCTTGATGGTGTTCGCCAGTTCGCCTTCCATGCGCTGCATATGATAGATGTCATACTGGATGAACAAGTTGTCAGAACCGACTTCCTTGATGATGTCAACCGCCTGCTGGGTCCTGTTCAGATAGGCATTCTTCATATCAATGGTATTGACAGGTTCAGTGACCAGACGGATGCCTTCCGCTTTCAGGGCCGCTGCTGCAAATTTCAGGTTGGCAACAAAAGTCGCACGCTGTTTGTCTTCAGACAGGCCTGGCAGGGTAGGGCCAGACAGTGCATTGACCTGTGGAACCCCCAGTGCCTTTGCATACTGGATTGCCTTGCCAACACCGTCCTGGAATTCACCGACACGGTCAGGATGGGAAGCGATACCACGGTCGCCGGCAGCCCAGTTGCCGGATGGCAGGTTGTGCAGGACCAGCTTCAGGTTGTTCTTCTGCAGCCTTTCACCGATTTCCTCGATAGTGTTGTCGTAAGGGAACAGGAACTCAACTGCCTTGAAACCTGCCTTGGCGGCAGCTTCGAAACGGTCCAGGAATGGCACTTCATTGAAGAGCATGGACAGGTTAGCGGCGACTTTTGCCATTTGTTTTTCTCCTTTAGATACTTTTCTCTAAAAATTACTGCTTATTCTGTGATATCCAGTGCGGTACCCCATTCGTTGATCTTGTCGAGGTTGCCACCCATCGGGACATTGGTGACGCGCTCCATGATGCATTCAACAACGACCGGTACCTGGAATTCCTTCATCAGCTCACGTGCCTTGGTCAATGCAGGGATGATTTCATCTGGCCTATGGCAGCGGATTGCCTTACAGCCCATACCTTCTGCAATCTTGACGAAGTCCATACCGTATTCACCGATTTCTGGAGAATTGATATTGTCATAAGACAGCTGGACACAGTAATCCAGGTTGTTGAAACCCAACTGCCCTTGACGGATCAGCCCCAGATAAGCGTTGTTGACGACAACATGGATATAAGGCAGCTTGAACTGTGCACCGACAGCCAATTCTTCAATGTGGAACATGAAGTCGAAGTCACCGGAAATCGCACAGATGTCAGCATCAGGCAGTGCAGAACGGACACCCAAGGTTGCAGGGATTGTCCAGCCCAGAGGACCTGCCTGGCCACAGTCAATCCAGCCGCGTGGCTGATAGACCTTCAGGGTCTGGACAGCGGAAATCTGGGACAGGCCGATGGCGCAGACGTAATGGACATCACGGCCGAAGAAGTTGTTCATTTCATGCCAGACACGCTGGTACTTCATCGGGACTTCGTCCCAATCGGTCTTGCGCAGCATCGTGCGTTTACGTTTCAGGCAGTCGGCTGCCCAGGCAGAACGGTCTTTGAGTTTTCCTGCCGCTTTCCATTCCTTCGCCAACGCGACCAGCTGTTCCAATGCAGCCTTCGCATCGGAAACAACGCCATAATCCGGCGGGAAGACTTTACCGATCTGGGTCGGTTCAATATCGATATGGACGAACTTGCGGCCATTCCGGTAAGTCGCCAAACCACCGGTGTGGCGGTTTGCCCAACGGTTGCCGATACCCAAGACGAAATCAGACTGCAGGAAAGAGGCATTTGCATAACGGTGATGCGTCTGGATACCGACCATCCCGGCATTCAGGTCATGGTCATCAGGGATAGCGCCCCAACCCATCATGGTCGGGACAACAGGCGTACCCAAGATTTCTGCCAGCTCAACAAGCAAAGGCGATGCGTCTGCCAAGATGACACCACCGCCAGCGATGATCATCGGTTTTTCAGCATCATTGAGCATCGTCAGCACTTTTTCAATCTGTGCCGGGGTTGCACTTGGCTTATCGACAGCCAGCGGTGCATAGGTATCAGGGTCGAATTCAATCTCACCCAGCTGGACATCCATCGGCAGGTCAATCAGGCAAGGCCCTGGACGGCCGGTACGCATCAGGTAGAACGCTTTCTGGAGCACCCAGGGAACCAGGTCCGGTTCACGGACAGTGACTGCCATCTTGGTGACAGGACGTGCGATGTTTTCAATATCGACCGCCTGGAAATCTTCCTTGTACAGGACGGAACGGGGTACCTGACCAGTAATTGCCAGGATAGGGATGGAGTCTGCAATCGCGGAATACAGGCTGGTGACCATATCGGTCGCCGCAGGACCGGAAGTGCAGATACCGACACCGATATTACCCTGTTTGGCACGGGAATAACCTTCTGCCATATGACCGATGGCATTGCCATGACGCGCCAGGGTATGCTTCATGGTTCCATGTTTCTTCAAGCCCGCATATACCGGGTTGATTCCTGCACCAGGAACCCCGAATACTTGGGTGACACCTTCTTTTTCAAGTACATAGACAGCCGCTTCGGCTGCGGTCATTTTTGCCATGAAGCACCTCCTGAGTGAGACAGTCCAGATTTATCGTAATAAGCCTGCATTATAGATGATTTTGCCACCCTGCAAGATACCGGCAATAGAAAAAACACCTGCCGTCCATCCACAGCATGGTCCTGCCAGACTTTCATCCCGTTTACCGTGAGCCGTCTGTCCTGGCAGCAACAGCAGCGGCAGTAATTCAGCCACTGAAAAACCCAGCCGATAAACAATATCTTGAACAATGCGGTATTTTAACATCAAGTCACCGATCTCCGCAGGCAATCACCTTTTTTTTCCGGGATTATTGACCCATGGCAAGCCCTTTGGATACCTTGTCCGGCTTCCAAGGCATTCTGCAAAAAAATACCCTCCAGCCCTGAGGCGAGAGGGTATCTGTTGTTTTATCCGCAGGAAAGATTACAGGCTGTCGCCGAAATCTTCGCGGAATTTCGCAACCAGTTTCTGTGGCCAATCGGAAGTCGGTGCCAGACGGCCGACAAAGAAACGCAGGACAGGCGGTTCTTCAACAAACTTGAGACCACCGATCAGGTTACGGTTCTTGTACAGCCATTCAATACGGTCTTCCAGGTACTTGGTCTGGGACAGGGTGAATACGCGGCGTGGGAAAGCCAAGCGCAGCAGTTCGACTTCTGCCGGCACTTCAGTCCCATCCGGTTCACGTTCCATGGAAACCGTACCACGTTCCATACCACGGACACCGGCAGCAATATACATGGCTGCCGTCAATGCGCCTGCTGGATATTCATGGGAAGACAGATGGGGCAGGAAACCACGGGCATCCAAATGGGCACCCAACCCGCCCGGTGGCGTAATGACAGGGATTCCCTTCGCATCCAGCCGTTCGACCAGGTATTTGATGAATTCCGGTGAATGGCGGATCATGTTGAAATCAGTCGCTTCACGCAGACCGACAGCCATCGCCTCGATTTCGCGGACAGACATCCCACCATAGGTCAGGAAACCTTCAAACAGTGGAATCAGGTCACGCATCTTCAGATACAGCTTCTCATTGTTGGTTGCGATACCGCCCCCACGGGAACAGCAGATCTTGCGTGCGGAGAAATAGATGATATCCGACAGGTCGCACAGGGTACGCAGGATTTCTCCCGGTTCCTTGTCCTTGAATTCTTCTTCGCGGGTCTTGTTGAAATAGATGTTTTCACAGACCAGGGAAATATCGAGGACCAGAGGAATGCCATACTTATCGCAGACCTTGCGGACTTCACGCATGTTGGCGACGGAGAATGGCTGGCCGCCAATCAGGTTGGTACCGGCTTCCATACGGACAAACGGAATCTTTTCAGCACCATTTTCCTCGATGCAGGCAACCAGCTTCTCGATATTCATGTTGCCCTTGAATGGATGGTCGGACTTGACCTGGCTTGCAACGTCATAGAAGAATTCCTCGACACGGCCGCCTGCATACATTGTCAGTGCTTTTGTCGTCGTGAAATGGAAGTTCATCGGTACGATGGAGCCTTCGGTCACAAAAGCCTTTGCCAGGATATGTTCTGCTGCACGTCCCTGATGGGCTGGCAGGAAATATTTCGTACCCAGCACTTCTTCAACGGCCGCTTTCAGGCGGTTGAAAGATTCAGAACCCGCATAGGCATCATCGGCAATCATCATGGCGGCAAGCTGCTGGTCAGACATGGCATTGGTGCCACTGTCAGTCAGCATATCCATGAAGACATCACGGTTGTTCAGCAGGAAAGAGTTGTAACCTGCTTCTTCCATGGCTTTCAGACGTTCTTCAACTGGGAGCAGATTCAGTTTCTGGACGATTCGCACTTTGTGCATTTCGAGAGGAATGAATTCCCCGCTGGAAATCTTGATTTGGTTGGACATAGGAATTCCGGTTGTTTTTCTTGGTTGAACTGGATTCTTCCCTCATGCAGACAGAGGGGCCTGGTTAATAAAAAGGTCCGTTTTCGGACCGAAAACTGGACAATTCGGTGATTCTACACCCAATTGGACGATTTTCTGCATTGAATCAGGTCAATGTTCCGCCTTTTTTCAAAACAAAAGCTGGGAAAACTGCCAGAACGCCTGCAATTTCTCCTTTTTCCACAGGGATCCCGGTAGGAAAAAGACGCTTTTCAAGAAGGGATTTTATCGGAAGGAAAAGGTTGGTCGGGGTGAGAGGATTTGAACCTCCGGCCTCTACGTCCCGAACGTAGCGCTCTACCAGGCTAAGCTACACCCCGCCTCGGCGGGGCAGGTCAATAGTCCCGCTCCACTGAAAACAGGCTCAATTCTATCAGAGATTGCCTGTACTGGCTATCAGGCAGTTCTGCAATGGCCTTGACGGCAACTTCTGCCTCCTGTTTTGCCATCTGATAGGTATAATCCAATGCCCCGCTGCTGCGGACGGCATCAAACACCGTCTCGAAACAGGATTCATCGTTTTCTTCAATGCTCCGGCGGATAGCGGTTTTCTGCGCTTCACCACCGTTTTCCATCAGCCAGATCAATGGCAGGGTCATCTTGCCCTCTTTCAGGTCATTGCCTGCCTGTTTGCCCATCGTATCCGCATCACTTGCATAATCCAGCAGGTCATCGATTAGCTGGAAAGCATTGCCCAATGCCCGTCCATAGGCAATGGCAGATGCCGTCTGCTGTGCAGAAGCTCCAGCGGTCATCGCCCCCAACTGACAGGCTGCCTCAAAAAGCTTGGCGGTCTTCGCATAGATGACACGCCGGTAACCAGCTTCATCAAGGTCGGTGCTCCGGGCATTCATCAGCTGCATGACCTCACCTTCGGCAATGAGGTTGGTCGCATCCGCCAGCACCTGCTGGACAGGCATGCTGTTGACCGAAACCATCATCTGGAATGCCCGTGTATAGAGGAAATCCCCGACAAGCACTGAGGCAGCATTGCCAAACAGGGCATTGGCACTCGGCAAGCCCCGGCGCAGCCCCGCCTCATCGACAACATCATCATGCAGCAGGGTCGCTGTATGGATGAATTCGACGACCGCTGCCAGCGTCTGGTGCTGCCTGCCTTGATAACCGAGGGCCTTCGCCATCAACAGCAGCAGGATGGGACGGATACGTTTACCGCCTGCATTGATGATATAGTCGGCAATCCGCCCGATCAGCACGATATCCGAATGCATCTGCTCACGGATAACCGCGTTGACGGCGTCAAGGTCCGGCAAGACCGGTGCCAGGAATCGGTTTGGATCGCTTTTCATCAGTAACTACGCTCAGTGTTTTTCAATCGATATCAGGCTTTCTGGATTATAGATGCTGATGGCATAAAGGAAAACAGGCAATGGGACCGGCAGACAGCCTATCCCCTCCAATCCGCCACATCCGCTTTTACCAGACTGTTCATCCAAGCCCCAGTTCTTCCTTGAATTTCGAATACATCGATTCAGCAGTATAAAGCGCCATGACCGGGTTATGGCCAAGCACCCGGTCTTTGACAACCATCACCGTTGTCGGTGCATGGGAATATTTCAGGAACATCGTGTCATGACCGACACAGAGCCCCATCACAATATTGAAATCCGTCCCTTCCGCCTCAAGCACCTTTGCCTGCATGATCGGGTTGCACATGGACTCATGTCCCGTACCGCCGTTGAGTTTCTTCTCATTCGGGACACCGACCTCACATTTATCAACTGCCCCGACCTTGCAACCAACCGTATAGCTCTTGATGCCGACAGCCCGTAGGATTTTCACAAACATACGGGTTTCAGCCATCAGCCCCACACAAGAAGCAATACCGATGTATTTATATCCCATGCGCCTGATGAACTCGATTGTTTCCTGGACGCGGGTCAACTGCCCATAAGTCTCACCCTCAAGGCAGGCAGACTGTACTGAAATATCCCCTGTCTGGTTCTCATTCCTTTTATAGACCTGGATTACCTGTTCCAGCAGCCTTTCATCAACATGTTCTGTCAGGCAGAACCTAGGATACCGCTTTTCATTCCGCTGTTTACAGGCCAATGCAGCGCAGTCCGAGCAACTGAAAACAATATCTTTCTTTGCCATAACCAACTTTTTATAAGAAGTTTTTATAAGAGAAGCACCATATGGCCTGAGCCATATGGCGTCATATCCAAACAGGCTGTTGCCTGCCTTTACTTAACGTCTGCAACATCCTTTTCTGAATAGCTGTCAGGAACACCTTTCTGGAAAAGGTAAACCCTATCTGTGAATGCCTTCGCATCGGTACCCTTCTTGATGATACCGATGGCAGACAGCTGCTCGATATTCCGTTTGATGGCATCATAGCCACCCTGTACGGAAGGCTTATAGTTATAGGCCTTCAGAATCCTGACATTCTGCTCCAGGTTACCGGCAACATATTTCCTGTCCAACTGGATCCTGGCGGCTTCTTCTGGATGCACCTTGATCCAGGCAGATGCCTTCAGCACAGCACGGGTGGCAGCAGCAGCCAGTTCAGGATTTTCCTGTGCCAGCCTGTCGGTGATGAAAATTGCGCAGCAGTACTCTTCATTGAATGGTGCGGTCTTGGCCGTATCCAGGATTGCTGTCAGACCCAATTTATCCGCAGCGATAGATGCGCCTGGGTCATTCAGGGCAATGACATCGTCCGTGCCATTGGCAAGGACCTGCGGCAGGTCATTGCGGGAAAAGACGACAAACTCGACTTCCTGTTTCTTCTCATCGACACTGATACCCTTGGCTGCCAGCGCACGTTTGAGGATCAAGGTTGCCGCATCAGCCAGGCCTGGCACACCGACCTTCTTGCCTTTCAGCTGTTCAATGGATGTGATGGTGCTTCCCTTAGGTGCAAGAACCTTGATGCAACCGGTGTGGACGCCTGCTACGAACTTGATTGGCAATCCATTTTCGACAGGCTGCATGAATTTGCTGATCAGGCCACTGCCCAGGTCAACCTGGTTGGCGCCAATGGCTTCCTGGACATGGGCGGCATCAACCTGGATGTTTTCCGCCTCAATGCCCTCTGCTTTGAAAAAGCCTTTTTCCACAGCAATATGCAGGGGAATATGGCACAACGATGGAGAATACGCCAGCTTGAGATGGTTGGTTTTCTTTTTTGGACCGCCACAAGCCGCCAATGTCACTGCCATGACGCCAGCCAACAGATACGTCAGAAGTTTTCTCATAATCCTGATTCCTTTTATCAAATAAATGACTGAAAGACCAAAAACAGCCAGGTCCCAGTCAAATCAAGAATCCCCCCTTATTGAAAAAACCAGGCAGGCTTGGGGGAATCTTCCGTCCTGAACATTTATGACAAGGGGAAATCCCTGCCATAAACCGCTTTGGTGCGATGCCTGCTGGAATAAATAATAGGATTGTAAAAATCAAAGATAGAATTCCGGCTCTTGGATATGCCCGCCAAAATCCAAAAGACGCAGGACTTCTGCACGGTACCGCAGGAATTCAGGGCTGCTCCTTGCCCGTGGACGGCTGAAACCGACATCAACAATTTTTGTAATCCGGCCAGGGCGTGGAGACATGACAACAATCCTGTCTGACAGATAGATGGCTTCGTCCACATCATGGGTCACCATAATCATGGTCATGTTCCGCTCTTTCCAGATCCGCAGCAGCTCATCCTGCATATTCATACGGGTGAAGGCATCCAACGCCCCCAAAGGTTCATCCAACAGCAGGACCTTCGGGTGGCTGACAATCGCCCTTGCCAAGCTGGCACGCTGGCACATCCCGCCTGACAGCTGGTGCGGATAATAGTTGTCAAACCCTTTCAACCCGACCAGGTCAATGAATTCATCAACCCGGTCCGCTGTCTCCTTATAGATGCCCTGCGCCTTCAGGCTGAAAGCAATGTTGTCCCTGATGGTCAACCAAGGGAACAGCGTATGCTGCTGGAACATGAAACCCCGGTCACTGCCCGGCTTTTCAATCTTCTGCCCGTCCAGTGCCAAAGTCCCATCCTCCGGTGTAATCAGCCCCGCCACCAACCTGAGCAATGTCGATTTCCCACAGCCAGAAGGACCAATCAGGGAAATGAACGAACCTGTCGGCACTTCAAGATTGATATTGGACAGTGCGACAACCGTCTCGTCCTGCACATTGGTGAACCGCTTCCCCACATGGGAAATCGAGATACCTCCTACCACTTGATAACCCCTTTCTGCCAGACCAATACCTTGTCCCTGACCTTGAAAAGCAACGTGATAATGAAGTAGCAGACCAATGACATCACAATCAGACCCGCATAGACATGTGCATAAGCCATCATGTCTTTCTGCCAGTTGATGTACCAGCCGATCCCATATTTCGCACCGATCAGTTCAGCAGTGACCAACGTAATAAAAGAGGCACAGGTTCCGTTGAACAGGCCGATGAACATATGTGGCATAGCCGCAGGAATCCCCACATGGAAGATGGCATACCGCTGGCTCGCCCCCATTGTTGCAGCCACTTCAAAATAAGAATTCTGGATGTTGTTGATACCGTTCATCGTCAGCACGGTTGTCGGGAACCAGACCGCCAAGGCAATCAGGAAAGCACTTGCCGACACCACTGTCGGGAAACTGATCAACACCAGAGGAATCCATGCTGTTGAAGGAATCGGTCCCAATATACGGACAAGTGGATGCACCCAATAGCGGACCTGCGGGATAAATCCAATGGCAACACCTGTCGCTATACCGGCTACCGCACCGCCAAACCAACCGATGACCTGCAGCCTCAGTGAATACAGAAGGCACTTGCCGATAAATGAAAAATCCTCGACCAAGACTCCGAATATCCTATCCAGGCAAGGGAAATACAGAACCGGCAATGTTGCGGTCTTCACCGTAAGGATATCCAGCAACGCCAGGAAAAGGATGGCACCTGAATAAAATGGGGCTTTGCCCTGGAACTTCTCCCTGAAATTCCTGGATGCAAAAGCCAAGGTCAAAGCAACGGCTGCCAGGATTCCCAATGCAACCAGCACAATTGCATAATAATGATGGTTTGCCACAGGATGTTCAGGAACATCAGGCATCCCTGAATTGATGCCTAAAGCAATCAAAACTGCCACGATTGGTAAAAATACTTTCACGCGGTTCATCTTCATTCCTTGAATCAAAGAACTGAAACTGAATTGGGTAGGTGGACAACCTGCCCAATTCAGTTTCTATGGTATTCATATATGTTTAGTATGCATTATGCTAACCCTGCTCCGACCGTGTATATCACTACAATCCGATAGGATTAGTCAAAAAAGCAACAGGTAAGAAATTAAGATTTGACAGAACCTGATACCAATCCTATCATTGACCCATTAATTACCCGTAATCATATGGGAATAATAAAAATTAAAAACGTCAGGTCCATAAGAAGGCAATAAAAAGACGGTTCAGTTATAAAGAATGATTACATGTGGGATTGATTTGTGAGGTAGTACAATGCGTAGAATCAAAAAACAGGATAACCTTGATAAAGGCCTTCCTGTTGCCCAACCTTCAGTCTTCCAGCAGTCTGATACTGGTTTTCCTGCCAGCGCAAGCACGCATCCCTTTTCTCTTGCGTCCTGTTGTTGAAACCTTTATTGAGCGGAATTGATTCTTTTCCGTAATCCAGTTTTTTCTTTCCCCTTGTTCCAGTTGCCCGGGAACAGACCGCCTTTGCGGTAGGCATGGCATTCAGCCATGCCTGGGAAGGGAAAACCTCAGCAAAAGCTCCTACGGCAAAAAACAACTTGAGAACACTTGAAAAGGAATGAAAATGAAAAAATCACTGTTAATGCTTGCAATCCTGGGAACCCTCAGCACGGCTGCCAATGCCCAAAGCAATGTCACCATTTACGGTATCCTTGATATCGGCTATGTCAAAGAAAACGGACGTGACCTACGCTTGGCAGATAATGAAAACAATGCCATTGGCTTCAAAGGCGTCGAAGACCTTGGTAACGGTTATAAAGCACTTTTCCAGTTGGAAAAGCGCTTCGACCTGAATGACGGTACTTTAGGCAACAGCAATACAGCCGGTTACCGTGGACCAAAATCCGCCAATCAGAAAAGCTTTGAAGGTGGTGCCAATGCCGGTATTGCCGGTCCGTTCGGTAAAGTCCTATTGGGACGGGTGACTGAACTGACAACAGAAACCATCAAGAAATTTGATCCCTTCCGCCAAGTGGGTGTCGGCTCCCAGTTCTATTCCCTGCAACGCGCACCGCGTATTGACAACACTCTGCGCTATGACTCACCCAATCTGGATGGTTTCAGTTTCGGTGCTTCCTATTCTTTGGGCGTGAACACCAACAGACGCTCCATCGATGAAGAACACCATGGCAGCCTGGAGAAATCTCATGCAGACAACGATGGTTACGCAATAAACCTGTCTTACGACAATGGTCCCTTCTTCGCTACCGCCAACTGGTCCCGCTTGGCTGATTCCAATGATTCCAGCACTTGGAACATTGGTTTAGGTTATAGAGTGACGGACAAACTGAGGCTGACAGCCTCTTATGAAGATACTGACAGTAAAGGCTGGAGAGGCAATTCAACCGGTGGTGACAGCGGTCTGGCAACTTACAAGGAAGATGACCGTCTGAACGGCAGGCAACGCAACCTGCTGGCCGGTCTGCAATGGGATATCGGTCCCGGCACATTGAATGCATCAGTCCAGTGGGACCGTCTGAGCAGCGATTACATCAGCAAGTTCTCTGGAAAAAGCATCAATGGCACAGATGAGGCATTCAGATACGCTATCGGCTACACCTACTATCTGTCGAAGCGTACTTCTTTCTACGGCAACATTGCCTACACTGACTATGACAGTCCTGAATTGAGTGAAGCCATCAGTGGCCTTCACAATGATTCCGTAACTGCCGTCCAATTAGGTATTACGCACAGATTCTGATGCCTGAATACCATGCACGGTTTTCCCTTGGCCGTGCATGGTCTGGAATTTCCTGCTGGCAGGGAACTTCCCTGCCTGATGCGATTAGAGTTTTTTCAGGGGTGGTGGATAAACCCACAGTCCACTGTCCCTTTTTTTGCCCGTCACCCATACTGAGCTTACCTTCAGGCAGCAACCTGACGGAAAGGCAAGTCCAATAAAACCGCCTCTCTGCTTTTCAGACACCCTGCCCCTGCAACGGCAGGATTCAGAGGACTTTCTCCATGAAAACCGTCATTGCGGTATGTCCAGAATGACCGATGGGTTCTGGCAGTTCTCGGTACCCCTGCTTACGGTACAGCGAAACGGCATTGCCGAATGCCGGAATCGATTCAAGATAGCTTCTGGTATAGCCTGCCTGCTTTGCCTGCTGTTCCACAAAACGGAAAAGCGCTGTCCCAACCCCTTTCCCCCGGACTGCCGGCAAGGCATAGAACTTCACGATTTCGACCATCCCCTCAGGCAGTCCTGTGGTCGGGTAAAAACCGCAGCCTGCACAGATTTTTCCCTGCCATTCAACAACCCAATAGCCTGAACCTTCCATCATGAAGACTTCCGACAGGATATCTGTTCCTGGATTATCGTAAACAGAATGATGCCTGGGCGCATCGAATTCTACGAAGGCTGAACGGATGACGTCGGCTATCGCCAGGTTGTCTTCAGGCGTAATCCTCCTGAAATGGAAAGTCTCTTCCCCTGCGGTATAGAGAAAATCATCCGTCATCTTCTGTTGGTGCACTGGAAACAACCCTCAGTCAAAAACCGGTGTTTCAACCCCAAGAACCTTATGCAGTTTCGGCGAGGTGGTTGTGTATTGCAGGTGCACCCGCTTCTTGGGGAATACGAACGGTGCCGCGCCGAATGCCGCCAACGCCGCC
>JAHAYL010000062.1 GCA_018384065.1 Oxalobacter sp.
TGCCTGACTCAACCGCCTTGAGTATGTTCAGTATCTGTGTCTCGCTGAATCTTGATTTCTTCATTCCGTTCTCCTGATTCCGGGAGAACTCCAATTTTACATGCACCTATTTTAGGGGATGGCTACAGTCCCAGAGAGTCAAGATATAGGGCTTTGGTATTACAATATAGAAAATGGTAGATCAGATTATGAGTTAGATTTGATTCAGAAAGAAATTGATAGCCGTTATGGACAAGGTACTTTTGTTAGAAAACTGATGAAGCCTTCTGTCGGTGAAAATCTGTTCTCTAAAAATATTTTATACTGTTTAATATATTCAAAGTACCGCACCCTCCGTATTGATATCCGGAACAAAGGTGTCGGGAACAACATCATAGAGCAGTCAGTGGTCCCGATGCCAAGCCGTTCAGACAGGCCTTCGTGGCTGCCAGGAGGGATATGTCTTGAATCCCCTGCCGGAGAGATGAAGATAGTCCTGCGTTGCCAAGGGGATGGTGAGCTGGATATCCGTCTGCGGGGTCGTGATGAGCGCAATGCTGAGGGAAAACGTTATCCGGTGTGGATAGACTGCACGTATTTCGCAGTCAACGGAGAGGCTGTTTTTGAAGAGACAAAGACCATCTGCCATGACAGACCTTATGTGTATAGGAAGCCGGCTGTCGACGGAGAGGTTGTAGAACTGGCGTTTAGGTGGGAAGAATGCCATTCGTCATCGGTGCTGGAAGAAAATAACCGATTACAGTCGGAGTTGAAGATATCACGTCAGAAGGAGGCTGAACATACAGCTAGCCAGTTACAGGATGTCGTCGCGAAAAATAAGCGTCTGTCTACAGATGTCGCAAACCTGAAGAAAGCTTTGTCGAAGCTGAGGCAATCCCATTCCAAAATCCGTTCCAAGATGCAGGAATTCCGCATAGGAGCTTATCTGAAATACAAAGTTCTGTCGAAGCTGATGTTGGGCGAAATGCGCAGGCGTTACCAAGAGAAGTACCAGGAACAGAAGAGAATCTATCGGGCAATCAGAAAAGGGAACAGATAAATTTAATGAAAGAGCCCGCTGTTTTCCCTTGATGCACTGGAAAAAAAGAAGCTATGTTATTGTGCGGACTGTCGGTAGTCATATATAGTGATAAATGCTTTAGGAAATTCTTCATATATTCTAGGAACTGATGGATAAGGCTTTTTCTCAAACAACTATCTGCAAGCAGCTGTTAAGTATTGTTTCGCAACTGAAAGATTGTCCTATCAAGTCAATGTTCCAATTGGAATCCGCCCGTTTCCCAAAATTTACGGCTTCTGCGGCTGGATTGATTTTGGATTATTCCAAGAACCAAGTGACTGCTGAGACATTGCAACTTTTAATGCAGTTGGCTGAAGAGCGGGGTGTTGCTGCTGTCCGTGATGCGATGTTTACTGGTGAAAAAATCAATATCAGCGAGAACCGGGCGGTGTTGCATACTGCATTGCGTTCTACGCGGTCTGAATCCATTTTTGTTGATGGCGAAGATGTTGTTCCTCGGATTCAGTCTGTGCTGAACCGGATGCAGTCTTTGACCCAGAAGATTCATTCCGGTGAATGGCAGGGGTTCACAGGCAAGCGTATAACGGATGTGGTCAATATCGGTATTGGCGGTTCTGATCTGGGTCCCCGTATGGTTGTCAGGACTTTGCGGCGTTATTGGCTGGAAGCCGTGAAACTGCATTTTGTCTCCAATGTCGATGCCCATGACCTTGAATCCGTATTGAGCCAGGTCAATCCAGAAACTACTTTGTTTATTGTTTCATCCAAGTCGTTTACAACGAAAGAAACGATTATGAATGCGCAGTCTGCGCGTCAATGGTTCTTGGGTTCTGGTGCTGATGTTGCTGATGTCAGGAAACATTTTGTGGCGGTAACCGCGAATGTGGATGAAGCGGAATCATTCGGCGTCCATGAAGCCAATATTTTCCCGATGTGGGATTGGGTCGGTGGCCGTTATTCAGTCTGGTCGGCGATTGGTCTGCCAGTGATGTTGGCAGTAGGCGTCAATCATTTCATGGAATTTTTGTCGGGTGCCCATGCAATGGATGTGCATTTCAGGTATGCACCGCTTGACCGGAATATGCCAGTTTTAATGGCTTTGGTTGGCATCTGGAACCGGAATTTCTTGGGCTACCATACCTTGGCTGTAGCACCTTATCATGAGGATTTGTTTGTTTTTTCCCGCTGGTTGCAGCAGCTTGAGATGGAAAGCAATGGCAAGGGAGTCCAGAAAAACGGTGAGCCGGTAACTTATGGAACAGCGCCGATTATCTTGGGTAATACGGGGACGAATGGTCAACATTCTTATTTCCAGCTGTTCCACCAGGGAACAGATATCTGCCCTGTTGATTTCATTGCGGTGCTGAAACCCAGCCATTCATTTGATAAGCACCATGCAGTCCTGATTGCCAACTGTTTTGCCCAGGCTGAGGCATTGATGCGTGGATCTGAACCACAGAAAGCCAAGGAATATATGCTTGCCAAAGGGATTCATGCTGAACGGGTTGAATCACTACTCAAGCAGACACAGTTTGAAGGCAACCGCCCGAGCAATATGATTGTGATGAACGAGCTTCGTCCAGAAACGTTGGGGTCGTTAATGGCGCTTTATGAACACAAAGTGTTTGTGCAGGGCGTTATCTGGAACATCAACAGTTTTGACCAGTGGGGTGTTGAGCTGGGCAAGGCACTGGCAACCAATATCCATAGGGAACTCATAAGTGAGGCGGTTTTTGAACATGACAGTTCGACTGCAGGGCTGATTGAACTGGCAAAAGCGGCTTTATAAAGGTTTTCATATTAAAGAAATATTATTTAGATACTTCTTTAATATCTTTCTATCCTCTAATCTGTTCTAGCAGTTCTTCTGTTTTTTCTTTCATCAAGGAAGGGGTGGCTTTGCTCTCGACATTCAACCGCAGTACAGGCTCAGTATTTGAGCCTCTAAGGTTGAAGCGCCAATCAGGAAATTCAATGGAAAGTCCATCGATTTTCGAGACTTGGGCATTAGGCAAAGAAGCGTAAATCTGTTCAATTTTCCTGATGGTTGAAGGAATATCCTCGACAGTGGAATTGATTTCTCCGCTGCATGGGAACGCTTCTTGATATTGTGCAATGCATTCAGATAAGGATTTTCCAGAATCACTGAGCAGCTGGACCACCAGCAGCCAGGTAATCATGCCAGAGTCGCAATAGGCAAAATCCCTGAAGTAATGATGGGCACTCATCTCACCACCATAAAGGGCATTTTCAGCACGCATGCGTTCTTTGATGAAGGCATGTCCGGTCTTGGATTCGATAGCTGTTCCACCGGCTTTTTTGACGGTTGCTTGTGTATTCCAGACCAAGCGAGGGTCATGGATGATTTTTGCATGAGGATTGGTTTTCAACAATGCTTCGGCAATCATGCCAACCAGGTAATAGCCTTCGATGAAGTTGCCTTTTTCATCAAAGAAGAAACAGCGGTCGAAGTCACCATCCCAAGCGATACCTAAGTCCGCTTTGTTTTCCACGACAGCATCTGCTGTTGCTTTACGGTTTTCTGGGAGCAATGGGTTTGGCACCCCATTAGGAAAGGTTCCATCAGGTTCGCCTTGGATGATGGTGATGTCCAAGGGCAGGCGTGTTGCAAGTTCCTGCACGACCAGCCCTGCGCAGCCATTGCCTGGGTTGGCAATGATTTTCAGTGGCTTCAGGGTTTCTGGTTTGATATAGCTCAGTAGGTGGTCTATATAGTCTTGACGGAAAGATGCTTCTGCAAAAGAGCCTGACAAGGTGTCAGGGATGTCTTGATGGGAAGCCATCCGGTTACGGATGGCAAAAAGGCCAGAGTCACCGCTGATAGGGACTGCTCCCCGGCGGACAATCTTGAAGCCGTTTTCATCTGCCGGGTTATGGCTGCCGGTAATCATGATGCCACCGTCAAAGTCTTTGGCGAAAGAGGCAAAGTAGATTTCTTCGGTACCACACATGCCGATACCGGTAACATTGACACCAGCAGCCTGTAATCCATTGGTCAGCGCTTGATAAAGCGAAGGTCCGGAAAGGCGGGCATCATAACCGATGACAGCTTTTTGAATATTGAATTCCTTGGCAAAGGCAAAGCCGAGGTTTTTCGCAAATCTGGCATCTAATATGGCAGGGACTTTCCCGCGGATGTCATAGGCTTTGAATCCTGAGAAATCCATGGTCATTTCCTTTTATCGATGGTGTTCTTGGCTTCAGTCATAGCAGATTCACTGGTGTCTGCACGGCCATAATGGTCTTCAAAGCGGACAATATCGTCCTCTCCAAGGTAGTTGCCGGTCTGGACTTCAATGAATTCCAAGGGTAGGGTACCAGGATTTTTGATGCGGTGTTTTGTGCCAAGTGGAACATAGACCGATTCATTCTCTGCAACCAGTTTCCGTTCTTCTCCTATCGTGACTTCAGCGGTACCGCGCACGATGATCCAATGTTCTGCACGGTGGTAGTGCATCTGCAGGGAATTCTCTGCTCCAGGATGGACAGTGATGCGTTTGACTTGGAAACCATCAGAAAGGACCAGTGTTTCATAGCGTCCCCAAGGACGGTAAACCATGGGATGCAGGTCGGTTTCAGTCCGGTTATGCGCTTGCAGCAGGTTGACGATGGTTTTGACATCTTGGGTTTTACTGCGGTCTGCGACAAGAACAGCATCTTTGGTCTCTATGACTGCCAGGTTCTGGATGCCGACTGCTGCGACCAGACGGCCTGTGCTTTTCAGGTAGCAGTCTGTTGTGTCGGAAACTATGATATCTCCTTCGAAGACGTTGCCGTTTTCGTCTTTGTCGGCAATCTCATAAAAGGATTCCCAGGCACCAAGGTCACTCCAGCCGCCATCCATCGGTATGACAGCCACTTTGTCTGAATGTTCCATGATGGCATAGTCAATGGAATCTGAAGGTGAATCGAGGAATGCTGTTCCTGGTCTGATGAAGGAAAGGTCTTGATAACGGCTCTGCCAGGCTGTTTTAACTGTGGCATGGATGGCCGGTGCATGTTTTTCCAGTTCTGCCAGAAAAGTAGATGCCTTGAACAGGAAAATCCCTGCGTTCCAGTAATAGCCTCCTTCAACCAGCATCTGTTCTGCTTTAGCTTTTTGGGGTTTTTCCAGAAAGCGTTCGACACAATGGGCGTCTTTTCCAAGGGAGGTTCCCTGCTTGATATAACCATAACCTGTCTCAGGACGGGTAGGGGTGATGCCGAAAGTCACAAGGTATCCGTCTTCTGCAATGCTTCTGGCAGATTCCACTGCCAGATGAAAGGCTTCAGGTTGCTGGAACATATGGTCGGAAGGCATGACCAGCATCAGGGCATCTTCGTTTTCCAATGTCGCGAAAGCAGCCAGTGCTATGGCGGGAGCAGTATTCCGTCCTTCTGGTTCGAGGATGATGGTGCCTTGTTTGGCAAGGTCTTTCAGGCATTCATCGATATAGAACCGGTATTCATTGTTGCTGACGATGATGGTGTCCAAAGTCTGATTGATGCCGTCAGTCCTTTTCAGGGTTTCAGCAAACAACGAGCTGCCGTTGCCAAGTGTCATGAACTGTTTTGGATGCTTGGAGCGTGATGCAGGCCATAGACGGGTACCTGAACCACCACATAGGATGACCGGTTGTATGTTTTTCATAATAGATCTGTGGTATAGCGATAAAGTATGGCAAGTATCCTACCCAATGAGCGGCATGCCTGCAACCAAGGGATGATGTTCAATGAAATTTCTCTTGGATGGACTAGGCTATAATGATAAGCGGATATCTTATGAACGGCAGGAATATGGCTGAAAAAATCATCAATGTCTCTGGTCTGGAGCCGTTTGGAACGGGGGCCCACCGCAAATGTTTTCCTCATCCGGATAACCCAGACCGATGTATCAAGGTCATTTATAATCCCTCAACCAGTGCCAGGAAAGAGATTGTCCGGGAATTGAAGTACTATGAAGTGTTGAACCACAGTCTGAAAGACTGGAGTGGGGTTCCGCGCTATTACGGTCAGGTGCAGACAGATATCGGTACGGGTTATGTCTATGACTTGATTAAGAATTATGACGGAACACCGGCTGTGACATTGGAAAAGATGATGCAGGAGTGTGAGACTTTTGAGGATGCCCAGAAGATTCTGGGGATATTCCGCAGTCTCAAACAGTATCTGCATGACAATGAAATCCAGACGTTGCCTTTGCAGTCTTACAATATCCTCTGCCAGAAAACCGGTACAGACGAATACCGACCGGTTGCCTGTGACAATCTGGGGGAAAGGGCGGGGATTCCATTAAGCCGTTGGTTCACTTTCCTCTGTCATCGGAAACAGGAACGGCGGTGGAAGGTGTTTATGACTACCCCATCTGTGAAAGCGTTCTTGGAAAAGTTCAATATTGATCCAGAGACAGTAGGTAGATAGTCTTTCAGGCTGCTTTATTTCCTCAGATACCGTGAACTTTCTTCCAAAATAGTGGACATAAATGGCGGAGGGGTGGTGTCAGCGGCAGGCTGATAGTGGGTATCCAGATACTGCATCGCACCAGTCTGGTTGATCAAGATAATCCGGTTCGGTTCCACAAAGGCATCTTGACTGTAGTTGCTGACATAGACCCAGTTACGGCGGTTTTCTTGGGTAAAGAGTGATGTGCCAACAGCGTAATCAGTGGTTGGGTTTTTACATCCCAAGGCTTGTGGTAGCAGGGTCGGCGCCATATCCAGTCCAGAGGTACGGTAGTTGATGCCACCTTTGCCTTTGCCTGGCCAATGGATGACCAAAGGGACTTTAGTCTGGTATTCCATGAAGTTGCCATTATGTCCCCAGTAGTTCTGGTGGCTGTCGTTGAATTCTTCACCATGATCGGAGCTAAGGACAACAATTGTTTTATCCAACAGGTTTTTCTGTTTCAGGTAAGCCAGTACTTTGCCGATATTGATGTCAGCATAATGGACAGCATTCTTATAGCGGTTCAGATAGGGGTGTGGGTCAAAATCGTTGTTCAGCTGCAGGTTGTTGACTTCTTCCCAGTAAGGTTTGAACAATGTGTGCTGTGCATCTTCAGGGAAATCGTAGGCATGGACATTGTCAAAGAAGATGAAGCTGAAGAAGGGTTTGTCTGATGGCAGTTTGCTATGCCAGAGCATAAAGTCTTCAACGGCATTGTCATCCCGCTGATAGACCCGTGATCCACGGGGATTGATGCGCAGGTTTTCAACGCCGATGAAAACAGTCCGGTTGAATTCCGGCATGGTCAAGCCTGCGCCAGTAAATGCATTGATGGCATATTGCCGTTGTTGCAATGCCTGAACCAGGATGGAGGGGGTTTTTGTGGCAAGGGCTTTCTGCCAATAAGAACCGGGAAGTCCTGTAAACAGGGTGAAGATGCCATGGCGTGTGTTGATGCCACCAGAAAGATGGTCATGGAACCGGATGTTCTCCTGTGAAAATGCCCAAGCGTTTGGCATGACTTCCTGTTTGAGCATGTCTGCCCGCAAAGAATCTACGAAAAGGAAAACAATATTGTATTGCGGTACCTGGTCACTGCAGTCCAGCGGATGCAGCGGGTAGTTCATCCGTTTTTTTGAGTTCTGCAGGTTCAGGTTGTTCGCATTGACAGTATCTGCATCAACGATTTTCCATTTGATGAGCAGCCGATTGAAGGTTAATGGTTTGTTGAGGGGCATCACTTCTGCGACAGCTGTCAGTGCCTGTCTATGAAAGGCATAGGCAAAGCCGTAAATAATCTGGCAGGTCAGGAAAAGTCCCAGCAATGCATAAAAAGCGGTTTTGGGGTGGTACCATTTCCTGTTGATGAACTTGGCAATGAACATACATAGTCCAGTAGCAATCAATACAGCAACTGTCAATAGCGTGATTTGTATGATCATCCCCGCTGTGAACTGGACGATTTGACCGCCGCCGAAAAAGGTCATCTGGATCATCGCCAGATTGGGATGCAGGCGGAACAGGTTGTAGACGAAAGTATCTGCAGTGATGAATATCAGGAAGGATGCGCAAAAGATATATTGAAGTGCCAGTCCAGTTTTCCTGAAATTGAAACGGTGCAGGAAATAAGCAGGTAAAGTCGCAAGCACTAGCCAGAAACCGTACCAGCTAATCCCGTACAGTCCAAAATAGAGAAAGTCAGAAATACCCCATTCAGCGGTACCGTAAACAGAGAGGTTACGGCTTAGGATCAAAGTACCCAGCAAGGCAACGATGACTGCATTGCAGACATAATAAAAAAAGAAGCCTTTTGGGTTATCTGGATTGGAGCGAAAACGAATACGTCTCATGCCGTTTTGTTGATTTCAGGAGGGGTTAAACAGACTCTAGTCCGGCATTGGCTTGCTGAGATTTTCTATCTGTTGTTCGTTTTGTTCTTCATCCTCGGCTTCCTTCGCTTGTTCTGTCTTTGTTGTTGTCAGGCCTTTTTGGAACTGGGTGTTGTACAGTGCCCTATAGACGCCACTGTCTATTGCCATCAATTCATCATGGGTACCGGTTTCAACAATCTCGCCTTCATTGATGACAACAATCCGGTCTGCATTTCGGATAGTAGATAGACGGTGGGCAATGACAAAGACGGTACGGTTTTTCATCAGGTTTTCAATGGCTTTCTGCACAACAACTTCAGATTTATTGTCCAGTGCAGAGGTTGCCTCATCCAAGATGATGATAGGTGCATTTTTGATGAATGCACGGGCAATAGCAACACGCTGTTTCTGTCCTCCAGACAACAGGACGCCACGTTCACCGATTCGGGTATCCAAGCCATCTTTTTGGGATTTGATGAAGTCGGTCAGGTATGCCATATCCAAGGCATTCAGGATTTCTTCATCGGTTGCATCTGGTTTGCCAATCATGACATTTTCACGGATGGTGCCGTCAAAAAGGAAATTATCTTGAAAGACGACAGCCATTTTGTCTCGAAGGCTTTCCAAGGTGATGTTTCGGATATCGATACCATCAATAAAAATACCTCCCCGTTTTCCTCTGACCTCGTAAAAACGGGGAATGAGACTGACGATAGTCGATTTGCCTCCGCCTGAATTGCCAACCAATGCAATACTTTGTCCGACTTTGACATTCAGGTTGATTTTCTTCAGGACAGGAACACCTTTTGTGTAACTGAAATTAACGTTCCTAAACTCAATGGAATCTTTGATTTCTTTCAGTTCTACGGCATTTTCCTTATCATGAATCGGAGGTATCCGTTCAAGCAGGCTGAAGCAACGTTCAACAGCCATAAAGGAAAATTGGACCTTATTGAATTGATTCCCAATATGTTTTAATGGGTTATACAGCAGCAACAAAGCAGTGATGAATGAAACAAAGGCTCCTGTAGAGAGGGTTCCAGAAATAATCAGATGGGAACCATAGCCAATCGCTGCAGCAACCCCTAATGATGTTGTGATATGCATCATCGGTGTCAACCATGCAGTGCGCTGTGTCATCTTGATACGGAGACGGAACAGTTCTTTCATCACATCAGAGAACTTGTCTTTTTGTTTTTCCTGATAATTATAGGCGGTTATGGTGCGGTTTCCTGCATAAGTTTCGTTCATCATCGTGATGGTTTTTGAAAAGACGTTGACACTTTGACGCATGACACTCTTGATCATATTCCTGATACGTGTCACTGGGTAAAAAGTGGCACCTAAGATGACAACGGCAATGATGGAAAGCTGCCAAGAATTATAAAACAGCACGAAAATCAGAGAGATGGATGAGAAAAAACGAGAGACAAACAAACGGACATTATCTAAAAGACCAGAACAGGCTTGTTCTGCGTCATTATTGAATCGCTGAACAACAAAACCAGAATTCCGGGAATCAAAAAAAGCTGCCTCAAAGACGAGCAGTTTGTTGAACAGTGCCTGTTTCAAATCATTGGAAATGTGTGTGCCCAGCCAAGTATTCAAGTAGGTGACAGCATAAGTCAATATCCCTTGGACAATTGTAAAACCAACAATGAATGCCGGAACCCACCATGCTTGTGAAGACGATGCAGTGTCTTTGACTAAAACAACATCCATATAAGGACGTAAACTCCATGCGATAACCGCATCCATCGAACCGACGGGGAAACAGAGCAGCATAGCAACTAGTGCACGGAACCAGTACGGTTTGACAAAGGGCCACATCCGTCTGTAGTTTTTGACAAATAGCAGGCTATTGATTTTTTCTTTTATTTTCATAAGGCACGCCGGTCTTATTCTGGGTTTGTCACGGACTATTTCTCAGGTAAATCGACCAGATGACAGACGAAACTATCCATAATCTATGATTCTATCAGAATGCTCTGTATTCAGGCGTAACAAGAGAAAAGGTCTACGGAGTGCAAGACAGGCAACAATAGTTGTTTGGTCTAAGTCGGGAGGGAGAATCAAGCAATCAACGCTTTCCCATCAATACCATATTTTGTGAGGAATTCAACAACGAGCGGTAACTTGATGAATCTTTCCCAGCGTTTTTGTTGGGAGCTGTCCCCGATGGATTGGAACCAATGTGACCATGGAATCACAGAGCTTCTGCCCAGGTTGTCACAGATGACTGGAACCATTTCAGATTCAGAAACCCGTTTACAGAGGACGTTATGTGGATTCATCGTAATGGTCAGGATGTGGTTGTCACGGATGTATTTCTTCAATTGAAGAATCAGGTCGACGATTTTCTGTGCCTGTTCAGGAGAATCACAGGTTTCTATGATATCTCCCAGTGTGGCAGAGGGGGCACCATCGTAATCCAGGATCAGGTCAAAGACATAGCCGATGCCCATATTGGTTTCGACAGTACCATGGAATCTAGGGATACAGCTCCAATCTTTCAGGTAGCTGTCAATATGCCTGTAATAGCGCAATTCATGTTTGATGTTGCGTAACTCACTTTTCGTGACGGTGTGAAGAACCTTGATACATAACTGCCTGTTTTCTGGATGAGGGTAACAGCTGCGGTGTGCGCCTGTGCCTAATGGTGTGCACTGGGATAAATCAATCACGTCTCTTTCTTCCATATAACAGTCCAGTCGCCAAGACGGTTCCCTGGCTGGTGTCTGAGGTACGCTTCAAGCCAAGTGAAACCTGTCTATACAGTCTATCATTTCTTAAAAAGGGTAAAAAGCAACATACACCATGCGTTTTTTGATATAGCCGATAATTTTAGCTGGACAACATCCACAGTTATGTTTACATTCTTGCCATTGTTCTCAGGCAGGATAATAACAAGGTAGAAAACAGCCTGAAAGACTGATTGATGGAGAGGGTTCACATCCCGGCGGCGGGATTTGATATTACCCGGTCTCTGATGGAAGCCAGTTCCTTGATTTTTTCCAAGCATGAAGATTGATGAGGCGAAGAAGGTCCTCGAAGCAGTCCTGTTATGCGCACAGCAACCATTGCCCTTGGATGATCTTGTCAGATTGTTTGTCGATACCGATGACCTGTTTGTCAGGCAGAAAAAGGATGCAGTCTCTTCATCCATGACTGCACAGCGTTGCCGTCAGCTGCTTTATGACCTGCAGTATGACTGGTCGGACAGGGGGCTTGAATTGGTCTGTCTGCCAGATGGATGGCGGTTCCAGAGCCGGTCAGAGATGAAGCCTTATTTTGACCGGCTGAGACAGGAAAAGCCGTTGCGTTACAGCAGGGCGACGATGGAAATCCTGGCGGTCATTGCCTACAGCCAGCCAGTGACCCGAGGGGATATCGAGCAGATTCGTGGCGTGGCAGTCAATACCCAGTCCATCAGGACATTGGAAGAACGTGGGTGGATAGAAGTCATTGGACACCGTGAGGCGCCTGGACGTCCAGCATTGTTTGCAACCACTGCGCAGTTCCTGGATGACCTTGGCTTGCAGTCGTTGAAGGGATTGCCTCCTTTGGAAGAACTGAGAGAAGCGGATTTGTTGCAGCCGGAACTCGACCTTGGCCAGAAAGCAGAATAAATGAGAAAAGGCAGCATGGATGGAACGTGCATTGCCGGATTGATGAAAACTGAGATGAATACAAACGAAGAAATGGAATCCCAGGTATCAGATGAGGTTTCTGAAAAACTGGAAACAATGACTGATAAGCCGAAGACGGGGTATGCGGGCAGAAAAACTGCTAAGACTGGTGTCAGGAAAGGTAAACCAGCTGACAAGGCAACCCGTCAGGGAAAGAAAAAAGCAGCCGTTGCAGATAGCCCAGACGATGTCTTCAATTATGTGACTTCTGATTCCTTTGATCAGGAAAACAGCGTTCAGGCAGAGAAAGAAGCCCTGAAACAGAAAAAGGTCAGACGTGAATTGACTGCTGAAGACGATGCACCAAAACTGCATAAAGTCTTGGCGGAGGCAGGATTGGGTTCCCGACGTGATATGGAGGAGCTGATTATCGCTGGACGGGTTTCAGTCAATGGGGAACCTGCCCATATCGGTCAGCGGATTCTGCCGACTGACCAGGTTCGTTTCAATGGTCGTTTGATTCAGCGTAAAGTCACCAAATCCTTGCCCAAGGTGCTGGTTTACCACAAGCCTGCCGGTGAGATTGTCAGTCGGGATGATCCAGAAAAACGGCCTTCTGTTTTTGATGGACTGCCGAATCTGAGGAACAGTAAATGGCTGGCGGTCGGTCGGCTGGATTTCAATACAGAGGGATTGCTGCTGTTCACCAATTCCGGTGACTTGGCAAATCGCCTGATGCATCCCCGTTACAACATTGACCGGGAATATGCTGTCCGCACGTTGGGTGAATTGGATGAAGGTTCCCGCCAGAAACTGCTTTCGGGTATTGAGCTTGAGGATGGTCTTGGACAGTTCACCAAGATAGCAGATGGTGGTGGTGAGGGCGTCAACCGCTGGTACCGTGTCACCATCGGTGAAGGGCGCAACCGTGAGGTACGCAGGATGTTTGAGGCGGTTGGTCTGACTGTTTCCCGATTGATCCGCACCCGTTATGGTGCTTTGACTTTGCCAAAGACCCTGAAACGGGGGCGTTGGGAAGAACTTGAAGCCAATGATGTCCGTAGCCTGCTGCGCTTGTGTGGGATGGAAATCAAGAAACCGTCTGATGATGCTAGCGTCCGTAAAGGCAGGAAAGCGGTTGGTTTCCCCAAAAAAGCTCCAGCCGGTGAATACACCCAAGAGCCTACAGGATTCCGCAAGGGCAGGGGTTCTTCAGCACAGAAGACTCATGGAAGCCGTCAGCCGGACCCTCTCCAGACATCTTATGGCTATATGGGCACAGGTCAGAAGGGACCGAAAGGCAGGGATATCCAATCTCGTGGCAAGGGTGCCCGGGGTGGTCAGGGCATGCCGCGTCGACGGGCAGTCTGAGATTCATTAGAGTAAAGGCTTTGCAGGCGGTGTGTTGATTAGACACCGCCTGTTTTGTCTTGGAATTCACAGAGGTCATTCAGCAGGCAGTCAGCGCAGTTGAATGATTTTGCCTTGCAGACATAACGTCCATGGAGCAGCAGCCAATGGTGTGCGTTGAGCAAATATTCGTCAGGCACTGTTTCCAATAGGCGTTTTTCCACTTCCAGCACATTTTTCCCAGGTGCAATGCCTGTCCGGTTTGATACCCGGAAGATATGGGTGTCGACAGCCAGTGTCGGTTGGTTGAATGCGGTGTTCAGGACAACATTGGCGGTTTTCCTACCAACACCCGGCAATGCTTCCAGGGCTTTCCGGTTATCTGGCACTTGCCCAGCATGTTTTTCCAGCAGGATTTCAGACATCCTGGTGATATTCTTGGCTTTGGTCGGGTACAGGTTGATGGTCTTCACATAGTCTTTCAAGGCTTCCACGCCCAAAGCAACGATGCTTTCAGGGGTATTGGCAACGGGATACAGTTTCTCTGTCGCTTTGTTGACAGAAATGTCAGTTGCCTGTGCGGAAAGGATGACAGCAACCAGCAGTTCATAAGGGGTCTTGAATTTCAGTTCTGAGCGGGGGGAAGGACGGTCAGATTTCAACCGTTCAAAGATTTGGATGATTTTTTCTGGAGACATGGCATTCACAGGCTGATATGGCGCATCAATGGGTGACATCATGCCATGTTTTGGACAAATCTGCTGACAGCAGAGCCAATCACTTGTTGGTTGGGATGCCAAAGGCTTTCAATCTGGCTCGGGCACGTTCGATGGCTTTGCGGACCAAGGCTGATTTTTTGGCAGCTGAAGGCATGGGCAGAAGCGTGTTGTCGGTGGATGGCAATGGTTTGTCAGTGTTGCTGTTCAGCCTGGCGAGTTTCCGCTCATAGCGGAGCCTGGCATTTTGCGCTTGTGCTTCAGACCAGGCATCCCAACCTGTCAGACTGCCTGATACTGGATGCAGTGAGATGGCATCCAACGGACAGCGGGGTACACATTGACCGCATCCTGTGCAGAAGTCCTGGACAACGGTGTGCATCATACCAGATGCACCGATGATGGCATCGGTTGGGCACATCCTGATGCAGATGGTGCAGCCGATGCAGGCAGATTCATCGATGGTGGCAGAAGAACGGGGAGATTCTTCGCCATAAGCGGTGTCGAGTAAAGGTTCTTCAACATCCAGTAGGGTTGCAAGCCGGTGGATGCCTTTCTGTCCCCCTGTTGCACAGCGGTTGATGTCTGCTTCCTGATGGGCAATGGCTTCGGCATAAGACCTGCAGGAGACATAGCCACAATGGGTGCATTGTGTCTGTGGCAGCAGGGCGAGGATTTTTTCTGTCAAAGCATCCGGAGACGTGGGATTGGAATCTGTCATATCAGTGGTATGCAAAATCAAAAACCGTCAGAGACCAGCCGGTACTGACGGTTTTTTACAGTAAAAAGGCAGATCAGTCAAAAACCGGTGTTTCAACCCCAAGAACCTTATGCAGTTTCGGCGAGGTGGTTGTGTATTGCAGGTGCACCCGCTTCTTGGGGAATACGAACGGTGCCGCGCCGAATGCCGCCAACGCCGCC
>JAHAYL010000012.1 GCA_018384065.1 Oxalobacter sp.
TGCCTGACTCAACCGCCTTGAGTATGTTCAGTATCTGTGTCTCGCTGAATCTTGATTTCTTCATTCCGTTCTCCTGATTCCGGGAGAACTCCAATTTTACATGCACCTATTTTAGGGGATGGCTACAATGTAACCATCAAAATGTCTTCTGAAAATTTAGAAGTCATTGCACCTTCCATCTTCAAAAAATACATGAATTAGGATATATCATACAGTGGACTTAATAGAATTAATGTAACCATAAATTTGTTGTTACAACGCCCGCAAAGAAAAACCGCCCGGAGACGGCCTTTTGAATTGAGGAGGTAGAAGTCTATGGATATATCGTCCATATGTCTCCACTGCGAAAAGAACCCAATCACATCCCGCGGCAACGTTGCAGTGCCTCCAATGCATACACAATCTGGCAATGCTCAAGAACGGTACGGTCAGGAAGAACCTGCCCTTCTGGCGTAACCCATGTTTTGGCAAGACAGGCTTTCCAGTCCACCTCTGTCGAAAGATGTTCTGCCCTCGATTTCAACAGCCGCAGATTTTTACTCGGCCTTATCATAAGCAGGACTTCTGATTTGGGTTGCTGGCTAATAATGTATCGGAAACCATCAAGATTGTAGCTAACCACAAATTTGTTATCCGTACAGGGAAGGAATTTGATTTCCCAGTTTATAGACTTTCTGCAACGTAGTCACCATGAACCGAATTGGTCTTCCAGATTCAGATACTCTGGGCAGAAACGCTCTTTGACACAACGTCCAGCATCATACAGGCAGCACAAATTGCTTATTATATTAAGCAAAAAACAGCGAAAGTTGCTTCTTATATTAAGCAAGATTTCCTGTTCCTCGTTTCAGGCAATTTTCCTGTTTCTTAACCTGCCCTAACATTTTATAAGCATTTTTGCTTGCATTTATAAGCATTTTTGCTTATAGTCCACTCACCATGAACCGTTAAAAACGCTTATGAAACAAAGTGGATTCATAAGGTATCTGAAGAAACTGCCAATGGAAATCAGGATATGAAATACCCAGCAACTTTTACAGAAGACAAGGAAGCCGGTGGATTTGTCGTCACCTTCCGGGATATTCCTGAAGCATTCACCCAAGGTGAATCCATGCAGGAAGCCGAGGCAATGGCAAAGGATGTGCTATTGTTTGTCCTGGAAGACTATTTCGATGACAGGAAAACGGTCCCTATGCCATCACTTCCCCAAGCAGGCGATGTCTTGATTGAATTGCCGGTCAGCGTTTCGGCAAAGGTGATGCTGTTGAATGAGATGATTGCCCAGAAGGTGCGTCCAGTCGATCTGTCCAGAATGATGGGAATCCGTTCTCAGGACGTAACAAGGATTCTTGATTTAAGGCATAACACCAAGATTGATACGGTCTGTGCAGCCTTCAAGGCTTTAGGTAAATCGGTAGAATTACGCATCCAATGATGGCGGCTCTACGTTTGAAAGGGGAATGGAGGCAGGAAACGGAATCGAACCGATGTCTACGGCTTTGCAGGCCGCTGCATAACCACTTTGCTATCCTGCCACAGGATGCCTGAAAAACCGGATGGCATGGAATGATGGAGCGGGAAAAGGGTCTCGAACCCTCGACCTCAACCTTGGCAAGGTTGCGCTCTACCAACTGAGCTACTCCCGCGCTAGAGAAGTGGATTATATACCGACTGATGGTTGTGTCAAGCTTTTTACACAATTATTTCGCACGCATCATCTGCCATGCGCTATAGAGGTAAGACAGCATGGAAACGATGGTCATGGCAGCCGCCAGCCAGATGAGCCAGGTGCCGATTGTGACCAGGTCCAGACCCAGCCATGGATGGTAGTAAAGCAGCATCGGGATTGCAATCATCTGGGCGATGGTCTTGACCTTGCCCAATGAGTTGACCGCCACGGATTTGGCAGCCCCAAGCTTCGCCATCCATTCCCGCAGGGCGGAAATGGTGATTTCCCTGCCGATGATGATGAAGGCGATGATGGCATCAACACGGTCGAACTGGACAAGCACAATCAAGGCGCCGGACACAATGAGCTTGTCAGCCACCGGATCGAGGAATGCCCCGAATGCCGTGGTCTGGTTCCATTTGCGTGCCAACCATCCATCAATCCCGTCTGTGACTGCTGCCGCGATGAAAATCCACCCGGCGAAATAGGAACGCCGTTCCAGCGGCAGCCATGCATCAGGCAGATAGAACATCACAACCATCAATGGAATCAGGGCAACCCGCATCCATGTCAGGAAGATAGGTAGATTGAATGGTATCGACCGATGTTTACGGCTCTCACTCATTGCTTGCATACTCTATTGGCTCTATGTCTGCTGTTTGGCGTTATTTTAATGCACCTGCTGGAAATTAGGCAGATTATTCCTGCCTTGCAGCTCAATTTTCAATGCAGTTGACGGTATATCTGCTGGGCAAGCCCGATGGAGATGCCTTCCACCGTGGCAAGGTCTTCGACTGAGGCATCGGCAATGCCACGGACGCTGCCGAAACGTGCCAGCAGTTTCTGCCGCCTCTTGGGGCCGATGCCTTCGATTTCCTCCAGCCTGGATGTCCGCCGTTTCTTGTCACGTTTCGCCCGCATGCCGGTGATGGCGAAACGGTGCGCCTCATCACGGATCTGGGCAATCAGCATCAGGACGCCGGAATCTTTGCCCAGTTCCTGCGGTTCTCGTCCGTCGGCATAGACAAGGGTCTCAAGCCCGACTTTGCGCCCTTCACCTTTGGCGACACCGACTATCCTGCCCAAGTCATGCCCTAGGCTTGAGAACACTTCCACCGCCATGGCAACCTGTCCGGGACCGCCATCGACCAGCACGATGTCCGGCATCAGGTCTTCCTGGCCGACCAGTTTCTCATAACGGCGTGTCAGCACCTGTTTCATCGCCCCGTAATCGTCTCCCGGCGCAACGCCTGTGATGTTGTAACGCCGGTATTCGCTATGCTGCATGGCACCATGATGGAAGACAACGCAGGAGGCCTGGGTCGCTTCGCCCTGGGTATGGCTGATGTCAAATGCCTCGATCCGCAGGGCATCCATGTCTTCGATATCAGGCTTCATCATCGCCACCAATTCTTTCAGGCGGACCTGCTGGGTATCATGGCGCTGGAGCATCCGTTCCAATGCGATGTCGGCATTCTTCTCAGCGAGTTCCAGCCAGATCCGGCGCTGTCCCTGGGGCTGGAACACGAAATGCACCCGATGCCCTGCCTCGGCGGAAAGGGCTTCGACCAATGCGGGGTCATCAAACAGGACATTGCAGACGATGACGGATGGGATGCTGCCGCCCATATAGTGCTGTGAAAGGAAGGCTTTCAGGACCTGGATTTCTTGGGATTCTTCCTGCCAGTCATCAACGGCCTGGTGGCTGCTGTCCAAAGTGTTCCCTGCTTCGTGGCCATCAAATACAGCAGACAGATTGCCGGGGAATACCGCCCTGTCGCCCAGATGCCTGCCCCCTCGGACCATGGCAAGATTGACACATGCCTGCCCTGCTTTCATGACGACGGCAATGATATCGACATCTGTCTGGTTGCCGGCTTCCATGCTCTGCTGTTCCAGCACTTTGGAAAGCGCCATGATGCGGTTGCGGACGGATGCCGCCGCCTCAAACTCAAGCTGTTCGGCATGTGCCATCATTTTTGCTTGCAATCCATCCAGGACGGCACTGTGTTCCCCGCGCAGGAAGCGCACGGCATCATCGACATCCTGCTGATAGGCTTCTCTGCTGATGGCTCCGACACAGGGACCGCTGCACCGGTCTATCTGGCAGAGCAGGCATGAACGGGCGCGGTTGTTGAAGACGCTGTTCTCACAGGTCCGCAGGCGGAAGGCTTTCTGCAGGATCTGGATGGTCTCACGGACGGCATAGGCGTTGGGGAAAGGACCGAAATACTGGTTGCTGCGGTCCACCGCCCCCCGGTAATAGACGATGCGGGGAATGTCTTCCCCGGTGATTTTCAAGTAGGGGTATGTCTTGTCATCCCTGAAGATGATGTTGTACCGGGGATGCTGTGTCTTGATGAGGTTGCTTTCCAGCAGCAGGGCCTCCATCTCCGACCGTGTCACAGTGGTCTCAAGCCGGGCGATACGGCTGACCATCAGGGCGATGCGGGGGGATGATGCTGTTTTCAGGAAGTAGGATGACACCCGGCGGACCAGGTCACGCGCCTTGCCCACATAAAGCAGCCGGTCCTGCCTGTCGAAGAAACGGTAAACACCCGGCAGGTGCGGCAGCTGGCGCACGGTTTCCAGCAGTGCCTGCCGTTCTGTGTCAGGCACATCAGCCGCAGCGGCTCCATCGGATGGAACCGCTTCTGATGTTTCTGCCATGGTCCTTACCGTGTCGGGGTGATGGATTCAACCAATGCCTTGGCACGTTGGTAACGGGGTTCTGCCTGCAGGGTATCCCAGTCTTTTGCCGGCTGTTTCGGCACCAGGCTGTCCATACGGCGCCGCAATGCGCGCATCTCATCATCGGAACGCAGCGGAAGCCCTCCCAGCAGTTCATCCGCAGCGGCTGGCGCATTGCAGACGAGCACCATGTCGCAGCCTGCATTAAAAGCGGCATTGGCACGGTCTATGATGCCACCTGCCACACTTGCGCCTTCCATGCTCAGGTCATCACTGAAAACGACGCCATCAAAACCAAGGTCATTGCGCAGGATGGATATCCATTTCTTGGAAAAGCCGGCAGGCAGGCTGTCGACTTTTGGATAAATCACATGGGCTGGCATCACGCCTGCAAGGGTCAGGTCCAATGCGCGGTATGGCGAGGCGTCTTCCGCCAGGATGACATCCAGTTCCCGGTCATCGACCGGAATCTCGGTATGGGAGTCGCCGGTTGCATAACCATGTCCAGGGAAGTGTTTGCCGCAGTTCGCCATGCCCGCCATGGACAGGCCATAATGCAGGTTCTGGGCGAGCACTGTCACGACATTGGGATCCCGGCTGAATGAACGGTTGCCGATGACGGCGGACACACCGTAATCCAGGTCAAGCACAGGGGTGAAAGAGAGGTCAACACCGCTGGCACGCAGTTCAGCCGCAAGGACATAGCCGACTGCCACAGCGGCACGGACGGCGGATTTCGGGTCTTTCTCATACATTTCGCCCAGTATCCGCATCGCCGGCAGGCGGGTGAAGCCATCGTAGCGGAAACGCTGGACACGCCCTCCTTCATGGTCAACGGCAATCAGCAGGTCAGGACGCTCACGCTTGATTTCCGCTGTCAGCGCCATCAACTGATCCCGGCTCTGGTAATTGCGCGCAAAGAGGATGACACCGCCTGTCAATGGATGACGGATGCGCCGGAAATCCTCATCCTGCAACCGCAGGCCAATCACATCCAGCATCACCGGTCCATAGGTGTCCCGCTTGCCGCCACCCAACAACATGCCTTTACCCGTTGCCATTGCTTTCTCCTGTCAATCAGAAAAACTTCCGGGCTTACCGCCCTGTCCTTTCATTGGTCGCCCATATTGCCATCATGCTGTGTTATGGACGGCTGGTCAACCTTTTCTATGACGACAAATGCCATCGCAAAATCCGATTCGTCGGTCATGGACACCTGCGCTTTCAGTCCATGTTCTTCCATATAGCCTTTCATGGCTTTCCGGCAGAAAGGTTCCGGTTTGCCACTCCTGGCATTGAGGAACTGTACCGACAGCCAGGTCATCGGTCCACGCATGCCCAGCCCAACCGCCTTGGAAAACGCTTCCTTGGCGGCATAGCGGGTTGCCAGATACCGCAGTCCCCGCAGGGGAACCCGCTGGCGGCGGTCTTTGAACCGCACCATTTCATCCGGTCCCAATATGCGTTCCGCAAAGCGGTCTCCCCATCTGTCCAGCGCTTTCTGCAGGCGGGAAATGGAGACCATATCTGTTCCGATTCCGTAAATCATGACTGTTTCCCCTGCTGTCCCTGCCTGTTCACTGCTGGCCTGCCGGACGGCGAGCGCCCACAATCAGGGCTTTCATCTCACGGATGGCGTTCTGCCAGCCGGTGAAGACGGCCTGCGCCACAATCGCATGGCCGATGTTCAGTTCAGCGATGCCGTCAATCCGGGCAATGGGCACGACATTCCCATAATGCAGGCCATGACCGGCATTGACTTTCAGCCCTTGCTTCGTGCCTTCGGCAACGCCTTCGACAATACGCTGCAGTTCCATGGCGGTCACAGTTTCATCCACCGCATTGGCATAACGTCCGGTATGCAGTTCAATCACCGGTGCCCCTGCTTCACGGGCAGCAGCTATCTGGTCTTTCTCCGGATCGATGAACAGGCTGACACGGATGCCAGCATCCTGAAGCCTGCCGACAGCCGTTTTCACGGCATCGAAATAACGGATGACATCCAGTCCGCCTTCCGTGGTCAGTTCTTCACGGCGTTCCGGCACCAGGCAGACATCCTGCGGTTTGACCTCACAGGCGAAATCAATCATTTCAGGGGTGACCGCAGATTCCAGGTTCATGCGGGTCAGCAGCAACGGGCGGATGGCACGGACATCAGCATCTTTCATATGGCGGCGGTCTTCCCGCAGATGAAGGGTAATCGCATCCGCACCGGCTTCTTCCGCCATCAATGCCGCCTTGATGGGGTCTGGATAGGTCGTGCCCCGTGCATTGCGCAGTGTCGCGATATGGTCGATATTGACCCCCAGTTCAACCACCTGCCCCGCAGGTTCCAGAAAACTCATTGTCATTGTCCTAAATATCGGTTGTTGTCCAAACCCCTGCCGCTTACAGCGCCCGCAGGTCCATCAGGATTTTACGCGTCTGCAACGGGACACCGTTGAGATGATGGGCAAGCAGGTAACGCATCAGCAGTTTGCTCTGCTGCTGGGTCACCGCATGGGTATAGTCCCCTTGCACCATATCCAGCAGCGTCCTGCCGGAAACCTGCGGAGCCTCATCCATTTCCCCGGCTGGCCTCGGCCCACTTTCCGGATCAACCACATACATCCTGTCCGGTTGCACCGGCGCCTGGTTCTGGACATCCATGGAAAGGTCAGAAGCAACGCCAGTCTCTTTCAGCAATGCCAGTTCAAACATCCGCAAGGCGGACTGGGCTGCATCCATCCCTGACAGGCGGGTCAATGCGGTGACGTATGCATCATAAAGCCCCTGATGCGGGTCTTCCCGCGCCAGCAGTTTCATCAGCAGCTCATTGAGGTAAAAGCCGTAAAGCAGCGCATCATTCTCCAATGGCTGCATGCCCCCCACCCATTCTGCAGCAGTCAGGGTCTTCATCTCAGATTTGCCTGTCCAGCTGACTTCAAGCGGTTGGAATGTCTGGAGCACGCTCCTAAGCTGCGATCCGGGACGGCGGACGCCTTTCGCCAGCATCACAACCCTGCCATGGTCTCGAGTGAAGACTTCCATGACCAGGCTGCTTTCGCTGTAAGGGCGGCTATGCAGCACAAAACCTGGCTGATGGTAAATGCGGAATGCGGAGGCACGGCTGGATGCGGGCGCCTGTTTCCGGGAAGGGCTTTCCCCTGCTGTTCCTGCCATCGGCTGCGCCGTGTCCCCTTCTTCCAGACGGTCAGTCATAGCCATAGGCACGGAGTCCTGCCTCATTGTCTGCCCAGCCCGATTTGACCTTGACCCAGATTTCCAGATAGACGGGCACACCGAACAGTTTTTCCATATCCTGACGGGCTTCTGTCGAAATCTGTTTCAGTTTCTCGCCCTTGTGACCGATCATCATCGCTTTCTGGGCATCCCGTTCAACAAGCACAGCGGCAAACACCCGGGCAAGCTTTTCCTTGCGTTCAAACTGTTCAATCACCACGGTGCTGGTATAAGGCAGCTCGTCACCGGTATAGCGGAAAATCTTTTCCCGGACGATTTCAGATGCCATGAAACGTTCACTCCGGTCAGTGACATCATCCGGTGAGAAAATTGGTGGATTCTCGGGCAGGAGCCTGCGGATTTCTTTCTCAAGATGGTCCAACTGGAAGCGCTGGCGGGCGGAAACCGGCACAATGGCGGCGAATTCGCGTTCCTCCAGCATTTTCTGGGCGAACGGCATCAACTCGCCTTTCTCCTTGACCTTGTCGGTCTTGTTGATGACCAGGATGGTCGGCACATCCTTTGGAATCAGGTCCAGCACCTGCTTGTCAGCAGGACTGAAGATATCCTGGTCCACAATGAACAGGATGACATCCGCCGATGCCAGGGTATCCTTGACGGTCCTGTTCAGGTTGCGGTTCAGCGGGTTGCTGTAACGGGTCTGGAAACCTGGTGTATCGATATAGATGAACTGCGATTCGTCATCTGTCTGGATGCCAAGGATACGGTGACGTGTCGTCTGGGCCTTACGGGAAGTGATGCTGATCTTCGCCCCGATCAGTTCATTCATGATTGTGGATTTTCCGACATTCGGGCGTCCGACAATGGCCACATAGCCACAGCGGAAAGGAACCTTGCTTTCTTCTGTCATCTTCTCCTCCGTGTATCAACCATCAACCGTTTTTCTTTTTCCCCTTGGGACCTGTATGCCCTTTCCTGCTGCCACCCACCTTATGCTGGCCTGTTTCTGATGCTTCCAGATGTGCCAATGCCTTGCCGGCAGCCTCCTGTTCCGCTGCACGGCGGCTGGAGGCGGTACCTGATGTGTGGAGGTCGAATTTCCTGATATGGCAGTCCACATCGAATTCCTGCTGGTGGGCAGCCCCCCGGACTGCAACAACAGTATATTCCGGCAAAGCCATATGCCTGCCCTGAAGGTATTCCTGCAGCTGGGTCTTTGCATCCTTGCCATCCTTGTCAGGATTGACATGCGCCAACGTGTCCGAAAACAGCCTGCCGATCACCTGCTGGATGACCTGGAAATCATCGGCATCCATGAAAATCGCCCCGATGACCGCCTCGACAGAATCCGCCAGGATGGATGGACGGTGGGGACCGCCACTCTTGATTTCACCTTCCCCCATCCGGAGATAGTCCGGGAACCCCAACCGGAGGGCAACCTCATGCAGGGCATCCTGGCAGACAAGGCTTGCACGCACACGGGACATCACGCCTTCATTGATTTCAGGGAAACGTCGGTAAAGCTCCAATGCCATCGCGCAGTTCAGCAGGGAATCCCCGATGAATTCAAGGCGTTCGTTGTGCTGGGCGCTGAAACTGCGGTGGGTCAGCGCCATCTGCAGCAGCTGCCTGTCCCTGAACGGATAACCGATCCGTCCTTCCAATACTTTCAGGTCACCGTCCATCGTACCACCCACCTTACTCGATGCTGCCAAAATGCGTGATATGGCTTGGGTTCAGCCAGATGAAAAAGGCCTTGCCGACAATGTAATCATCTTTCACAAATCCCCAGAAACGGCTGTCCAGGCTGTTGTCGCGGTTGTCCCCCATCATGAAGTACTGCCCTTTCGGCACCTTGCAGGTGAAGCCTTCCGCCGTATAGATGCAGTTCTTGCGCCCTTCAAAATTGTCGGGATTCGCCACCCACGCCGGTGCCCGTTCATGCACCCAGATCAGGTGCTCGCGGTCAGCCGCCCCCTGTTTTTCACGGTACTGGTGGAAATAGCTCATGGTCTCATCATCCAACACCCTGCCTTCCGGCTGGTATTCCGATTCAACCCCATTCACGGTCAGGCGCTTGCCCCGGTATTCAACGACATCGCCCCCGACACCAATCACGCGTTTGATGTAGTCGATGGACGGGTTCTTCGGGAACTTGAAGACGACCACATCTCCGCGTTCCGGTTGTGAGAAGGTGACGAACTTGCCATTGCCGACCGGATACCGCAGGCCATAGGTGTATTTATTGACCAGGATGAAGTCACCGATTTTCAATGTCGGCACCATCGAACTGGACGGGATGCGGAACGGTTCCCAGATGAACGCCCGGACAAAGAAGACCGCAGCAATGACCGGGAAATACGAACCGGTATATTCAACCCATTTCGGTCGCTGGAGGATTTTTTTCTCAATCTCGTCACGTTCAGAAACATCCAGCTGGACACCTTCTGCCTTGACTTTCTCCACGCGCAGGTCGAACGCCTTCAGGGTCGCATCCGCCTCAGCGCGGCGCCGCTTCGCCAGGATAAACCGGTCATAGCACCAGATAGCACCAGAAGCTATAAGCAGGATCAAAAGGATCAGTGAGAAATTTGAAAAAATAAACTGCATGGTTACTTATCATCCACCTGTAAAATCGCCAGGAAAGCCTCCTGCGGCACTTCGACAGAACCCACCTGTTTCATCCGTTTCTTCCCTGCTTTCTGTTTTTCCAGCAGTTTACGCTTACGGGTGATATCACCGCCATAACACTTCGCCAGCACGTTCTTGCGGAGCGCCTTCACATTCTCTCTTGAAATAATCGTAGAACCAATCGCCGCCTGGATAGCCACATCAAACATCTGCCGTGGGATCAGCTGGCGCATCTTTGCCGCCAGTGCCCGTCCACGCATCTGTGCATTCGCACGGTGCACGATGATTGCCAGCGCATCCACCCTGTCGCCATTGATCAGCATATCCACCTTGACCACATCGGACGGGCGGTATTCCTTGAACTCATATTCCATCGAGGCGTAACCCCGTGAAATGGACTTCATGCGGTCGAAGAAGTCGAGCACGATTTCCGCCATCGGCAGGTCATAGGTCAGCCTGACCTGGCGCCCATGGTAATGCATATCCACCTGTACACCGCGTTTCTGGTTGCACAGGGTCATCACAGGACCGACATATTCCTGTGGCAGGTACAGGTTCACCGTGACAATCGGTTCACGGATTTCCGCAATCTTTGAAGGGTCCGGCATCTTGGACGGGTTATCCACCCTCAGCACTTCACCATTGCGCAGCTCAACCTCATAGACAACTGTCGGCGCTGTTGTGATGAGGTCCATGCCGAATTCGCGTTCCAGGCGTTCCTGCACAATCTCCATATGCAGCAGCCCAAGGAACCCGCAACGGAAACCGAAGCCCAACGCCTGGGACACCTCAGGCTCGTACTGCAGGGCTGCATCATTCAGTTTCAGTTTTTCCAGGGAATCCCGCAACGCATCATACTGGTTCGCCTCGACCGGAAACAGTCCGGCAAACACCTGGGACTGGACTTCACGGAACCCCGGCAGCGGTTCACTGGCAGGCTTGGCTGCCAATGTCACCGTATCCCCGACACGGGCGGACTTCAGCTCCTTGATGCCCGCAATGATGAATCCGACCTGACCGGCAGACAGTTCCGGCAATGACTTTGAACGGGGCGAAAAGATGCCACAGTCTTCCACCAGGTATTCCGCACCGGTCGCCATCAGGCGGATCCTGTCTTTCTGCTTCACGACACCGTTCTTGATGCGGACCAGCATGACCACGCCGACATAATTGTCGAACCAGGAATCGATGATCAACCCCTGCAATGGTGCCGCCGGGTCACCCTCGGGAGCCGGCACTTTCTCAACCACCATCTCCAGGATGTCTTCAACGCCCATACCTGTCTTGGCGGAACACAGCACGGCATCGGCAGCCTCAATGCCGATGACATCCTCAATCTCTTCACGGGCATTGTCCGGGTCGGCAGAAGGCAGGTCAATCTTGTTCAGGACCGGCAGCACCTCGACATTCAGGTCAAGTGCCGTATAGCAGTTCGCCACGGTCTGCGCCTCGACACCCTGGGAGGCATCCACAACCAGCAAAGCCCCCTCGCAGGCAGACAGTGAACGGCTGACTTCATAACTGAAGTCAACATGCCCTGGCGTATCAATCAGGTTCAGCAGATAGGTCTGGCCATCCCTTGCCTTGTAGTTCAGGGTTGCTGTCTGCGCCTTGATGGTGATGCCCCGTTCTTTCTCCAGGTCCATCGAATCGAGCACCTGGGCTTCCATCTCACGTTCCGACAGGCCACCACACATCTGGATGATCCTGTCAGCCAACGTCGATTTGCCGTGGTCGATATGGGCGATGATGGAAAAATTACGGATATTTTTCATGCGCACTGACAACTTATAACCTCAAAAACAGCCACCAATAAAGATATAGGCCAGACATTCTGCCATAAGATACCATTTTATCGGATTTGGGAAGAAAAATATCCAGAAAATTCCCTGCTATTCCTTTACAATGGTTGCCATCCTTCGCTACTGTCAAGTATGCGGCTTTTTCTCATCTCAACTGTATCAGGAAAAACATGAAGATTCTCGTCACCGGCGGCTGTGGCAACATGGGACCGCACATCATCCGAAAACTGTCTGAACTGGGACATGCTGTCCGCACCATCGACCTGGACAAGGAAGGTCTCAAGCAATTTGAAAACACCGCTGTCGAGACTTTCTGTGGCAACCTCAACGACCGGGAACTGGTCCGCTCCGCTGTCAAAGGCGTGGATGCCATCATCCATCTGGCATGGAGCTTCTCTGCCACCTTCGCTGAACTGATGGACATCGATATCAAGGGTTACCTGAACCTGCTGGATGCCGCTGTTGAATTCAACGTAAAGCATGTCGTCAACACCACCACCTGCGTATCCTACGGCAAACCGTTGTCCAAACCGGTGGTCGAAGACCAGGCACACCAGGTATCGCTGTCCCGTGGACCTGCCTATGCGCTGGCGAAACTGACGACAGAAGAACTGAGCCGTATCTATGCACGGGAACAGGGGCTCCAGGTCAACTCGATGATGGTCTGGTATGCATTCGGTGATGTCATCGGCGGACGCAACCTGCGGGCAATGATCAAGGATGCGATGGTCAAAGGGGAAATCACCATCCCGGCAGGCAGTGGCGGCAGCTTCATCCAGCTGGACGATTATGTCACCCAGGCACTTGCCATCATGGACAGCGGCGTCAAAGGCGAACTGTTCAATGCCGTCACGGTTTACCTGACCTGGGAAGATGTTGCCCAGATTATCGTGGACCGCTATGCACCTGCCGCCAAGGTCAATGCCATCCCGCCTGAACAGTGGACAGGCAGTGTGTTCCTGACTGATGACTGGCCGCTTTCCACTGAGAAATCGGAAAGGATGCTGGGCTTCAAGTCTGCCATGACCCGTGAAGAAGCGATGGCAAGCCTTGGCAGGGCACTTGACGCTTCTGCCGCCCGTGTCAAGCGCGAACTGGCAAAAGCCTGATACCCGCCTGCTTCCCTGCCTTTTGGTTTCCCTTGGATGGTTTTCAAAGAAGCAATCCAGGGAAACCATGTTAATATGGATAATCTTTTGCCCTGACTGCCAGCAGTCTGGGCAATCCTTGGAAAACAACCCTATATTCTGCAGTATTTTAAGGAACCGAAATGGAATTCGACCTTTCCATGGCTATGATCAACGCCCTGCTTGCCCGTATCGATGCGGGATCGAGCCTGGCAGAACGTCTGTCCATCTATTCTTTCACGAACGGCCGCATCCTGGTTCCTGACAGCCTGTTCACCCCGGAAGAACTGGACATCCTTGAACAGGTTGCCATCGAATCAAAAGACCGTGCCCTTCAGTTTCAGATCATTGCCGCCCGGCGGATCCATTTCGACAAATGGCGTTTCCCTGCCGCCGACCTGGAATCGCTGATTCCGCGTCTGGAAGCCTATTTCGCAGACGGCGCCATCGATGGCTGGGTTTACCGCAGGAACCGTGATGGTGTGATGCTGCCATGGCTGGTTGAAAGCATCACTTTCCGCCACCGTCAGGAAGGTGTCCCAGGCGGCCTGCCTTATGTCAGCGTCCAGCTGCTGGCGAATACCCAGGCAGCCGCAGCACCAATCGGCAAAGCACAGGCCAACCAGTGGCGTACCGGTATGACGAACGCCATCATCTTCTATGAACGGGAGATGGGCAAGCTGTCCATCCCTGAAATGATGGCACGCAAGGGTTTCTACAAAGAATGCGCTGAATTCAAGGAAGACTATGAAAAACAGGTCATCCTGTTCAAGCGGTTCCAGTCCCAATACGGCAAGCAGTTCAAGGCAACCAACTCCGCCTTCCTCATCAAACGGGGTGACAGTTCTGTCTTCACCACCCAGGAGTTTTTCAGACTGCCGCCAGGCGGCATGTTCAAATGCGTGAACGATGAGGAAGAAATCGAACGCCGGATCGAGACCCATTCCACCAACAACGCTGCCTGCGTTGCGGGCACGGAAGGCCTGATCCCTATCCACTGCTACCTGCATATGTTCCACCTCGACCTGCATGAAAACTGCTGGGTCCATGTCCAGAACCTGCAGGAATATGTGTACCGCCCTGAAATCCAGAGCAAACTGATCCTCCCGGCGGAACACCGCCGCCTGATTGACATCCTCACTTCCCATATGGATGTGCTGATGGATGACATCATCGAAGGCAAGTCAGGCGGCACGACCATCCTCTGCATGGGCGCACCGGGTCTTGGCAAGACCCTGACCGCCGAGGTGTATTCCGAAGTGGTCGGCAAACCGCTCTACCGTGTGCATTCCGGTCAGCTGGGCACGACTGCACAGACTGTTGAGGCGGCGCTTGCGGACATCCTCAAACGCGCCTCCCGCTGGGATTCCATCCTGCTGCTCGACGAAGCGGACCTGTATATCCGCAAACGCGACAACAACCTGGAACACAATGCAATCGTGGCGGAATTCCTGCGGACGCTGGAATATTTCAGCGGCCTGCTGTTCCTGACCACGAACCGTGAAGACGATGTGGATGATGCGATTGTCTCACGCTGCATCGCGGTCATCCGCTATGAAACCCCGTCCCGTGACGCCGCCATCCGCCTGTGGCACTCCCTGGCAGACCAGTTCAACGTCGACCTTTCCGACGACCTGGTTTACAAGCTTGTCCGGGACTTCCCGAATTCCAGCGGCAGGGACATCAAGGAACTGCTGAAGCTGACCAGCCGCCTGTGCCGGAGCACCAATACCCCGATTACGCTGGAAGCCTTCCATGAATGTGCCATCTTCAGGGGAAGATAAAACGCTGGAAAGAACACCTGATATCCGACAAACCAACCAAGTGAGACTGAACTATGTCCGACACCAAAACGCCTGAACAGAATGCATTGGACGCTTTCCTGAACGGTCCAGAAGAAACACCTGCTGAAGCCATTTCCAACGCTGATTTTGATGCACTGGACAACTTCCTGCTGGCAAACACCCAGATGGACATCGAAATCTTCGATGGTTTCATCTGCGCGCTGATTGTCAGCCCTTCCGTTGTCCCGCCTGGCGAATACCTGCCTGTCATCTTCGGCAACAATGAAGTGACTTTCAAGACCCAGGAAGAAGCTGACCAGATCATGAATGCCATCACCAAACACTGGGAACATGTCGAATCGAAGCTGAAACAGAAAGAGGATTATTACCCTATCCTGTGTTCCGACAACCAGCTGAAAGTGAACGCATGGGGCTGGGCATACGGCTTCCTGCTGGGAACTTCCCTGCGCCGAGAGGAATGGCATCCGACCATCTATGCTTCCCAGATGTCGGAAGACGGCCTGCTGTCCCCGATCCTGCAGCTCCATTGGGAAGCCAATGGGCAGATGGAACCGATCTATGCGGAAAAACGCGAGGAAATGATGAAAGCCATCGTGGCGAACCTGCCAATCCTGTACGAGCAGTTTGCCGAGGTCAGGGAACTTTCCCGCGCATCGCTGCAGCAGCTCAACTGACAGGATTACACCGACTGGCTTTGCCCCAAGGAAAAAAACTGTACTTCCTTGGGGCGGTTTCCCCATGACTGGCTTTCCTGCCCACCTTCCCTCACCATCGGATATGGCAGGGTATAATGCCAAGCGATATTGAATACCCTGGATTGACTATGCGTTATATTCCCGTTCAGTACATCGACCCGGTTTTCCGCCCGCCAAGTGAAGCCCGTTCCCTGATCCTGCAGGTGACCAACGGCTGCAGCTGGAACAAGTGCACCTATTGCGATATGTACACACAGCCCCAGAAGAAATTCTCGGTCAAGCCTGAAGAAGATGTGAAACGGGAAATCGAATGGTTCAGCCAGAACTACCTGGGCATCCAGCGGGTTTTCCTGGCTGACGGTGATGTGGTGGCATTGCCTGCGCGGAGGCTCCTGAACATCCTGAACATGATCCGGGAATACCTGCCAAGCGTCACCAGGGTCTCGTCTTACTGTTCACCCCGCAACGTGACCCGGAAAACCGATGAGGAACTGAAAGCCCTGTTTGATGCCGGGCTGAAGCAGGTCTATGTCGGTGCAGAATCCGGGGATGATTTTGTGCTCAAGAGCATCAACAAGGGAGAAACCCATCAATCCACCGTGGATGCGCTGAACCGGTTGGCTGATGCAGGCATCAAGCGGTCTGTGATGATCATCAACGGTGTCGGCGGACTCAAGTTCAGTGAACAGCATGCGCTCCATTCCGCAGAACTCGCCAACAAGACCCAGCCGGAATTCCTTGCCGCCCTGGTCCTGAACCTGCCCCATGGCGAAGCCCGTTTCCAGGCTGGCTACAACGGGGAATTCGTGCGGATGGACCAGCATGAACGCTTCATCGAACTCCGCCAGTTCGTCGGTGCCCTTGAACTGAAATCCACGATTTTCAGGAGCGACCATGCGTCAAACCAGCTTGTCCTGCGGGGTACACTTGGCAAGGACAAGGCACGGCTGCTGAAAGAGATCGATATCGCGATTGAAACCCCTGAACGTGCCAACCTGCGGGCGGAATGGATCAGGCCTTTCTGACCATCCAACAGGACCAAAGGAATTCCCATGGAACCGCAGGACATCATCACGCATTTCGCCATGCAGTCCCATCCCGAAGGCGGGTTCTATGTTGAGACTTACCGCAGTGCGGGCACCATTCCCGCATCAGCCCTGCCCGATGGCTGGGGAGAACATAACTGGTCAACCGGTATCCTGTTCCTGCTGGAAGAAGGTGATTATTCCCATCTCCACCGCATCCGCCAGGATGAAATGTGGCATTTCTACCTGGGCGGTCCTATGCGGCTTGCCATGCTGCATCCAGACGGCAGGTATGAAGAGGTCATCTTGGGACAGGATATCCTGGCTGGGCAGTCCGTACAGTTCACCGTGCCCGCCGGTGTCTGGTTTGGCGCAACGCCTTGTACCGGATCAGATTTTTCCTTTGTCGGCTGCACTGTCGCCCCAGGATTTGCATTCACCGACTTCGAACTGGCAAAGCAGTCTGAGCTGCTTGCCCTGTATCCGCACCAGGCAACAGCCATCCGCGAATTCAGCCTCGGCTGATAACGTCTGTCAAAAAAGAATCCGGAAGCCTTTTAATGAGACCTCCGGATTATCTTCTCAGGACAAGTCGACAGACTGCTTATTTCTTCTTCATTCCCTTCAGCATCTTCTTAATCTGGGCAATCTCATCCTTCAGGGAAGCGATTTCCCTGTCAGCAGATGCCAGACGGTCAGAAGTGCTGGAGAGTTCAGCAGACAGGCTCCTGTTCTCTTCAGAGAGGGTTGAGACCTGACGTTTCATTTCGCTGTAGCTGCTTGGTGAGGTCTTGTTGTTGGAACCTGTACCGAAGCGGTAGGAGAATCCGGC
>JAHAYL010000017.1 GCA_018384065.1 Oxalobacter sp.
ATATATAATAAAGTGTATATCAGAAAGTGGCGGAAATCAATATGGATTTACAGACCTTGAGGTATTTCTGTGCGGTATGCAGGGAAGGCGGCTTCTTGAATGCGTCAAAGAAGCTGGATTATGCCCAATCCAACCTTTCCGCAAGGATTGCACAATTGGAAAAGGCACTCGGTTGCGCTTTGTTGAGCCGTCGTAGGACTGGTGCTGTACCAACTAAAAAAGGGCTTGTCTTGCTTGCATATGCAGAAAAAATCCTCAGGTTGGTAGAAAAGGCAGAAGACGCTGTACGGACTGGGCAGACTGTTGAAAGACACCTTGTCATCGGGTCAATGGAATCAACAGCCATCACATTTTTACCAGCTCTTTTAAAGACATTCCATGCAGTCTGTCCAGATACAAAAGTTTCTGTCTGTACAGGAACCTCAGCAGCAACAGTCCAGAAAGTCCTGCAGGGCGAATATAACGGTTCTTTTGCCGCAGGAGGGACTGTCCATCCAGTACTTGCGTCCATAGCCATCAAGACAGAAAAACTGGTCTTGGTATCAAACCGTACTCTGGAAACAGCTTCCTTGACCAATCTCCTTCAACAACCTTTGATTGTATTTCCCTATGGCTGTTTTTACCGGCATATCCTGGAAACCCTGCTTGCGGGATTGAATATCCTGCCAAACAGTTTTATTGATATGGTTTCCATCGGTGCATTGATTTCAAGTGTCAGTGCAGGTCTGGGTGTCAGTCTGCTTCCAGAAAGCGCCATCCGGGCTTTTTCTGCTGCTGGCATGTTGTCCGTCCATCAGGTTCCAGAGCCATACTGCCATGCAGAAGTCAGGTTTGTCTATCGCAGGGATGCTGGCAATGATGGGCGGCTGAACCGTTTTATTGAGGTCATTCAGCAAGGAATTGTCTGAATACCGGTTATTTGGTTCCTTTGACAAGTTTCCAACCCAAGGTCTCCCCTGCCATCAGCGGAACAACTTGGTCTTTGCCGAATGGCAGGGATTCTGGAACCTGCCAGGTTTTCTTTTCCAAAGTGACAGTTGTCCTATTGACAGCAAGGTTATAGAACTTCGGACCATTGATGCCGATGAACCATTCCAGCTGATCCAGCGCATCCTGCTGCTCGAAAACCGTTGCATAAAGTTCAATGGCATGGGATGCACTGTAACACCCGGCACAGCCACAGGCATTTTCTTTTGCGCCTTTGGCATGGGGTGCTGAGTCTGTACCAGCAAAGAAACGCCGGTTTTTCTGGGTGACAGCTTTCAGCAGTGCCTGGCGGTTTTCTTCCCGTTTCAGGATAGGCAGGCAGTAATGGTGTGGATGGATGCCACCAACCAATAGATGGTTCCGGTTGAACAGTAGATGTTGGGGAGTGACTGTCGCACCGATGAAACCTTCCGCATCTGTGACATATTCTGCTGCTGCCTTGGTGGTAATATGTTCAAAAACGATTTTCAGGTCAGGCAGGTTTTTCCTTAAGGGAATCAATACCTTGTCGATAAAAACAGCCTCACGGTCAAAGATGTCCACATCAGGATCTGTGACTTCCCCATGCATCAACAGGGGCATCCCCTGTTTCTGCATTTCTTCCAGTGTTGCCATGCATTTTGACAATGCCGTCACCCCAGCATCAGAATTGGTGGTGGCACCGGCAGGATACAGCTTGACGCCATGCACAAAACCGCTTTCTTTTGCCTTCCGGATTTCTTCAGGGGGCGTGTTGTCTGTCAGGTACAGCGTCATCAATGGTTGGAACGGGGTATCCTGTGGCAACTGCTCCAGGATGCGCTGGCGGTATCTGTCAGCCTGTTCAGTGGTTGTCACAGGCGGTTTCAGGTTTGGCATGATGATGGCGCGGCGGAACTGTTTCGCTGCCTGTACCACGGTGGATTGCAGGACATCACCGTCCCGTAGATGAAGATGGAAATCATCCGGCTGGATGATGGTCAGGGTCTTGGTGTCTGGTTGTGCCATGATAAGATGCCGTGAGTTGTTCAATAGGTTTTATTATATTTGAGTTTTCCATAACCGATGTCCATTGGGAGGCGATATGGCATACCGTATTTCGCAGGTCATGACAAAAACCGGTGATAAAGGTCAGACAGGTCTGGCAGATGGCAGCCGGGTGAAGAAGGACAGCCTGCGGATTCAGGCTATCGGTGATGTCGATGAACTCAATTCCCTTCTTGGATTGGTCATAAGTTTCCAGCCACCGGAAGCCGTTTCCAATGTCCTTTTGAAGGTTCAGCATCAGCTTTTTGAGGTTGGCGGGGAACTGTCTTTGCCAGGCGTAAGAAAAGTGACAGGGAAAACGGTTGCAATGCTGGAAGACCAGATTGTTGCCATTGGTGGGAAATTGCCACCGCTCAACGGATTCGTCCTGCCAAGAGGGACTGCTGCAGCTGCCCAACTGCAGGTTGCCAGAAGCGTCTGCCGCAGGGCAGAAAGGTCAGTGGTGGCATTGGATGGAGCTGAAAAGGTTTCACCTGACCTTCTGTGTTACCTGAACCGTCTTTCTGACCTGCTGTTCATCCTGGCACGTGAAACAAACCGTTCAGCAGGTTGTCCAGAAATCCTATCCAATGAAGTAAGTTAGCACTTACTTGATCCGCTTGTCATATTCAATGCAGGCGTAAGCGGAATGGTTGTGGATGGATTCAAAATTTTCCGCTTCCAGGGAATAGGCGGCAATCCGGTCATCGTCATTGAGCATGCCTGCAACATCCCGGACAAGGTCTTCGACAAATTTCGGATTGTCATAAGCATGTTCAGTTACATATTTCTCATCAGGCCGCTTCAGCAGGCCAAACAGTTCGCATGATGCCTGTGCCTCGATATTGGCAATCAGTTCTTCAATGGGCAGGAGTTCATTCAGGACGGCCTGCACGGTGATATGGGAACGCTGGTTATGTGCCCCGTATCTTGAGATTTCCTTTGAGCAGGGGCAAAGGCTGGTGACGGGTACCTGGGCTGATAAGGTGGTTTCGAGCTTGCCATTGACAATTTCCCCTTTCATGCCGACTTCATAGTTCATCACACTTTTCACACCGGAGACCGGTGCCGTTTTTGTCATGAAGAATGGGAACAGGACCTCAATCATACCGGATTCCGCATTCAGCATAGCCAGCATGTCATAAATCAACTGGGTGAATACCTTGAAATCCAAGGGGGCTGCGTCCAGACTGGTGAAATTTTCCAGCAGGTCAATGAAACGGGACATATGCGTGCCCTTCTGATGGTCTGGCAGACGGACATACATGTTCCAGGTACCGACTGAAGGCTGGATACCGTCGCGTGACCGTACCCTCAAAGGATGTTTGACACCTTTGACCCCGACTTTCTGGATGGTGATCTGACGGGTGTCCAGTGTGTTCTGGACATCAGGAATCACATTTGACACAGCTTGCATGCTGCCAGCTGACGGTGCTGCACAGGCAGGGCAACCATCAGGATCTGTATCGAAAACTGTTGAATTGCGGCAATTCATTTATAAAACCTTAAATTGTCCACTGATGCATCATCAGCATGGTATTTCATCGACCTGCCCCTTTTCCAAGACGGTTCCTGATGGATTGTTCAATGCCTTTGCCATCCAATCCATTCATTGCGAGCAGCGTCGGTATATCACCATGGTCAATAAACCTGTCAGGCAGACCCAGCTGGATGACAGGATTTGTCAATCCTTCCCCTGACAGGACTTCCAGCACAGCAGAGCCAGCTCCTCCCATAACAGCCCCTTCTTCTACAGTGACAAGGGTATGATGGCTGCTTGCCGCCTTGATGACCAGTTCACGGTCAACCGGTTTGACAAACCGCATATTGATGACGGTGGCATTCAGCTTTTCCCCTGCTTCAAGAGCCGGGTTGACCATCGTACCAAAGGCCAGGATAGCAATATCCATCCCTTGCCTTAATACCAATCCTTTGCCAATGGGCAACAGCTGGGTGTTTTTCTGGATACTTGCCCCGATGCCGGCACCACGTGGATAGCGGACAGTCGCTGGCCCTTGATAAGCATAAGCGGTCGCCAGCATCTGCCGGGATTCGTTTTCATCACAGGGAGCCATGATGACCATGTTCGGGATACATCGCAGGTAAACCATATCATAGCTGCCGGCATGTGTCGCACCATCTGCACCCACCAGACCCGCACGGTCGATGGCGAAAGTGACATCCAGGTCCTGCAATGCGACGTCATGGATCAACTGGTCATAAGCGCGCTGCAGGAAAGTGGAATAGATGGCGACAACCGGTTTCAGTCCTTCGCAGGCAAGGCCTGCCGCAAAGGTCACTGCATGCTGTTCTGCAATGCCGACATCGAAGAAACGGTCAGGAAAGCGTCTGGCGAATTCCACCATACCCGACCCTTCACTCATGGCAGGCGTGATGCCGATAAGCTTCTGGTCCTGCTGTGCCGTATCACAAAGCCAGTCGCCGAACACTTTGGAGAAGGTCGGTTTCACAGCAGGTTTGGATTTGATCCCTTCTTCTGGACTGAATTTCCCCAGTCCATGATACAAGGTGGGATCTGCTTCAGCCAGCTTGTAGCCGTGCCCTTTCTTGGTGACGATATGCAGGAAACGGGGTCCCTTCTGCTGCTTCAGGCCATGCAGGACATCCACCAGCTGGTTGATATCGTGTCCATCAATTGGACCGGTGTAGCTGAAGCCGAATTCATCGAAGAGCGTTTTCGGTGAAATCAGTCCTTTCACATCTTTCTCGAAATGTTTCGCCAGTTCGATGACCGGTGATGGCAGGACATTCTGCGCAATGTTCTTGGCAGCTTCAGTCGCGGCATAGAAACCTCCACCCATCAGCTGGGTGAAATAACGGTTCAATACGCCGACTGGCGGGGAGATGGACATATCATTGTCATTCAGGATAACCAGCAGGTTGATGTCCTTGTAGATGCCGACATTGTTCATGGCCTCGAAAGCCATGCCACCAGTGATGGCACCATCCCCGATGACAGCAATGGCACACCGGCTGCTGTGCTGGAACCTTGCCGCCATGGCCATTCCCAATGCAGCGGAAATCGATGTTGAGGAATGGGCTGTGCTGAAGGCATCGTATCCACTCTCTTCCCGCCTTGGGAAACCGGAAATCCCGTTCAACTGACGCAGTGTCCCCATCTGCTCACGGCGTCCAGTCAGTATCTTATGGGCATAGCACTGGTGACCGACATCCCAGATAAGGCGGTCATCCGGTGTATTGAAAACATAGTGCAGGGCAATCGACAGCTCAATGGTACCGAGATTGGAAGACAGGTGCCCGCCAGTCTTGGAAACCGACTGGATAATGAAGTCACGGAGCTCTTCCGCCAATAAGGGGAGCTGGTGACGTGGCAGCCTGCGGAGGTCTGCCGGACTGTTGATGGTATTCAGCAGCTTCATTATTTCTTCCGGTTTACAATCAGGTCGGCGATATCATGCAGCCTTTGGGCTTCCATGCCGAACTGCCCCAGGGCATCATGCGCCTGCTGGCATAGTGTTCCAGCCAGTTTCCTGGATTCCTGTAATCCTAACAGAGAAACATAGGTTGGTTTATCATCCCGGGCATCTTTTCCTGCGGTTTTTCCCAAGTCCACCGTATCTTCCGTGACATCCAGGATATCGTCCACTACCTGATACGCCAATCCCACTGCCTGGGCATAAGTTTCAAGGGCTTCCAATGCCCTGTCAGAAGGCTTGCCGCCGGACAAGGCGCCCAGCAGGACAGCGGCTTTCAGGATAGCACCGGTTTTCAGGCGGTCCATCTGTTCCAGCTCATCATAGGAAAGCGTCGTCCCGATACTGGCAAGGTCGATTGCCTGACCGCCGCACATCCCGGCAGGACCTGCGGCGTCAGCCAGGATACGGGTTCTTGCAACATTCAGTGAGACATCACCACCGGCATTGGCAAGGACAGCGAATGCCTGCGCCTGCAGAGCATCACCTGCCAGCAAGGCCATGGCTTCCCCGAACTGGACATGGGTAGTCGGTTTACCCCGGCGGAGTACATCATTGTCCATGCAGGGCATATCATCATGCACCAGTGAATAAGCATGGATCATTTCAACAGCGCAGGCGACAGGAGTCAGTACTGAGTCTTGGGCATCAAAGAGCCTGCCTGCCGCGAACACCAGCAATGGACGGATACGTTTACCGCCATTGAGCACCGCATAACGCATCGCTTGGTTGAGTTGTCCCAACTGCCCAAGACCGCTGGTCTCTGCGGGCAGGTAATGTGACAGTGCCTCTTCAATATCCGACTGGATGGCTTCTGCCCATTGGTTGAAACGGTCACTCATCTTTCAGTGTCATCCGTATTGTCAGCCTGGAATGGTTTCAGGATTTCTCCATCGAGGATCCGGACCTGTTTTTCCACCTTGTCCAGTTTTGCAGTACAGAACCTGACCAGCACAGCCCCACGTTTATAAGCATCGATGGATTGTTCCAAGGACAGTTCTCCAGCCTCCATCCTGGCAACCAGCTGTTCCAGTTCATTAATGGCTTCCTCATAAGAAGCAGGAGTCTTGTCAATGTCTTCAGTATCCATAGTATTTCGGGGTAGATGCAGTCTGGAAACTAAGGCTCGGTCAAGATGCCGGAAAGCCCTCCTGACCAAACTTGATATTATACGCTATGAGTGGTTTAATCTTTATTTTCCATGGCTTGATGCATGGAATCGATATTTTCACCTGCCTTATCCTGTCTTTCAGGGCAGGGAGCTATCCTGATATTTTCCCTGATTCCAGATGCAGTCACTTTGGATGCTTGTCACCTCGCTCTGCCTGACTTTCATGGCAGTCTGTGTCAAGCTTGTATCTGATGAATATTCCACGCTTGAGATTGTCATGTACCGCAGTCTGGTCGGGGCGGTTTTCATGGGCATCATCACCTTTTTCCAGAAAGGCTCGCTGAAAACACGGTTTCCGCTGGAACATGCCTGGCGGGCGATTGTCGGTGCGACGGCATTCGGTCTCCATTTCTATTCTTTCAGAGGGTTGCCGTTGGCAACTGCCGTCACCTTGAACTACACCTCACCGATCTGGATTGCACTGGTGCTGTTCATCGGTGGTCTGCTGCATGGCCAGACACGGTTTGAATGGAAACTGGTGGGTGCCATCATTGTCAGTTTTGTCGGGGTTGTCATGGTGCTGCAGCCGAATATCCAGGAAGAACAGTATCTCTGGGGGCTGATTGCATTGACTTCAGGATTCTTGGCGGGATTGGCGGGGCTTCAGGTCCGCCGTCTGGGACAGCTGGGAGAACCAGAATACAGGGTGGTTTTCTATTTCTGCGTTATCAGTACAGTGGGAGCTGCCATCCTGACAATGCTCAGCACGCAGCTGCCAGGCAGTGATGGCATCGCATTCCATGAACACAGCCCGAGAGGCTTGATCCTGTTGACGTTGGTCGGATTGTCAGCCGCTGTTGGTCAGATGGCGAATACCCGGGCTTTCCATCTGGGTAAAACCCTGCTGACTGCCAACCTGCAATATTCCGGCATCGTCTTTTCCTGTATCTGGGGAATCATCATCTGGGGAGACCTGTTCGGTTGGGTCAGCTGGGTCGGTATGGCGGTCATCATCGCCAGTGGCATTGCAGCAACGTTCTTTGGAGCGAAGGCCAGAAAGAACATCCCTGTTCCTGCTGGTAAGCCATGAAGTTTGGCAACCGGTTTTTCAAGGAGTCATCAAATCACTGGTCTGGAGGAAGAGCATTTTCCTTTCGGGAAAAACAGAAATGCTATGAAAACAGGAACAGGAAAAAAATACCCTGCCTATCGGTACGGGAGACTACAAGCAGAAGACAGTGAGAAAACCACCCTCTTCTGCCTGACAAAAAGGCAGAAATGGATAGTACGCCCTCTTTCGGGCATGCGCAGCTTATCAGCTGGGCTTATTTTTTCTTCGCGTCTTGGACAATCTTGTCACTGACAGCGTTTTTCTTGACGGATGCAATACCATTCAGGCAGCTCTTCAGAGCCTTGTAGCCTTCACTGACTGCAATAATCTGACCGTTGGATGCTTTCAGACGGAAACGGTATTCTCCTGCCTTGTCCGCATAGACCTCAAATTTAGGATGTTTTTCAGCGGCATAGCCTTCTACCGTCTGATTTTCAACAGCCGCTTTGGGTGCATTTTTCTGCACACTGGCAATCCCGTTTTTCAGACCGCTTTCACTCTTGTAGATTTGGGAGCTGGCAATGACTTCACCGTTGCCGGCAACCAGGTCGAATTTCGAGCCTGTTTTGGCTTCTTTGATGACATATTTACCCATCTATCTGCCTCCTTGAAGAAAAAAGAAAGAACTTTTCTACTGATGGGAAACTCCACATTGAATCCTGATAGAGCCGATTGTGGATATCCCAATGCTATTTTATACTAAAGAACAGGATTCCAATAGGCTTATCAGTCACTTATCCACTTTTGACACATCTATTCAATGTGCTTCATACCGGTTCCTGCCATAACTGTTCCAGCAATCAGTGGAGATAGAGGAATCCATTACAATAAGCCAAACATCCATAAGGCGGTCAATGGCTGAAAACCAATGGTCTTCAAAAGTCATAAGAGGGACTTGACTACCACCAGAACATTGGGAAACTCAATGCCAATCCAATAATCAATGGGATTGAAAAATTGTCGTCAATATGGATGCGGTTCTCATAGGCTTCGGCAAGGGTTGCCAGCAAGACGCCGATGAAGCCTGAAGCAGCAAAAGAAAAAGGCATGCTGTAGAGGAAATAGAAGAATAATACGGTGGCATAGCCGACCCAGAAACAGGAAAGGCTACCTTCAAGGCTTTTGGTGCCACTGTTGAATTTATGATGCCCGAATTTCCTGCCAATCAAAGCAGCGGCTGTATCTCCCAACAGCATGGCGGTAAAGGCAGTCATCGCTATCACTTTAGGAAAAAATGCAATAGACAATAAGGCCGCTCCAATGACATAAGGTGCGCCACTTAACCGGAATGCCCCTTTCTGTTTCTCTTTTTCACGCAGCATCCGTCCGAACAGATAACCGTAAGTTGAGGTGAAAAGAGGCCAACAGCGGTAATTGCCATATTCAGTGATGATGCAGGCAGCCAGCAGTCCACCAAACAGCAGGATATTGACGGTTTTTGGAAAAACCGCCATTACAACCACCATCCAAAGGGAACTGATATGGATTGCTTTCCTGAAAAGCTCCTGCTGATAGGTGATTTGGGTACTCATTTCAATATTTTCTGTGGATAGGTTCCTATTGAAATGCCAGAATCAGTCATTGCTGGTACGGCATTGGGAGAACATATCCAATTCGGGATTGTATGTCTTGGATTCAATGTCCATCATAGCCAGCACGGTATGATAAAGGTTGTCATGTGAGAATTCCCCGGTTTCTGCTTGCTTGGCAAGGCAGCTGTAGCTGTAATGCTTCTGTTTCCTCATGCCTTCAGACATCCATAAGATAAATGGGACATGCTTCTGGGCATCAGGGGCAATGGAATAGTTGTAAGCATGCAGAAAGACGCCGTTTTCCCCCAGGGATTCCCCATGGTCGGAAAGATAGATCAGTCCAGGATTCAGCTGTGGGAACTTTTTCAGGATATTTATGGTTTTTGCAACTACCACATTGGTGTAATGGATTGTATTGTCGTAAGCATTGTTCAAGCCTTCTGGATCACAGTTCTGCACATCATTTGAATCACAGGTTGGCTTGAATTTCCGTTGGTTGTCTGGATATCTCAGGTAATAGGCTGGGCCATGGCTGCCAATGGTATGCATGACAATGAAAGTGTCCTGTTTAATCTGTGCAAGCCGTTGCTCCAAACCATCAATCAGGATCTCGTCAAAACATGTGCCATTAGAACAGTATTTCCGGTTTTTGCTTTGATCAAGCTGTTCAGTCTCCACCCGTTTGCAGACACCTTTGCAGCCTTCATCATTGTCCAGCCAGATAACGTTGTAGCCAGTCTGCTTCAACAGGTCTAGAAAGTTTTCAGAATAAGGGGCTTTATGTGCGTTGAACTCTCTCCGGGGCTTGACAGAAAACATACATGGGACAGAAATGCTGGTCGATGTTCCGCAGGAATAGACTTTCTTGAATGAGATGACATCTTCTTTGGAGAGTTCCGCGTTGGTTTCTTTATTGTAACCATTCAATGAAAAGCGGTCAGCACGGGCAGTTTCTCCCACAATCAGGATAAAGACTGAAGGGTTGTCATTGACATGGCTGGTACGTTTTGCAGCTGGATCAAGATAGGTGAATTCCCGTTGGTGAATGGAATGCCTGCGTATGTTCCTCAGGGTGGAACGGAAAATATTGAAAGGATTCGTCAGACTTGAAATTGCACGGTTGTCATGACGGAAAAAATAATATTGTTTGAAGCCGGAAAAACCAATGAGCGTTATTAAAACCAAGCCCGCACAAAACAGTTTCAGGCGTTGGATGATTTCCCGTTTATAAGGCAGATAATCGATACGGATTGCAACCAAAAGGATTGCAGGGATAACCCCTGTTATGAAAAACCAGAGGATTGCCTGGAAAGTCATCAGTTCCAGTGCTTCACGGGTATTTGTTTCCATGATGTTCTGGATCATGGCGGGATCAATCGTGATGCCAAGATTGAACATGGCATAATTGGCGGCACTGGCGACAAGGATTAAGGGAACCAGGAATGCCTTGCCAAAATAAGGCAGGATGATAAGACTGAAAATCAGGAAAAAAAGCAGGAACAGGAAGATGGGAAGCAAGAAACATAGCAGGTAAGCATTGAATCCCCATCCAAAATCCATGCGGACAAGAATATACCGCCACAGTCCCAGATTCAGTACGGATGTGAAATAGAAAGAGATGATGATGTTCAACCAGAGGCTTTTCAGATGAAGATGACTGAAAAGAAACCTGTTGAGAATGGATTTGAAGAAATGCATGGTCTAATCCATTTCATCTGGAAAATCCGGGGAAGTGGGTTTTGTTTCAGGGACTGTGGATACGGGCATCGGCAGGAAGGATTTTGCATTGTAAAATCCAAGCAGAGCCAAGACTTCCTGTGGACCTGATTTGATATATTCCGGAGAACTCCCCGGTTTTTTCTTGGTAGTCATAGTGCCATCAAGGATTGGGACCTTGAAGGTTACTATGAGCCAGTGATATGCAAGCCCCTGTGAAGATTATGTTAAACGGAAATAACAGGCGTTAATAAAACGTTAAAAAGGAATGGAATGCAGAAAATTTTTATTGTTGAGGATAATGAGGACCTGCGTTTGAATCTGGTCGATTACCTGGAAGCCAGGGGTTATGAGACAGATAACACAGATGATGGGCTGAAGGCGTTTGCATTGCTGCTGTTGGAACGGTACGATTTAATCGTCTTGGATGTCATGTTGCCGGGCATGGATGGTTTCAGGCTTTGTGAGGAGCTCCGGAAGCGTGGAGATGATACGCCTGTGCTGTTCCTTAGTGCCCGGGATACGGTGCAGGACAGGATTGGCGGATTGTCCAGGGGAGCAGATGATTATCTGGTCAAGCCATTTTCCTTGGTAGAGCTTGACCTGCGTATCCAGGCGATTCTCAAGCGGACAAGAAAATCGACAGTCCATTCAATCCAGGTGGCGGATGTTGTAATGGACCTTGATACCTGTACAGTCAGCCGTTCAGGTATTCCAATCAAGCTGGGACCCAAGGCATTTCAGATTCTGAAAGTCCTGATGTTGAGGAGTCCTGCCGTCGTTTCCAGGAATGAGATACAGGCGGAAATCTGGGGAGAAGATCCCCCTGACAGCGATAGCTTACGCACACATATCCACGCATTGCGGACCGTTCTGGATATACCTTTTGATAGACCGCTTATAAAGACGGTGGCTGGTTTTGGTTGGGCACTCAGGCAAGACTGAAAAGAGAAGCGCCAAAGTCATGAAATGGCATCAGACAATCAAGGCGAAATTCGCCTTCTTTTATGCAATGACAGCATTGGTTCTGGGGATTATCTACAGCGGGTGTGTCGTTTACGTACAGTTCAATACCGAAGCCCAGCTGATGGCATCCACAATGGACAGTATGCTGGTGGAAACGGTTGAAGATGACATTATGAGAGGGCGTTCCCCTAAACTGGATTCCCTCTCAACCCTATATATCCAAGGGGATTCTGTCACACCGATTCCTGAGCAGTTCAAGAAGCTGCCTGATGGATACAGTGAATATACCAATGATGAGGAATTGCATATTTATGCAAAAACAATCAATGGCAAGCGGTATATCCTGACGCGTTTGCAGGCAGATTTTGAGAAGTGGGAGCGTCAGCAGTTTATGAAAGGGCTTATCCTGCTTGGATTGGTCATGCTTGTTTCTTTTGGTATCGGTTTTTATTTCATCAGGCAATCATTCAGGCCATTGGACCGATTGATGTCAGAAACGCGCGAATTGGATAGGAGGCTGCGTGAAGGCATTCTGGATAATACGGTTTTCTCGGGTGAGTGGGCGCAGGATGAAATTGGGGAACTGGCTGCGGGTTTCAAGGCATTGACCCAGAGACTGGAGAAATTGTTGGAGGGAGAGCGTCGTTTTGCCTCCGAAGTCAGCCATGAACTCCGGACACCGATGACGGTCATCGGGATGTCGATTGAATTACTGGAAGATGCCCCGAATCTGACAGCGCATCAGAAAGAAATTATCCAACGGGCAAAACGGACATCTGTCCGGATGAATGAATTGTTGGAGGTTTTCCTGAATATCTCAAGGGGTGGTTCTGGTAAGGCGTCAAGGGTGGCTTCTGTTGCTGAGGTCATCAGGGAGATGATGCCGGTATGGCAGGCTGATGCCAAAGCCAAGGGGCTGGAATTTGTCTATTCAGGTCATGACGGTCCTTCAGGATATCCTGGAGGGAATATCAGTGAGGGAGACAGAACCGGTAATCAAGAATCGAAGCAGTACAATGCAGTCCTGGTTGCCGCAATATTCAATAATCTGGTTATGAATGCCATCCGGTATACCGATCAGGGAAAAGTCACTGTTTCAGTGGAAGGAAACCGTTTCAGGGTTTCCGATACTGGTCCTGGCATTCCTTTGCATGATAGGGAACATATCTTTGACTTAGGGTATCGTGGCGCCATCATGGAAAATTCAAGCAAGGTAGGCTATGGATTGGGCTTGGCAATTGCCATGCGCATCTGTGCAATTCTTGGGTGGGATATATCAATGGATTCTGCAGAGGGAAAAGGGTCTGTTTTCACCGTATCCACCAGATAATCCACCTTCATTTTCTGGCTTAATGCGCCTCATCCCAGTTCCTGCCATAGCCGACTTCAGCAATCAGCGGGACATCAAGGGTTGCTGCCTGTGCCATCAGTTCAGGCAGACGTTTCCGGATGACTGCCAGTTCGTTTTCAGGGACTTCAAGGATCAGTTCATCGTGGACCTGCATGATCAGTCTGGATTTGAGCTGTTCCGAGGTCAACCAGGCATCCACAGCAATCATTGCCAGTTTGATGATGTCGGCGGCGGTTCCCTGCATCGGCGCATTGATGGCTGCCCGTTCAGCAGCCTGCCTGCGGGTACCTGATGAGCGGATTTCAGGAAGCCAGAGCCTTCTGCCGAAAACGGTTTCAACATAACCCTGTTCCGCTGCCTGTTTCCGGGTGTTTTCCATATAGGCGGCAACCCCGGGATAACGTTGGAAATAGCGGTCGATATAGTTTTTGGCATCTGTACGGCTGATATTGAGGCTGGCGGCGACACCAAAGGCGCTCATTCCATAAATCAATCCAAAATTGATGGTCTTGGCGTAGCGGCGCTGGTCAGGGGAAACTTCAAGCGGCGTGAGATTGAAGATTTCCGCAGCGGTGGCGCGGTGGATATCTTCTCCCTGATGGAAGGCTTCGAGCAGGCGTTTATCGCCGGATAGATGCGCCATGATGCGCAGTTCAATCTGGGAGTAATCAGCGGATACGATGAAATGCCCTTCCGGTGCGATGAAGGCTTCACGGATATGGCGGCCTTCCTCAGTCCTGACAGGGATGTTCTGCAGGTTCGGATCATTGGAAGCCAGTCTGCCTGTCACGGCAACAGCCTGGGCATAATTGGTATGTACCCGTCCAGTTGCTGGATTGACCATTTTCGGCAGCTTGTCCGTGTAAGTGGATTTGAGCTTCGCCATGCCACGGTAATCCAGGATGATTTTGGGTAAAGGATAATCCAATGCCAGTTTTTCAAGGACTTCCTCATTGGTGGAAGGTGTACCGGATGGCGTTTTTTTGATGACCGGCAGTTCCAGTTCGTCAAACAGGATGGTACCCAGCTGTTTCGGTGAGTTCAGGTTGAAGGTTTTTCCGGCGAGACTGTAAGCCTGTTGGGTCAGCTTCTCCATGGTCTGCCCAAGCAGGGCAGACTGCTGCAGCAACCGCCTGCTGTCAATCAGTACACCGTTCCGTTCCATTTTCTGAAGGATGGACAGCACAGGTATCTCAATCTGATGGTAAACATCGCACATCTCTTTATGCTGGCTGAGGGTTTTCCACAAGGCCTGGTGAAGCTGTAACGTGACATCTGCATCCTCTGCTGCATAACGTGAGGCGGTTTCAATGTCCACCTCTTCAAAGCCAAGTTGGGAAGCGCCCTTCCCGCAGACTTCTTCATAGCTGATGGGTTTATGTCCCAATAGCCGTTCTGATAGGGTATCCATATCATGGCGGCGGTGGGATTCCAAGACATAGGATTCCAGCATCGTGTCGTGGGCAATGCCCTGTATCCGGATACCATGATTGGCAAATATATGGCTGTCATATTTGATGTTCTGTCCGACTTTCTGGCAATCCGGGTTTTCCAGCCAGGGTCTCAGTTTCTCAAGTACCAGGTCACAAGGCAGCTGCTCTGCCCCTAAAGACTGGTGTCCAACTGGAATATACGCTGCTTCCCCTGCCTTGACAGACAGGGAAATGCCGACTAGCCGTGCAGTCATCGCATCCAGCGATGTCGTCTCGGTGTCGATGGCAGTCAGTTCCGATTGGTTGATCCGCTGGAGCCAGCGGTCAAGCTGTTCCATGGTCTGGACAGTCTCATATTGCCCGGCTCTGTCAAAATGGTTGACCTGTCCTTCAAACAATCCGGTCGGTGGAAGAGAGGGAGTCCTTTCTTTTTTCGATGGTGCCACAGAAGCTGTGTCACCGGTCAGTTCCTTGAGCATATTCCGGAAACCGAGATTGGCAAAAGCCTTTTTCAGTCCTTCAATATCCTTGTCCTGCTTTTTCAGGTTTATTGTGATGGAGGGGACTTGGGTTCCCAGGTCACTGTTGGAACGGATGGTGACCAGCTGGCGTGCCTGAGGCAACCAGTCAAGGGCATCGCGCAGATGGTTGCCGACAGCACCAGGGATGTCTTCTGCATGTTGGATGATACTGTCCAGCGATCCATACTTTGCCAGCCATTTGGCAGCGGTTTTGGGACCGACCTTGTTTACCCCTGGAATGTTGTCTGAACTGTCGCCGATCAGGGATAGGTAATCGACAATCTGTTCTGGTGGGACACCGAATTTCCCGATGACGCCATCCCGGTCAAGGACCTTGTTGTTCATGGTATCGACCAGCTTTATCCTGTCATTGACAATCTGGGCAAGGTCCTTGTCGCCGGTCGCGACAATGACCTGGAATCCTTCTTCCTGTGCTGCGTGTGCCAAAGTGCCAATCACGTCATCCGCTTCGATGCCTTCCACTGAAATCAGTGGCCAGCCGTACATCCTCACTAGGTCATGGATCGGGGTAATCTGCCTGACCAGGTCATCAGGCATCGGTGGCCGGTTCGCCTTGTAATCAGGATACAGTGTATGGCGGAAGGTTTTTCCTTTGGCATCGAATATACAGGCGGCATAGGCTGTGGGATAATCCTTTTCAAGGCGTTGAAGCATATTCATGAAACCAAAAACTGTCCCGGTTGGCTCACCGGCGGCATTGCGCAGGTCAGGCAGTGCATGGTAGGCGCGGTACAGGAAATTGGATCCATCAACCAATAACAGAGAGTTGCTCATATGGAAGTAAATAAAAAAAAGGTGCGGTTGCTGCACGACGTCAAAGATGTGAAATATGCAACGGTCCTCAAGGCGCGGGAATCCTGGAGCATGTTTTCCATTATGTCAGAATTTATCGAGACCACGGAAAAACTTTCTGAAATCCAGGCGGCGGTCACCATTTTCGGTTCTGCCCGCTTCAAGCCCGGCAATCCCTATTTTGAAGCATGCGTGGTACTGTCGCGTAGACTGTCAGATGTAGGGTTCTCCGTTTTTTCAGGTGGTGGCCCCGGCATCATGCAGGCTGCCAATATGGGGGCTTTTGAAGGAGCTTCCCCATCGGTGGGGTTGAATATCGAACTGCCCCATGAACAGGCTTCCAACCCTTGGCAGAACGTTTCCCTGAATTACCGGCATTTCTTTGCCAGGAAAGTGGGGCTGGTCAAATATTCAAATGCTTTTGTGGTCTTCCCGGGGGGCTTTGGCACATTGGATGAACTGTGTGAGGTGATGACATTGATGCAGACAAACAAGATCCGCAAAGTGCCATTGATTCTTTTCGGCAGCAGTTTCTGGAAAGGCTTCATCGACTGGAGCCGTGAGACCATGCTGCAGGAAGCGACGATTTCACCGGAGGATATTGACCTGATGACTGTCACCGATGACATTGATGTTGTCGTGGACAAGATTGTTTCCTTCTATGACGACCTTGCAGTCCTGACATCCGAAGAACGGCTCAAACTGATGTATCTGTAATTGTTTGCTACAATAAAGTCCATCTATCTGTTGGAGAGTCCACCATGCGTTTCCGGTTCCTGCTGAAATATGCGTTGCTGCTGGCAGCTTTTGCTGCTATGCCAGGTGCGTATGCGCAGGAACCTGCACCGGATGCGGGAACCGAGATCCTGGATGAGACCGATGAACCCGCCATCACCATCCGCAGACCGGACATCAATGCCGAGATTGTGGAACGGCGCAATGGCGGGATGGTCGAGGAAATCAAGGTGACCAGTGGTCCCAGCACCTATTATCTCTACCCGAACGGCAAGAACGGTGTGCCCGACTCGTTTGAAAGCAGTCTGGTCAGGCCGGCGCTTTGGAAAGTCGGTGAATTCGATGTCACAGAACGTTCCAAGAAAGTCGGTGATGAGAATGATCCTATGAGCCAGGATGTCCCACCACCTTCCGGAGAATGATGGATGACAGTCCATCAGACAGGTTATTGATACCATGGCAGTTTTCACCCCAGTCACCCTTCAGGACCTGAATCCCCTGCTTGCAGGTTTCCCGCTTGCACCGGCTACTGCCATCAGGGGAATTGGTTCAGGTATCGAAAACAGCAATTTCTTCATCACTGTCCAAGAGAAGGAATATGTACTCACGCTCTTTGAAAAGCTGACCTTTGAAGAACTGCCCTTCTACCTGAACCTGATGCGCCATCTGTCAGGAAAAGGTGTGAAAGTGCCAGCACCCATTGCAGACAGGACAGGCAGGATCCTGCATACCTTATGTGGCAAGCCCGCCTGCATTGTAACGAAATTGACCGGAGACTGGCTGCCTGATTCCAAGCCTGTCCATTGTGCACAGGTCGGTGCCATGATGGCGGAAATGCACAAGGCGGCCCAGGACTATCCAATGTCCCAGCCGAACCCACGCGGCATTGCATGGTGGAAAGAGACCATCCCACAGGTAGTGCCGTATATCCCCAAGGATGCGGCAGGACTGCTTCAGGCAGAACTGGCATACCAGCAGGCTTTCCAGCAGTCACCGGTTTACCATCGGCTGCCAAAGGGACCTGTCCATGCAGACCTGTTCCGGAACAACGTGATGTTTGATGGCGATACCCTGTCAGGCTTCTTTGATTTTTATTTTGCCGGGATTGATACCTGGCTGTTCGATGTAGCAGTCGCTGTCAACGACTGGTGCATCAACCTTGAGACTGGAGAGCTGGACCTGCTGCGGGTGCGTGCTTTCCTGGATGCCTACCATGCAGCGCGTCCGTTCACCCAAGATGAAGCATCATCTTGGCAGGCAACCCTGCGGAGTGGGGCATTGCGTTTCTGGCTTTCACGCCTTTATGATTTCTATATGCCCCGTGAGGCGGAATTGCTGACACCGCATGATCCCACTCATTTTGAGCGGATCCTGAAATTGCGCATCATGGGTCCAACCCCTGCATTGATTGTATGAACCGCATATCTGCCAAGACCGGTTGGGAATGGATTCATACCGGTTTCACCATCTTCAGGAAACGCCCTTTTTTCCTGGTCAATCTGCTGTTCCTGTATATGATGGCGATTGTCTTGGTCAGCATGGTACCGCTTGTCGGACAGATGCTGCCGGTCTTCACCATCGCCATGTTCACCTTCCTGTTCATGAATGCCACACTGATGGTGGACCGTGACCAACCACTGACATTGGGGGCGCTGTTCTCCACGTTGGACAAGCTCACCCTTTTCCGGTTGTTTGCATTGAGTGGCTGTTACATCCTCTTTGGCCTGATTGTTGCCGGCATTTCAACCGTATTGGATGATGGTGCCTTGTTCGCGTTGATCATGGCCCGTGAAGGTGCGCCCGCCCTGAGTGATGAGCAGATGACCCGGGCAGGCTACATGGCGCTTGCCATCATCGTGCTGTATATCCCGTTCTTTATGCTGACCTGGTTTGCTGCGCCGTTGATTGGCTGGCGGCAGATGGGGGTTCCGAAAGCGATGTTCTACAGCTTTTTCACCGTTGCCCATAACTGGCGGCCATTTGTGGTCTATGCGTTGTGTTTCCTGGCTGTCGGTTTCATTATCCCCGGTATTGTTGGCGGCATCATCGGTCCGATGCTTGGTGGCATTGTCGGTGCATTTGTCATCTACATCATATCGGTCACCGTCACGACGGTCCTGTACTGTTCTTTTTATCCGACTTACCGCTCAATTTTTGGGATTCCTGTCTTGGATGACTGATGTTTTCACCGCAAAACGGTTAGAATTCAAGCAATCCCTGTTTTCACAATTCACTGATGGTTTTCTGGAGAGGCAACTGAATGAAGAATCTCGAACCTACAATGAAAGCGGAAATCCTGGCGGAAGCCCTGCCTTATATCCGCAAATTCCATGGCAAGACCATTGTCATCAAATACGGAGGCAATGCGATGACCGAAGAAAAGCTGAAGCATGGCTTTGCCAAGGATGTCATCCTGCTGAAACTGATTGGTATGAAACCCGTTGTTGTCCATGGTGGCGGTCCCCAGATCAACAAGGCATTGGGCAAGGTCGGTAAGAGCGGCAACTTCGTCCAAGGAATGCGGGTGACCGATGATGAGACCATGGAAGTCGTTGAATGGGTGCTTGGCGGTGAAGTCCAGCAGGATATCGTCATGTTGATCAATCATTATGGTGGTCAGGCGGTTGGACTGACCGGCAAGGACGGTGGATTGATCCGGGCTGAGAAAATGCAGCTGCCTGACCAGGAACGTCCTGGTGAATTCATTGATATCGGGCATGTTGGCAAAATCAAGTCCATCAATCCGCAGGTCATCACGGCTCTCCAGCAGGGTGGCAGTTTCATTCCGGTGATTTCCCCAATCGGGTTCAGTGATGACGGAGAGGCCTACAACATCAATGCCGACCTGGTTGCTGGCAAGATTGCGGAAATCCTTGGGGCAGAGAAACTGATTATGATGACCAACACTTCAGGGGTGCTGGACAAAGAAAACCGTCTGCTGACGGATCTGTCTGCCCAGGAAATCGATGCGCTGTTTGCTGATGGCACCATCTCCGGTGGGATGCTGCCGAAAATCGGTTCTGCCTTGGATGCTGCAAAATCGGGGGTCAACTCCGTCCATATCATTGATGGGCGTATAGAGCACTCACTGCTGCTTGAGGTGCTGACCGACCAGCCGTTTGGCACCATGATCCGTTCACATTGATCTGTATGGTGTACAGGACAGTCAGGAAAGGCAGCCAACCGCTGCCTTTTCTTTTCAGAGGAAACAGAAGAATGAGAAGTTTGAAGAAAGGTTTGGTTGTCGCTCTGCTAGGGTTGGCAGGGCTGCCAGTCTTTGCTGACAACCATCATATTGCCTTGAACAATATCCTGATAGGTGGATATTTCGATGGGAAATGGCTTCCAACCGCTTCCCTGCAAGGACCGACTTGGCATTGGGGAGGGGCGGATGCCCTTGTTATTTATCCAGATGGCAGGAGAGTTGAGGGTGTTGCCTGTGCTATCGACAGGGATCATCCTGACGAAGAGGGGATGAATCATCCAGACGATGGACCTGATGCCCCTGTGTTCAGCATCCAGCTGCCGGATTACAGTTCAGTCTCCTATCCTTCCCATACCTTGGTCGTAACTTGGGCTGAAAAGGAAGTGATGCCAAGAAAAGCCGAAAAGCTTCCGGTTGACAATGCACAGTACGAGGCACTGGCGGCGGATTTCCTGGCAGGCAGGGGGCTTCCACACAACCGGGTGAAACTGACGCAGCTGCGGAGGGTGGACCTGGATGGGAACGGTACTGATGAAGTCATCATGACTGGTCATGCGGCAGGAGGGAAAGTGCCGTTTGCGATGCTCCGGCAGATTCAGCAGAAGTATGTGGCGACGTCAATGCTGGCAGAACCGTCAGATGGCAGAGTAACAGACCTTTTCACTGCAGACCTGAATGGGGATGGTAGGATGGAAATCGTAGTCGGTACCCAGTCGAAGACCCAGATCCATCAGATGGTCTATACCGTGGATCAAGGGAATGCCGACCGGGTCATCCGCAGCAGCTGGCCACTGCATAAGAAACACTAGAAGCTACCAACAGGGCTGTCTGTCAAGGAAAAGCCTTGCCACGCTTGACGGCTGCCTGCTGGAAGAATTCAACAAAATGTCTGCCATCGGTCCAGTACTTTGCGGGCAGGACACTCTCATCCCCAATGGCATCTGCACGGAGCAGACGCCGGTCCTGGAAAGCGATTTCCATGTGGAATTTCTGGTCGCCGAGCTCAGGTTTCCGGTTGGTGTAGCCTGACAGGGCTGTCAGGTTTTCCCGGTCAATCAGGGACTGCAGTGTCTTGACCTCCTGTTTCTTGAAGTCAGTCTTGAAAACAATCTTCTGGGTTGCATCGGCAGGCTCAAATGATGCATAGGCGTATTCCCCACCTTCCCGACCTTCAATATGAAAATACTGCATCAGATAGCGTCCTGCAGGGAACCCTTTTTCAGGATGGTTGTTGAAGAAGGAAAGTTCAAAATGGGTGATGGTATTGGCGGGCGGGAGACCGCTGGGAACCGTTTGACCAGACTGTTGAAGCAGTTTCTGGAAGAACGCACTGAACGCACCATCCGGTAAACCACCGTCTGGGACAACCGAGAAGCCGCCTTCTCCCCCAGCAGTGATGGACTCGCCGGAATCATAGTTGATCCTCAGGTTGAAATAATTGCCCCGCGCGGAGTTCCGCTTGTAAAAACCGTTCAGCCTGGCAACATCATATTTATCAATGATGGTCTGCAGTTCGGCCAACGCTTCTTTCCCGACCGTGCCGGAGGTCTTGAAAGGGGGAGCCTGCCAGTTGCCGGAATCAGAAACCGAAAAATCTGCCTTTTCACCGTTACGGACAAGCCTGAGTTCACATCTACCATGGAAACTGCCGTCATCATCCACGCGAATGAAATGCCCGCCACGGGATCTGACGGTTGCAACCCGCCCCTCGTTGAGGAACGTATAAGAAAACGAGTTGATATCCTTTGACTGGATGACCTTCGGGGCGGAGTGATTGGAATAATCCTCCGTTCCACCACAAGCCGGTGGTTCCTGACCGCAGGCAGTCGCCATACCAGTTGCAGCGACGGCAAACAGGGCTGATCCGATGAGGGTTGCAGCGTTCTTCATCCTTGTTTCTCCATGATGGGGGTTGTCCAAAGGATTCCTGATGACCTTCCATCACAGATTGTAAAGTATGGGGGGCAGGTATGGAACGGTTAGGAAGGCAAGAAACAGGAATGGGCAGCCAAGGAAAAAGGCAGCCTAGGCTGCCTTTCTGGAATGAAAACTGACTGGAAATCAGTGTTGACGGTGTTTCTTCAGTTTCTTGATCAGCGTCAGCTGGGCAATCGCTTGGGCAATCTCAGCCTGTGCCTTCGCATAGTCAACCTGGGATTTCTTGTTGAGCATTGCATCCTCAGCCTGTTTCCGGGCTTCGTTTGCCTTGGCTTCATCAAGGTCTTTCGCACGGATTGCTGTATCAGCCAATACCGTGACGGCATGCGGCTGCACTTCAAGGATACCGCCTGCCACAAAGACAAATTCCTCTTCCTGCTTGCCACTGATCTTGATCCTAACAGCACCGGGGTTGATGCGGGTAATCAGGGGAGCGTGGCGTGGAAGGATCCCCAGCTCGCCCATTTCACCCGGCAAAGCAACAAACTCGGCCTCTCCAGAGAAAATCAGTTCTTCCGCAGAAACGACGTCAATATGTATGGTATTCGCCATGTCTAAAACCTTTTTGCTTTCATTGGCTGTCACGGACTGTGCAGTCCTGCCGCACAGTACCGTATTCAGTCAATTACATTCTTTCTGCCTTGGCAATCGCTTCCTCAATGGCGCCAACCATATAGAAAGCCTGTTCAGGCAGATGGTCCAGCTCACCGTTGGCAATCATCTTGAAGCCCTTGATGGTGTCTTTCAGAGGAACATATTTGCCTGGGGAACCCGTGAACACTTCCGCAACGGTGAAAGGCTGTGACAGGAAACGCTGCATCTTACGGGCACGAGCAACCACCAGCTTGTCTTCTGGAGCCAGTTCGTCCATACCCAAGATGGCGATGATGTCACGCAGTTCCTTGTAACGCTGCAGGGTACCCTGGACCTGACGGGCAGTGTTGTAGTGTTCTTCACCGACAACATGCGGGTCAAGCTGACGGGAGGTGGAATCCAGAGGATCCACAGCAGGATAGATACCCAGGGAAGCAATGTCACGGGACAGCACGACGGTGGAGTCCAAGTGGGCGAATGTCGTTGCAGGGGATGGGTCAGTCAAGTCATCAGCAGGGACATAAACCGCCTGGATGGAGGTAATCGAACCCACATTGGTGGAAGTAATACGTTCCTGCAGCTTACCCATTTCTTCAGCCAGGGTAGGCTGATAACCCACAGCAGATGGCATACGGCCCAGCAGTGCGGAAACTTCGGTACCTGCCAGGGTGAAACGGTAGATGTTGTCAACGAAGAACAGCACGTCAAGACCCTGGTCACGGAAACTTTCCGCAATGGTCAGACCAGTCAGCGCAACACGCAGACGGTTGCCTGGAGGTTCGTTCATCTGACCATAAACCATCGCAACCTTGTCCAAGACGTTGGATTCCTGCATTTCATGGTAGAAGTCGTTGCCTTCACGGGTGCGTTCACCGACACCTGCGAACACTGACAGACCAGAATGCTGTTTTGCGATGTTGTTGATCAGTTCCATCATGTTGACGGTCTTGCCCACACCGGCACCACCGAACAGACCGACCTTACCGCCTTTTGCAAATGGGCAGATCAGGTCAATCACCTTGATGCCGGTTTCCAGGATTTCCTGGGTCGGGGACAGTTCGTCATAGGAAGGTGCTTTACGGTGGATGGAAGCACGTTCTTCAGTCTGGATAGGACCTGCTTCATCAATCGGTTCACCCAGCACGTTCATGATACGGCCAAGTGTCGCTTCACCGACAGGCACCATGATCGGGTTGCCGGTATTCTGGATAACCATGCCCCGGCGCAGACCGTCAGAAGAACCCAGTGCAATCGTACGGACAACGCCGTCACCCAACTGCTGCTGGACTTCCAAGGTCAGCTCGGAACCTTCCATTTTCAAAGCATCGTACACTTTTGGCAGTTCATCACGTGGAAATTCCACGTCAACCACAGCGCCGATACACTGAACGATTTTGCCTTCCGCCATTTTTCGTTCCTTATAAATTGATAATCTCGTTTAATCTCTAATAAAATCCAGATCAGACTGCTGCTGCACCGGCAACGATTTCCGACAGTTCTGTCGTAATCGCCGCCTGACGGGTCTTGTTATAGACCAGTCTCAGGTCTGCAATCACATTGCCTGCATTGTCACTCGCCGCTTTCATCGCCACCATCCGGGCAGACTGTTCTGAACCGATGTTTTCTGCAACGGCCTGGTACAGCAGTGCTTCAATATAACGCTGCAGCAGTGCATCGATGACAGTCGGTGCGTCCGGTTCGTAGATGTACTCCCAGTTGGCGCCTTTCCCGTCAGATTTCAGGGTATCCTGTGGCAGTGGCAGCAGCTGGTCGATGACCGGTTCCTGTCTCATCGTATTGATGAATTTGTTATAACACAGATAAATCGCATCGAGCTTGCCTTCGGTATATTCATCCAGGATGACCTTGAATGGACCGATCAACTGTTCCAGACGGGGAGCATCACCCAGCTGGACAACAGAGGAGACGATGGTTGCACCGATACGGTTCAGGAACCCAAGACCCTTGGTACCAATGGCAAGGTTGATGATGCTGTTGCCTTTGGTTTCTTCCTCTTTCATCTTGTTGGTGACGGCTCTCAGGATATTCGTATTGAGACCGCCACACAGCCCCTTGTCGGTCGTGACGACAACCAGTGCGATACGCTTGGCGTCACCACGTTCAACCATGAAAGGATGGGTGTATTCTGGGTGGGCTTCCATCAGGTGCGAAGCAATGAGACGGACTGTCTCACTGTAAGGACGGCTGGCGCGCATCCTGTCCTGCGCTTTGCGCATCTTGGATGCTGCCACCATTTCCATCGCCTTGGTGATTTTCCTCGTGTTCTCAACGCTGCTTATCTGGCTGCGTATTTCCTTACCTGATGCCATGAGGCTTAACTCCTTGTCGCGTTAACCAATGCTGATTACGCAGCTTTCTGGGCACGGTCCTGTTTGAAATCGGTAATGGCCTGAGCCAGTGTCGATTCATCGTCCTTGTCCAGTTTCTTGTTTTCGTCAATCCGGCTCATCAGGTCAGCGTGGTTGTCCTTCATGTAGGCATGCAGTTCTGCTTCAAATGGCAGGACATCAGCTACAGCAATATCATCCAGGAAACCACTGTTGACAGCGAACAGTGAGACGGACATCAGGGAAATCGGCAGTGGGGAATACTGGTTCTGTTTCAACAGCTCAGTAACCCGGGCACCACGGTCCAGCTGACGTCTGGTTGCTTCATCCAGGTCGGAAGCAAACTGGGCGAATGCAGCCAGTTCACGGTACTGCGCCAAGTCGGTACGGATACCACCGGACAGGCTCTTGATGGCCTTGGTCTGTGCAGCACCACCGACACGGGAAACGGAAATACCGGCGTTGATGGCTGGACGGATACCGGAGTTGAACAGACCGGTTTCCAGGAAAATCTGGCCGTCAGTAATGGAAATGACGTTGGTCGGCACGAAGGCGGAAACGTCACCTGCCTGGGTTTCAATAATCGGCAATGCGGTCAGGGAACCGGTCCTGCCTTTGACTTCCCCATTGGTGAACTGCTCGACATAGTGGGCGTTCACACGTGCGGCACGTTCCAGCAGACGGGAGTGCAGGTAGAAAACGTCACCTGGAAATGCTTCACGGCCTGGTGGACGGCGCAGCAGCAGGGAAACCTGGCGGTAAGCGACAGCCTGTTTACTGAGGTCATCGTAAACAATCAGGGCATCCTGACCACGGTCACGGAAATATTCGCCCATTGCGCAGCCGGCATAAGGTGCGATGTACTGCATCGCAGCGGATTCGGAAGCGGTTGCAGCAACCACGATGGTGTAAGCCATTGCACCGTTGTCTTCCAATGCACGGACAGTGTTCTTGATGGAAGAGGCTTTCTGACCGATGGCGACATAGATGCAGATCATGTCCTGGCCTTTCTGGTTGATGATCGCATCAACAGCCACAGCGGTCTTGCCGGTCTGACGGTCGCCAATAATCAGTTCACGCTGACCACGGCCAATCGGTACCATGGAATCGATTGCCTTCAGGCCGGTCTGCATCGGCTGGGAAACAGACTGGCGGGAGATGACCCCAGGGGCAATCTTTTCGATAGGGCTTGAAATCTTTGTATTGACAGGACCCTTGCCGTCAATCGGCTCACCCAGGGAGTTGACAACGCGGCCAATCAGTTCAGGACCGGTTGGTACTTCCAGGATACGGCCGGTACATTTGACGGTATCACCTTCAGAAATGTGTTCATATGCACCCAGAATAACGGCACCGACAGAGTCGCGTTCCAGGTTCAATGCCAAACCAAAGGTGTTTCCGGGGAATTCCAGCATTTCCCCCTGCATGACGTCAGAGAGGCCATGGATACGGCAGATACCGTCAGAGACGGAAATGACGGTACCCTGATTGCGAATCTCGGTTGAATCGCCGAGATTCTCTATCCGATTCTTAATCAGATCACTGATTTCGGACGGGTTGAGTAACATACTAACTCCTAATGTATTCTATCGGTTCGCGCCGCAGCGGGCTGCTTGGTTACGAAACAAGGGTCTCCTGCATTCTCTGCAGTTTTCCGCGTACGGACAGATCCAGCACTTCATCGCCAACGGTAACAAGGATGCCACCAATCAGCGAACTGTCAACCTCAACCTGAGGGATAAGCTTGCGTCCAAACCGTTTTTCCAGTTTGGTGACAAGTTCCTGGGTCTGGACTTCTGTCATGGGAAAAGCACTGACGATTGTTGCAACCGCAGCACCCTGGCTTGCGTTCTTCAGCTCATCGAACTGGCGTGCAATCTCAGGCAACACAGAAACACGGTCGTTGTCTACCAACACTTTCACAAAGTTTTTCACCTGTGGATCGTTTTCACAGCGGAAAACCGTGTAAAGCGCGTTGGCTACCTGGTCTTTCCGCAGTGTCGGGTTGTTGGCAACATCCAATACCTGAGGATTGGAAGCGATTTTTGCCAACGCATCAACCAGCTGTGACCAGTGTACCAGGTCCTCTTTCTGTGCTATCTGAAAGAGTGCTTCAGCATAAGGGCGCGCTACAGTAGCTATTTCCATAATTACAGTTCAGCGGAAAGTTTGTTCAACAGTTCAGCATGGGCGTCGGCATTGATTTCCCGTTTGAGAATCTGCTCGGCTCCCTTGACTGCCAGGTTTGCGACCTCTGCTCGAAGCTGTTCCCTTGCCTGCCTAATCTGCAGGTCAGCCTGCGCACGGGCTTGGGCGAGGATGTCGGCCGCTTGCGCTTCAGCACTTGCCTTGATTTCATCCGCAACCTTCTGAGCCCTGACTTCGGCATCCTGAACACGTTTTGCGCCTTCTTCCTTCGCTTTCGCGATTTCAGCTTTCACGTGCTGCTGCACTGCAATCATTTCCTGCTTGCTGCGGTCAGCGGCAGTCAAACCCTCTTGGATTTTGGTCGCGCGTTCGTCCAATGCCTTCACTATAGGCGGCCATACCACTTTAGCCGTGAATATGGCAAGGATAAGGAAGACCACGAGCTGCGCGAAAAGCGTCGCATTCAAATTCATGGTAAATCCCTTTTTAAAATAATGTCTGAATCAACAATTCCGGGTTGCCCGGATATCGTGTCGGACGATTACTTAACAAATGGATTAACGAATGCGAACATGACGGAGATAGCGACAGCAATCAGGTAAACCGCGTCGACCAGACCAGCCAGAATCAGGACGTTGGTACGGAGTGGGTTGATCAGTTCAGGCTGACGTGCAGATGCGTCCAAATATTTACCTGCCATCCAAGAGATACCCAGAGCGGCAGCGAAAGCAACGATAGCGATCATGATACCGCAAGAGAATACCATCATACCTACATCAGTCATAATATTTCCTTCCAGATTGAAAAAATAAAAAAGTTAAAACAAGGGGTTAAAAAACTTGGTCTTAGTGTCCTTCATGCGCAAGTCCCAGGTAAACCAGCGTCAGCATCATGAAGATGAACGCCTGCAGGAACACGATAAGGATATGGAAAATCGCCCAGATTGCACCGGCAATCACATGTCCAAGGAACAGGAGTCCGCCACCGATGGACAGGGTGGCATAAGCACCCAGCATCGCAATCATCAGGAACAGCAGTTCACCGGCATACATGTTGCCCCAGAGCCGCATACCCAAAGAAACCATCTTGGAGATGTATTCAATACAGTTCAGGACGAAATTGGCGGGAGCAAGGGCGATACCGAACGGTGCGCCCAGCAGTTCATGAAAGAAACCTTTGAAACCTTTGACCTTGATGCCGAAATAAAGCATCAGCAATACAACACCTAAAGAAATGCCGACAGTCCCGTTCAGGTCGGAAGTCGGCACAACACGGTGATGGGTAATAGTGGCATCCAGCCCAGTCCAAGAGAAAATCTGTCCAAAGAGGTCAACTGGCAGGAAGTCCAGGCTGTTCATCAGGGAAATCCAGACGAAAAGCGTTAAAGCCAATGGAGCGATGAAACGGCGGTCACCATGAATCTGGGCCTTTGCTTGGGAATCCACCATTTCAACCAGGATCTCAACAATGGACTGGATGCGGTTTGGTGTCCCTGAAGTCGCTTTCCTTGCGACAATCATCATCACGATGCAGGCAAGCGCACCGCAGAAAATCGACCAGAAAACAGTGTCAAGGTTGATGATGGAGAAATCGACAATCTTTGATTGATGGGATGTCCCGAAGTTTTCCAGATGGTGGGATACATATTCTGCTAATGATGGAGAATGGGCATCAGCTGCCATAGTCACCCCCTCGCTTTCAACAATAAAACAATATAAATCTTAAGTATCAGGATATAGCTGATGATATAGGCAATCCAGTGTATATCCCGGTAAAACCAGAAAGTCACAATCACCAGCACCATGGAGATGGCGACTTTCACAAATTCCATGACAAAAAATGTGGCGGGTCTGAGATTGGCGAATATCTTTTCTGCGGCAACCATGCCTGCAAAAAAAATAATATTGGGAATCACACAGCATAACCCTGCCAATATGGCAGCGATACCTGCGGAAGTTCCTCCTATCCAAGCCGCAACGAGGGCAATCAGTATTGCAATCACCGACTGCCACAGCAATGCACGCCCCATTTCCGGTCTCTACAACTATTGATTATCCAATCAGGGCATACATACAAAACATGGGGTCCTTTAACAAAAAGAACGCAGAATCCCCTGACGACTCAAAGCCGCGCAATTATACGGAACAAGTCGATGTGCCGTCAATGCATCAAGAATACGCAGTCTCATACAATAGTCCAGCGGGATTATCCTATGCGGTAGATTGTCCGTCAATGAAATTTTACTGAAAGTATATGTAAGTTTTTTCTTAAACTGTATGAAAAAAACCATTGTTTTCTTCCACTTAAGAAAAAGTTTTCAGAAAGGGGCTGGCAAAGTCGTCTTTTAGTGACATTTTTGCACGGTTCCTGGAAAAGGTTATTTGGGCAGTTGGTTCAGTGGCTGTCTGAAGGTTTCTGGACGACCAGTTTCTGGAAAAAGTGCCCAAAGTAAGTTTTGTGGTTCAAGGTGATGCAGTTGTGTCCTTCCGGAAACCAATAGGTCAGTTCATGACGCCACATATCGACGGCAAAGGGTTCAAAGAGCAGGAACACCAGCCGTTCATAGAGCCGGAGGGGATGGAATCCTGGGTTGGTGAATTCCACAAAGATGATCCTGCCGCCGGGTTTTGCCACGCGTATGGCTTCTGACATCGCCATACGGCGTTCTTGTTCAGGCACTTCATGAGGCAGGAAGAACATCAGGACATTGTCGTAACTGTTGTCCGGGCAGTTCAATGCAGTGGCATCGCATTGGATAAGCCGGACTTTGTCATCAACGTGTTTCAGTTTCCTGCGGACGGTATCCAGTTGGGTTGGCAGGATGTCGATGACATCGAGGTGCCCGTCTTCGGTGAGGGCCTCCTCAAGGCTTGGCGTGAGTCTGCCGTAAGCACAGGAAACCTGGAGCATGTCACCCGAAATACCGTCAGGGAATTCTTCAAGTACCGCCCTGACCAGTCGGTTGTAGTTGCCCAGCAGGATGAAATTGATCATGAAACCATGATCCCAGAACCCGGGAGCCTTGGGGTGTTCATATGCCCACCAGTAAGTGTCATGGAGGTATGCAGGTATCTCAAGCGGCTCAGCCGGTGGCTTGAAATCCGGGAGGGGTCTTGGTGCGGTTTTCAGGGAATCCATGCTACGGTAGTTCCTGTCTTTCAAAAATATAAATCCACCAACCAGATACCGCGTCTGGCTGGTGGAAAATCCCTTGCTTTCAATCCGGGGGAGGACTCAGCCCTTGAACCGGACATAAGGGTTCATCCGTTTCTCAGCGCCGATGGTGGAAGTCGGACCATGTCCTGGGATGAACTGGACATCATCCGGCAGGGTGTACATGTTTTCCTGGATGGCTTTTTCCAGAGCCCGGAAGCTGCCTTTCGGCAGGTCGGTCCTACCGATGGAACCGGCAAACAGCACATCACCGGAAACAGCAACCTTGCTGTTGGCATCATAGAAAACCACATGACCGGGCGAATGGCCGGGGCAGTGGAAGACCTGTAAAGTCTCATTGCCCACAGTGACAGTGTCTCCTTGGCTCAACCAGCGGTCAGGTGTGAATGGTTTGCCCGGTGGCAGTCCCCACATACGGGTCTGGGCAGAACCCAGGGTTTCCAGCAGCCAGTCATCTGCTTCGTTGGGACCTTCAATCGGTACACCGAAACGGTCTGCCAGGTCTTTCGCACCGCCGCAATGGTCCAGATGGCCGTGGGTTACCAAGACTTTCTCCAGGGTCACACCCTGTTCTTCGATGGCTTTACAGATACGGTTCACATCGCCGCCGGGATCGACGACAGCGGCTTTATTGGTGTTTTCATCCCACATCAGCGTGCAGTTCTGCTGAAATGGGGTTACGGGGATAATTCGGTATCTCATGGCTGCTCGCTATCCATATTTCTCAAGTCAGTCAAACCAGATGGAATGCCTCTATTCCATCCACATTTCCAGATAATCAGGAACGCCCATTATAACGGCATTTCCATGCCGGGAAAGACGGGTATCTGATGTTTTCTGTTGGATAGATAGGGATGGAAAAGCAGAAATCAAGCCTGTCCAGACGTGAGGGCAGATACATACAGTCCAATCAGCACCAGATTGGAGACAATATGGCAAGGCACTGACAGGCTGGGGACAATGTATTTCGCCGCACCGCCTGATATCAGGCAGTTCACGTTGTCATACCGTTTACGGAACGCTTCCACTGCCCGTTCTATCGCGCCGGACTGGGCATTGAGGCAGCCGGCAAGGATGGCGGCACGGGTATGGTTGGCAAATGGTGTGATGCCTTCTTCCATGCGGTCTATCTCAGGCAGCTGCTCAGTGTTCATCGCCAGGGAATGCGCCATCAGACCGAGACCCGGTAAAATCATACCGCCTTGGAAAACACCGTCTGGTGTAATCGAATCGACAGTGGTTGCGGTACCAGCGGTCGCTACAACCAGGGGTTTATCCGGGAACAGGGCATGGGCACCGATCATTGAGGCAAAGCGGTCACAGCCTAGTTGGGAGCAGTTCTGGTAGGTGTTCGTTATACCGGCATGGGAGGCCTGGGAAACAAAATGGCGGATTTCCGGTGAAGCAGGCAGGGTTTTCAGGAATCCGGTCAGGGTATCGGAGATGCCTTTGCCGGCAACGTTGGAAATCAGTACACGTTCAACAGGCGTGGCATCATGGAGTTCCTGCCAGGCCTGTTTCAGGGAAGCCATGTCCCGATGGCGGACAATACCGAAATGCTGCCATGGCGTTTCGCCATATCTGGGTACGGCACCGGGTTTCGGGCACGCCCATTTGATGGAGGTGTTTCCAATATCAATCAACAGCATGGCTTATATTTCCTGTCCGGTCCTCAACGAGACATCACCGGAGATGACAGTCTCGATACCTTTCCCTGTCTGGATCAGCAACCGTCCTTCCTGGTCGATGCCAAGTGCCCTGCCTGACATCAGTTTCTTGGACCCTTGGACAATTGTGACGGGTTTTAAATGATGGGCGTGCAAATTATTCCAGACTGAAGCCAAAGAATCAAAGCCTTTTTCATCCAAAAGCCTGAGATGATGCGCCAGTGAGTCAATCAGGATAGCCATCAGACAGTTCCTGTTCATCTGTGCCAGCCAAGGCATATCGGCGGCTGGTTGCCCGATGGTCTTTTCCATTGCATCACTCAGATGCAGGTTGATACCGATGCCGATGACGGCCCAATGGTCATGGCGGCTGTCAGGGGTCTCGGTCAGGATGCCGGCGACTTTGCCGCCGTTTTTCAGGATGTCGTTCGGCCATTTCAGCTGGACCTTGACACCACATCGGGCGAGGGCCTGTGCCATGGCTATCCCTGCTGTAAGGGGAATACCGGGGGTCATATGGACAGGTCGGGAAAAGCGCCATGCCAAAGAGAATGTCAGTGAATGGTCTTGGTCTGCATACCAGTGCCGTCCATTCCGTCCCCTGCCACCAGTCTGATTGATTGCCAGCAGCAGGGTGTTCCCGTCAATCTGTTCCGCCCTGATGCGGTTCAGCAGGTCAAGGTTGGTCGAGACGGTCTGCTGGACAATTTCCACAGCAATATCCTGCGCCTTCATCTGGGCGGTGATACGTTCCGCGGATAATGCTGGGTTCATCTGTTGTAAAGAGGTGATAATACGAAACGGGTAGAAGAATAACACCCTTTTGAAGTGTTATCATCCAGAATGGATTGGTATTGACTGGTAATCTGACACGGAAAATATGGCATCAGCATCCCGACAGCCTCCCGAACTGGATATCCAAGGCAACAGGATTGTTGCACGCGGATGCTGGCGTGCTGATATGCTGGCAGTCAAAGGCGCTGCTTACACCATAGCTTCATCAGTCGATGGTATCCAGGATACTGGGGCAGTCGAATGGGATCTGACCCAGGTTGAAGCCATGGATTATACCGGTGCACAGCTTCTCTGGAATGGTTGGGCACGTTGTCTGCCATCAAACCTGAAAAGCACACCGGAACAGGATAAGCTTTTCTCCCGCCTCATCCGTGCAGGCTCCCTTGAACGTCCATCAGAGAATACTGAAATCAATCTTCAGGAAGCCATCAAGGAAGTTCCACTTGGCTTTGTCAGGAAGGTAATCCGGCTTGACCAGCTGCTGGGGCAGCTGACCCTCGATTTTTTCCGTTTTGTCGCCGCACCGCAACGGGGGCCATGGCGTGAGATATCCGCCAATATCTTCCATGCAGGAGCCCAGGCGGTTGGCATCATTGCTCTTGTTGGCTTCCTGATTGGTGTTGTCCTGTCATATCTGTCGGCCCAACAGCTCCATATGTTTGGTGGCGATATATTCTTGGTTGACCTGTTGGGTATGAGCGTTGTGCGGGAACTGGGACCGCTGCTTGCTGCCATCCTGATTGCCGGCCGTTCCGGATCTGCGATGACGGCCCAGATCGGTGTTATGCGGATCACTGAAGAACTGGATGCGATGCAGGTCATGGGACTTTCCCATGGCTTCAGGCTGGTCCTGCCGAAAGTCATGGCATTGGGACTGGCGATGCCGATGCTGATTGTCTGGACGGATATCGTCGCGCTTATCGGTGGCGCTTTCGCTGGCAAGATGTCCATCGGGCTTTCGATGGCGTATTTTTTCAGTGCCTTGCCGGATGCGGTGCCAATCGCCAATTTCTGGATCGGCTTGGGTAAAGGAGTTGTCTTTGGCGTGATTATTTCAGTGGTTGCCTGCTTTTATGGCCTGCGCATCCAGCCGAATACCGACAGTCTTGGACAGGGAACAACCAGGTCGGTTGTCACCTCCATCACCTCAGTCATTTTTGCCGATGCGGTGTTCGCCATAGTCTTGCAGGGAGTGGGGTTCTGATGGCAGCGGCGATTGAAATCCGGGGACTGAAAACGGCGTTCGGCAAGAATGTCATCCATGAGGATCTCAACCTGACCATTGAAGAACGCGCAATCGTTTCCATTATCGGGGGGTCAGGTACCGGCAAGACCACCCTGCTCCGTCAGATCCTTGGTTTGGAAAAGCCGGCTGCCGGGGAAATCACGGTGCTGGGTGTCAATCGCAATACGGCTACGTCAGAGGAACTGTATGCGTTGAACAGCCGTTGGGGAGTCCTTTTCCAGCAGGGGGCGCTCTTTTCAGCATTGCCGGTTTTCGACAATATCGCATTGCCGTTGCGGGAACTGAGGGGACTTCCTGAAGACCTGGTTTCTGATGCGGTCATGCTCAAGCTCCAGATGGTCGGGCTTAATCCAGCTGATGCCAACAAGATGCCGTCAGACCTGTCAGGCGGTATGGTCAAGCGGGTTGCCCTGGCGCGTTCCCTGGCACTTGAGCCAGACCTGATTTTCCTGGATGAACCGACATCAGGGCTTGACCCGGTTTCATCAGACAGTTTTGTCGAACTGATCCAGAGCCTGCATGATGAGCTGGACCTGACGGTTGTCATGGTTTCACATGACCTTGATACCATTGTCGATATTTCCACCCAGATTGTCGTGCTGGCTGACCGTCATGTCATTGCCAGTGGTCCGATAGAGACAGTGCTGTCGGTCAGGCATCCATTCATTGACGAATATTTCCTTGGTGCAAGGGGGCGCAAGGTATTGAAGAACCTGCCGGACTATGACGCCATGATGAAAAGAATTGAGAGGACTTGATGGAAAACAGATCCCATGCCTTCATTGCAGGGTTGTTCACCTTCCTGTTGGCGGGCGCAATCCTTGCCATCGTCTGGTTCCTGAACCGGGACAAGACGGTGTATGTGCCATACCGGGTCATGACCTCCCAGTCAGTTGGCGGGCTCAGCCCCCAGGCAAAAGTCCGTTTCAAGGGGATTGATGTCGGCAGGGTCACCACAATCGCCTTCAGCAAGGAAGAGCCGGGTAATATCGAGATCGGCATTGAAGTCAGTGAAGAGGCGCCGATGACAAGCACTACTTTTGCGACCCTTACATATCAGGGTGTTACAGGGATTGCTTCCATCGAGCTTGATGATACCCAGGTTGGCGGGGAACGTCTTGCATCTTCCGCTGGGAACCCGACAAAGATCCGGATGCGGCCAGGACTGCTGGATGAACTCCAGATGCGGGGACTTGCAATCCTGAAAGAAGTCCAGGTCATCACTTCCGGCTTGGCAACCATCATCGATGACAAGAACAGCAAGGAGATTGTCACGACAGTCCAGCATATCAAGAAAGCGGCAGAAGGCTGGTCCCGCATTCCAGGAATTGTTGATCCAGGTGTCAGGGAGTTCTCTGCCGCCGTCCATGACGGCCATCAGATGTTCATTACAATGAACCAGCTTTCCGAAGACCTCAAGGGACTGACTAAAAAAGCCAATGCACTGATGAACAAGGGGATGCAGAGCGATGCAATGCCGAAACTTGAGGCATTGGCTTCTGATGCCCGCCAGACCATGCACAATATCAACAGCCTGCTTGAACAGTATAAGCAGCGTCCAACCGGTGTCCTCTTCGGTGCCCGTGGCCCAGCGCCGGGCCCTGGCGAGAAAGGGTTCACAGGACGGTAAGGCAACCGATAGGAAGAATGACATGATGAAAAGACTTAGAAACTGCTGGATCCCGATATTGGCAGCCTGCCTGCTGTCAGCCTGTTCCCTGATTGATACCCGCCCGCCTGCCACGCTGTATGACCTGGGGCCGCTCCGGGTTGAGGAGATGGGACAGTTGCCCAGCGGGATGCCGAATATCACCACCAAGGTCTATGTTCCTGACTGGATGGACGACAGTCTGATGGTTTACCGATTGGATTATGTAAACAGCCAGCAGGTCCGTTTCTATACCGAAAGCAGCTGGGCATCCGCTCCGTCCAAGCTTTTCAGGAGCCGGATGGACTCTTACCTGATGGCAATCGGCAACCGTTCCGCCAGTGTCCTTGAAAGTGAGGCACTCAGCCTCAAGATAGTCTTTGAGGATTTCAGCCAGCATTTCACCGATGAGCATACCTGTCTCGGGCGCATTGCCATCAGGGCTTCCCTGTACAAGGGACAGGAACTGCTTGCCCAGCAGCGTTTCATCTCGGAGGAGCCAGCTGATTCCGCTGATGCAGCTGGAGGAACCAAGGCGCTTTCCAAGGCTTCTGATGCAATCATCGCCAATATCATGAACTGGGTTGCCATCAAGGGGGGACGTTGAGAACGGCGGAAAGGAAAAATATGAGTCAGGCAGGAACATTTTTCATTTCAGGGGCGGCAGGCCATCTCGAGTGCCTGATGGATCTGCCCGAAGGGAAACCGGTCGGCATTGCCCTGATTGCCCATCCCCATCCACTTTATGGAGGGGATATGCATAACAAAGTCGTCCAGACAATGGCAAGGGCTTTCAATGCGCTTGGCTATATTGCAGTCCGCATGAACTGCCGGGGAGTCGGCATGTCCCAGGGTATCCATGACAATGGTAAAGGGGAAGCGGAAGATATGGCATTGCTGCTTGAACGGATGCAGGCGGATTATCCGGGGTTGCCGGTTGTCTTGGGCGGCTATTCTTTCGGAACCTATGTCCAGTCCCTGCTCTGTGAAAACCTGGGCAGGGCAGGCAAGCCTCAGCCCCGTATGGTGCTGGTCAGCACGACTGCCGGCATGTGGACAACGGATACCGTGCCTGCTGATACGGTACTGATCCATGGTGACCTTGATCAGATGGTGCCACTCAACAATCTGCTGGACTGGGCGCGTCCTCAGGGTTTGACGGTCAATGTCATTACTGGTGCAGACCATTTCTATAACCGCAGGCTGCTGCCGGTCCGTGACATCATTACGGTACAGTTCCAGCAGCATTGACAGGAGGACAGGGAGGATTCCATGACTATGCATTCAAGTTTGAAAGGCAGCTGTTTTCTCGGTGATACCGATCCAATCCCATATCCGTGCGAGTTTCCCATCAAGATCATGGGACTCAAACAGGATGGGTTTGCTGAGGTCATTGTTGAGATTGTCAGCCGCCATGATGGGAAATTCAATCCAGCAGGACTCCAGATGCGTCCATCCGCCAAAGGCAAGTACCTGTCTTTCACCGCTGTTGTCAATGCGGTCAGCCGAGCCCAGCTTGACAACATCTACAGGGAACTCACTGCGCATCCAATGGTCAAAATAGTGATTTAATGCCTTGATGCCTGGGAACCGGTGATGGAAGCTGTAACAGTCCGCCAGCTTGGAATCCTCCCTTATCAGGTTGTATTTGACCGGATGCAGCAGTTCACCCAGGTGCGCACGCCACAGACCCTTGATGAAATCTGGCTTGTTGAGCATCCTTCTGTCTTTACCCTTGGCAAAGCGGCTGATCCTGCCAATATCCTCAATGCAGGGCAGATTCCGGTTGTCAGGACTGACCGGGGTGGAGATGCCACTTACCATGGTCCCGGACAGGCGGTTGTTTACCTGTTGATTGACCTGCGCAGGCGGTTCAACCGTCTTTGGGTGCAGGCATTTGTCGCTGGACTGGAAGCAGCCGTCCTCCAGGTGCTGGCACAGCATCAGATACAGGGAGAGCGCCATCTAGGCGCTCCCGGAATCTATATCCCTACCCACCAAGGCGCCAAGATTGCGGCACTGGGACTCAAGGTCAACAGCAAGGGATACACTTACCATGGGCTTGCGCTCAATGTAGCTATGGATCTTGCGCCATTCAGCCAGATCAATCCCTGTGGTTATCCCGGACTGACTGTCACGGATATGAAAACTGAGGGTGCTGACTGTCAGGTCAATGGGATTCAGTCGGAACTGGTCCGGGCGCTTGCCCATCATATTGGTTTCACCATCAAGGGAGGGCAACCATGACTGGGTCCGTCACGGAAAAGACAGTCATCCTGTATCCTCGGCAGAAAGGGGCAGGGAAAACCGGTTGTCTTCCAATGCCTGCTGAATCTGCTGGAAAACTGCCGAAACCCCCATGGCTCCGGGTCCGGACTGGCAGTCAGTCCTCCCATTTCCATCAGGTCAGGGACCTGCTCACTGACAGTGGCCTCATTACGGTCTGTGATGAAGCGGCCTGCCCCAACAAGGGTGAATGTTATGGCAGTGGTACGGCGGCATTCATGATCCTCGGAGACCGGTGTACCAGGCGGTGTCCTTTCTGCGATGTTGCCCATGGCAGGCCGTTGCCGCCGGATGCCAAGGAACCCGGGGCGCTGGCGGAAGCAGTTGTCCAACTCCATCTTGCCCATGTTGTCATCACATCGGTCAACCGCGATGACCTGCCCGATGGGGGAGCCGGTCATTTCATCGCCTGCCAGCAGGCAATCCGCGCACGTTCTCCTGCTACCCGGATTGAAGTGCTGACCCCGGATTTCCGCCGGAAGGTTGCGGGGGCACTGGATTGTTTTGCTGGGGATCCTCCCGATATCTTCAACCACAACCTGGAGACAGTACCAAGGCTTTATCCACAGTGCCGTCCAGGAGCAGATTATCAGGGATCGCTTGACTTGCTGAAGAGGTTCGGTGAGCGCTGTCCCGGCGTACCCCGGAAATCTGGGCTGATGGTCGGGCTTGGGGAAACCGATGAAGAAATCATCCAGACCGTCAGGGACCTTTACCGCCATGGTGTGCGTATGCTGACCATCGGACAGTATCTCCAGCCTTCCCGCTATCATTTGCCCGTCAGGCGTTATGTCGAACCGGCTGTCTTTGACTGGTACAGGGAGCAGGCGCTCAACATCGGTTTTGATTTTGTGGCTTCTGCACCGCTTGTACGGTCCAGTTACCATGCCGGCATCCAGGCGGGGCAGGTGCTGGGACAACCACAGGAATCCTGATGGAATCTGGCATGCATGCCGGATAATATCGTCAGCCTGTTTGTTGGGATTTGGAATGATTGAAGCAAGGGCTGTTGTGCTGTCCCTGCTTTTCCATTTCCCCAATGCTGTCGATTACCGTTTTGAAGCACGTTCCTTCAAGGTACGGTTCACCAGGCTGTCCAAGACTTTCAAGGTGCCGTTGATGGCTTCCTGTTCATTCATGTCTGCCTTGTTGCCTTCACTGATGATGGCTGGGGATGTCACAAAACGGCCATCGATGACAATCATCGGCACACCATCAACCTTATAGGTATCCAGGAAGCCGGCTCCCTGCTGGCAGAGTGACTCAACATAGAAGGAGTTGAACATCTCAACAAATTTCAGGCGGTCAATGCCGTTTTCCTCAATCCAGCGGAAGACCTGGACATCAGTCCTGAAAGGATAACGCTGTTCCTGCATTGCCCGGAAAATCTTATGGTGCATGCTGTTGGTGAGTTCCCCCATAGCCGCCAGCGTGTAGAACATACGTTGCTGCATTGCCATACCATCCCCGAATTTCACATGCACCCGCCGGAACAGGACCTTGTCTTTATGCTGCCGTGCCCAGTTGGTTATGGGCAGGTCAAGGGCATAGCAGTGGTCGCAGAAATAGCCGAAAAATTCAATGATTTCCACTTTCCTGCCAGCTTCTGCATCCTGTTGGACAGGCAGCATCTGATAATCGACATTCAGCTGTGGATTTGAGGGTCTGGCAGATGCCGTTACGGCAACAGCGCAAAGAAAGAATACGGCGATGAAACGCCGGAACAATGTCATCATGATCTTACCTGATTACCGTGGTGGAGAAGCCGTTGCTTTTCAGCCTTTCTTGAATGGATGCAACTTTCGATGCTTGGTAAGGACCCAGCCGGACACGGTAAATCCTGTCCGTTCCGGACCCTGCCTGCAGGATCTGTGAACTGAAGCCCAGCATGGCGAGATTGCCCCGCTGGTTGTCCGCCTGTTCCCGGCTCCGGAAAGCGCCCGCCTGAAGATAGATGGACTGGTTGATGTTTGATTTTGTGGTTTCAGACATCACTTTAGAGGATGCCGATGCCGGAGCAGCTGTCTGATGGGTGTCGGTTGCTGGTGCAGGGCGGTTCACAACGGGAGCTGGCGTAGGTGCTGGAGCTGTATCAGCCTGTTCATCGACAGGACGCTGGGGAGTATCCTTGTACATAGGCTGGTTCGGATCGGTCACCGGCTGTTGTCCAGATTGGGAAACCACCTGAACCTGCTGGGCAGGCTGTTCCAGTCTGGGTTCATCCTTTTTTGTGACCGGTGAAGAACGCAGCAGGAAGAACGCCACTGCCGCTGCGATGGCAAGGCCTGTGACCAAGCCAAGGATGAAACCAAAAAAAGTACCGCTTCTCTGAGTAGCCATAACTTACATCTTTTCAGGACAGGAAACGCCCAGCAGACCGAGACCGTTGCGCAGCACCTGGCGCACAGCTTTCAGCAGTGCCAGGCGGGCCAGCTTCGTTTTCTCATCGTCTACAAGGAAACGTTCAGCATTGTAATAACCATGCAGTTCCCCTGCGAGTTCACGCAGGTAGAATGCCACCAGATGGGGGCTCAGCTCATCCATTGCACGGGACAGCAGGTCCGGGTATTCCGCCAGTTTTGTCAGCAATGCCGTTTCATGGGTGGAGGTGAGTGGGGAAAGGTCAACTTTGTCCAATGAGGCTTCATCCCCTCCCCATTGTGCGAAAACAGAACAGATACGGGCATGGGCATACTGGACATAATAGACAGGATTTTCATCCGAACGTGCCAGTGCCAGGTCCACATCAAAGACAAATTCCGTATCAGCCTTGCGGGAAATCAGGAAGAAACGTACCGCATCACGGCCACGGGTGATATCCCCTGCCCCAGACCATTCAATCAGGTCACGGACTGTGACATAAGAACCGGCCCGTTTGGAAATCTTGACTTCTGCGCCGTCTTTCATCACTGTCACCATCTTATGCAGGACGTAATCAGGGAAAGCCTTTGGAATACCTTTGTTCACGCCTTGCAGGCCGGCTTTCACCCGGGCAATGGTACCGTGATGGTCGCTGCCTTGGATGTTCACCACCCTGTCGAAGCCACGGTTCCATTTATTGATATGGTAAGCGACATCTGGGACAAAGTAGGTGTAGGTGCCATCTGTTTTACGCATCACACGGTCTTTATCATCACCATATTCTGTCGATCGGAGCCACAAAGCGCCACCATCTTCAAAGGTTTTGCCTTCTTTCGTCAGGGTGTCCACCGTTTCCTGGACCTTGCCATCGGTATAGAGGGAGGATTCCAGGAAAAAATTGTCAAAATGGATGCCAAATGCGTTCAGGTCATTGTCCTGTTCGTTGCGCAGGTAGGCAACTGAGAACGCACGGATCGAAGCAAGGTCTTCAACATCACCGGAAGCTGTCACCGTATCACAGTTGCGTGCAGAAACGGTCTTTTTAGCCAGGAAATCTTTGGCGATATCGGCAATATAGTCACCATTGTAAGCACTTTCAGGCCATCCTTCATCCCCGGGTTTCAATCCTTTTGCCCTGGCTTGGACAGACAGTGTCAGGTTGTTGATCTGTACCCCGGCATCGTTGTAATAGAATTCCCGGGTCACCTGGTATCCTTGGGAGGCGAACAGCGAGGAAATCGCATCGCCCAGAGCGCCTTGACGGCCATGTCCGACATGCAGGGGACCTGTTGGGTTTGCGGAAACAAATTCCACCATCACTTTCTTGCCCGCACCACGGGTGCTTGTCCCAAAAGCTTCTTTTGCGGCCAGGACTTCAGAGACGGCCTGCTGGCGTGCAGCCGGTGTCAGGCGGATATTGATGAATCCAGGTCCTGCGACCTCACATGAATCGATAATCCCTTCATGGGCAGGGGAAGCCATGATGGATGCCACAATCGTATTCGCGGTGTCACGGGGATTCTTTTTCAGGGGACGCGCCAACTGCATGGCGATGTTGCAGGCGATATCGCCGTGGGAAGCATCCCGTGGACGTTCCAGTGCGACCACAGGCTTCTTGGCAAGGTCCTGACCTGCCGTCAGGGAATCCACCGCATCCTGGATCAGGCCGGTAATCAGTTCTTTCTGTTGAGCAAGCATGGAAAACCATCAAAAAAACATTTCCAACGGAAAACGGCAATACCCGTTTCCCAAACCAATGGATGATTATACCTGTCTTCCAGACACCGGATGCAGGAGCACAATAAAAAAGCACCCGGAAAGCCAGGTGCTTTGAAAAACCCAGTAATCCAACACCGCAGGCAGGTTATTTCTGGCTGCCTGCAGAATTGCGGTAACCGCGGGGTCCGCGAGGACCATGATGGCGGTGATGGCGTGGCATCATCGCTTCCTTGTCGAAGACCTGTTTCTGGGAGTCACTCAGTTTTGCATAGAAGGTCTTGGTGGCATCCAGACGTTCCTGCAGGCGGGCTTCGTGGCGTTTCATGCCTTCCAGCATCTTTTCAAGGCGTTCTGGCGCAGACATTTTTTCGAAGTCTTCGCGGGGAGGGCGGTCTCCCCGTGGTCCCTTTTCTTTGTTCACGGCAGCGACATAATCATTCCATGCCTGTTCCTGGCTGGAAGAGAGCTTCAGGTCGTCATGCAGTTTCTGGAGACGCTGCTGACGGGCTTCAGGACCATGCCAGCGGCGGCCGCCTTCTTTAAAGCGGGGAGGCGGACATTGGCAGTCCTGATAGGCGGCGTCTGCTTGGGAGAGGGGTTCAGCAGTGGCAAGGCCGGAGGCGCTCAGTCCAAGCACGGCAGTGCCAACGAGGAGACAGCGGGTCAGTTTGTTCATGGCTTTATCCTTTCAGGTAGGGAAAAAAGGTCAATCTGCAACTCATTGAGGCATAGTATAAAAGTCAATTGTTTTAAAGACTGTGAGACTTTGTAACACAGTATTATGGTTGAAAAATAATGACTTTCCAATGGAGAGGCAGACAGGTTTCCCCGACAGGAAATCAGGACAGGAAAGCAGAGGAACCGGGTAGAAGGGATTCAGGAAACAGAAACGGCAGGCTCCATTCCTGGAACCTGCCGTTCTGCTTTCCTATAAAGAAAAATCAGGCTGCTTCGAATTTGTTGGACAGGTGGCCAACACCGTCAATGATGACTTCAACCGTGCTGCCTGGCTTCATGGAGCCGACACCCAGGGAAGTGCCGCAGGAGATGATGTCCCCTGGTTCCAGCGTCATGTCGTTGGACAGCATGGCAACCAGTTTATGTGGGCGGAAAATCATATCAGCGACAGGATAGTTCTGGCGTTCAACACCGTTCAGGATGGTCTTGACGACCAGGCTGTCAGGATTGTCGATGCCGGAAACGATGCCGGGACCAAAAGAACCGAAGGTGTCGAAACCTTTGGCACGGGTCCACTGCGCGAAGGTCGGGTCTTTCATCAGCAGTTCGCCGGCAGTGACGTCGTTGGAGCAGGTGTAACCGAAGATGTAGTCTTTGGCTTCAGCTTCAGAGACTTCCTTGCAGCGTTTGCCGATGACAATGCCCAGTTCGCCTTCATAGACAACCTTGCCTGCATAGGTGTTTGGCTTGATGACGGTTTCGCCGTCGGCAATGAAGGCGGTAGGTGGTTTCAGCATCCACAGGGGTTCTTCTGGGATGTCCGGTTTTTCTTTGCCTTTCTTTTCAGCAATCTTCTTGGCAAGGGAGTAGAAATTGTTCCACAGCAGGATCATCTTGCTGGGGCTGCAGGGGGTTGTCAGTTTGACATCCGCCAGTTTGACAGATTCTCCTGTTGCCTGAGGGTTGTTGAACATATCACCGCTGTAAACAGCGATGGTGTCGCCTTCGAGCGTACCGAACTTAACAGCATCACCCTGTTTGAAACGCACCCAAGTGGTTGTCATGTTATCTCCTTCAATAGAACAAGGCTGTCTTGGGGGACAGCCCGAAAATATCTGTGAAAACCGGGCTGGAATGTACTGTCAACAGGAAATACCTCCACCTGTGACAGGTTTCAGCACATACCCGCATCATAACCCAACAATACCAGAAATAAAATCAGGAACTGCCGATAAAGACAGTCTTTCCATGAAAAAAGACATCTTTATCAGATGACATCGCCGTGAAGCGGAAAGGGACGGTAGAGGCTTCCCCTGTCAAAGTGTTGCGGTTTAGTTACATAAAACCGAAAAATGACTCAATGTATGTGCCTATCATTAACATAAAAGAACCAAAAGATTAGAATTTTTAGAATCTGAAGAAACATTGGGATTTAAATGGCAAGCCGGGAAGAACTCCGTCTCCTGCGGGAGGCGCGTGCAGGAAATCCAGAATCACAGCTTATGCTGGGCAAGCTTTATCTGTTTGGCAGTAAAGGGTTGCCTAAAAGTGTCACCACAGCCCTGCATTGGTTGGGGCGTGCCGCTTCACAGGGGTCTTTGCCGGCAAAAAGGCTTATCGGTGAACATATCCCGTATGATGTCATCCGCAGCCAGCCTGACCGCAGGCAGATTGAAGGCTGGTACCGTGATGCCTTGAAAGATGGGGTTCCCCGTGCTGGACTGGTGGTTGCCCAGATGCTGCTTGCCGATACACCTGTCAGTGCTGAACGGCGTCATGAGATTGTCAAGTTGCTGGAATCTGCTGCCCATCAGAAAATCGGGGAAGCCCAATGGCTGCTTGCAGAACTTGCCAGCCAGCATGAAGCCTATGCCGAAATGGATGACAAGACCGCTTATTGGGTCACCCAGGCGGCAGAATCCGGTGTGCCGGATGCTAGGTCGGCATTGATTGAATATTCATGGAACCAACAGGACTATAAGACTTTCCTGCAGTACGCATTGCCGATAGCAGAAGAAGTGCTTGAGGCGGAAGAACGGCAGGGCAGGCATGAGCTGGATGCCCAGTCCGTGAAACTCCTGCTCCGTTGTGGCATTGCCCTTGCCAACACAGACGGCGCCATTGAAACGGTGCAGAACCTTTGGGAAACGGCCGCTGTCCACCGTAATGCCGAGGCCGCCTATCAGCTGGGCTTATGGTTTGCAAAGATGGATGAGAATGGTGTCAGGGTGCAGAAAGGCGCTACGTCAACCAGTTTCAAAAAAGCGGTGAAATGGCTGCGGCAGGCTGGTGACCAGGGTTCCCCTAAAGCCTGGTATGCCTTGGCGCTCATCTATCAGAAAGCAGAATTTTCGCAGCGCAGCATGGCAGATTCCCTGGATTACCTTGAAACAGCGGGCAACTTGGGGCATCCAAAGGCACAGTATGAACTGGGTATGCATGCATGGCGTTGCCGCCGCGACAGTGAAACCAATGACATCCAGGCGATTTACTGGCTGCAGAAAGCATTGGGCAATGGCAGGACAGAGGCGGAACAGATGCTGGAAAAGATTTCAGATTCTGCACAGCCTGTACCATGGGCGGTCTATGGCATGGAACATATGACACCCGATATCATTGCCAGCCATCCTTTCCTGGCTGCCCGTATCGAGCTGGCATCTGTTTTTGGGCTGTCCCGTCCAGAAGCCCTGCTGCTTGATATCCACCAGGCTAACCAGGGGCACTGCCTCCTTGTGGACATCCGCAGTGTCTACCGCCACAGCCGGCGCCGCCTCATCCTTATCCGCACCAGCCGCCAACGGCAGGTCCTTGTGCGTATCACGCAGCTTTTTGACAAAGTGGACTGTGGCCTGAAAGGACCGGAAGGCAATTACCGCCAGCGCCAGTACCGGCTGAAAACCCTGTTCCCGGACATGCCGAAAGAATAGGTGGCGGATTCAATCCTCGATGATATGTCCAGGCAGCTGTTCGATGGCTTCCCGGTTTGTCCAGGAAAAGCATTTCTGGGCAGCTTCTTTCCAAGGCAGCCAGATGGCATTGAGGTGTTCCTTGGGTTCCAGCACAACATCGAACCTGACCGGAACCTGAAGCCCGAAGACATGCTCGGTGTTGGTGGTGACGCCAGGGGCAAAACGGTGGCGCCAGACAGAGAATATCTCAAAGTCGTGTTCGATTTTCCAGTCGGTGAGGTAGCGCCTTGCGACCTGCCGTTTGGCAGGGGCGTGGTCAGTGACTGTATCGACAACAGCAATCCCGGTCTCTTCAAAGATTTCACGGATAGCCGTCTGTTCAAGTTTTTCAGCGAGTGAATCCCGTGAACCGGTGACAGACTGCCAGAATCCTGGGCGGTCTGCCCGTTCGATGAGCAGGACATCCAGATCCTTGGTGTAGATGACGGCAAGGATGGATTGCGGGATTTTGTAAGTGATGTTCAAGGGAAGGATGGGGAAACCTGACGGTTCCCCCCCTTTTCTGTTGTCGCTTTTATGCCGGCTGCGCCATATCGACTTTCCGGAGCCGGATATGCAGTTCCTGAAGCTGTTTTTCTGATACAGCGGAAGGCGCCTGGGTCAGCAGGCATTGTGCACGCTGGGTCTTCGGGAAAGCAATGACATCACGGATGGAGTCGGATTTGGTCATCAGCGTCACCAGACGGTCAAGGCCGAAGGCAAGGCCGCCATGTGGCGGTGCGCCATACTGCAGGGCATCCAGCAGGAAGCCGAATTTCTCTTTAGCTTCATCATCGGTGATTTTAAGGGCGCGGAAAACCTTGTTCTGGACATCTTCACGGTGGATACGGATGGAACCGCCACCCAGTTCCCAGCCGTTGAGGACCAGGTCATACGCCTTGGCATAGCATTTGCCAGGATCGCTCTCAAGCAGGTCTTCGTGGCCATCCTTTGGAGATGTGAATGGATGATGGCATGCCGTCCAGCGGTTTTCGCCTTCATCGTATTCAAACATCGGGAAGTCGATGACCCATACAGGCTTCCATGTATCTTCAAACAGGTTGTGCCGCTGGCCGAATTCAGAATAGCCGATTTTGTTGCGCAGGGCACCCAGGGAATCATTGACGATACGGACCTTGTCTGCACCGAAGAAGATAAGGTCACCGTTCTTTGCACCGGTACGTTCAAGCGTTGCGGCAATGGCTTCATCAGTCAGGTTCTTGATGATCGGGGACTGCAGCCCAGCACGGCCTTTGCTGATGTCATTGACACGGATATAAGCAAGGCCTTTTGCACCGTAGATGCCGACAAACTGGGTGTAAGCATCGATTTCAGAACGTGGCATACCGGAGCCTTCTTCAGAACCGCCCGGTACCAGCAGGGCGGCAACACGGCCTCCAGGCATGTTCGCAACGTTGCTGAAGACCTTGAATGGGACATCCTTCATGACATCGGTCAGTTCCGTGAAAGCCATCTTCACACGCAGGTCAGGCTTGTCAGAACCATATTTCGCCATAGCGGTGTCATAAGTCATGACAGGGAATTTTTCCGGCAGGTCGGTGTTGATGGTGTTCTTGAAGATCTTACGGATCATGGCTTCGAACAGGTCACGGATTTCCTGTTCTTCAACAAAGGACATTTCACAGTCAATCTGGGTGAACTCCGGCTGGCGGTCTGCCCGCAGGTCTTCGTCACGGAAGCATTTGGTGATTTGGTAGTAGCGGTCGAAACCGGCAACCATCAGCAGCTGCTTGAAAATCTGCGGTGACTGGGGCAAGGCAAAAAATGCACCAGGGTTGACACGGGAAGGAACCAGGTAATCCCGTGCACCTTCCGGGGTGGATTTTGTCAGCATCGGGGTTTCAATGTCGATGAAACCTTTCTCATCCAGATATTTGCGGACCTCCATGGTGATGCGGTAGCGCAGGCGCAGGTTGTTCTGCATCTGTGGACGGCGCAGGTCAAGCACACGGTGGGTCAGGCGGGTGGTTTCTGACAGATGTTCGTCATCCAGCTGGAATGGCGGGGTGACAGAAGCATTGAGGACTTCGAGGGCTTCACAGAAAACCTCCACCTTACCGGAAGTGAGGTTGTCGTTGTTGGTGCCTTCAGGACGGGAACGGACCCGGCCGGTGACCTTGAGGCAGTATTCATTACGGATGGCTTCTGCGGTTTTGAAAACGTCGGGTCTGTCAGGGTCACAGACAACCTGGACAAGGCCTTCGCGGTCGCGCAGGTCAATGAAAATGATGCCACCATGGTCGCGGCGACGGTGGACCCAGCCACAGAGGGTGACTGTCTGGCCAAGCAGGGCTTCGGTTGTAAGACCGCAGTAATTGGTTCGCATGGACATAGCTGTTTTCTTTATTGGTTGGTTTAATAGGCCATCACTGGATACAGTGAGGCTTTGGTGTCAGGGGTATCGGTCATGCACAGGGCGTACCGCTAGGACCGGCCGCACAGCAGCAGCTGCATGGTGATGATGCTGAAGAGGTTCCCATACCGCTGGCATGGACTGAAGCAGCGGTCACCTGTTTCCTGAACGCATCTTTCCCGCAGGAAGGACAGGTTTTCAGCGGGGTGTCTGACAGCTTCTGCAAGACATCTTTGGCGAAACCGCAGTCTTCACATCGATAAGCATAAATCGGCACAGTGGAGCTCCCAAAATTTTTCTGAATTCTTGATTATAGAGCTTTTTGGGAAGAAACACACTTATCAAGGCGTACCGGTGGGTGTTGCCGCCGGTGGTGTGCTGCGGTTCCTTGACAGGAGTGAACCGACGAACATCCCGATGACAGCAACAGCAAAGCCATAAAGCTGGGGAGGGACAACGCCTTCAGGGTCAATGATTTCAAACAGGACCCAGACCACAGCGCCGCCAATCATGGAAACCAATGCCCCTGAATTGTTGGCAGGTTTCCAGAAGAAGCCCGCCATAAGCGGTACGAATGCAACGACAAGGGTGGATTTGTAAGCATTCTCGACCATTTCAAAGATGCTGGAATCCGTATACATGGCGAAACACAGGACAACCCCTGCAAATCCCAGGACGACTGCCCGCATCAGGAAAAGGTGCTGCCGGTCGGACATATTGGGGAAAAAGCCTTTGAGGATGTTCTCAGAAAAAGTGATGGATGGTGCCAGCAGGGTCGCACTTGCGCTGGACTGGATGGCAGAAAGCAGTGCACCGAAAAAGACAACCTGCGCGAACATCGGCATATATTTGATGATCATCGCAGGCACAATCATCTGGGAATCGACATCGATGAGCTGGGCGACCAGTGCCGGGTCAAGCAGGGTCGTGGCATAGCAGAGGAACATCGGGAACAGGCCGAAAGCGATGTAGAACATGCCACCGAAGATGGAACCCTGCTGGGCGACGTTCTCGTTCTTGGCTGAAGCGATGCGCTGGAAGATGTCCTGCTGGGGAATGGAGCCGAAAAGCATGGTGAGCCCTGCGCCAAGAAAGGCAAAGATGGCAACAGCATTCATCTCGGGGATGAAACTGAGCTTGCCGGCTTCATAGGCATGGGTGATGACATGGCTTGCACCGCCAGGCACCATCCCGGAAATCTCAAAACAGATGTAGATGATGCCAAGGACAATGATGATCATCTGGACGAAGTCGGTGATGGCGACAGACCACATCCCGCCGAGCAGGGTATAGATCAGGACACAGGCAAGACCGATGACCATGCCGAGATTGACGGAGACAGCACCATCAGAGATGACATTGAAGACAAGGCCGAGGGCCTTGATCTGGGCGGAGACCCAGCCAAGGTATGAGACAACAATGCTGAGCGCAACGATGACCTCGACCGTCCTGCCATAACGGTTGCGGTAGAAGTCTGTGATGGTCATCAGGTTCATGCGGTACAGCTTCCTTGCAATCAGGAGACCGACAAGGATGAGGCACATACCTGAACAAAAAGGGTCGGAGATGACACCGACAAAGCCCTCTTCCACAAAAGTCGGCGGGATGCCGAGCACTGCTTCAGAACCGAACCAGGTGGAGAATACCGTGGCTGTCACAACGTACAGGGGAAGGGCGCGTCCGGCGACGGCGAAGTCTCTTGAGCTTCTGACAAAACGTGCCGCAAAAACGCCGATACCGACAGACGCAACCCAGTACAGGATGACAAACCAGACCAGTGTATTCATGTAAGTGGCATAAAGGAAAAAGGTATTGTTGAAGATGGGGAAATTATAAAGATAAAGGCAGGAAAAACAGGGGAAAATCCCGATGGACAGGGCGATATTCCTTATCAGGGAAGCATAGTGTCTTATTTACGGAACAAGACAGGGTCCCAAGCAGAAGGTCAGGAAAAGAAACCGTACAGTCTGGCAAGGTAAGTGATGACGGCTCCGATGCCGATGCCAAACACAAGCCAGGCAAGCCGGTGCGGCTGTTGGTGCCTGTTCTGGTGTCCAATGGATTCCTGAGGTTGAGTCTGACGGTCTCCCTGCCTGCCGCCTGAAGCGTCCCTTTCCAGGAACTGCTGGATGAGCAGGGGCAGCCTGGGCAGGATGCGGCTGTAACTGATGGATTCCATCTTGATGCGCTGGATGAGTTTCCGGATGTCGGGTTGCCGTTTCATCCAGTTCTCAAGGAAAGGTTTCGCTGTTTGCCAGAGGTCAAGGTCTGGGTCCAGCTGCCTGCCAAGCCCTTCGATATTGAGCATGGTCTTCTGCAGCAGGATAAGCTGAGGCTGGATTTCGATGTTGAAACGCCTTGATGTCTGGAAGAGGCGCATCAGGACAAGTCCGAAAGAAAAGTCTTTCAATGGGCGGTCGAATACCGGTTCACAGCAGGTACGGATGGCAGCCTCAAGTTCAACGGCACGGGTTTCCGGTGGTGCCCAGCCACATTCGATATGGGTCTGTGCGACAAGATGGTAGTCTCTCCGGAAGAAAGCGATGAAATTCTTGGAGAGGTATTCCCGGTCGAAATCATCGAGCATGCCGACGATGCCAAGGTCCAGGGCGATGAATTTGCCCCATGATTCCGGCATCGTGGAGATGAGGATGTTGCCTGGATGCATGTCTGCATGGAAGAAGGCATGGTCGAAGACCTGGGTCAGGAAGATATCGACACCGTTATGCGAGAGCTGCTTGAGGTCGAAGCCGGCTTTTTTGAGCGCATCGATATGGGAGATGGGAATGCCTTCCATGCGTTCCATCGTGAGGACTTCAGCGGAACAGTATTCCCAATAGATTTCAGGAACGACAAGTTTGTCGGAGCCTGAGAAGTTGCGGCGCAGCTGGCTGTAATTGGCAGCTTCATACAGGAGGTCAATCTCATTGTGCAGGGAAATGTCGAATTCATGGACGACTTCCGTCAGGCGGAGCCGTCTGCCGTCCTGCCAGTACCGTTCCCCAAGGGCAGCGAAGGCATACATGAGTTCGATGTCACGTTCGATGCGGCGCAGGATGTCAGGCCGCAGGATTTTGACGGCAGCCTTGCGTCCATCCTTGAGTTCTGCGAAATGGACTTGGGCGATTGATGCCGATGCTACAGGTTTCCGGTCGAAACTGGCAAAAAGGGTTTCAGGGGGGGAGCCAAGGCTTCGGGTAATCTGGTCAGTTGCCAGATTGGCGTCGAATGGCGCAACCTGGTCCTGGAGTTTGGCAAGCTCATTTGCGAAATCTTCCGGCAGCAGGTCCCGGCGGGTGGAAAGGACTTGGCCAAGCTTGATGAAGATGGGGCCCAGTTCTTCAAGCGCAGAACGGAAACGTTCAGCAGCCGGACGGGAAAGGCCGCGCCAGAAAAAGAGCGTACGGTAGAATGAAGCCGCGCCTTGGCTGAACAGGTATGAGACGGCCATGTCATCAAGCCCATGCCGGAACATGATGAGGAAGATTGAGATGAGCCGCCAGATTTTCCGCATGTTTCTGCCACCCTGTCAGGATTGCTGGATGCCGGCAAGGACCCAACCGGTTTTCTTGGAGATTGGGCGGGTCATATTCCAGATTTCCTCAAAAGGCTCGATTGGGCCATTGGCCTCTTCCCGGAGTTTTCCTGTGAAGCGCACACTGGCCATGTAATCGTCCTCGAAGGTTTCTATACCCAGAAGGTCTGCATCCAGTTCAATGACATCGGTTACATTCGGTGCGGCACCCCTTTCCTGCAGCTGCAGGCGGAGTTCTGCGAACATTTCAGGTGTCGTGAACTGGTGCAGGTCGTTGATGTCGTTTTTGTCCCATGCCGCCTGAAGCCGGATGAAATTGGCTTTTGCAGCACGCAGGAAGGCAGGGACATCAAAGTCAGCGGGAATGCCCCAGGTGCTGGTCTGCTGTCCTTGGGCATTGCCATTGATGCCTGAGCCGATGTCTGGGGTTTCAATGAGGCTTTCCCGGTCATTGATGCTGTCATTCCGGTGGTAATAATGGTAGTAATCCTGCTGGTGTTTCTGGAGCCGGCGGTTGGCAAGCCACCGCATGAAAAAGCGGAAGGCGAAGAAAATGATGCCGAGCATCAGGAGCGTGCTGATGGTGTTGGCGGCCCCTTCACTGAAACCCATGTTGCTGAGCAGGTAGCCAAGCCCCAGTCCCAAGAGGGCGCCGCCAAGCATGCCGCCGAAACCGCTGCGCCGCTGCGCCATTGCCCCTCCTTGGTTCTGGACATTCTTGTTCTGGTAATTGCCCTGTTGCGGATTCATTGCCCTGCCCCCTCCTGAACTGGGTGAAATCATCGGGGCAGGCCGTCCGATATTTGTGGACATACGGCCGAAAGAAGTGCCGCCACCAAGGCGTGCCGCGGCGGCTTCGGTGATGGTCATTGCCAACAGGCTGAATATCATGCAGAAGGCGAGCAGAGATTTTTTCATGAAGGTCTTTTCCAATCTAAAGTTACAGTTTCATGCCAGTATGCAGGGCGACGATGCCCGCGCTGAGGTTATGGTACTTGGTCAGGACAAAACCGGCATCATCCATCATCTTTTTCAGGGTTTCCTGGTCTGGATGCATGCGGATTGATTCAGCAAGGTACTGGTAGCTGTCCTCGCTGTCGGCGATGTGTCTGCCGAGCCATGGCAGCACCGTGAAAGAATAAAGGTCATAGGCTGTCTGTAAGGGTGCCCATATCCTGGAAAATTCCAGGACCATCACCTTGCCACCCGGTTTCAGTACCCGGTGCATTTCAGACAGGGCGGTTTCCTTATGGGTCATGTTGCGCAGTCCAAAGGAAACCATGACCCGGTCGAACCAGTTGTCAGGGAAAGGCAGTTTCTCAGCATCACAGACAGCGACTGGCAGCAGGATGCCTTTGTCAAGTAGGCGGTCACGTCCCCGCTGGAGCATGGCTTCATTGATATCGGTTAGCCAGACTTCCCCTTCTTTGCCTGCCTGCCTGGCAAAGGCTTCCGCCATGTCACCGGTTCCGCCCGCGACATCCAGGACCCGGAAACCTTTCCGGACACCTGCCTGGTTGATGGCAAAGGCTTTCCATAGCCGATGGAGCCCAACGGACATGAGGTCATTCATGAGGTCATAGTGCTTGGCGACCTCCGTGAAGACTTTGGCGACTTTGCCAGCCTTTTTGTCTTCATCGACCTGTTGGAAGCCAAAATGGGTCAGTTTAGCCATGGTTTCTAAGGGTTGCCTGCATAACGTTCTGTGAGCCGTTCCTTGAGCAGGTTGCGCAGGAAGGGTACACGCTGTTTCCGTGACGCAAGGGTTTCTGCCGCAATGGTCCGGCGTGGCGCAGCCCAGATGGCATCCGGGAAGGTCGCGTCATCCTTGTAACGGGGGATGATATGCCAGTGCAGATGGGGGACCATATTGCCGAGGGTTGCAAGATTGACTTTATCTGGCTGCATGGCATCCCGTACAGCCTGTTCGACCAGCCAGACAACTTCCATGAGGGCTGTCCGTTCAGCAGTTGGCAGGTCGGTCATTTCAGCAACATGGTCGTTCAGGACAACGCGGCAGAAGCCGGGCAGGTTGTCATCATCAACCAGCAGGACCCGCCATTTACCGGTCCGGTAAATGACTTCAGCGCCATCTGTTTCACAGAGGATACAGTTTTCCATTGTTTTCCTTTTCATCCCAGTAAACCTGCAATGCTACGCCATGAGTCGGACGGAATGTTGAGCAGGATCCAGGTCATGGTGACATACCGTCCGAATTTACCGACCGCCATATAAACCGTGCAGGGCCAGAATGGCAGTTTAAGCCATCCTGCCAGTGTACAGAGCGGGTCACCGATACCGGGCATCCAGCCCAGCAGCATGGTCTTGGCACCGAACCGTTCAAGCCATTTGAACCATTTGGTTTCCCGTTCCTTGGCGAAAGCCTGTTTGGCGCAGTAGCCTATCCAGTAATTGAGCAGTCCGCCAAGGGTATTCCCGATTGTGGCGACGGCAATGACTGCCCAGAACATGCTCCTGTCTGCGGCGGCAACAGCAAAAACCGCAGGTTCCGATCCAAGGGGAAGCAGTGTGGCGGATACGAAGCAGACGACAAAAACGGCCGTAAGCCCGATACCAGGCACTGCAAGCCAGTCAAGCAGCCAATAAACGGCAGATTCAACCATGGATTCGAGGCACTTTCCTTCTGTCTGTTTCCCTTCTCATCGTTCATGGCACGGGAAATCTTCTGAAACAGGCTCAAGCATATCAGACGCGGATTATAATTGTGGAAGTTTACAGGATTTGTCCCAGGTTCGTTATGGTTGATTATCTGAAAAAAATACTGACTTCACGGGTTTATGATGTTGCGGTCGAGTCGCCGTTGGATGTTGCGCCAGGCCTTTCCGGCAAGACGGGCAATACCGTCCTGCTGAAACGGGAAGACCTGCAGCGGGTGTTCAGTTTCAAACTGCGGGGAGCCTATAACAAGATGGCGAATCTCCCGGATGCACAGCGTCAGCGGGGAGTCATCTGTGCTTCTGCCGGCAATCATGCGCAGGGCACAGCCCTGGCTGCAAGGCGTTTAGGGTGCAAGGCGGTGATAGCCATGCCTGTGACAACACCGCCTGTGAAAATCAATGCGGTGAAAATGCACGGTGGTGACAATGTCGAGATTGTGCTGCATGGCGAGTCTTTTTCAGACACCTATGAACATGCTGTGAAGCTGATGGAAGAACGGGGGCTGACATTCATCCATCCTTTTGACGATCCCGATGTGATTGCAGGTCAGGGGACGGTGGGTATGGAAATCCTGCGTCAGCATTCTGCGCCAATCCATGCGGTTTTTGTCCCTGTCGGGGGAGGAGGGCTGATTGCCGGTATTGCCGCCTATGTGAAGCTGGTACGTCCTGAAATCAAGGTGATTGGTGTCGAGACGGTTGATTCCTGTGCGATGAAACAGAGCCTGGATGCCGGTGAACGGGTGAATCTGCCGGATGTCGGGCTTTTCTCTGATGGGACTGCCGTGAAACTGGTTGGAGAAGAGACATTCCGGCTCTGCCAGCAGTATGTCGATGGGATAGTACTGGTGGATACGGATGATGTCTGTGCGGCAATCAAGGATGTTTTCCTGGATACACGCAGCATCCTGGAGCCAGCTGGCGCATTGTCGGTTGCCGGTGTCAAGGCTTATGTCGAGCGTGAGGCAAAAGCGGGCAGGCCGGTCAAGGGTGAGGCAATGGTTGCCGTCACTTCCGGTGCGAATATGAATTTTGACCGTCTCCGTTTTGTCGCAGAACGGGCGGATGTCGGTGAAGATAAGGAAGCTGTACTGGCAGTGACAATCCCGGAAGAAAGGGGTAGTTTCCGCCGCTTCTGTGAACTGTTCGGCCAACGCCATGTCACAGAATTCAATTACCGTATCAGCGATGAACGGGAAGCCCACGTGTTTGTCGGCATCGAAATACAGGACCGCGAAGAAACTGCAGCAATCATCCAGACATTTGAAAACAACGGTTACAGGACATTCGACCTGACTGATGATGAACTGGGCAAGATGCATCTCCGTTATATGGTGGGCGGCAAAAGTCCATATGCCGGGAATGAACAGCTGTTCCGGTTCATCTTCCCTGAACGTCCTGGGGCATTGAGGAAGTTCCTGACATCCATGGCGCCGAACTGGAACATCAGCCTGTTCAATTACCGGAACCATGGCGCAGACTATGGCCGTGTCCTGGTGGGCATCCAGGTGCCTGATGCAGAAATGGAAGCCTTCAACAGGTTCCTTACGACACTGGGATATCCATATTGGAACGAAACCGGCAATCCTGTCTATAAACTGTTCCTGTGAGGAAAAGCAATGAACAAAATGGTTGAAGGGAAAGCAATCGGGGAAAAGGAACCCATGGAAGATGCCGGGAAAATGGTTGACCTGAATGATTCCCCGTTGGGCAAGCGCATTGAATCCCTCTCGGCATATGACCCCTCGATCCTTTTCCCGATTCCCCGTAAGCCGATGCGTGAGGAACTGGGTATCATGGGGTCGAATCCATTTTTCGGGATGGATTTCTGGAACGGCTATGAACTCTCCTGGCTGAACCTGAGGGGGAAACCTCAGGTCGGGATCATGCGCTTTTCTGTCTCATCGGATTCGAAGAATATCGTGGAGTCAAAATCCCTGAAGCTGTACCTGAGCGGGTTTTCCCAGCACAGGATTGAGAAAGAGGATCTGGTTCCATTGATCAGCAAGGACCTGAGCGATGCCTTTGATGCCTTTGTCATGGTGACAATCATCCAGCCAGATGAATTTGACCAGCTCAAGATCGAGGAGATGGATGGCCTGCTGCTTGACCGCCTGGATATTTCAACAGATATCTATGCCCCGGCGCCTGAACTGCTGCGGAGCAACATGGAAGAGGCGCCGGTTGAGGAAGTATTGGTTTCACATTTATTGAAAACAAACTGCCCGGTGACTGGTCAGCCAGACTGGGCGACACTGCAGATCCATTATGCGGGTCCCCAGATTGACCAGGAGCGCCTGTTGAAATATATCATCAGCCTGCGGACAGCCCAGGCGTTCCACGAACAATGCGTGGAACGCATCTGGCTGGATATCAAGCATTACTGCCGTCCGCCACATCTGAGTGTCTATGCACGCTATACCCGCCGCGGCGGTATCGACATCAATCCCTGGCGTACCAATTTCTCAACCCGTCGGCATCCGCAGGTTGCGCGTACGGCACGTCAGTAAACGGCTGAAGGGAGATTCCTGATGACAACTTCCCTTTCACGCATCCTGCCGCAGGAAAATATCGTCCTGGATATGGCTGTCCAGGACAAGCAGGACCTGTTCAGACAGCTGGGACAGCTTTTCGGGCAGAGTGGCAATGTGGATGCCGATGCTGTCACATCTGCAATCACAGAGCGGGAATCCGCTGGGTCCACCGGCTTGGGATGCGGCGTGGCGGTTCCCCATGGACGTATTGCGGCATTGATTGACGCTTCTGCCGCATTTGTCAGGTTGGCAGAGCCGATTCCCTTTGATTCACCGGATGGGAAACCCGTCCGTCTGGTGATTGCATTGCTGATGCCCCAGAGCGGGGATGACATGCATCTTGAACTTCTCTCTGAGGTTGCTTCCCGTTTTTCAGATGAGGGTTTCCGCCAGAGGGTACTTGAGGAAAACGACAGGGAAGCCGTGAAGCGGCTGTTTGCCGGATAATGCTGACGCCCTGTCGGTAAGATGAGGTTTTTCCCTCACTTTTACCGGCAGTCAATGGACAAGGCGGAGCGTCCTTGTTACAGTCTGCTGGACTTTCTTGGAAAAACAGTGGACCTGTTCCTGATGGTGTCCTGTCCAAGGAAGCGGTTTCCATAACAGTCATCGATACAGGATGGAGGTCTTATGAAAAACGGACTGATGAAAAAGCTGCTGTCATTTGCCGCCATGGTGTTTTTCTCGGTATTGATGGCGTTGCCATCCCATGCCGCGGATTTCCCGGTATCACAGCTGAAGAAGATGAGCACCTTCCTGTCGAATTTCACGGAAGTCGGCATGAGTGATTTCACGGCGGAAGAAGTGCTTGATCCCAAAAATCCTGCTGAGATGATCCATTTTGGCATCCGGCACCACTGGCTGAACACTTTCCAACGGACCATCAAGCCCAGCAACGACCGGCAGTATGAGGGCGAGATGATTGATGGCGTTTATGTGAAAGAAAGCCTGAAACGTTATTTCGACTATGACCTGAAAGAGCTGCCAAGCGTTGTGGATCCCAATGATCCGCAGAGGTACTTATACTATTCAGATGGTGTCCGCTATTATTTCCAGGGGGGGGATGGCGACCCGATTTATTATGCACAGGTTACAAAAGCTGTCAGATTGCCGGATGGCAACATCCAGATGACAGGATATATCTATAACGCCGAAGAACCTTCGGATATCACAGGTTCATTCACCGCACTTGCCAGACCGCATACCTGGAAAGGCAAGGCGACCTGGGCAATCATCAGCATGAAAACCCGTTACCGGTGACAGCTGTCCTTGGGCTGCCATCAGGACAAGGAGGAAATCTTATGAAAAACGGACTGATGAAAAAGCTGCTGTCATTTGCCGCCATGGTGTTTTTCTCGGTATTGATGGCGTTGCCATCCCATGCCGCGGAGTTCTCAGCATCACAGCTGAAGAAGATGAGCACCTTCCTGTCGAACTTCACGGAAGTCGGCATGAGGGATTTCACAGCAGAAGAAGTGCTTGATCCTAAAAATCCTGCTGAGATGGTCCGTTTCTGTATCTGGCATCATTGGCTGAACACCCACCACCGGACCATCAAGCCCAGCAACGACCGCCAGCATGGTGACGCGATGATTGATGGCGTTTATGTGAAAGAAAGCCTGAAACGTTATTTCAACTATGACCTGAAAGAGCCGCTGCCAAGCGTTGTGGATCCTGATGATCCGCAGGGGAACTCATACTATTCGGATGGTGACCACTATTATTTCTATAATTCCTATGGACCTGGTGGTGATCCAGCTTATTATGCACAGGTCACAAAGGCTGTCAGATTGCCGGATGGCAAGATTCAGATGACCGGATATATCTATAACGCTGAAGAACCTTCGGATATCCTTGGATTATTCACTGCACTTGCCAGGCCGCATACCTGGAAAGGCAAGGCGACCTGGGCAATCATCAGCATGAAAACCCGTTACCGGTGACAGGGGAGCCTGCTTATCCAGATACGGGATACCAGATGAAAGATTGATAGGAAAACACTTTGGCTAATGAAACCTCCCTTTCCATCCAGCGGCTGTATGCCAGCAACCGTGACCAGCTTCAGCTGACATGGTTTGCAGGGCTTGATGGCGGCAACAAGCAGATTACGGCAACAACATCATCTGCTGCCGATCTTGTCGGTCACTTCAATATGATCCATCCGATGCGCGTCCATGTGCTGGGCGTCCGGGAGATTGAGTATTATGAACGGCTTGACCCTGTCCAGCAGGCAGTGCTGGTCCAGGAAATCTCAGATGGCAATCCACCGGCATTGATCATCGCCAAGGGGTTGGATGTGCCTGCGAACATCCGCAATATCTGCAACAATGAAGATATCCCGCTGTTCACGACCCCCTTGGCTGCGGCGGAAGTCATCGACTTCCTGCGGGTGTATCTGGCAAAGCAGTTTGCCCCATCCATCACCATGCATGGCGTGTTCATGGATGTCTTGGGGGTTGGCGTGCTGGTCACCGGTGAATCCGGGCTTGGCAAAAGTGAATTGGGCCTGGAACTGATTTCCCGCAACCACGGCTTGGTTGCAGATGATGCCGTGGAATTTTCCAGGACTGCGCCGAATATCGTGGAGGGGCGGGCGCCTGAACTGTTGCAGAACCTGATGGAAGTCAGGGGACTCGGGATTCTTGATATCCGTGCCATTTTCGGTGAGGCTGCCGTCCGCCGGAAAATGCGGCTGAACCTGATTGTCCATCTTGTCCGGAGCAATATCGGTGAAGATGATATGGACCGTTTCCCGTTGGGCGTGCAGACAGAAGATGTGTTGGGGCTGCCTATCCGGAAGGTGACGATCCCGATTGCTGTTGGACGCAACATTGCGGTTCTGGTGGAAGCGGCGGTCCGTAATACCATCATGCAGCTGCGGGGGTTCGATACGATGCAGGAATTCATGGAACGCCAGCGGAAGGCGATGTTGAAAAAATAAGGCTGTATCAGGAAAAACGGGATGCCATCAGGCGGGAACAGTGGTAAGGTATCCCTGTAAGCAGGTTTTTGGATGGTGGTGAAGATGCAGGTTGTGCTGATCACTGGGATTTCTGGTTCAGGCAAGTCGGTCGCATTGAATGCGCTCGAAGATGCAGGCTATTTCTGCGTTGACAACCTGCCGCCTGTCCTGTTGCCGGAACTGGTCAAGACCCGGATGCAGGAGAATGCAGACCGTCTGGCGGTCGCCGTGGATTCACGGAGTGCCGGTTCACTGTCCAGCCTGCCGAAGACCATCCAGTCATTGAAAGAAGATGGGCATGATGTCCATGTCTTTTTCCTGACATCTGACACCAATTCGCTGATCACCCGTTTTTCGGAAACCCGCCGGAGCCATCCGCTTTCCCATAAGAACCATCCTGCCGTACCTGATGAGGATAACCGGCCCTTGGTCGAGGCAATCCGTGCTGAGCGCGAAATGATGGCGGATATACAGGACATCAGCAATGTCATTGATACATCCAATTCCCGTGCGAACGATCTCCGCAACCGGATCAAGAAACTGGTGAAAATCAAGCAGGCCCCGATGGTCCTGCAGTTTGAGTCTTTCGGTTTCAAGTATGGGGTGCCATTGGATTCAGACCTGATGTTTGATGTCCGTATGCTGCCGAACCCGCATTACGACCTGGCATTGCGCCCCCTTACCGGGAAAGACAGGCCTGTGCAGGATTATCTTGAGACGCATCCAGAGGTGGGGCAGCTGCTGGAAGATATCAGGAAATTCATCGAGAAATGGCTGCCGACCTACCAGCAGGACAACCGCAGCTACCTGACCATTGCAGTTGGATGCACCGGGGGCCAGCACCGGTCGGTCTATATCGTTGAGCGCCTGGCGGCCTATTTCAGCAAGACGAGGGAAGTTGTCATCCGCCATCGGGAACTGCCTTCAGGATAAGCAGTCCTGATTCCCTGCCGATTCAATGAGCTTCCGCACAGGTGTGGGAAGTCCCAGGGACAATGCCTCTTCTTTTGTACGCCATATCCGGTTTCCAGCAAGGGTGCCTGAAGGATTTCCCAAGATGACGGTGCAGGGCATGATGTTGAGCCTGAAATGGGTGAAGGTGTGGGTGAATGGCATGAGCGGTTCACAGGAATCGACCGTGCCGAATGCCTTCGCATACTGTCCAGCAGTCTGTCCGACCGGTTCCCCTGTGATGATGGGACATTCGGGCAGGGAATAAAGCCCTCCCCAGATGCCTTTGTCAGGGCGTTTTTCCAACAGGATACAGTTTCCCGCCATGACAATCAGCATGATGGTTTCCCTGAGAGGGAGGGGTTTCTTTGTCTTTTTGACAGGCAGTTCAGCAATCCGGTTTTCCTGCCTGGCTTTGCAGGTATCCTCAAAGGGGCAGAGGTGGCATCGGGGATTGGAGCGGGTACAGACTGTTGCACCAAGGTCCATGAGCCCCTGGGTGTAACTTTCTATCCTGGTGTCCGGCAGGAGGCTTTCCGCGAAATGCCAGAGGCGTTTTTTCCCGGCAGGATCGGCAATGGAATCTGTCAGGGCGAAAACCCGGGAAAGGACCCGGACGACGTTCCCATCCATGATGGCTGCTTTTCCGCCCGCTGAAAAAACAGCGATGGCGGCAGCGGTTGAACGGCCGATGCCTGGCAATGTTTCCAGAAGTTCCTGTTTTGTTGGAAAAAAACCACGGTATTCAGAAACGATGGCTTGGGCGCACTTATGCAGGTTCCGTGCCCTTGAGTAATAGCCAAGGCCACTCCAGTACTGCAGGACTTCATCCAATCCAGCTGCGGCCAGGTCGGTGATGGTCGGGAAGCGTTCCAGGAAACGCTGGTAATAGGGGATGACCGTAGAGACCTGTGTCTGCTGAAGCATGATTTCCGACAGCCAGATACGGTAGGCATCACGGGTATTCTGCCATGGCAGGTCATGGCGTCCATGCTGTTCCTGCCATGCAGTAAGGGTCTGGGCAAATTCCTGCAAAAACCGTGATTGGACCATTTTCTTGGGCGTTTGAATCTTTCCTGAGGAAAAACATACAGGGTTGTATTGTGCATCAATTTGATTTGATTATGAAATTGTTGGACAAAACGCCCAAGTTCTGCCAGACTTTGAGATAGCTGGAAATTCCCCCAGAGGGTTCTTGATTTTCATGAAAGAATCCCAATCTTGAGGAAAACAGCTGTTTGACTAATCAGGTGATGAAATGACTCCTACTATTATTACGAAAGGAATCAAGGCCGGGGAGGCCATGCAGGACTACGTAATGGAGAAACTCAAAGGGTTGCTTTCCTATTCACAGGACAGCATCCGTTCCATTACTGTACGGCTGTCAGACACCAACAGGATCAAGAAAGGTTTGAAAAAACGTTGCCTCATCCAGTTGGAGCTGCCAGGGTTGCCATCAATTGTCGTAACCAAGTTCGCTTCAGACGTTCAGGGTGCCATTGACAGCGCGATGCATCATGCATCGGGTCTATTGAACAAGACTCTCTCCAAGGTCAAAGATATTCCACATACTTCTTTACCCTTGTACTTCAATAAACCTTGGCTGTTAGCGGTCTGATCCCCGCTTCAGGCTCACCTGCCAGAGGATTCTGGCAAAAAGAAAGGGGACTCCGGTTCCCTTTCTGTTTTTATAACCCCCCTTCTTTTTCTTCTTCTATAGCCATCTGAAAAGGCATCCATGCCATGCGGAAGGGGAAAACAGTAAATCCTTTCCAATCACCGTTGGCAATTTTTAACAGTATCAGCCAGAGCATGGTATAGAATGCCTGACATATCCTGACAGGTGGATTCCATTCCTGTTGGCTGTTTTTCTGTGGACAATTTTCCTATCGACAATCCATGAATACCGGTGTTTTCCGTTTCTGCCGTCTGGCTGTTCCCGTGCTTGCCGGGAGTTTCCTGCTGTCTGGCTGTGCAGGGTTCAATACGCTGTTCCAACCGAAAGAAAAAGAGGTTTCCGCACCTTATTTCCTGGAACAGAAGCCCCGGGCCTGCGTCAGCAAGGTCGGGATAAGGGGGCGCTTCTCGGTTTATTACAAGATAGATGACCGGGAAGAAGGTGTGCATGGCAGCTTTGAATGGGAACAGGCGCCAGAACTGACATCCATCACCCTGCTGTCCCCGTTGGGGCAGGTTGCGGCAACGGTTGATGTCATGCCGCAGCTCACGACTTTTGCTGTCCCGGGCAAACCGCCTAAATCTGCCCCCAATGCCGAAAGCCTCATCAAATCACAGCTGGGCTGGGCTTTGCCAGTCAGCGGGATGAAAGAATGGCTGCAAGGGTGTGCGGTAGATGCCCAGGGCAGGTCTTTCATCGCTTCTCCTGAAAAGAAGTCCGTCATCACCAAGGATAAATGGCAGATTGATTATGTCTCCTGGATTGACGGACCGACAATGCCATTGCCGAAACGCATCAACCTGACCAAAGGCAGGGATCAGACAGACCTTGACCTCAATATAAAACTGGTAATTGACGAATGGCGGTTCTGACCACCCATAATGGCAGGCTTTCATGCCGGGATTGCCCGGCACCTGCCAAGCTGAACTTGTTCCTGCATGTCATCGGACGCCGTACAGATGGATACCATCTGCTGGAAACCGTCTTCCAGTTGATAGATTTCTGTGACCTGCTGCATTTCACCTGCCGTGAAGATGGCAGTATCAGGCGCCTGACACCTGTTGAAGGAGTGCCTGGACCAGATGACCTGACAGTCCGTGCCGCACAGCTGTTGAAAGAGACCGCAGAGAAACAGAAAGGGTTGTCAGTGCCTGGTGTGGACATAGAGATTGAGAAACAGATTCCTTCAGGAGGCGGTCTTGGTGGCGGCTCTTCCGATGCAGCGACAACCCTCTTGGTCCTGAACAGGTTATGGGGATGTGGTTTTTCAACAGGGGAACTGATTGGATTGGGCGTGGAACTGGGGGCAGATGTCCCGTTTTTCCTGTTCCAGCAGAACGCATTCGCAGAGGGGATTGGCGAGAAACTGACACCTGTCCAGACACCTGGTGGATGGTTTGTTGTGATTAAGCCACCTGTCACCGTCTCAACAGGGCTGATATTCCAGTCCAGCGAATTGACAAGGAACACAGAACCCATCACAATGAAAAGCTATCCAAATTTCTGTGATCCTTATATTCAGGCAGGCAGGAATGACCTGCAGGCAGTGGCATCCTCGCTTTTCCCTGAAATACAGGAAGCATTGAATGATTTGGGGCAGTATGGAAATGCCAGGATGACAGGGTCAGGTGCCTGCGTATTTGCCCGTTTTGAGACAGAAGATACAGCAAAAAGGGTTGCGGCAGGCCTGTCAGGTCGATGGGATGTCATGGTGGTCCGCTCCCTTCAGCGTCACCCACTTGAATATCCAGGACAGGTTTAAGGCGGAAAAGCATTCCAAGACGCTTTCCGGTTGATTGGTACCGGATTCGGCTACAGGGGTATCGCCAAGTGGTAAGGCATCGGGTTTTGATCCCGACATGCGGAGGTTCGAATCCTCCTACCCCTGCCAGTTTTCCATATGACCCAAAGGGAATACAGACTTTAACAGGATGATGGTGGAATCATGTCGGACAGAGAATTTATGATTTTTTCCGGGAATGCCAATCCGGAACTGGCAGAAAAAGTTGCTGCCAGACTTGGGTTGTCCCTCGGCAAGGCGCTGGTCACCAAATTTTCGGACGGTGAGGTCCGTGTCGAGATCAACGAGCGCGTCCGTGGCAAGGATGTTTTCATCATCCAGTCCACCTGTGCCCCGACCAACGACAATTTGATGGAAATCGTCCTGATGGCGGATGCCCTGAAACGGGCTTCTGCGGAACGGATCACCGCCTGCATCCCATATTTCGGTTATGCCCGTCAGGACCGCCGCCCACGTTCCACCCGTGTCGCGATTTCTGCCCGTGTTGTTGCGAACATGCTGGAAAGCATCGGCATCAGCCGAGTCATCATCATGGATGTCCATGCAGCCCAGATCCAGGGGTTCTTTGACATCCCTGTCGATAACATCTATGCCTCGCCGATCCTGCTGAAAGACATAGTGGAAAGACATTACGAAAACCTGATTGTCGTCTCGCCGGATATCGGTGGGGTTGTCCGTGCCCGTGCCTTGGCAGAACGTCTGGGCTGTGAACTGTCCATCATCGACAAGCGCCGTCCAAAACCCAATGAATCAGAAGTCATGAACCTGATTGGCAGTGTCGAAGGCAAGGACTGCATCATCATGGATGACATTGTCGATACAGCTGGCACCCTGACCAAGGCGGCTGAAGCGCTGAAAGAACGTGGCGCAAAGACAGTTGCCGCTTATTGCACCCATCCGGTCTTGTCAGGACCGGCAGTTGAACGTATCATGGCGTCCTCCTTGGATGAACTGGTTGTCACCGATACGATTCCTTTGTCAGAAAGCGCCAGGAAATGCGGCAGGATCCGCCAGCTTTCCTGTGATGCCGTGCTGGCGGAAACGTTGCGCCGGGTCAGTTCCGGTGAATCCGTCATGTCCCTGTTCGATGAACTGGACAGGAAAGTCTAAAGAAGTTTTTTCCGGGGTCTCTGGTCGCGGAGACCCCTCAACAGAGAGGGAAACCTCATTTTTTTAATTTAATTGGAGTTATCAATGAAAGTCGTAGCATCCGCTAGAGCAGAAGTAGGGACCGGAGCGAGCCGCCGCCTGCGCGCTGCTGGCAGAGCACCTGGTATCGTCTATGGTGGCAATGCCGAACCCGTCAGCATCACCGTGGACCATAATGAACTGTATTATGCGCTGAAGAAAGAAGAATTCCATTCTTCCATCCTGGACCTTGAAATCGATGGCAAGGTTGAGAAAGTCCTGCTGCGTGATTTCCAGCCTCATGCTTATAAACCACTGATCCTGCACGTTGATTTCCTGCGTGTCGATCCTAACCAGGTCATTTCCGTCAAGGTTCCCCTGCATTTCATCAATGAAGAAGCTTCCCCAGCCGCCAAAGCCGGTGGTCTGCGCCGTGCCGCTTCAGATCTGGAAATCTCCTGCCTGCCAGCAGACCTGCCAGCATTCATTGAAGTTGACCTGTCTGGTATCGCTGTCGGTCAGTCTATCCATCTGAAAGACCTGAAACTGCCAGCAGGCGTCAAGGCCGTTTCCCACGATGCTTCCCTGCCGATTGTCACAACTGAAGAAGTTGCTGCACCAGCCGAAGAAGCTGAAGGTGAAGCTGCTGCACCTGCTGAAGCCTGATTGAAATAATTTCAGGAAACCGTGTCTGCCAGCTTGGCAGACACTGTTTTTTCAAATATAATCATATTTTCCCGATGTAGGGGAGTCGCCAAGTTGGTTAAGGCACCGGATTCTGATTCCGGCATTCGAGGGTTCGAATCCTTCCTCCCCTGCCAGAGATACACAAAATACCGCCAAACAGGCGGTATTTTTTTGTTTAAAATCAAGATTTCCCTATATGCGCCTCCAAATTACGCTGGTCTATGGGTCTACACCAAAGAAAGGGGCACGGAAACCGATGCCAACGGTTGACAATAAAAACCAGTGCCATATTAATCGCATAACGCCCTGATCCTCAACCGGTAGTCCTCGAAGTTCCTGAAGCCATAATCCCTGCGCGATGGAAGGGCGGTTGAGACTGACCGTCACCGTCAGCATTCCGGGATAGGTGTCAGGCAGGCAGGGCAGTCATGTCAAAAGACTGGATCAGGTCGATTTCCGGCTGTTTCCGGTTCAGGATTTCTTCCGTATCGTAATCCGCCTGGAGACCCAGCCAGAATCCGGAAGAAGTCCCGAAGAACTTGGCAAGCCGGACAGCGGTGTCAGCGGTGATGCTGCGTTTGCCGTTGCAGATTTCGCTGATGCGCATCGCAGGCACATGGATAGCCTTTGCCAATGCATATTGGCTGATGCCCATCGGTTTCAGGAATTCCTCCAGCAGGACCTCCCCTGGATGGATGTTTGGCAGTTTATCCATTGTTGACCTCCTTAATGGTAATCGCAGATTTCGACACGTTCCGCATTGCCGTTGTCCCAGATGAAGCAGATACGCCATTGCTTGTTGATGCGGATGCTCCATTGACCGTCCCTGTCCCGTTTCAACCTTTCCAGATGGTTGGATGGCGGAATCTTCAGGTCACCCAGATGGCGGGCGTTGTTGAGCATACGCAGTTTCCTGCGGGCGACCGCCTGCATCTCAACAGGAAAACGGCTGCTGGCAACGCCATTGTAAATGGCCTCTGTAATGTGGTCGTGAAACGAAACAATCATGCAGTGATAGTATCGTTTGACAATATTATTGTCAAACGATATTAATTTTCAGGTGAAAAAACCATGGCAGACACAGAAACCTTCGGGGCTTCGCTAAAGGAAGGGCAAGGCGCTGGTTCCGGCAGAAAAAACCAACCCTAACCGTCGATATCCAGTCCCTCAGGCAGTCATGCCCGGCATGAGGATGCTGTTGTCCATATCTATATCAGCCCCCCGGCGGCTTGAGCCGCCCGATCAGCTTCATCACCAGCCGGGAACAGGGATTCCTGGTCAGTTCCAGATTATGCGCATAACGCAGCGTCGTCTCAATCATCCGGTGCCTTGCGAACTGCTGCACCTCCTGAAGTGTCGCGCCGCCCTGAAGCGCCAGCGTCACCGCCGTATGCCGCAGCGAATGCGCCGTCAGGCGGGGGGAATCCAGCCCAGCCGCCACCATCGCCGCCTTCACAATCCGGCTGATGCTCCGTGAGGTCAGGCGCTTCCCATAACTGTTGCGGCTGTATGAGACAAACATCGGGCTTTGCCCTGACAGGGCATGGCGTTTTTCCAGATACCTGAAAAGCACCCGTTCCAGTTCAGAAGTGATCCGCACAAAATCCGACTTCCCGTCACGCCCCTTGCCATGCACCCAGACAACCGGCCTGCCGTTCACCGTATCCAGGTCCCCCACATCCAGCTGGGACACCTCAGACACCCGCAGCCCACACGAGGCAATCAGCAGCACCATCACAAAATCCCGCAGCGCCCGCTCCCGCATATGCCCCCGGTCCCTTGCAACCCTCGCCTGCTGCTCCAGCAGCATCAGCACCGACTTCATCTGGACATCCGACAGGCAGTCCTTCCGGAACCCCTTCTCAGGCTTCACCCCCTTCACAGACGCTGCGATATCCCCGCCAAGCCCCTGATGTGCCATCCAGCGGGAAAACACCTTCACCGCAGACAGGTAAGTCCGGGCAGTCGCCACCTGGTAACCGTCCAGCAGGTAAGCCTTCCAGTGGTTGATGGCGGCGGCATCGGGGACAGTGACATCCTGCGTCAGGCACCAGTCGGCGAAACAGCGCAGGGCGGCACCGAAAGTCAGTCGGGTCTTCGACCTGAAATCCGACTCAGACAGGAAACGCCTGAACAGGCGGGCCTTCCAGATACAGATACACGAACAATCCATAAACACCTCAACACCCAAGGGGAAAAGCGTCACTAGTTTGTTATAGAGAACAGGAAAACACGTGCCCGAAGCATCCGTCAAGGAAAGAAAGGGCTGAGGCGGGAAATCTAATGTCCGTTAATAGGAATTAAAAGATGTTGCCCATTCTACCTTAAAAAACGTGCAGGACAAAGGGTAAGAAATCCTGTTCCAGAATATGTCCAACAACTGTTGTGTTGGCACAATAGTATTCCATCAACGTCATTGAAATCAAACCCTTTTAGAAAACAAGCATTTATCAGCCTTTAAGTTCCTTTATTTCCTATTAAAAGACGTAAGCGTTTTTATTCAACAGGAAAAACCTGCTTGGGGTTTTAACAGAGTTTCAGAAGTGGAAGGGAAGAAGGGAATGAATCGGATATTCAAGGTGGTTTTCAACCATGTCTTGGGCAGGCATGTCGTGGTCAGTGAGGTGGCGAGAGCCATACAGCGGGGTGCATGCAAGGCGGTAGCGGTCGTGTTGACGGCGGGGGCTGCTTTAGCGGTGTCGGGGAATGCGTTGGCAGGCTCCCCTTATTTAGCTCCAGACCAATCTGCTGTTTCGAATAACAGCGGACTGGATGTTTATACCGTTCCTGGAACCACACATCAATATACCGGCGAGAATGCGGGGATTGATATCGAGTTGACGCAGAAGCAGCAAACGGCGCCAATGTTGTCGTCGCTGGTATTGCCAATATGGGGACCTATCTCGAGGGTGGGAAAATGATGCTTTATCAGGTAGAAAGCGGGTCGACTGGTCTTGGCCAAGTCTACTATGGTGAAGTTGAAACCATAGAAGGAACCTATAAATTTACAGCTGTCAAACAGAATGGGATCCTTTATACCAATAAGGCAAAAGCCCGGGCAGCCGGCGTAGATGTGGATTCCTTGGCAAGTCAGGGATACAACGTTGGGGTCACCAAACCGTCTGGTGGAACAATCCAAGCTCAGATTACATCAGCATCACAACCAACCTCTGTCACTCTCGGTGTAAGGACCGAAAAGACGGATGAAGGCTATTTCCAGACACAGACCATCACAAAGTTGGTGTCTGGGACGCAGAATGCTACAGCGGAGAAAAAACAAACAACAGAAACCAAGGTGAAGACCGGTGATGTGGTCACAGCATCTGTTTCTGATAATGGCAATGATCTGACCATCAGTGTCAATGGCGAAGAAACCACTTTCTCACCGGTCCATTATTACTCAGTCAATTCTTCTGAAAAACAAGACAATTACGAAAATGACGGGGCTACCGGTGCCAATGCCATGGCGGCAGGTGTCGCAGCTTCGGCAGCAGGTGACAACGGCACTGCCGTTGGCGCACAGTCAAGTGCCGCTGGTGAAAACGCTACTGCATTAGGCGCATCCGCCACTGCATCCGCCGCCAACGCCCTCGCCGCCGGTGCCAATGCCAAGGCGGAAGGTGAAAGCAGCATCGCCATCGGCAACACCGCCAACGCATCCGCCGCCAACGCCCTCGCTGCCGGTGCCAGCGCCAAGGCGGAAGGTGAAAGCAGCATCGCCATCGGCAACACCGCCAATGCATCCGCCGCCAACGCCCTCGCCGCTGGTATCAGTGCCAAGGCGGAAGGTGAAAGCAGCATCGCTATCGGTAACGGATCCAGTGCAGCCAGCGCAGACAGCATCGCCATCGGTACAGGCAACACGGTTAAAGGAGATAAATCCATCGCCATCGGTACCGGTCATACCGTAGAAGGTGAAGGCAACGCCGTCATCGGTGACCCGAACACCGTCACCGGTGCCAACAACCAGGTTCTTGCCAATAACAGCACCGTCACCGGTGACAACAACGTTGCCATCGGTAATGAAGTGACCGTCGAAGCGAGCGATGGCGTTGCCGTCGGCTCCAGCTCACAGGTTTCCGTCGACGGCGGAGTCGCACTGGGGAGCAAGTCCGTCGCTTCCACCGATGCCGGGGAAGCTGGTTATGACCCGGACACCGAATCGGCGTCCACCGACACCTCCTCGACCTGGAAATCCACCGCCGCAGCCGTCTCCGTCGGTGATGCAGGCAATGACGTCACCCGCCAGATCACCGGGGTTGCCGCCGGTACACAGGACACCGATGCGGTCAACGTCGCCCAGCTCAAGAAAGCAGGCAGCAACATCGAATTCAACGGTGACACCGGTGAGGCCATCAGCAAGCCGAAACAGCTCAATATCGTTGGCGGCATCACCGATGAATCCAAGCTCACCACCGAAGACAACATTGGTGTCGTTTCCGATGGCGATAAAAACCTGAAGGTCCGCTTGGCGAAAGACATCAAGGGTGTCGACACCGTAACGGTCAACAAACAGGTCACCGTCGGTGGCAATACCACCATCAACAAAGACGGCATGACCATCAAGGGTGGGCCGCAGATCACCAAGAACAACGTTTCCATGGGTGGTCAGCAGATTCACAACGTCGCTGCTGGTACAGCCGCCACCGATGCCGTCAACTACAGCCAGTTGAAACAGTCTGAAGCCAACTTCGACCAGAAGCTCAACCATCTGAATGGCCGTATCGGTGAAGTCGCCCAGGATGCCAACGCCGGTATCGCGATGGCACTGGCAGCAGCATCCCTGCCGCAGGCATACCTCCCAGGCAAGAGCATGATGGCAATCGCCGGCGGTACCTACCGCGGTGAACAGGGCTATGCAATCGGCTTCTCCACCGTCACCGACGATGGCAAGTGGATCATCAAGGCAAACGCCTCCGGCAACACCCAGGGCCATTACGGTGCCGCCGTCGGTGCAGGTTACATGTGGTAAGTGCAACCAGAAGGACAAGACAGAAAGGAAAACATCATGAAACTGAACAACCTGAGGAACATTGCTCTTCTGGCGGCATCCGCTGCACTGCTCACCGCCTGTGGAACCGGCACTGTCATCAAGGACGATGGCACCACCGACGAAGCAAAATGGCATGCGGCAGACAGCGTCCACTTCGACAAAGACCAGGGCACCTTCCCGAACCTGCAGAGTCTCTCGCAGGTGAGGGACGGCATGACCAAGGACCAGCTCTATGAACTGCTCGGACGTCCACAGTACTCCGACGGCTGGCGTCCAAGGGAATGGAACTACCTGTTCCACTTCAACACCCCGGGTCAAGGCGTCAACGGCGTCAGCACCTGCCAGTACAAAGTGCTGTTTGACACCGACAGCTACGCAAGGTCCTTCTACTGGAACCCCGTCGGAGAAGGCTCCGTCTGTCCAGGACAGTCATCAGCACCTGCCCCTGTCGCCAAGACCTACACATTGGGGGCTGATGCCTTGTTCGCCTTTGACCGGAGCGGTGCGGACGACATGAACGCCAAGGGCCGGGAATCCCTCGACCAGCTCGCAGAAGACATCCAGAAACTGGAAAGCGTGGAATCCGTCACCGTCTACGGCTACACCGACCGTCTGGGGTCAGCCGCCTACAACCAGCGTCTGTCGCAGCAGCGCGCCAACACCGTCAAGGCATACCTCGTTGACAAAGGCGTACCTGCTGAAAAAGTCACCGCCATCGGCAGGGGCAAGGCAGACCAGGTCGAGCCATGCCCGGGACTGCGTGGGCAGGCACTGCGTGACTGTTTGCAGCCGAACCGCCGTATTGTCGTTGACGTCAAGGGCAGCCAGGCTGAATAAGGCAAGCATTCAATCTTCGTCAGGGAAGCATCAGGGGAGACATCAGAAGATGTCATCCCCGATGGCTTAAGGGCATCAAGAAGAAATAAGCAGTCTGACTTTTCCCCTACTGGAAGCATGCTTCCAGATGTCTTCTACCGAAGACATCTGGGGCAAACGGAAAAAAGCAGGTTCCCCGAAGAGGACTGAAAAAGGAACGTACAGATGATAAACCGTTACATCCCGCACCATCCCGGAGAACTCGTCAGGTCAGAGATGGAAGGTCTTGGCCTGAGCATCAACGCCTTTGCCAGGAAACTGAACGTCACCCCGGCAACCGTCCACCGCATCGTCACCGGGAAATCAGCCATCTCGCCAGAGATGGCAATCAGGCTCTCCATGACCATCGGGCAGTCCCCAAGGCTCTGGCTCCAGCGCCAGGCGGAGTACGACCTCTGGCATGCCAGGAAACAGTTCGACGGCAGGGGACTGCAGCCACTGAAACCATGACGGAAGGGGGAAACCATGACACAGCAGGACAAAGGGCCACCATCACTTGAAGAACAGGTCATTGACATCATCGAAGGCAAGGGCCTGGCTGTCCATACCGTCAACACCTACTGCCGGCAGCTCAGGTTCTTCGTCCGATACTGCCGGGAACACCACCAGTGCACCACCCTTGAGGCATGCCGCCCCTTCGCCGATGAATGGCTGATGTCACGCAGCCACCTCTCCAGCTTCACCCTGGCGCTGGACGCCGCTTCGCTTGCCAGGCTCTATGACACCACCATCTCAGACTTCCAGGTGCCGGGCAAACGCAGGCGTGCCGACATCACCCGCAGCCGGAAGAAGAGCACCCGTGACCGTTTCTTCTCCGAGGCACGGAACAGCGGCTTCGTCGACTTCTGCCGGGGTACCGGACTCACCCGGAGAGAGCTGAAGGGGCTGAAGGGCGACCAGTTGCGGATTGAAGGTGGGAATGTCTATATCGAGATGCCTGCCCGCCACCACAACTGTGTCCGGAAAGTCCCGGTCATCGGCAATGTGGACCTGATTGTGAAGATGATGCAGAAGGCAGGGACAGGGAAGGTCTTCAGGAAGATATTCGTTGCGGCGGACATCCAGA
>JAHAYL010000028.1 GCA_018384065.1 Oxalobacter sp.
GCCCAAGACTGTACAGGGATGATGTGAACAGCTGGATACGGCGGAACCAACGGTCCACCGTCCTTGGCGTCGCCCGGACGAACAGCCAGGAAATGACCAGCATCATGAACGAACCGAAGAGGAAGCCCAGGACTGGCGAAATGACGATAAAGGCAACGACTTTCAGGATACCGCTGGCAATCAGGGAACTGGCACCGCTTTTGGCCAAGGCAGCACCGATCAGACCACCGACCAAGGCATGGGAAGAAGATGAGGGAATGCCGTAATACCAAGTGATGATATTCCAGGCAATGGCACCGAACAGCGCCCCGAAAACAATATAGTGGTCCACGATGGCAGCATCGACGATGCCCTTGCCGATGGTGGTCGCCACATGCAGGTCAAAAATGAAAATGGCGATAATGTTCATGAATGCGGCAACCCCCACCGCAACCTGGGGTTTCAGGACCCCGGTTGAAACAACCGTTGCAATCGCATTTGCCGCATCATGGAAGCCGTTCATGAAATCGAACAGCAACGCCATCCCGACAATAATGATGATGACTGTCAGACTGACATGTATCGCCTGCATACTCTTCCTTATCCTAGACAATCCATCAGAAAAACGCTTCCCTTTTATCCGTCATGTCCCATCAGGCATTCTCGATGACAATGCCTTCAACAATATTGCCGACCTCTTCGCAGATATCGCAGACATTCTCCAACAGTTCATATAACGCCTTCAGCTTGATCAATGTCCGGACATCCTGCTCATTGCGGAAAAGATTGGACATCGCCTCATAAGTGACATGGTCATTCTCGGTCTCAAGCTGGTCAACCTGCTCGCAGAGTGCCAGGATCTTCGGTGCATTCTTCATATTGTTCAGCATCGAAACTCCTTCCTTGATTTTCTCGCAACTGATCAGGCAGAGTTCCGCCAGGCGGAAAGCTTCTGGGGTGATGACCTCGATGTTGTACAGGGAGACTGCCTGGGCAGAGTCCTCAATCAGGTCAATGATGTCATCCATACGGGAAATCAGCCGATGGATATCATCCCGGTCCAGTGGAGTGATGAATGTCTTGCGCAACGCCCTGGTCGTTTCATGCGTGACATCATCTGCCTGTTTCTCAATGTTCTCGATGGTATGCATCCGCTGTTCGAAATGGTCAGCGGAATCCCGCATCAGTTCGAGCAGCTCCGTCGCGGCATTGACACACAGTTCCGCATGCATATTGAACAAGTCAAAGAACTTCGCCTCCTTAGGCATTAATTTTCCGAACATCCCTGCTCCTTTTTCCTGTCATCCAACCATGCACTGCCCACCCGATACCGGGAAGCATCCTTCCGCGGACCTTATCCGCCGTATTCCATACTGCCGGCATAGTTGTCAAATTTCGTATACTGCCCAAGGAATGTCAGCCTGACACTGCCAATGGGACCATTACGCTGTTTCCCGACGATGATTTCCGCAATCCCCTTGTCTGGCGTATCCGGATTGTAAACTTCATCGCGGTAAATGAATAAAATCAGGTCGGCATCCTGTTCAATCGCCCCGGATTCCCGAAGGTCTGACATGACAGGGCGCTTGTTGGGCCGCTGCTCAACAGAACGGTTCAGCTGTGACAAGGCAATCACCGGGCAGTTCAGCTCTTTCGCCAAAGCCTTCAACCCCCGGGAAATCTCTGAAATCTCAGTCGCCCTGTTCTCGCCTGCACTGCTCGGCGACATCAGCTGAAGGTAATCAATGATGATCAGCCCCAACTGCCCGCATTGCTTCGCCAACCGCCTTGCCCTTGCCCTGAGTTCGATGCTGTTCAATGCCGGTGTCTCATCGACATACAGCGGGGCATTGTTCATCTTGCCCATGGCGAATGTCAGTTTGTCCCAATCACTGTCCTGAAGGCGGCCAGTACGGAGGCGGTGCTGGTCCAACCGACCGACCGACCCCAACATACGGCCTGCCAGCTGGGCACCGCTCATTTCCATCGAGAAAATACAGACAGGCAACGCCTGCTCTATCGCCACATATTCACCGATATTGACCGAGAAAGCCGTTTTCCCCATCGATGGCCGGCCCGCTACAATCACCAGGTCACCCGGCTGCAGCCCGGATGTCATCCGGTCGAGGTCAATGAACCCTGTTGGAATCCCGGTGATGTCGCTGTCATTCTCGCTGTTGTACAGTTCCTCGATACGTTCCGCCACGCCTGACAGCAGATGGTTGATTGACTGGAACCCCTGCGTTTCACGGCTGCTTTCCTCTGCAATTGCAAAAATACGGGTTTCCGCCTCATCCAGGATCTGCTTGACATCCTTGCCCCGTGTCTGGAAAGCACTGGCGGAAATCTCATCAGACACCGTAATCAGCTGCCGCAGGATGCTCCGGTCCCGCACAAGCTGGGCATAATGCCGGATATTCGCTGCGGACGGGGTATTCCTTGCCAGGGAATTCAGGTATTCAAGACCACCTGCCTCATCCGCCTTGCCAGAAGCCTGCAACGACTCAAAGACCGTAATGACATCTGCGGGCTTTGAAGCAGAAACCAGACGGACGATATGCTGGAAAATCAGGCGGTGGTCGAAACGGTAGAAATCTTCCTCCTTCAGGAAGCCGCCGAGACGGTCCCAGGCAGAATTGTCAAGAAGCAGCCCGCCCAGCACGGACTGTTCCGCCTCAATGGAATGGGGCGGTGTATGGAGCGCTTCCAACTGCAGGTCGGTCTCAGCCATCGTTCAATCTTCCTCTCTTCTATGATTATACCAAACGGGGAGGAATCCTTCCTCTATAAACGATGTTTATTTTCCGTAATATCGCATCATTAAAGCAGCATGAAACAGCAGCCGGCAATCACCGTCGGGGTCAAAGCATACAGGAAAAGGGATAAAGGACTGATGGACTGATGCTCAAACGTATTCTTCAACAAAGAGAAACTGACCGGGTTCGGTGCATTGGCAATCACCGTAAGACCGCCACCTGTCACAGCGCCCGCAACCAAAGCGTACTTGCTGACCTCCGAAAGGTCCTCGACCAGCGACCCCAAGTAAGTCAGGGCGGCATTGTCGGTGATCGCTGTCAGCATCGTTGCCCCACCAAAAAGCACCGTGCTGCTCATGCTCGAAAGGATTGGTTCAAGCCACCATTTCTGTAGCCCCCCCAAGACAACCAGTCCCGCCAGGAAAAAAGCGACCAACAGCCCCTCCCGCAGCATCAGCGGGCTCTGATACCGGTGATAAGCCTCAGTAAACCCCAGGAACAGCAGGAAAACCCCCATGAACACCGCAGGATGATGGCTGAAGAGCACAACCAGGACCAAAGCCATCAGATGGATCAGCATGACAACAAGTGGAACCCGGGGCACTTCATGGTCTTCATGCTGTTTGCCCATCGAAAACAGCACCTTCCGGAATACCAGGCAGGCAATCAAGGCATTCAGGAAAATGGCAATCACCGCTTTCCAGCCGAAATTCATCAGCATATGGTGGAGTCCCCAACCCCATTTACCGGCAACCATCAGGACGGGCGGTGCGGCATAGGGCGTCAGCACACCGCCAATCGAGACATTGACCAGCAGGATGGCAATCGTCAGGTAGCGCATCGTTTCAGGAATCCTCTTCGTGAAATAACGGTCACGCAGGATGATTGCGCCCAGCGTCATTGCCGCCGGTTCCGTGATGAAAGAACCTAAAATCGGGACAATGGACAATGTCAGGAAATAATAGGCGGTTGTCCCGGGAAACGGGATCAGGCGGTCCAATGCATCAATCAGCAGCTGCGCCGCCTGGAGCACAGGGCGCGTCCCGGCAATCACCAGGATTACGAACACAAAAAGCGGTTCTGTGAAATTCCGGGTATCCAGATATTCCACTGCACTCTGGTAACCGTCAACCGCTGACATGAACCCCAGCAGGACAAATGCCCAGAAGCCGAAGACGACCTCAACCTCACCGAGCATCATCAATAGACCAGAATGGCTGCTGCTGCGCTTTGCCAGGCGGACAAAGAACTTTGTGGAAAAACTATGGAGCAATGCCAGGGAAAAAAGCCCTGCCCCGATATATTCAATCAACGAAACCTGATCCATAAAACAACAGCCATCCACAGGCAGAAGGTTACTGTCCCCTCTTGCCCGTTTGGAATTAAAAACATCCAGAGGGCTGGGGGGCCAGCCCTGAAGTATGCAGTTTATCATCTGTCATGCTTTGCTAGGACATTAATAAGATTTATTATTGCTTTTTAATCCCTTTGGCACCTGAATCTGTCCTGATCCGCCCATGATTTCTGAATTCGACCTCATTGCGAAATATTTCAAGAGACCTGCTGCCAGAGCCGACCTCGGTGTCGGTGACGACTGTGCCCTCCTCAGGCAGACCACAGGCATGCAGACCGCCATCTCAACCGACATGCTCGTTTCAGGCACCCATTTCTTCCCGGACACCGACCCGGAACAGCTGGGGCACAAAGCCCTGGCAGTCAACCTGTCGGACCTTGCCGCCATGGGTGCCACACCAACCGCCTGCACCCTTGCCGTTGCCATGCAGGCACCTGATGAAAGCTGGATCGCCGCCTTCGCAAAAGGCATCCTGACGCTGGCGGACCGGTACCAATGCGAACTCATCGGGGGAGACACCACGCGTGGTCCCCTGAACATCTGCATCACCGTCTTCGGACAGATACCGGCAGGACAGGCATTGCGGCGGGATGGCGCCAAAGCCGGGGATGACATCTGGATATCCGGTACCATCGGTGATGCCCGGCTCGCCCTTGCCCATCTACGGCAGGAACTGATCCTGCCAGAAGACCAATTCCAACAGGTCCTGCCACGCCTGCAGAAACCGGTGCCACGGGTTGAACTGGGGATTGCCCTGCGGAACATTGCCCATGCCGCATTGGACCTGTCAGACGGGCTTCTCGGCGACCTTGGCCATATCCTGGACGCTTCCCATGCCGGCGCTGCCATCAACACCGATGACCTGCCCATCAGCAGCATCCTGCGCCAGCAGGATGAAAAATGGCGGCTGCAATGCACCCTCGGCGGCGGTGATGACTACGAACTGTGTTTCACCGCGCCCGTGGAAAAACGGGAACAGGTCCTTGAAGCCGCCAGGCTGTCCCATACGCCTGTTACCCGTATCGGCAGCATTGACCCCCAGCCTGGTATCCGGCTGTACAATGCAGCCGGTCCGCTGGCGCGTACCGGCATCCATTCGTTCGACCATTTCGCCACACCGGAAAAATGAACAGGAAACCGGGCATCACCCCAACCTTGGCATTCATGCTGTCCCACCCCTGGCACATCATCTCGCTGGGATTCGGCAGCGGCCTCTCACCGGTTGTCCCGGGAACCATGGGCACCGTGTTCGGCGCTGTCAGTTTCCATCTGCTGACAAAACAGTTCCCCAGCCAGTTCACACCGACCGTCTGGTACATCATCTGTGCCCTCGGCTTCCTGACCGGCATCAAAGCCTGCCAGTTCACCGGAGATGCCCTCAACAGTCCTGACAGCGGCCATATGGTATGGGATGAAATCATCGCCATCTGGCTGGTTTTCGCATTCATCATGCCGGAAACCCTGACGCAGGAACTCGTTGCCTTTGTCCTGTTCCGCCTCTTCGACATGACCAAGCCACCGCCTATCCGGTGGTTTGACCGCCATATCCATGGCGGCTTCGGTGTCATGCTGGACGATATCATCGCGGCGGTTTTCGCCATCCTCTTCTTCGTGCTTTATGAGAGAATGATACCCATGTTTGCTTAATTTCCCGGAGGGAGACACCATGACAGACAAACATCTGGAACTGTCCCGGCAGGCAGGTTCCCTGCTGCTGCAGAAAAACCTGAAGCTGGTCACCGTAGAATCCTGCACCGGTGGCAGCCTCGCCAAACTGGTCACCGACATACCCGGTTCATCGGCATGGTTTGAATGCGGCTTCACCACTTATTCCAATGCCTCCAAGACACAACTTGTCCGGGTCCCTGCTGAACTGATTGCCCAACAGGGCGCAGTCAGCCAGAAAGTCGCGCTTGCGATGGCAAAAGGGGCGCTTGCCGTCACCAGTGGCGACATCGCCATCTCAACAACCGGCATCGCAGGACCTGATGGCGGCTCCCCGGAAAAACCGGTCGGCACCGTCTGCTTCGGTTTCGCCACCAAAGACGGCACCTTCAGCACTGACAAACAGCGGTTTGACGGCGACAGGGAAGCCGTCCGCAGCCAGAGCATCCAGCACTGCCTGGCATGCCTCTGCCATTACCTGGAAACCGGCCATTTCTGATTTCCTAAAAGGCAGAAAAGCCCGGCAGCTTCCACTACCGGGCTTTCGTCTTGGAAAAAGGCAAGATTACAGGACAGACTTCAGTGTCTTACCCATTTCTGCTGGATTGCGGGTCACTTTAATACCGCATTCTTCCATGACTGCCAGTTTTTCCTGCGCAGTGCCCTTACCACCTGAAATGATGGCGCCAGCATGGCCCATACGTTTTCCTGGAGGCGCAGTAACACCGGCGATAAAGCCGACAACCGGTTTCTTCATATTGTCCTTGACCCAACGTGCAGCGTTTTCTTCATCGCTGCCACCGATTTCACCGACCATGATGACGGCTTCGGTTTCAGGATCGTCATTGAACATCTTCAGCACATCGATATGCTTCAGGCCATTGATCGGGTCGCCACCGACACCAACAACGGTAGACTGCCCCAGACCAAATTCAGCCAACTGACCAGCAGCTTCATAGGTCAAGGTACCAGATTTAGAAACAACACCGATAGAACCCTTACGGTGGATATGACCAGGCATAATACCAATCTTCAGTTCATCAGGGGTAATCACACCTGGGCAGTTTGGACCAACCAGGATAGTCTTCTTGCCCTGCATCTTGTAACGGGTACGCAGCATATCTTCAACTGGGATACCTTCCGTGATGCAGATGACCAGATCCATTTCAGCTTCTACAGCTTCATCAATTGCTGCTGCGGCAAATGGAGGTGGAACATAAATGACGGAAACATTTGCACCGGTCTGTTCCTTGGCTTCCTTCGCCGTTGCAAAGACAGGCAGCCCCAGGAACTGAGTGCCAGCTTTCTTTGGATTGACACCACCGACATAGCATTCTTTACCGAAAGCGTAGTTCATGGACATTTCGGTATGGAATGCACCGGTCTTACCGGTCAATCCCTGTACGATGACACGGCTATTTTTATTAATCAGAATAGACATAATTAGTTACCCTTTGCTGCGTTAACGGCTTTCTGTGCTGCATCGGCCATACCGTTCGCGGAAATGATTGGCAGACCGGATTCGGCCAAGATTTTCTTACCCAAGTCAACATTGGTACCTTCCAGACGGACAATCAATGGTACTTTCAGTTGAACCTGTTTTGCGGCGGCGACAACACCGTTCGCAATCACATCACAACGCATGATGCCACCGAAGATATTGACCAGGATAGCCTTGACATTTGGGTTAGCCAGCATAATCTTGAAGGCTTCGGTAACACGTTCTGTGGTTGCACCACCGCCAACATCCAAGAAGTTGGCCGGAGAGCCGCCATAGAGCTTGATGATGTCCATGGTCGCCATAGCCAGACCAGCACCATTGACCAAGCAAGCGATGTTGCCATCCAGGGAAATATAAGTCAGCCCGAATTCAGAAGCCTTGATTTCATCTGGGTCTTCTTCAGACAGGTCACGCATTGCCATGATTTCTGGATGACGGTACAGCGCGTTGGAGTCAAAGTTGAACTTCGCATCCAATGCAATGACACGGTTGTCACCGGTACGGATCAATGGGTTGATTTCAGCCAGGGAAGCATCGGTTTCAACGAATGCACGGTACAGACCTTGCATGAACTTGCAGCATTCCTTGACAGCCCCTTCTGGCATACCAATCTTACGGGCGATGTCTTCGCCTTCAGCGTCAGTCAGACCGGTTGCCGGGTCAATGAAGACCTTATGGATCAGTTCTGGAGTCTTGGCAGCAACATCTTCAATGTTCATACCACCTTCAGAAGAAGCCATCAATGCAACCCGTTGGGTGCCGCGGTCGATGACCATACCAACATAGTATTCCTTCTGGATATCGGCACCTTCTTCAATCAACAGGCGCTGAACCAGCTTGCCTTGGGGGCCGGTCTGATGGGTAACCAGCGTCATACCGAGAATCTGGCCTGCCAATTCACGGACTTCATCCAAGGATTTCGCAACCTTGACGCCACCGCCTTTACCGCGGCCACCCGCATGGATCTGAGCTTTGACAACCCAGACATTGCCGCCCAGTTTCTTGGCGGCTTCTACAGCTTCGTCAACACTGAAGCAAGGAATGCCACGTGGTGTGGTGACACCATATTTACGCAGGATTTCCTTACCCTGATATTCATGAATATTCATATTCGTCCTTTAAAAAGAATGAATGAATGGGTGATGGTGGACATCACCCATTGTTCGCATAACCCGGTTGCCCGGGCTATCAGGCATTCACAGTCCGAGAATTATTTTTTCTTCTTAGGTGGAACGTCAAATGCACCGCCTGCTTTCAGTTTTGCGATGCCTTCATCGTCGTAACCCAGAACTTCCTTCAGGATTTCGTTGGTGTGCTGACCCAGGGTTGGTGCC
>JAHAYL010000029.1 GCA_018384065.1 Oxalobacter sp.
GGCACCAACCCTGGGTCAGCACACCAACGAAATCCTGAAGGAAGTTCTGGGTTACGACGATGAAGGCATCGCAAAACTGAAAGCAGGCGGTGCATTTGACGTTCCACCTAAGAAGAAAAAATAATTCATAGGTTGTGAACCGTTAATTGTCCGGGTAACCGGATAATGGAAGAATGGGCGATTATCCTTTCGGGGGTGGTCGCCCGTTTTTTATCTTTGGCTCTTGAAAAGCCCTTCTTCCAGTGCCAATGCCACTGTCTGTTTTTCCGTCAGGACCGTTCCTCCCCCTGATTTCCTTTCCTTCTGCTTAATCTGTTGTTTCAAAGGCAGAAACAGGACACGCTGGTTGTCAGGAAATTTAACATTCTGTTTTTTTTCGGGTATCATGCGTGCCTATCCGAGGAGCGTTGCAACAAAAACAGAGGAACGCCTGCCGTTCATCCAGACTTTTTGCCAGGCTCGGAGTCTTAAAACGGCGCTCACGTTGCTTTTTTCTCATTGAATCAAGAAAGGAGGGCGTGATGAGCGCTGTTTCTACCCATAAAGATTGTGTGATTGCCGATATCTCCCTGGCAGACTGGGGCAATAAGGAAATCCGTATTGCTGAAACTGAAATGCCGGGGCTGATGGCAATCCGCGAAGAGTTTGCCGCCAGCCAGCCACTGAAGGGTGCGCGTATCAGCGGTTCCCTGCATATGACTATCCAGACTGCTGTACTGATTCAGACGCTGGAAGCACTGGGTGCTGAAGTGCGTTGGGCATCCTGCAACATCTATTCCACCCAGGACCATGCCGCTGCCGCGATTGCCGCGAATGGCACCCCGGTGTTTGCGGTTAAAGGTGAATCGTTGGATGACTATTGGGAATACACCCACCGCATCTTTGAGTGGGCAGATGGCGGTTATTCCAATATGATCCTTGATGACGGTGGCGATGCAACCCTGCTGCTGCATCTGGGTATCCAGGCAGAAAAAGACCCTTCTGTCATTGCCAACCCGACCTGTGAAGAAGAAACGGCCCTTTTTGCCGCCATCAAACGCCATCTGGCTGCTGACCCAACCTGGTATTCGACCCGTATCAGCAAGATCAAGGGTGTGACCGAAGAAACCACAACCGGTGTCCATCGACTGTATCAGATGCATCAGGAAGGACGCCTGAAATTCCCTGCCATCAATGTGAACGATTCTGTGACCAAGTCCAAGTTCGATAACCTGTATGGCTGCCGTGAATCCCTGGTTGATGGCATCAAGCGGGCAACTGATGTGATGATTGCCGGCAAGGTTGCGGTTGTCTGCGGTTATGGTGATGTGGGTAAAGGCTGCGCCCAGGCGCTGCGTGCATTGTCTGCGCAGGTCTGGGTCACTGAAATCGATCCTATCTGCGCATTGCAGGCAGCGATGGAAGGTTACCGTGTCGTGACAATGGACTATGCCGCCCAGTATGGTGATATTTTCGTGACCTGTACCGGCAATTACCATGTCATCACCCATGACCATATGGTTCAGATGAAGGATCAGGCGATTGTCTGCAATATCGGCCACTTCGACAGTGAAATCGATGTCGCATCCATGCACAAGTATCCATGGGAAAACATCAAGCCGCAGGTTGACCACATCATCCTGCCAAGCGGCAACCGTATCATCCTGCTGGCTGAAGGCCGTCTGGTCAACCTGGGTTGTGCAACCGGTCATCCTTCTTATGTGATGAGTTCTTCTTTTGCCAATCAGACGATGGCACAGATTGAACTGTACACGAAAACAGCTAACTATCCTGTCGGGGTCTATATCCTGCCGAAGATCCTTGATGAGAAGGTCGCCCGCCTGCAGTTGTCCAAACTGAATGCACAGCTGACCGTCCTGACGGAAGAACAGGCAAGATATATCGGTGTGAAGACAGAGGGGCCTTATAAGCCTGACCACTACCGTTATTGATGGCTGGAAACGGTGTGCATCTGCATACCGTATGGAAAGGGCTTTCTTGGGCGGAGGGCTTTCAGCCTGATTTTTGGGAAACCGTTATTCCTCTGAAACTGGAGCTTTGCCATGCTGCGTATTGTGCTGGTCTGGTTCATCAACTCTGCTGCCATGCTGCTGCTGCCACAGCTGCTTCCCGGTTGGATTACTGTGGAGAATTTCTTTGCTGCGGTACTGGCGGCTTTGGCGGTGGGTTTTGTGAACACGTTCATCAAGCCGGTATTCACCATCCTGACGCTGCCGTTGACGGTGCTGACGATGGGGATTTTCATGCTGGTGCTGAATGGTCTGATGTTCTGGCTGGCGGCTGGCTTTGTTCCTGGGTTCAGTGTCAGCGGTTTTGGTGCCGCCATTGGGGGAGCCATGCTGTACAGTATCCTGACGTGGGCATTTTCCACGTTGCTGATCAAGAATAAATGATGTCATCACAGAAAAGTTTCAGCATCGAGGTGTTTCCTCCCAAAGCACCTGATGCCGTTGCGGAGCTGCGCCGGATCCGTGCGCAGCTGGAATTATTGGGACCGAAATATTTTTCCATCACTTATGGTGCAGGGGGCTCCACCCAGCAGGGAACATATGATATTTCCCTGGAAATCCTGAATGAAGGGTTTGAGCCTGCCCCGCATATCACCTGTATCGGCGCAACTTACGGGAAGGTCCGCGAACAGATTGCGGAATACAAGCGGATGGGAATCCATCATATTGTCGCTTTGCGGGGAGACCTGCCAAGTTCTTATGGGGAAATCGGGGAATTCCATTATGCGAATGAGCTGGTCGAATTCATCCGGAAGGAAACAGGCGACTGGTTCCGTATCGATGTCGCCGCTTATCCAGACATGCATCCACAGGCGCCATCCCTGTCTGAGGATATCGCCAATTTTGTCCGTAAGGTGAAGGCGGGTGCGGATGTTGCCATCACACAGTATTTTTACAATCCTGACGCCTATTTCCGTTTTGTATCGGATATCCGCAAAGCTGGCGTAGATATTCCTGTCATTGCCGGGGTGATGCCAATCACCAACTACACCCAGCTTGCCCGTTTTTCCGATATGTGCGGTGCCGAGATTCCGCTGTGGATCCGCCGGCGTCTGGAAAGTTATGGCAGTGATTTGGCTTCGCTGCGTGCATTTGGCCATGATGTTGTATTGGACCTGTGCCGCAAGCTGCTCGAAGGGGGGGCGGATGGCCTGCACTTCTACAGCTTGAACCGTGCGGAAGCGACGGCCCGCCTGTGGCGCGAGCTTGGTTTGAAAAACAGCTGAAAGACCACTTATCCAAAAAGGAACAGCACCGTTTGCCGTACCGGCAGTGGTGCTGTTTTTTCAGGTATCCGGAAAAACAGATGTCAGTCTGCTGTTACATCCTGTCAGCCTGGATTTCTGCCTGCCGGATGTCAGCCGCAGTTTTATCAAGGACGCCATTGACGAATTTATGTCCATCAATGCCACCAAAGGACTTGGCAAGTTCTACGGCTTCATTGATGACAACACGGTAAGGGATTTCAAGGCAGTTGACCAGCTCGAAAGTTCCCAACAGCAGGACCGCATATTCAATCGGCGACAGTTCATCTGGATTCCGGTCGATATGCGGGATGATTTTCGCACGCAGGTCCTCGTACTGGGTAATGGTCCCGGAAAGCAGGTTGACGAAATGTCCGGTATCTGCCTTGTTGAAACCATGCGCCTGCCTGATGTGTGCGATGACGGTGGCAGCATCATCTTTGTTCAGCAGCCATTCATACAGTCCCTGAAGAGCGAATTCACGGGAGCGCCGCCGTGGGGAACGGTTTTTGGATGGGTTGGCGTGGACGGATTGGGTCTTCATTATTCTTTCTTGATGATGTTGTCCTCAAGCAGATGTTCCTTGTCTTCTGTATCAAGGACTTCATCGATGTTGTAGAAGACGAGGTTTGCCATTTCAACAGCGGCACTCGCGGCTTCATTGCCTTTCTCGACCATACGGGCCTCTGCCTGTTCATCGGTGTAGGTGGTCAGGATGGCATTGGCAATGGGAATGCCGAAATCAAGGGCGACGCGGGAAACGCCTGCGGCAGCTTCATTGGAAACCAGTTCAAAATGATAGGTCTCCCCTTTGATGACGGCACCGACAGCAATCAGGGCATCAAACTGCTGGCTTGCGGCAAGTTTTGCCAAGGCAATCGGGATTTCCAAAGCGCCTGGAACCGTGCAGACAAGGATGTCTTCTTCCGAAACGCCCAACCGTTCAAGCTGTTCCAGGCAGGCTTTACGCAGGCCGTTGCAGATGCTTTCATTGTAACGGGCCTGGACGATGCCGACACGGAGATCGGTTCCATCGAGATCCATTTTAATTGTTTCAATCCCCATAACTTCCTCCTTTACTGATGGTCAAGTGTTGCGGTTTTCAAGATAACCGATGATGTCCAGACCGAAACCTGCCATGGAAGGCATCTTTTTCGGATTGCCCAGCAACCTGAGCCTGCCTGCGCCGATATCCCGCAGGATCTGGGCACCGATACCGTAGTTGCGCAGGGTCTGTGCGGTGGCAGGGGCAGGCCGGTTTTCAGACCTGTTGCCCAGTGCCTTGAACCTGCCAAGGAAATCTTCAGGCACTTCGTTGCAGTTCAATAAGATAAGGATACCACGTTCTGCCTTGGCGATTTCCTGCAAGGCATCTGTCAGCGACCAGGAATGGCTGGATCCGGTATTGAGGAAATCCATGATGGAGACAGGCTGATGGACCCTTACCAAGGTTTCTTTCCCTGGGTTGATGTCCCCTTTGACAAGCGCCATATGGAGGGACCTGCTTGGGCGGTCGCAGTATATCATGGCGTGGAAAGTGCCGATAGCTGTGTCGATGTCGTTTTCAGCAAGCTTTTCGACAATGCTTTCATGCTGGTTCCGCCAGCTGATGAGGTCAGCGATTGTGCCGATTTTCAGCTGATGTTTCCTGGCGATTTCCAACAGCTGCGGCAGGCGTGCCATGGAACCGTCTTCATTCATGATTTCACAGATGGCAGTGGCAGGCGTCAGCCCTGCCAAGGCAGCGAGGTCACAGCCTGCCTCAGTGTGTCCTGCCCGCTGGAGGACACCACCGGGTTTTGCCGTGACAGGGAAGATATGTCCTGGCTGGACGATGTCCTGCGGTCTGGCATCCGGTGAAGCGGCAACCCGGATGGTATGTGCCCGGTCAAATGCGGAAATGCCGGTCGTTACACCTTCAGCGGCTTCAATGGAGACGGTGAAGGCGGTGCTGTATTGGCTGGTATTGTCTTTTGTCATCGGAGAAAGACCCAGCCGGTCGCAGTGTTCCTGCGTCAGTGTCAGGCAGACAAGGCCACGGGCATGGGTTGCCATGAAGTTGATGGCTTCCGGTGTGACGAAGTCTGCGGCAATCATCATGTCGCCTTCGTTTTCCCGGTCTTCGTCATCAACCAGGATGACCATACGCCCTGCACGCAGTTCATCAATGATTTCTTGGGTTGAAGCTATCGGCATAACAATTATTCCTTTGGAACCATCTATTTTAAATGAAAGCTCAGGAGACCGTGACAGAATCCCGGAGAAAAGCGGTATGATATGCTGATGGAATGGTGGAGAAAAGTCTTTAGGGCCTTGGCAGTGACCTGTTTTTCCTTGGTGGTGGCTTCCGCTGCCATGGGGCAGGAACCCCAGTTGATGGCAGCTGATGGGTCTTTGGGGAGGAAAGCGGTGCCGCAGGATATGATTGTCCGGATTGCCGAGATAGAGGTGTATCCGCAGTACCTGTCTGCTTATCTGGATTATGCCAGGAAGGTAGCAGGTGTTTCTGTCCGCGAGGAGCCCGGTGTCATCTGTATTTTCCCGATGCAGCTGAAGCAGCCGGACAATGTTTTCCGGATTGTGGAGATATACCGCAGTGAAGCGGATTACCGTCATCACCTGACGACCCCGCATTTCCTGCAATACAAACAAGGGACGTTGCAGATGGTGAAGTCATTGAGGCTGGTTGACAGCAGGATGGTCTATCCAGAAGGAATGCCTGCACTGTTCCGTAAGGCTGTACAGGACTGATACGTTTTCCCGTCGGAAAGAAAGCAGGGATGCCCATGCGTCCCTGCTTTCTTTGCGTTCTTGGGCTTATTTCCCGATACAGAACTGGGAGAAAATCTTGCCCAGCAGGTCATCCGAGGTGAATTCCCCGGTGATGCTGTTGAGCGCATTCTGCGCCAGGCGCAGTTCTTCTGCCAGCAACTCAAGATTCTCCCCGTTTTTTGCCTGTTCAGCGGCAGCAGCCAGGTGGTTGCCGGCATCCCTGATGGCTGTCAGATGACGTTCCCGTGCAAGGCAGGTGGATTCTCCTGTCTTGACCCAGCCTGCCGCTTCAAGGACCGCTTCCTTCAGCAGGTCAAGCCCCTCGCCGGTTACAGTGGATAGATAGACCTGGGTGGTGCCCATGATATGGTCCAATGAGGGCTTGTGCCCTGAAAGGTCAATCTTGTTCCAGACCTGGATGACCGGGATGTTCTCAGGGAAGGAGTTGAAGGTCTGCTCGTCTTCCCGGGTAGGTCCGATGCTGGCATCCAGCAGATGCAGGATGATGTCCGCTTTGCCGATTTCATCCCAGGTACGGCCGATGCCGATTTTCTCGACTTCATCTGCTTCGGATGCTTCACGGATACCAGCGGTGTCTGTCAAGGTGATGGGTATCCCTTCCAGCTGCAGGGATTCGGTGATTTTGTCACGGGTAGTGCCGGCAATCGGTGTGACAATGGCAGTGTTTGTACCGGTCAGGCTGTTGAACAGGGAAGATTTGCCGACATTGGTCTGTCCAGCAAGGACGACATGGATACCGTCACGCAGAAGGACGCCCTGTGCTGCCTGTCCCAGGATATGGTCAAGCGATGCCAACAGGCCTTCAATCCTTTCCGCCGGTTTTTCCTTTGCCAGGAAATCGGTGTCTTCTTCCGGGAAATCCATGGTGGCTTCAATCAGCATGCGCAGGTTGGCGGTTTCAGCGGCGACTGACTGGATCTGCTTGGAGAATTCCCCGCTCATGGAACGGGTTGCGGAACGTACGGCTTCTTCCGTTGTGGCATCAATCAGGTCAGCAATGGCTTCTGCCTGTGTCAGGTCAATACGGTTGTTCAGGAAAGCCCGCCGGGTGAATTCGCCGGGTTCTGCAAGGCGCATACCGATACTTGCCCCCGCTTCAAGGCAGCGTTTGAGCAGCATCTGCATGACAATCGTACCACCATGCCCCTGCAGTTCCAGGGTATCTTCCCCACTGTAGGAGTGCGGTCCCTTGAAAAACAATGCAAGGCCTTCGTCGATTTTATTGCCTTCAGCATCATTGAAAGGGACAAAATAGGCAAACCGGGGTTTCATCGGCAGGGAAATATGCGACCCTTTGAAAAAGTCCATGATGAAACCATCCAGGTTCTTGCCTGATATGCGGACAATGCCAACGCCTCCCCGTCCTGATGCCGTTGCAATGGCGGCAATCGGTGCAGTGTCCAGTTTCATGGTGGTGTTCCTTTCTTTCTCACGACTGATGACCGGTGCTGTGACACCTTATAACTGCCATTATCCATACCCTTGGGAAAAAAGCAAAAAGTTTCATCGTTGTTTATGGTAAAACAGGTTTCTGGTGGTGGTTTGCAACACTGTTGGGAGTGAATTTGGCGGGAGGTTGTTTTATGGTGGGAATCTTCGGTATAGAATGACCGTTTATTGCAGGGAGATATGATGGGTAGAAGGACCTCCGTCTTCCTATGTTGATTGAATAGATGGATTCCGTTTCATCAGATTGGAGTATTGAGATGGCAGCAGCAGCAGGCGGTGTAACCCGCCAGACATTCGATGAATTCATGGTGCCGGTCTTTGCACCGGCTTCTTTCATCCCCGTCAAGGGGAAAGGGCTTGAGGTATGGGACCAGGAAGGACGCCGTTACCTTGACCTGACTGCCGGGATTGCTGTGCTCGCCCTCGGGCATACCCCTGATGCCATCGTCGAAGCCCTGACAGAACAGGCAGGGAAACTCTGGCACGTCAGCAACTACTTTACCAACGAGCCTGTGCTGGAACTCGCACGCAAGCTCGTCAACGCCACTTTTGCAGACAAAGTATTCTTCTGCAATTCCGGTGGTGAAGCCAACGAGGCGGCGTTCAAGCTCGCCCGTAAATGGGCACAGGACAATTACGGTCCCCAGAAGAACCGCATCGTCTCCTGCTTCCATGCCTTCCATGGCAGGACCCTGTTCACCGTCTCCGTTGGCGGTCAGGAAAAATACACCGCAGGCTTTGAACCACTGCCCCAGAAAATCGACCACATCAACTTCAATGACATCGAAGCTGCCAGAGCCGCCATCGGGGATGATGTCTGCGCCGTCGTCATTGAACCCGTCCAAGGCGAAGGCGGCATCCTGCCGGCAGACCCTGCCTACCTCAAGGCACTCCGGCAGCTCTGCGATGAACACAACGCCCTGCTCATATTCGATGAAGTCCAGTGTGGGCTTGGGCGTATCGGGAAACTCTTTGCCTACATGGAATACGGTGTGGCGCCCGACATCATGACCTCCGCCAAGGCATTGGGCAATGGATTCCCGATAGCCGCCATGCTGACCACCGACCGGGTTGCAAAAGCCTTCACACCGGGCACCCATGGCACCACCTATGGAGGCAACCCATTGGGCGCAGCAGTCGCCAACAGGGTCTTCGACATCCTCAGTCAGCCGGCATTCCTTGACAATGTCATCAGCCAGGGGCAGAAACTGCGTGCAAGCCTCGAACGCATCGCAGCCGACTATCCGGAAATCTTCAGTGGCGTCCGGGGCAAAGGGCTCATGCTGGGGCTCGTCATGGCAGATAAATACCATGGTAGGGCGGCGGAAATCACAGCGGAAGCCCAACGTCAGGGGCTGCTGGTGCTGCTGGCAGGCTACGATGTCATCCGGTATGTCCCGGCACTCGTCATCGAGGACCGGCATATCGAGGAAGCTGAAAAACTGATGCGCCAGGCAATTGACGCTTGGCTGAAGTCATAAGGATTCCTTTCCTGGGATGACCGGAACCCTGCAGTTGCCCCTGCAGGGTTTTTTGATGGTTGCCACTTCCGTAAAACATGGTACGCTATAACATTGGCTTGGTACGGGATGCCATCAGGATATCCTGTCTATTGTAGGAAACCATTATGACAACCGCTGTTTATTTCCATCCTTACAATGAATTGCATGAAATGGGAGGCAAACATCCTGAAAGCCCTGCCCGTATGCGGACAATGTTCAGGGCGTTCAAGGAATCGGGGTTGGACAATGTGCTGCAATACCGTATCTCCCCTGAGGCGACAGAAAAGGATATCCGCCGGGTCCATATCCAGGACATGATCAACATTGTGAAAGATGTTCCGGATCCCGGATTCTACAATTATGTGGATGAGACGCCGCTCAACCATTTCAGCTGGAAGGCTGCTTTGCGGACTGTCGGTGCAGCCCTTGCTGCGACAGATGCGGTGATTGATGGTGAGCTGGACAATGCTTTCTGTGTGAACCGCCCGATTGGCCATCATTCGATGATGGGGACAGCAATGGGTTTCTGTGTTTTCAACAGTGTGGCGGCAGCAGCGATGTATGCGGTGAAAGTGCGTGGGCTGAAAAAAGCCGCGATTGTGGACCTAGATGTGCATCATGGCAATGGTACGGAAGATATTTTTGCCTATGAACCCAGTGTTGCGATGGCGAGTTATTACCAGGAATACATCTATCCTTTCATGGGCAATGAGGTTCCCCGTAAGCATATGCTGAATATTCCGGTGCCTGCCGGAACAGACGGTGCAGCTATCCGTAAGATTGTGACGGAACAGTGGCTTCCTTTCCTGGAAGGGCAGCAGCCGGAGCTGATTTACATCTCATCGGGTTTTGATGCCCATCGGGATGACCCGATTGGTGGTATGGGACTCGTGGAATCGGACTATGCATGGATAACCCGCCAGTTGATGGATTTTGCCGATAGGCATTGCCAGGGCAGGGTCATCAGTATTTCTGAAGGGGGATACAATCTGGATGCGCTGTATGGCAGTGTGATTGCACATGTGAAAGCGCTTGCCAGGATGGAATAAGGAAAAGCCATGGCAACAATACAGTGGTTTCCTGGACATATGAATGCTGCCAGGAAGAAGGCGGCAGAGACGATGGAAATCACCGATCTGGTCATAGAGGTGCTGGATGCCCGTCTGCCTGCCGCCAGCAGCAATCCAATGGTTGAGGAAATCCGTTCCCAGCGTCAGCGGCCTTGTCTGAAAGTCCTCAATAAGAGTGACCTTGCCGATCCAGAAGTAACCAAGGCATGGCTCCAGTATTTCAACAGCCAGCCTGGTGTGACGGCTGTTGCCCTGTCCTGCAAGAATCCTGCAGAAGTCGCCAGGATTCCTGCCCTTTGCCGTGAACAGGTGCCACACCGTGTTGGTCCCGGCAAGCCTGTCCGGATGCTTCTGATGGGCATCCCCAATGTCGGCAAATCCACCTTGATGAATGGCCTGCTGAGAAAACGGGTTGCAAAAGTCGGGGATGAGCCGGCTGTCACCAAGCAGCAGCAACGGCTGTATCTGAACAAGACCATGGTGTTGACCGATATGCCGGGGTTGATGTGGCCGAAAATCGCATATGACAGCGATGGTTTCATGCTTGCCGCCAGCCATGCCATCGGAGTGAATGCCCTGATTGAGGAAGAGGTTGCCGCTTTCCTGGGCGACCTGCTGATCAAACGTTATCCGGAACGGTTGGAAGCCCGTTACAAGATTCCTGTTGAGGGCATGGACGGGATTGCCCTGATTGAAGCAATCGCCAGGCGGCGGGGGTTCAAGGTCCGTGGTGGAGAGCCGGATATCGAGAAGGGCGCCCATACGTTCATCCAGGACTACCGGAGCGGTGCCTTGGGACGGATCAGCCTTGAGACACCGGAATCCCGGCAGGCGATGCTGGCATCAGCCAAGGCGGAGGCAGAGAAGGCCGCCCAAGAAGCATCAGGGAAGGAAGACGTCCCAGTTTTATAATGCCAGTCATGAAAGCGATTGCTCCAGGAACGGTCGTGTTCCATCGTCACCGAGGTTATGGTGTATTGACTTCTGTCAACCTGCTGACGGGATGGGTGACTGCGCGTTTCGGTGATGAGAAACAGGGTATTGACCTGAACCTCTCTACTGATGCCGTACAGTATGCGGACGGTGAGCCGATCCTTTTCCGCAAACAGGCACCAGACAGGACGCCCCATGCCCGTCTGATGGCGATGATGCTTCAGCTGCATCATGCCGGCTATCAACGGCTTTACCTCTATTCCTGGCCCCGTGAATCAAGGCTGCACTGGAACTGGCATCTGTTTACAGGCAACCGGACATGGCATCAACGTGGCTGGCGCAAGGGCTGGTATGGCTCAGGCTATGATTACATCTTCAACCCAGTCATGGGTTGGGGCGATGCCCCGGGAGCAGATACAGAGGCACTCATCAGGACCTTGTCCCGGTTTGACCCAGAAGGCCTGGCTTCTGCATACGGCGAGGATGAGGAGCATACTTTATGGTTCAGGCGGGTCTGCAAAGCCCTGCTGCCAGGGTACATGTACAGCCTTGAGAAACGCCGTAATCCTGATGGTTCCTTTTCCGATGTCCTGCCAGTGTATCCCGTCAATGGGAATGTGCCTGAATATGATGGCCCCTCCCTGCCCTGTCCGCCCGGATGGAACAAAAAGTATTACACTGAACCCGTGACACGCAACTATTTCAGCATCCTTTAGGAATCAAGCATGACAGCTGCTTCAGGAACCATCCATTTCATCGCCACAGGGGGCACATTCGAAAAGCATTACAATGAGCTTGACGGGGAACTGGTGTTTGTCCAGACGCATCTGCCAGCGATGTTGGAACGGGCAAGGGTGACGGTGCCCTATACCTTTGAAACGGTTTTCCTGCTGGATTCCCTTGATATGCGGGACAGCCACAGGCAGGCAGTGCTGGAAGCATGCCGTGGTTCAGATGCTTCCCGCATCGTGATTGTCCATGGGACGGATACCATGCGGGAAACGGCTGAGGTGTTGGGCAGGGCAGGTTTGGGCAAGACCCTGGTGCTGACCGGAGCGATGGTGCCTTATGAGTTTGAGGGGTCTGATGCGTTTTTCAATCTTGGTGCAGCGGTAAGTGCCGTGCAGCTGTTGCCAGAGGGTGTTTATATTATGATGAATGGGCGGGTTTTCGATTGGGACCATGTGAAGAAAAACCGTCAGGTTGGGAAGTTTGAAGCTGTCTGAGGACTGTCAGACGGTTTTGGAAGTGATTTCAGGGGATTTCTTTTATGAATATTGTTGTTCTAGCAGCAGGAATGGGTAAGCGGATGTATTCTTCTGTGCCCAAGGTGCTCCATCCATTGGCAGGCAGGCCTATGCTGGCCCATGTGCTTGACAGTGCCCGTGCGTTGGATCCGGAAAGACTGATAGTGGTCTATGGGCATGGCGGTGGACTTGTCAGGGAACGGATGGCTGCGGATGACCTGATTTTTGTCAAGCAGGAGAAACAGCTGGGAACGGGCCATGCAGTCCTTCAGGCTGTACCGGAACTGGATGATACCGTGCCGACATTGGTGCTGTATGGTGATTGTCCTTTGATCAGCCAGGCATCCCTGAAACGGCTGGTCAGCACAGCAGGCAGCAATCAACTGGGTGTCTTGACGGTTGAGCTTGACAATCCGACCGGTTATGGCCGCATTATCCGCGAGGAAGGCAGGATTGTCCGGATTGTTGAACAGAAAGACGGCAATGAAGCTGAACTGGCTGTCAAGGAAGTGAATACCGGGATTGTCTGTGCACCGACGGTTCCCCTGAAACGCTGGTTGGCATCGTTGACCAACAACAATGCCCAAGGAGAATATTACCTGACCGATATCATCGGCAAGGCATTGGCGGATGGCATTGCTGTTGTCTCGACACATCCAGACAATATCTGGGAAGCGATGGGCGTCAACAGCAAACCCCAGCTGGCGGAATTGGAACGCATCCATCAGCGGAACATTGCCGATGGATTGCTGGCTGCCGGCGTGACACTGGCTGACCCGGCCCGCATCGATGTCCGTGGTTCGCTGACCTGCGGGCGGGATGTCTTCATTGATGTGAACTGTGTTTTTGAAGGGGATGTTGAACTGGGGGATGGTGTGACGGTTTCCCCGAACTGCATCATCCGTAATGCCAAGATCGGTGCTGGGGCGGAAATCCGTGGTTTCTGCCATCTGGAAGGCGCAAATGTCGGTGCGGGTTCCCTCATCGGTCCTTATGCCAGGTTGCGTCCAGGGGCTGACTTGGGAGAGGAAGTCCATATCGGCAATTTTGTCGAAGTGAAGAACAGCCGTATTGCCGCACAGAGCAAGGCGAACCATCTGGCATATGTCGGGGATTCTTCGGTCGGCGAACGGGTCAACATCGGTGCCGGTGCCATCACCTGCAATTATGATGGTGCCAACAAGCATCGGACCGTGATTGAGGATGATGTCTTCATCGGCACCAACTGTGAATTGGTCGCACCGGTCAAGGTCGGCGCGGGCGCAACGGTCGGTGCAGGGACTACCCTGACGCGGGATGCACCAGCTGGATCGCTTGTGGTGAGCCGTGTGAAACAGACTGCCATTGCCGGCTGGAAACGTCCAACCAAGAACAAGAAATAATAGCAGTCCTGTCTTTGGCAGATGGATTGGGGCACCTGTGGGTCCAGGTGCCTTGCGGTGTCTGCTTGATTGGTGCTGTTTTTTCACATACAATCGTTCCACCAGTTTTCCGCAGGGGAGTAGTTGGCAGCCCTTTCAAGGGCTGTGCAGATGTCAACAGTCTCTGGAATGCCCTGTTCCGTGGCATCTGCGTGGGACCTGACCGGTTTCTCGGCAAGACTTGCGGCATGGCCATTGCGTTTTATCAGGGAAGGGCTGACAGGCAGTGGCATGTCGTTTGATTGTCTGTCGGGAAGCTCTTCCACTGCGGTTCCATGGAATCCATTCTTTTCCGGTATCTCAATCCTTCAGGGTCCAACGAGGCAGCTGTCCGCCTGCCAGGAAGGGGTAGCCGATGACCCAGAGACAGCCGTACACAGGATTGACAGATGCGCAGGTGCTGGAAAACCGGCTCCGATATGGCACCAATCTGCTGACACCGCCTGAAAAGACACCGCTCTGGAGACAGTTCCTTGGCAAGTTCAATGACCGGTTGATCCTGATCCTTCTGGTGGCTGGCGTGCTGTCACTCGGTATTTCCTGCTATGAGTTCCTGTATGCGGGTAAAGAGGCGTTTGTTTTCTTTGAACCCATCGGTATCTTTGTGGCGGTCCTGCTGGCGACAGGGCTGTCATTTTTCTTTGAGATGAAAGCGGACAAGGAGTTCGCTGTCCTCAATGAGGTCACTGATGAGGACCCCGTCCAGGCAATCCGCAATGGTCAGGTTGTAAGCATTGCCAAAAAGGATGTGGTGGTCGGTGATGTCCTGATGGTCAATACCGGGGATGAGGTGCCCGCCGATGCAGAACTGCTCAGGGCGGCATCCCTGTCTATCGATGAATCCACCCTGACGGGTGAGCCCATCTGCCATAAGACCGTGGAGAAGGAGGCGTTCGATGAACATGCCACATTCCCTTCCAACCATATCATGCGCGGTACCAAGGTCATGGAAGGTCATGGTGTCTGCCGGGTTTTTGCCGTGGGGGATGCGACGGAGAATGGCAAGGTCTTCAAGGCTGCCCGGATTGATGATGGGACAGAGACACCGCTTGACAGGCAGTTTGCCGGGTTGAGTGCGCTGATTTCCAAGGTCAGTTACGGATTGGCGGCCCTGATTGTCATTGGACGTCTGTTGATGTATTTCCCGGATGTTGGGCATTTTGACTGGGTGTCATCCACTTCCTATGCCTTGCAGTCATTGATGCTTGCGGTGACGGTTGTCGTGGTGGCTGTACCAGAGGGGCTGCCGATGGCGGTCACCCTGGCATTGGCTTACAGCATGCGCCGGATGCTTGCCACGCATAACCTGGTCCGGAAGATGCATGCCTGTGAGACGATGGGAGCGGTTACCGTCATCTGTACAGACAAGACAGGCACCCTGACACAGAACCGGATGCAGGTCTATCGGACCGATTTCTATGCACTGGACTATACCCAGATGCCTTTTGGTGGCAGGCTTGCAGACCTGATTGTAGAAAGCATCGCCTTGAATTCCACCGCCCAGCTTGACGTTTCCCGTGAAGACCGGGTTATGGTATTGGGCAATCCCACCGAGGGAGCCCTGCTGCTCTGGCTGAGGGAGCATGGGATTGATTATCTGGATATCCGCAGGCAGGCGCACCGGCTTGAGGAACTGCCGTTTACGACGGAACGCAAGTTCATGGCGACGGTTGTCAGGCGTATGAATGGCGAACGGGTCCTGTTTGTCAAAGGTGCGCCTGAGATTGTCCAAGGGCTCTGCGCATCTGTGCAGGGCAACATTGATACGGCAGTGCTCAATGAACAGCTGCTGGCCTATCAACGCCAGGCGATGCGGACACTGGGGTTTGCCTATCAGGTGCTGGGTGAACAGGAACCCGCAATTGTGGAAGGCAGGATTGTTGCCCGCAACCTCACCTTCATGGGGATTGCCGCCATCTCAGATCCTGTCCGTGATGATGTACCTGATGCGGTGAAGACCTGTTTCGATGCCGGTATCGCTGTAAAGATTGTGACAGGCGATACGCCAGGTACCGCCCGGGAAATCGGCAGGCAGATCGGTTTATGGCAGGAAACCGATGGTGAAGCCAATATCATCACAGGACCGGCTTTTTCTGCATTGTCTGATGAGGAAGCCCTGGCAAGGGTCGGGGATATCAAGATTATTGCCCGGGCAAGGCCGATGGATAAGCGCCGGTTGGTTGAGACATTGCAGCGCCATCAGCACATTGTTGCAGTGACAGGGGATGGCACCAATGATGCCCCTGCCCTCAATGCTGCAGATGTCGGGCTGTCGATGGGGGATGGCACTGCTGTCGCGAAGGAGGCGAGTGACATCACGATTGTCAACAATGCCTTTTCCAGCATCGGGCGTGCTGTCATGTGGGGACGTTCACTGTACCGGAACATCCAGCGTTTCATCTTTTTCCAGATGATTGTGAATGTCACGGCGTGCCTGACGGTACTGGCTGGCGCGTTCATGGGAACGGATTCCCCGTTGACCATCACCCAGATGCTTTGGGTGAACCTGATCATGGATACGTTCGCTGCAGTCGCCCTTGCATCATTGCCGCCTGAAGAAGCGGTGATGCAGGATAAGCCAAGGGACAAGGATGCTTTCATCATTACGCCTACCATGAAATGGGGGATCCTTTGTATTGGCGGGCTGTTTTTCCTTCTGCTGGCTGGACTGGTTTACCTTTTCGGGCACAGCACCGTCACGGGATTGACAGACCTGCTGACATTGACAGGGCTGGGAACCAACGATGGGCTGTCTCCTTATGAACTGAGTGTCATTTTCACGGTGTTTGTCATGCTTCAGTTCTGGAACATGTTCAATGCCCGTGCATTTGCAACCGGCCGTTCTGCTTTCAACCTGAAAGGATGCCGGGGATTTATCCTGATTGCGGTGCTGGTCATGGTGGGTCAGCTTTTGATTGTCAATATCGGTGGGGCGTTTTTCAATGTCGTGCCACTGAAAGCCATTGACTGGGCAATCATCATTATTGTGACCTCATCGGTACTCTGGATTGGCGAAATCATGCGTTCTGTCAGGCATTGAATGCCATATCCCTTGAGCAGCAGGATTTTTTCATTGGATGATCTTGGCAACTTCATCCAAAATGCCATGGATTCCTGATATAGTGGACAGGGATGGCACAGCATCACCGTGCCGGTTCTTCCATGACATGACCCATCTGCCGGGGCGCAGGTCTTTGGCAGATGCCCTCAAGAGAAAGGAGCACAGCATGACCGATGAAAAAGACCTGACAGCAGAACCGCTGTCCCCTGATATGCTGCGGAAAATCCATGCCTATTTCAATGCGGCGAATTACCTTTCCGTCGGTCAGATTTACCTGTTCAACAATCCCTTGCTGAGACGGCCGCTTGCTGCCGGGGATGTGAAGCCCCGCCTGTTGGGGCATTGGGGAACGACTCCAGGGCTGAACTTCATCTATGTCCACCTGAACCGTATCATCAAACAGTATGACCTGGATATGATTTTCATGACTGGTCCCGGGCATGGTGGTCCGGCATTGGTTGCCAACACCTATCTGGAAGGCACTTACAGCGAACGTTATCCGAATATTTCTGAAGATGAGGAAGGGCTGAAGAAACTGTTCACCCAGTTTTCTTTCCCTGGAGGCATCCCGAGCCATGTGGCAGCAGAAACGCCGGGGTCCATCCATGAAGGGGGGGAACTGGGTTATGCGCTGTCCCATGCGTATGGCGCGGTCATGGACAATCCTGACCTGATTGTCGCCTGCGTGGTCGGTGATGGGGAGGCAGAGACAGGGCCTTTGGCGACAGGCTGGCATTCCAACAAATTCATCAATCCGGTCCGTGACGGGACAGTCCTGCCAATCCTGCACCTCAATGATGCGAAGATTGCGGGACCGACGGTATTGGGGCGCATCCCGCCGGAAGAGCTTGATGCGCTGATGTGGGGCTATGGGTATGAACCTTATTATGTTGAAGGTGATGACCCGATGGTGATGCACCAGAAAATGGCAGCGGTGCTGGATGAGGTGGTTGCGCATATCCGCAGCATCCAGCGGGATGCCCGTGAAGGCGGCATCAGTACCCGTCCAAAATGGCCGATGATCATCCTGCGCAGTCCAAAGGGCTGGACGGGTCCCGGTATTGTGGATGGCGTACAGGTTGAAGGGACTTTCCGTTCCCATCAGGTGCCGGTCAATGAAGTCCGCAGCAATCCTGCCCACCTCAAGATATTGTCTGACTGGCTGTTGAGCTACAAGCCGGCTGAACTGTTTGATGCCAATGGCAAGCTCATCCCTGAGCTGGCCGAGCTGGCGCCTGAAGGCAACCGCCGTATGGGGGCGAATCCCCATGCCAATGGCGGCGAGCTTCTCCGGGACCTGCGCTTGCCGGATTTCCGTGACTATGCGGTGGATGTGCCTGAACCAGGTGTTGTGGTTGCAGAGGCGACACGCGTCCAGGGTCGGATGATCCGGGATGTTTTCACTCTGAACGACAAGAACAAGAATTTCCGGGTTTTCTGCCCGGATGAGACCAATTCCAACCGCTGGAATGCTGTCTTTGAAGTGACCGAGCGTATGTCAATGGATGAAGTCAAACCGACAGATGACAAGGTCTCCAACAAAGGCAGGGTGATTGAAATGCTTTCCGAGCATCAGTGCGAAGGCTGGCTGGAAGGTTATCTGCTGACCGGCCGCCACGGGTTCTTCCCCTGTTATGAAGCGTTCATCCATGTCATTGATTCCATGTTCAACCAGCATGCGAAATGGCTGGAAGTCTGCCGGCACATCCCATGGCGCCGTCCGGTTGCCTCGCTGAATTACCTGCTGACTTCCCATGTCTGGCGCCAGGACCACAATGGGCTGAGCCATCAGAACCCAGGGTTCATTGACCAGGTCATGAACAAGAAGGCGGATGTCACCCGTGTCTATCTGCCACCTGATGCCAACTGCCTGCTGTCGGTTACCGACCATTGCCTGCGCAGCCGTCACCGCATCAATGTCATTGTGGCTGGCAAACAGCCTGAACTGCAGTATCTTTCGATGGAAGAAGCCATTGACCACTGCACGGCAGGTATCGGTATCTGGGAATGGGCAAGCAACGACAAGGGGGCAGAACCAGATGTCGTCATGTGCTGCATCGGCGATGTGCCGACGCTGGAAACCCTCGCTGCGGTGAAAATCCTGCGGGAACATATCCCGGATATCAAGGTCCGGGTCATCAATGTTGTCAACCTGATGACGCTGCAGCAGCCATCTGACCATCCCAATGGGTTGTCTGACCATGATTTCGATGTCCTGTTCACCAAGAACAAACCGGTCATCATTGCCTACCATGGTTATCCTTGGCTGATACACCGGCTGACTTACCGCCGTACCAACCATGCGAACATCCATGTCCGTGGTTATCAGGAAGAAGGGACGACAACGACCCCATTTGACATGGTCGTCCTGAACAGGCTGGACCGTTATCATCTGGCAGGTGATGTCATTGACCGTCTGCCACAGCTGGGTGCGAAGGCAGCCTATACGAAACAATGGCTCAGGACCAGGTTGCTCCAGCATAAGGAATATGTCCAGAAGTACGGGGAGGATATGCCTGAAATCCGGAACTGGAACTGGCGGGACGGGCGTTCCTGACAACCTTTGACAGGTACAGCCAGGCAGCTTGATGCTGCCTGGTCCTGTATGGGCAGACCGCTTCTTTACCTGTTACGGCTTTTTACCGGGAATCCTGTCCCTTCTTTTTCTGGAAAGCCTCAAAACCCCGTTTACGCAGCTGGCAGGCAGGGCATTCCCCGCAGCCATAGCCCCAGCTGTTGAGATGGGTATGGTCGCCGGTATAACAGGTGTGGGTCTGGTTGATGACCAGGTCAACCAAAGCCTTTCCTCCCAGTTCTTCTGCCAGCTCCCAAGTCTGCTGTTTGTTTTTCCACATCAGTGGTGTGACCAGGTTCAGACGGGTGTCCATACCGATGTTCAAGGCGACCTGCAATGCCTTGATGGCATCGTCCCGGCAGTCTGGATAGCCGGAAAAATCGGTTTCACACATCCCGCCGACCAAGATGTTGATGCCACGGCGGTAAGCGATAATGGCGGCTGTTGTCAGGAACATCAGGTTGCGTCCAGGGACGAAAGTGTTTGGCAGGCCGTTCGCCATCATCTGGATTTCAATGTCTTCCGTCAAGGCTGTTTCTGAAAGCTGACTGAGCAGGGACAGGTCACAGAGATGGTCTTCACCGAGTTTCTGGTTCCAGCCGGGAGCCATCCGGCGTAGTTGCTGGAGGATACGTGGCCGGGCTTCCAGCTCAGCGCTGTGGCGCTGTCCATAGGAAAAGCCGATGGTTTCCACCCGGTCATAATGGTGGAGTGCCCATGCGAGGCAGGTTGTGGAATCCTGCCCACCGCTGAACAGGACAAGGGCATGTTTCTTGATGGAAGGAACTGAAGGGGAAGTCGTCATATCCATGGGATGTCTGTCAGATAAGGTCCAGACAGGGACATTGTCTGTCTTGGGACCGGATTTTTCAGCTTTTTTGCATCTGTCTGGAATATATTGTTCCAGTCTGGATGATAATAACAGTTTAATATTCAGGATGTCTGCTTAAATTATCCCAAGGTGCTTCTTCCAATGGCATATTCCATCAACAAGGGTCTTTGGTCCAAGACGGATGCCGTGTGGCATATCCTGCTGTGCGCTGTTGCCCTGATGCTGATGGGACTGGTGTTTCCCGTCTCTGCGCAGGAGGCTGCCACGCCAAAGGATGCAGCAGGGCAGCCTGTCGATAAAAGACTCGAGAAATTCACTTACAAGGTGAAAATCGAGGCACCCCTGAAAATCAGCAGCCTGCTCCAGGACAACCTGAGCATTTCCAAATGGCAGCATAGCGCCGAGATGAATGACCGCCAGCTCCGCCGGATGTACCGTGCAGCACCGGCTGAGGTCCGTGAACTGATGGAGACCGAGGGCTATTATGGTCCAGAGGTGGAAACCCAGCTGTTGGGAGAACGGGGAGACCGTACAGTCGTCATTTCAGTCAAGCCAGGCAAACCGGTCAAGGTGACGGATGTCAGCATCACTTTTGAGGGCGATGTAGTCGGGACAAAGCCAAAAAGGAATTTTCCCGGAGAAGAAGGCCTGAAAAAAGGCTGGAAGATGCCTGTCGGGACGGTTTTCCGGATGGAAGACTGGGAAACTGCCAAGCTGGCGCTTTTCAAGGAACTGTCGCGGACACGTTATCCGCGGGCAACCATCAAACATACCCAGGCTGTTGTGGATCCAGAGACACATTCCGCCAGTCTGGAGGTGGTCATGGACAGTGGCCGCGAAGTCAGGTTCGGGGAAACGGTGATTATCGGTCTCAGGCGGTACAGCGAACAGGTCATCCATGGTCTGCATCCACCGAAAAAAGGCAGTGTCTATGATGAGAACCGCTTGCAGCGTTTCCAATCCAGGCTGCTTGACAGCGGTTATTTCAATGGTGCCGATGTTGTTGCCGACCTTGAGACAGGGGCTGATGAAATCCCGGTCATTGTCAAGGTCCATGAGAATTATCAGAAGCATGCCTCTGTCGGTATCGGCTACAGCACAGACACCCGTGAACGGGCGACATTGACTTATGAGAATTTCAATTTCATCAGGCAGGACTGGCACCTGAAGAGTTCGGTTGTTGTCCAGGACCGGGAGCAGACTGCCAAGGCCGATGTCTATCTGCCTGAGAATGAAGACGGTTTCCGGGACAGCTTTGGTGTGGCCTATGACCGTTCTGATTTCCGGGGATTGGATACACGCACGGTTGGATTGAATGTCCGGCGGGCTTGGGGAAATCCCCGTTTTGAGCAGTATGTCATGCTGGAGTACCTGAATGAACATGACCGTATCGAAGGGAGCAAGGATGAGCGTCCTGAAGCCCTGCCGGTGACTTATGGCCTCATCAAACGTCATCTGGACAACCGTTTTGCCCCGACAGAAGGGTATCAGGTCGAAGCACAGGTCGGCGGTGCTGTTGAAGGGATGCTGACGGATGAGTCATTTATCCGCGGCTATCTGAAGGGCCGCTATTACCATCGTGTGGGGCAACGGGGCGATATCATTATCCGAGGTGAACTGGGGGCGGTGCTGTCTGATGATAAAAAAGGGGTTCCATCAACAGTGATGTTCCGTGCAGGCGGTGACCAGTCTGTCCGGGGTTATTCGTATGACAGCTTGGGGATCCGCCGGGGAGAGGCGGTTGTCGGCGGGCGTTACCTGGCAGTGGGCAGCCTCGAATACCAGCATTATTTCTGGGATGCCTGGGGACTGGCGTTTTTTGTGGATGCCGGCAATGTTGCGGATAAATGGGCGGATATGGATTATGCTGTTGGGTATGGTGTGGGTGTCCGCTGGAAAAGCCCGGCAGGGCCTATCGGAGTGGATCTGGCGTACGGTGAGAAAACAGGCAATTTCCATCTGCACTTTTCATTTGGGCTGACTTTCTGATGCATGCATTTCTGACCCGTTTCAGGCAGTTCTGGACAAGAAGGCGGTTGCTGTATGTACTGGCACCTGTCGGGTTGCTGTTCTGCCTGTTGATACTGTGCAGCCAGCGTTGGGCGGTCGAATGGATTGTTGAGAGCGTTGTTGCTGCAAAGGGGGAGAAAATCACCTTTGTGGAAACATCGGGAACCCTGTTCCATGAACTGAAAGCTGAAAAAGTCGTTTATGAGGGACGGGAACGGGACATCACGGTAAAAGGACTGGTGTTCCGCTGGAATCCCCTGCATCTGCTGCATGGCAAGGCAGATATTGATGAACTTTCCGCCACAACACTTGAGATTGACCTGAAACGTTCTTCGGATGAACCCCTGAAACTGCCGGATTCCCTGGCACCGCCGGTTTCATTGGCTGTCCAACAGGTTGTCATTGATTCCCTGTCAGTGAAGAAAATGGGTGTCGGTGTCACGCTTGAGAACATCCATTGTTCCGTTTCGGCGGAAGACGGTGAATGGCAGGTGAAATCGCTTGGCTTTGACAGTCCCTTTGGCAATGTGGCGATAGATGCCACCCTGCAGATGGAAAAACCGTTTGCCCTGTCAGGCAAGGCACGTTTTGACAATGCGGATGTTGATGCCCATATGGCTGTGGATGCTGGTGGTACCCTCGACCGGATCCAGCTGTCTGCGTCACTCAATGGTTATGGGGCAACCGGTGACCTGAAAGCGGTGGTGACGCCGTTTGCGCCATTCATGTTTGATTCATTGGACCTGTCAGCATCAGCCATCAATCCTGCCAAGATTGATGAAACCTGGCCGGTTGCAGATTTTGGGGCAAAGGCGCATATCCTGGCGCATGATGACCGTTCAATCGAAGGGTTCCTGCAGGTGGAAAACAGGCAGTCAGGCATCATTGAGAACAACCGGCTGCCAATCCGTGCCATCCGTGCAACTGTGGGTGGCAATGTCGAGACAGTGGAACTGTCTCCTTTGGTGATTGACCTTGGCAGTGCCGGGACATTTTCCGGCAAAGGCGTCTTTTCGGAACATGAAACCACCATCAGCCTGAAGACAGGCGGATTCAACCTGCATGGCATCACTGAGATGCTGCGGCCGACCCATGCAGTTGGCAGTGTCGGGTATCACCGTATTGACGGGAAACAGGAAGTGTCAGTTGACCTTGGCGAAAGCCATGTCCGGCTGAAGGCGGATGTCCTGAAAAGTGATGACCTGATTGAGCTGAAAGAATGCCTGCTGACAGCAAACGGCGGATCCATGGCGATGAAAGGCCATCTCAACCTGGATGAGGACAAGGATTTCTCGCTGAAAGGCGCTATCAGCCATTTCAATTTTGCCGCCTTGGGTAAATTGCCACCATCCAACCTGAACGTTGATTTCGATGTTTCAGGCGCACTGAAACCGGATTGGAAAGCGGACCTCTCCTTTGATTTTGGACCAAGCTCCTTGTTCAACCAATCTGTTTCCGGTCACGGCAAAGTCCGGGTCAGGGGCAAGGAAGTCACCGATGCCGCCATCAATCTGGCATTGGGGGCGAATACATTCACTGCATCAGGCAGGTTGGGCGGATCCGGTGGGCAACTGGACTGGCGCCTCAATGCACCTGCATTGGGCGTAATCGGCCATGGTTTCAAAGGTTCATTGGCGGGTTCCGGAACATTGTCTGGCACATTGGAAGCATTGCGGGGCAACATGGCATTGACCGGGCGTGATTTCATGCTGGCGGACCTGTTCGGGGCGCATGACCTGCAGTTCGAGGCAACTTTCGGGACGACACTCTCAGACAGGATTGATACCCATCTTTCTGCTGAACAGGTGACAGTCGCTGGCACACATTGGTCTTCCCTGAGCCTCCGTTCAGAGGGAACCTGGCGTTCCCATACATTGAGTGCCTCTGCAAAGAGCAGCCGTTTCGACCTGACCGCACAGCTTTCAGGGGGACTGACGTCCGCTGGTGAATGGGTCGGTTCCCTGGAACAGCTGGAAAACCGTGGTGAGAAACCGTTCTCGATGTCAGGTTCCGCTGCATTGCGGATTGCTTCAGCAGATGTCTTTTCCATTGAAGACCTGACCCTGAACCTGGGAGGTGGACACCTGAACCTGGACAGACTGATTAAGAAGCATTCCCGGCTTGAGACTTCTGGCAATGCAAGAAGCATCCCATTGAGCTGGTTGCTGTCCCTGTCTGAAGATGCCAGTGCCAAGGTGAGCAGTACGCTGACACTGGGCGGTGACTGGTCGTTGCGGGCAGACCATGCCCTGAGCGGTGAGGCGCATATTTACCGTGAGGATGGCGACATCACATTGGTCGGTGAGGAAAACCGTTTCCGCCTGCGCCTGAATGCCTTGGATGTCCGGGCATTGTTCAGCAACAGCAATATGGATGTCCATCTGAAAGCTTCCAGCAACCGTCTTGGTGATACCGATGCTTCCTTGAAGACCCGTCTTGCATACCGTCACGGCAGTTGGGGGATTTTCAAGGACAGCCCGATACAGCTGGCGCTGAAATCAGAAATGCCTTCCATCCGGTGGATCGGTTTCCTGACAGGACAGCCCGACCTGGACCTGAGTGGTTCCCTGTCTGCAGATATCCGCGGTTCGGGTACTTTTGGAACCCCCCGCCTTTCAGGGACTGTTGCGATGCGGGAATTTGGGGTTGACTGGCCAAGCAACGGTGTGCATCTCGACCGTGGGGAACTGTCCGCCTCATTGGAAGGGAACCGCCTGACCATCACCAAGGGAACGGTTTACGGTGAAGAGGGGCGTCTGCAGATCGGTGGAGGCGCTTCCCTGCAGAATGGCATGGTCAACAGCACGCTCAAGCTGCATGCAGACCATCTGCTGGCTTTATCCAATGTGGACCGTCAGGTTGTCCTGACAGGTGACGGGGTCTTCACACTGGACGATAAAGGGCTGAACCTGACAGGCAACCTGCATGTTGACCGGGCAAAGATTGTATTGGATGAGATTTCCGGCGTGACCAAGAGTAAAGATGTCATTGTCCTTGGCAGGGCTGCGAAAAAAGAATCGACTTCGCCTTTCCGTTTCAATGTCACCGCTGACCTTGGAAACCATTTCATGCTGCAGGGAATGGGTGTAGAGACCCGTCTTGCAGGGCAGATTACAGCGTCATCCCAGGCAGGGGACAAGCTGAGGCTCAACGGCAACATCAATACAGTGGATGGCGTTTACAATGCTTATGGGCAGAAACTGATCATCAGGAAAGGCAGGGCGTCTTTCCGTGGCGCGCCAGACAATCCTTCAATCGATGTCTTGGCGGTCAAGGAATTCTCTTCATCCGATGATGTGGAAGAAGTCGGTGTCCAGGTCAGGGGGACTGCCCAGATGCCGAAAATCAAATTGTATTCCAAACCGGAAATCCCGGATTCTGAAAAACTTTCCTGGCTGGTATTGGGCTATGGTGGTGGGGAGAATGGTTCAGCGCAGCAGCGTTCTGCCATGGCAGCTGCTGCCGCCGCCATCCTCAGTTCAAAGCAGACAGGCGGCCTGCCGAGCAAACTGGCGGGTACCTTGGGAATGGATATCGGCTTTTCTTCTTCCTCGCAGGTCGATGATACCGTGCTGTCTTTGAGCCGCCGTATCGCCTCGAACCTTTATCTGTCCTATGAACAGGGACTGACAGGCGCAATCAGCTTGGTCAAACTGCGGTATCAGCTTTCAAGACGGATGTCACTTGTCGGTCAGACGGGAACCATCACGGCATTCGATATACTTTATGACTGGCGGTTTGACTGACGCTTCTCAATCCCTTGAACGGATTGTCCGCAGGTTGATTTTCCTGCCTTCTGTCCGAAAGGACGGTTACCGGATGCTGCTGACGGTCTGCCGGGTCTCGAAATTATTGTCCCTGAAATAAAGCTGGACTGGATAGAAGTACCTGTCTTTTGCCAGCCAGACGGACATGGTCTGGTTCTTGCCGTTATTGCCGGACAGGACAGTTGTCTGGAATTTCCCGGCAGGGGTGGATAATGTCTCATTGCGGTTCACGCGGAAAGTCCAGTTCTTGACGCTCCGATGGCCGATGACCTGCAGGACATAGCTGTGACCGGGGGTAAAACTGCCTCTGTTGTCATTGGCGATGGCGGCAAGCTGCCAGACGATGCTGCTATGGTCTTGGACCTGCCCGGAAAAGGAGATGGCGTCATCCCCATCAGAAGGCTTGAAATAACCGTTTGTCTGGTTGATGGCTGCTGAGAACTTCTTATGGAGTTTTGTCTCAGAATAGTTCGCCGGTTCCAGGCCTATGCTGCTGACTTTGCCAGAACTGGCGGAATTCAGGACATTGCCAAAGAAAGTGACGGTGCAGTTGTCCCGGATGGAATAGGTCTTGAGGTTGGTCTGCCATTGCATGACGGAATTGCCTGACAGGCTCAGGCCATTGTATGAGGCGGTCACCTTGTATTTCAGGGTGGCGGAAGGCGGGATGGCTGTACTGTAAACCGGCGCCGCCATGACAGCAGGACTGCCAGCCATGATGGCACCGAAAGTCAAGGCTGCACAGATGTTTTTGATGGTTCCCATTTCTGTTTTCCTCCAGACCTATGATATAAACCACAATATTGAGATGCGGCGGCAATGTCAACATAGCTGTTGCCCCGTTACGGATATTACATGCTGTTACTGTTGTACGGGGAAGAAGATGGTACCGTTTGAGAAGAAAATCTGCGACCGGATGACAATCCAGGAAAAACTGAAAACTTTGCCCAAGCCGGTTGTTTTGACAAACGGGGTATTTGACATCCTGCACCGAGGCCATGTCACTTACCTTGCCCGTGCCCGTGCCATGGGCGCATCACTTGTCGTGGCGGTGAATACAGATGCATCGGTCAGACGGTTGGGGAAAGGGGATGACCGCCCCATCAACCCCTGTGGGGACCGTATGGCGGTCTTGGCGGCGTTGGAATCGGTCTGTGCCGTGGTGCCATTCGATGAAGATACCGCCCAAGCGGTTGTCCGTGAGTGCCATCCAGATATCTATGTCAAAGGCGGTGATTACGATATGCAGGCTATCCCAGAAGGCAGGGAGGTCTTGGCTTATGGGGGGCAGGTGAAAGCCATTGCATTTGAATATGACCGGTCAACTACGGCGTTGTTGAAGAAGGTCCGTCAGAAGGCATGAAGGAGATTGGCTGCCCATCATCCGCGATGGACCGGTCAGCGGCTCTGCTGTCTTGATGCAGGTTGATGAAGTCATATTTCGTGCGGTCCATCAGGTGTGATGGGACAAGGGTGGACAGGGCTGAGAAGATGTTCTCCACCCGGCCTTTATACTGTTTTTCCCAATCCCTGACCATCTGTTTGATATGGCGCCGCTGCGGGTTTTCCTGGGCACCGCAAAGCCCTTTTGGAATCAAAGGGTACTGATGGATTTCAGCGAAACGTTCCAGGTCGGATTCCTTGATGTACGCCATCGGGCGGATGACGACATGCCGTCCGTCATCCGTCTTGAGTTTCGGTGGCATGCCCTTGATTTTTGCGCTGAAGAACAGGTTCAGGAAGAACGTTTCCAGGATATCGTCACGATGGTGGCCCAATGCAATCTTGGTGACCCCCAGCCTGTCTGCCAGGTTGTATAGGATTCCCCGGCGCAGGCGGGAACACAGTGAGCAGATGGCCTTGTTCGTCGGTATCAGCCGTTCGATGATACTGAAGGCATCCTGGGTCTCAATATGGAACGGGATGCCTTTTTTCTTCAGGTAATCCGGCAGCAGGTCTTTAGGGAAACCCGGCAGGTTCATATCAAGGTTGACGGCAATCAGGTCAAAATGGATAGGCGCGCGCGATTGCAGGACCATCAGGATATCCAGCAGGGCATAACTGTCTTTGCCACCAGACAGGCAGACCATGATCCGGTCGCCTTCCTCAATCATGTTGTAATCTTTCACCGCTTTGCCGGCAAGGCGCAGCAGGCGTTTTGAGAGCTTGTTGTTCTCATAGCCTGCTTTATGGAACTGCCGGTAAGTCGTCATGGCATATGTCCAATATCAGTCTTCGTCTTTGAACCTGAAGACTTCAACGCCGATACTGTCACAGTCTTCATAGGCAGAAGGTTTTTCAGAAGAAACCCTGACGGCAATGACATCGGGGTGTTCCAGCAGCAGTTTCGCCACATCATCAATCAGGGTTTCCTGCAGGTTGATATGCCCTTTTGCAGTGCGGGCTGCCAGGGTATCGCGGATGAAGGAATAGTCAATGACTTCTTCCAGCCGGTCATTGACCGGGGTGGAACGGGACAATGGGATGAACAGGTCGACATTGATGAACATCTTCTGAGCCCCCTTTTTCTCGAAGTCATAGACTCCGATTTTGATCGGTACCTCGAAATTGCGGAGGAAAAAACGCCGGCAATGACGGAGTTTGGGATGGAACAGCAGTGTGTACATGGGAATAGTTCTGTTTAACAGATCAGCCAATCGATAACATATTGTTGAGAGACGGCATTTTACATCGAAGCAGGCGGGTTGCGGTCACCAGCCTGATTTGACCTTCCGGATACGCCGGGCATCCCGTTTCGTCGGGCGCCCCTTTTCGATGGCCTTTGCCGGTTCAAATGCCAGTTTCCGCATTTCTGCCGCCTGTTTCCGTTTTGTCCGTGATGCCTCTGTCTCTGCATAAAGCTGTTGGGCAATGGGGGCAGACCCCCGGATGCTGGAAATGCCGATGACCTCAATCTCAAAAGTTTCTTCTCCCCGTTCAATCTTCAACAGGTCTCCCGGTTTCACTTCACGGGCAGGTTTGACCTTCTGCCCATCAAGATGGATCCGTCCCAGTTCCACAGCATGCTGTGCCAGTGAACGGGTCTTGAAGAAGCGTGCCGCCCATAGCCATTTGTCAATCCGGATGGAAGTCAGTTCCTGCTGTTTCATGGGTTGAGGTTGTTACCGGTTGGAACAGGTGTTTGCGGTATTATAAAGCGGTTTCTTCCGTGCAATCCCCCACACCATTGAAGACAATGACCGATTTGCCACTGCCAGACAGCGATGCCCAAGAAGTTTCCGGCCGCCTGCATCAACGGATTGCCGCCCGTATCAAGGATGCGGGTGGCAGGGTCTCTTTCGCCGATTATATGCAATGGGCACTGTATGAGCCGGCATTGGGGTATTACAGCGGTGGGTCAACCAAACTGGGCGTATCCGGTGATTTTGTGACAGCCCCTGAGTTGGGCAACCTGTTCGGCAGGGCGCTTGCCCGGGGCATCGTGCCATTGCTTGAACAGACAGATGCCCGGATTCTGGAGCTTGGGGCAGGCACGGGCAGGCTGGCAAAGACGGTACTCTCAGAACTGGATGCACTGGGCATCGCAGTGGAGACGTACAGCATCCTTGACCTGTCTGGTGAGTTGCGGGAGCGCCAACAGTCCCTGCTGGGCAAAGAAAGCCGTGTGCAGTGGCTGTCTGCCTTGCCAGACCGTTTTTCAGGGGTGGTGCTTGCCAATGAAGTGTTGGATGCCATGCCCGTGAAACTGGCATGCCTGAAAAGCGGGATATGGTATGAGCGGTGTGTCGCCTGTCAGGAAGGACAATTCCGTTTTGAAGACTGCGCCGCATCACCGGATTTCCTGTCACAGGCCGCTGAGTCATTGGGCAGGCATGTGGATACCGCTGGACTGCCTGATGGGTATCTGACGGAAATCCATCCTTATGCATTGGGGTTCATCCGCTCATTGTCAGCTATGATGGGGCAGGGGAAGTCTGCCGCTGTCTTGGTGGATTATGGGTTTCCTGCCCATGAGTATTACCTGCCGGAGCGTTCAGCAGGCACACTGATGTGCCATTACCGGCATCTGGCGCATGATGATCCATTCCATCTGCCGGGACTTCAGGATATCACCGCCCATGTCAACTTCACCGCCGTGGCAGAAACAGCGGCTGAATCAGGATTGGATGTGCTGTGTTATACCAGCCAGGCTGGCTTCCTGATGGCATCAGGTATCATGGACCTGCTGCCATCCATGGAAGGCAATGATACGGCATCCATCCTGTTGAGGCAGGAAGCGATGAAACTGCTGTCACCTGCTGAAATGGGCGAACTGTTCAAGGTCATGGTACTGGGGCATGATGTAATGCCCTCAGAAACCCTGCTGCAGGTGGACCGGAGTGGACGTCTATAAGGTTTTTTCCGGTGCATGCTATACTGGCATTGATGGTATCTAACCGACAGGAGGCATCATGAAAAGAATGTTGACCGGTCTGGCAGCTGTGGCTTTGGCATTGGGTTGTGCGTCCACCGTTTCAGCAGGCAATGTTGACAGTTCATGCAGTTACAAAGGCAAACGGCTCTATGGCAAGGTCCAGGTTGTCAAATCGTTCCCGGATATCAAGGTCCAGGTCGTCAGGTCTTTCCCTGACCTCAAGGTCCAGAAAGTAAGCAGTTTCCCGGACAGATGCGGGAAATGGCAGTTTGTGGATTCATTCCCAGACCTCAAGGTCCAGTTCGTGGATTCATTCCCGGATGTCAAGATCCAGTATGTGAATGCCTTCCCTGGCAGACCCTGAAACCTGAAGGGATAGATAGGGCAGGGCAATCCCTTTGAGGGGAGGTTGCCCTGTTTCCGTATCAGGGTTTATCTGCTGAGCTTGGAAGTGATGGCGGCACGGGACATCGGTTCTGTCCAGATGAAGCCCTTGTCGTTGCGGGTGTCATCGAACTTGTCACGGCGCATGTCCATTTCCCAACCACCGCGGCCGGAAGAGGTTTCTGCCCAGCCTTTCAGGCTGATGGCGATTGGCAGCTTGATTTTTGTGGCATGCTTGTTCTGGAGCTGTTCATAGCCCTTGATGGCGACCTGTTCCAGGATACGCTGTGCCGGTGGCGTACAGCCATCCCGCAGGTAATCGCGGGCTTTCGGTGTTGCCAGGACTTTCTGCCAGTCCGTTTCGCCAGGCGCAGTGTTGTACAGCCCTTTAAAGAACTGGTGGGAACCTGCCTGCTCGTCCTTGAACCGGATGTCAAAGGTATAGGCGCCAATATAGTTCCAGAGACCAGGCAGGGAGTCTGTTTTCTTGTAACTGTCAATCTTTACCCATTTACATTGGTATGCTTTGGTGAGCATTTCTGCCATATCTTCGTCATTGGGGCGTGCACAGCCTGTCAAGGACAGGACAGCAGGCATCATGCACAGGCATAAAAGGGCGGTCCGGTATTTCTTGAAGTTCATGGATGGCATCCAAACAGCACTATCGGTTGCAATAAAACAAACATTTTAACTGAAAAACGGCTCATGGAATCATGAAAAGCATAATCTTGCCATGTCTTCAGGCGGCTTCTGGTCAGACGCCCCAGAAAACACTTTCATCGGCTTTGTTGGCGGCTTTCAGCATCTGGAGGAGCGGGTAGGAACGGGCGGCAAAGCTGACAGTCGGCTCGAAGATGACTTCCTTTTCCCCATCATCGTCTGAATCATCGTTGTCATTTCCTTCGTTCTCTTCTTCAGCGGCTTTTCCCGCTTCTTTTTTTGCCTGTTCTTCCGCTTTCAGTCTTTCGAGTTCTTTGATTCGCGCGATTTCCTGTTCGATTTTTTCAATCGCAGATGATGTCTGTTCCGGCGTGATGATGCCCTGCTTGATGTCTTTGCCGAGCAGGTCAAGGATGGGTTTTGCATGCTTGTCGATCATCATGATGTCGGCACTGGCACGGGATTTGAAAATAACAAGCGCCATGAAAGTGTTCCTTATTGAGTTGAAAGAGCTCTTCGATATTGGATTGCTTCAGCGATATGCTGGGGCATAATCTGTGGTGAAGTAGCCAGGTCAGCGATTGTCCGGGCAATGCGGAGCACCCGGTGGTAGGCTCTGGCAGACCATTGGAAACGGGTCATCGCCGTCTTCAACAGGGTCTCGCCAGTCTTGTCTGGCTGGCAGTAATGGTCAATCTCGCCTGCCGCCAGCAGGTTGTTCGGTTTGCCTTGGCGGGCTATCTGTATCCGGTAAGCTTTTTCCACCCGTTGGGCGATGGTCTTGGACGATTCCCCGTCGGCTTGTTGGGTCAGTTCATCCTGTGAAAGCGAGCCAATCTGGATCTGGATGTCGATGCGGTCCAGCAGCGGACCAGACAGTTTGCGTTGGTAACGGGCGATGGCATCCGGGGTGCAGTGGCATTTCCCAGATGGATGTCCATGCCAGCCACAGGGGCAGGGGTTCATCGCGGCAATCAGCTGGAACTGGGCAGGGAAGGTGGTCTGCCGGGCTGCCCGTGAGATGGCGATATGCCCGGATTCCAACGGCTCCCGCAGGACTTCCAGCACATGGCGGTCGAATTCGGGCAGTTCATCCAGGAACAGGACGCCATGATGGGCAAGGGAAATCTCACCGGGGCGGGGGATGCTGCCGCCACCGATCAATGCGACACCGGATGCCGTATGGTGGGGTGCCCTGAAAGGGCGGACTTTCCAACGGTCGGGTGAAAACCCGCCGTTCAGGGACTGGACGGCAGCGGATTCAACCGCTTCTGATTCGGTCATCGGTGGCAGGATACCCGGAAAACGGGATGCCAGCATGGTCTTGCCTGCACCAGGCGGACCGCTCATCAAAACACTGTGCCGTCCTGCGGCGGCGATTTCCAGTGCCCGTTTTGCCTTGAGCTGTCCTTTGACCTCGCTGAAATCCGGGTAATACGGTGTATAGGATTTATCGGAGGGCTGGTAGGGCTGCAGGACAGGGGCATTGCCAGGACTGTTCAGATGGGCGCAGATATCCAGCAGTGTCTGTGCGGGCAGGATGGTCAATCCCCGGATGAAAGCGGCTTCATCGGCATTGACCTGGGGCAGGATGAATGCCCTTGGTTCCTGCTGTGCCTGATGGATTGCCCATGCCATTGCCAATGCCCCTTTGATCGGGCGCAGTTCACCGGAAAGGGAAAGTTCCCCGGCAAATTCAAAACGGTCAAGCTGATGGGACTGGATTTGCTGTGATGCAGCAAGGATGCCAAGGGCAATCGGCAGGTCGAACCGTCCAGATTCTTTGGGCAGGTCTGCGGGAGCCAGGTTCACCGTGATGCGTTTTGCCGGCATGTCAAAATGGGCGTTCTGTATGGCGGCACGGACACGGTCTTTCGCTTCCTTGACTTCTGTATCCGGCAGGCCGACGATGGTAAAGGCAGGCAAGCCATTGGCGATATGGACCTCGACGGTGACCTCAGGGGCTTCCATGCCGGCGAGTGCACGGCTTTTCAGGATGGCGAGGCTCATGGTGCTGTGTCAGGCTGGCTGTCTTGTTTGGGCGGTGATGCTTTTGTTTCCAGTTCGGCAACCCGTTTTTCCAATGCAGCGATGGTGCTGCGCATCTGGGCGATTGCCAGCTTCTGGACTTCAAAATCCTCAGTGGTGACAACATCCAGCTTGGCGACAGCTTGTGTCAGCAGTGCCCGGACATTCTGTTCCATGTCTTTCAATGGGGAGTTCTCAATCAGGGGACCGAGGGTCGCCTGCAGGTTGTCCAGAAGCGTCTTGTTCATATCTGTTCCCTTTGACCGTTATCAAAAGAAGGTTTGTCATATGGATAAGGTTATTCTAACAGTGAAACAGCCTGTATCACCAACAGCAGCATCAGGCAGGTCGTTGCCGTGGAAGAAGCCGATGTGTTTTCCTGACCTTTGGTAAAATGTCGGGGCAGCGGTACGAATCAGTCAGGAAGGGATGCGAGGGCAGAGATGATTCCGAATCTGGTGACGGTCATGGATAAACCGGTCCTTGACCTTGAAAAGACATTGATTGATGCAACATCGGTCGTTGAACGATGGTTCCGGATGGCATGGCAGGACTATACGCCACCGTTCTACTGTTCTGTTGACTTGCGCAATGCGGGGTTCAAACTTGCACCAGTGGATACCAATCTTTTCCCGGGTGGGTTCAACAATCTTGCCGCTGATATGCTGCCGCTCGCTGTGCAGGCTGCGATGTCTGCGATTGAGAAATACTGCCCGGAGGCAAAGAACCTTCTGCTGATTCCAGAGAACCATACCCGCAACACCCATTATCTGGCATCTGTGAGCCGCCTGATGGAAATCCTGCGCCAGACAGGGCTGGATATCCGCTTGGGAACCCTGTCGGACCAGGTTACCCATCCGGCATCGATGACCATGCCGGATGGCACAACAGTTGCCTTGGAGCCTGTCAAGCGCATCAACAATGGACGCCGGGTGGGATTGGATGGTTTCAATCCCTGCACCATCCTGCTCAACAACGACCTCAGTGCCGGTACACCGGAAATCCTGCAGGATGTCTATGAACAGAACCTGTTCCCCCCGTTGCATGCAGGCTGGACTGTCCGGCGTAAAAGCAACCATTTTGCGGCTTATGATGATGTGGTCCGGCGTTTTTCGCGTACCGTCGGTATCGACCCTTGGCTGGTGAATCCTTATTTCGCGCATTGCCGCGATATCAATTTCGAGGAAAAATCGGGCGGTGAATGCCTTGCGGAACAGGTGAATGCGGTATTGGGCCGTATCCGCCGCAAATACCGGGAATACGGCATCAAGAAGAAACCGTTTGTCATCATCAAGGCAGATGCCGGGACTTATGGCATGGGTGTCATGACGGTCAGTGATGCCAAGGAGGTCCTCAGCCTGAACCGTCGGCAGCGTAACAAGATGGCGGTCATCAAGGATGGCCAGGTGGTTAGGGAAGTCCTGGTCCAGGAAGGTGTCCATTCGCTTGAACGGGTCAATGATGCAGTGGCGGAACCTGTTGTCTATATGATTGACCGTTATGTTGTGGGTGGTTTCTACCGGGTCAATGCAAGCCGTGACATTGATGAGAACCTCAATGCCCCTGGCGCAGAGTTTGTCCCGTTGCCGTTTTCCCAACAGCATACGCTGCCGGATGTCTCGGCGGCACCGGGAACCTCAGAACCGAACCGTTATTATATGTATGGTGTCATTGCGCGCCTTGCCCTGCTGGCAGCGTCTGTTGAACTTGAGAAAACCGATCCTGATATGCAGTAAAAGGAGATGTCCTCATGAAGCTGGCTTTTTTCGTAGACCCATTGGAATCTTTCAATCTCAAGAAAGATTCCACGATGGCGATGATGGTGGAAGCATCATCACGGGGTCACACCATCTATGCTTTCTGCCATCAGGATATCATGCTGGTGGAAGGAAAGGTCTGTGCACAATGCCAGCGGATTGCCCTGACAGGAAGGTATGACGCTGGCTGGTACCAGGCAGAAGGGATACAGGAAACCGTGCTATCGGATTTCGATGCCGTCATTATCCGGAAAGACCCGCCGTTCGATGTCAATTACCTGACAGCAGCGTGGCTGCTTTCCCTGGCGGAAAAACAGGGGGCGAAGGTCTTCAATACCGCTGATGGCATCCTTGCCCATAGTGAGAAACTTTCCATCGCCCAGTTCCAGCAGTTTTTGAAACCGACGCTTGTTTCGGCGGATGAAGACCGTCTCCGCCAGTTCCATACGCAGTACCAGGACATCATCCTGAAGCCACTCAGCGGTATGGGGGGCATGGGGATTTTCCGGGTACAGCCCGATGGCCTCAATCTTGGGACCATCATTGAAACGCTGACCGCCAATGGCCAGCGGCATATCATGGCGCAGGCTTATATCCCGGAGATTGTGGATGGTGACAAGCGGGTATTGCTCATCAATGGGAAAGTTGTTCCGTTTGCATTGGCGCGCATCCCGAAACTGGGCGAGACCCGCGGTAACCTGGCGGTTGGCGGGACAGGCAGGGCACAGCCATTGACGGTGAGGGACCGTGAGATTGCGGAAACGCTTGCCCCAGAACTGGCATCAAGGGGACTGTTCCTGGTGGGGCTTGATATCATTGGGGACTGGCTGACGGAAATCAATGTGACCAGTCCAACCTGTTTCCGTGAAATCACCGACCAGACAGGGTTCAATGTCGCCGGCATGTTTATTGATGAACTGGAAAAGGTGCTTTCATCCAGCCAGCATTGATTGGGATCGGGAAAGGTTATGGATTCAGATGTTTTGAAGACTTCCAAGGATGGATTGAAGACGATGGTGGGTATCCTGCTGTTGATGCATGAACCATTGGCAGGCGCTTTCAAGACAGCAGTCGGGCATCTTTTCGGTGACAGCCTGGAGCATTTCGAGGCGATTGATGTCAAGGCTGACCAAGACCTTGTTGATGTTGACAGCGCTGCCAGGAAAACCATCCAGCGCTTGGACTGTGGGGCAGGTGTTTTGGTGTTCACGGATATGCTGGGCGGGACGCCAGCCAACTGCTGCCAGCATCTGAAGGTTGAGAGCTCCATTGTCCAGGTGCTGACAGGCACCAGCCTGCCGATGCTGCTGCGGGCGCTGACATACCGGACAGAAGGGCTTGAGGAAGTCATCGCCAAGGCACTGTCAGGCGGGCGGAATGGCGCCATTCGTATTGATCCCTCTGAAGTGAAATGAATATTCCCGGGCTGTTGGATTGCCCGACAGCCTGTTTATGGTAGGACTATGATTAAGAAAGAGCTTGAAATCATCAATAAACTTGGCGTCCACGCCAGGGCTTCTGCGAAATTGACCCAACTTGCCTCCAAATTCAAGAGCGAGGTCTGGATGAGCTACAACAACCAGCGGGTCAATGCCAAATCCATTATGGGTGTCATGATGCTCGCCGCAGGAAAAGGGTCTGTTGTCCTGCTTGAGGCGGAAGGGGTTGATGAAGCGGAATGCCTGCAGGCTCTTGAAGCACTGGTCAATGACCGGTTCGGTGAATTGGAATAAGCCTCTTGGACAGTACAGCAGCATGAAATCATCATTTTCCCTGTCAGGTATTGCGGTTTCCCAAGGCATCGCCATCGGCCGGGCGTATGTCATCACCAATACGGCGATGGAGACATTGCATTATCTGGTGCTTGAGGAGGAAATTGAAGCTGAGGTTGGACGCCTTGAAGCTGCCTTGACATCCGTCAGGGAAGAGCTTGCCATCCTCAGGACAGCACTGCCGGAAGATGCGCCTGCTGAACTCGGTGCCCTGATAGAAGTGCATGCGATGATCCTGACGGATGAGATGTTCTCAAAAGAACCGTTCAATATCATCCGTACCCGCCGTTATAACGCTGAATGGGCGTTGATGACGCAGATTGAGGAAATGTCTGCCAAGTTTGACAACATCACCGATCCTTATCTGCGTGAACGGAAAGCAGACCTTGAGCAGGTTGCTGAACGTGTCATCAAGACCCTGACAGGTGTCAAAGAAGAAAAACCGGTTCCGACAGGAAACAATGACCAGGTGGACCTGATTGTTGTTGCCTATAATGTCTCGCCCGCTGATATGCTTCAGTTCCGGGAAAGTTTCTTCAAGGGGTTTGTTTCAGGGACAGGTGGACAGAATTCCCATGCCGCCATCATTGCGCGTGGCACCGATGTCCCTGCGGTGTTTGGTCTTTCCAATGCCCTGCAGCTTATCCGTCAGAATGACTGGCTGGTTGTTGATGCTGATGCGGGGATTGTGATTGTCAATCCTACGCCTTTGATTCTTGAGCAGTACCGGATAAAACAGTCTGTACAGCAGAAAGCAAGACGCAGGTTGAGCCGTCTGCGGAAAATGGCGGCCACAACCTTGGACGGCACAACCATCGAACTGCTTGCCAATATCGAATTCCCAGAGGATTGCCATACGGTTATCGACAACAATGCGGATGGTGTCGGGCTTTTCCGTTCGGAGTTCCTGTTCATGGAAAGGAGTGGCGGCATCAACCTTTTCCCTGATGAGGAAGAACAGTTTGACGCTTACAGGCAGGCGGTTGTCCTGCTGAAAGGCCGTCCTGTCACAATCCGGACGCTTGATATCGGTGCGGACAAGGTCCTGCCTTCTTCGGAAAAGGCAAAGGCTTTGAATCCAGCTTTGGGCAGGCGTGCCATCCGCTATTGCCTGACGGAACCAGATGTTTTCCTGACACAGCTCCGGGCTATCCTCCGGGCATCAGCGTTTGGTCCTGTCAAGCTTCTGCTGCCGATGGTGGCGCATGGGTCAGAAGTTGACCAGGCGTTGGGTTTCATTGAAGAAGCCAAGACCCAGCTGCGTTCACAGGGGCTTCCGTTTGATGAGTCGGTCCAGGTGGGGGCAATGATTGAAGTCCCTGCGGCAGTCCTGGCATTGCCCATGTTCACCTCGCGCCTGGATTTCCTTTCCATTGGCACCAACGACCTGATCCAGTATGCATTGGCGGTGGACCGAGTCAATCCTGAAGTCGCCCATCTTTACAATCCGCTGCATCCAGCAATATTGGCGATGTTGAGGATGACTGTCGACCATGCAGGGAAAGCAGGCATTCCTGTATCCATCTGCGGTGAGATGGCGAGCGACCATCAATTGACCCGTCTGCTGCTGGGGCTGGGTCTCAGGCAGTTTTCTATGCACCCAGGCCAGTTGCTGAAAGTCAAGCAGGAAGTCCTGCTGAGCAATCTGGATATCCTGACGCCTAAAGTCGACCGTATCCTGACGTTGAGTGAGGAGAAGGAGATTGCGATGGCTGTACAGGACCTGCATCAGGAAGAAATGTCGATATGAAAGCGCTTTTCTGGGCAGGTTCCCCGATGAAGGTTGCCGATAGGCTGTTTGACGGTCAGACTGGTTTTCGCTATCCTAACAGACCAGCGCTGATTTGCGGGAATGGCTTGCGGGCGCGGAAGGCGGAGCACTTCAACAAATACGGCTAAGCGGCTTAAAGACAGTCCCTGCCAGTGAAGTGGCACGGGCTTTTTTTATTTTTTATGAATGGGATTCCTTGCGGGCGGAATCTGTCGGAACAGGATTTTCATGCCATCATCAAGATACGTTTCACCGAAGTCCATGTATTTCAGAGAGCCGCTTGTCCTTGAAAGCGGGGCAAGCATTGCGGGCTACACACTGGTCTATGAGACATATGGCACACTGAACGCAGACCGTTCCAATGCGGTGTTGGTCTGCCATGCCCTGAATGCATCCCATCATGTTTCAGGTGTCTATGAAGACACCGGCGAAGTCGGCTGGTGGGACAATATGGTCGGTCCTGGCAAAGCCCTGGACACAGACCGTTTCTTTGTCATCGGTGTCAACAACCTTGGACATTGCTATGGGTCAACGGGACCGATGCATATCAATCCTGCAACTGGGAAGCATTATGGTGCAGATTTCCCTGTCATGACGGTACAGGATTGGGTTGATGCCCAGGCACGCCTGGCAGATGGTCTCGGCATCCAGCAGTTCGCTGCTGTCATGGGTGGGTCATTGGGGGGTATGCAGGCCATGACCTGGACGCTCCGTTATCCTGACCGTGTTGCCAATGCTGTCATCATTGCATCAACTTCCCATCTGTCCGCGCAGAATATCGCTTTCAATGAAGTTGCCCGGACAGCAATCCTTTCAGACCCGGATTTCCATGGCGGTGACTTCTATTCCTATGGTGTTGTCCCGAAAAACGGGCTGCGTGTCGCCCGTATGGTCGGTCATATCACTTACCTGTCCAACGATGACATGTCTGAAAAGTTTGGACGTGAACTGCGTTCAGGAGAATACAAGTTCGGTTATGGCGTTGAGTTCGAAATCGAGTCCTACCTCCAGTACCAGGGCAACAAGTTCTCTTCGTTTTTCGATGCCAATACCTATCTGCTGATTACCCGGGCGTTGGACTATTTCGATCCTGCCGCCAAATATGGCGGAGACCTCAGCAAAGCACTGGAAAAGACCCGTGCGAAGTACCTGATTGTTTCTTTTACGACAGACTGGCGTTTTTCGCCGGAATGCAGCCGCATCATTGTCGATGCCCTCATCCACAATGGCAGGCAGGTGACTTATGCGGAAATCGATGCTCCGCATGGGCATGATGCATTCCTTCTCAACGATGCCCGGTACCATGAGACGGTCCGTGCCTATTATGACCGTATCTGGCAGGAAATCACGGAGGTGGACTGATATGAATGCACCGTCTCTTAAAAAGTTCCGTACTGACCTTGAGTTCATTGCTGGGTGGGTGAAAGACAATGCTTATGTGCTGGACCTTGGCTGTGGTTCCGGTGCATGGATGGAATACCTTCAGATGACGAAAGGCTGTACAGGTTACGGTGTCGAGATCGATGACCTGAAAATCCCGCCTTGCATCCGCCGGGGTGTCAATGTCATCCAGCATGACCTTGAGCATGGACTTCCATATTTCAAGAACGATACATTTGATACGGTTTTCTGCCTGCTTGCCTTGCAGATGCTGAAAAATGTCGAACCTCTGATGAAGGAAATCGCCCGTGTTGGCAAGGAAGCCGTCGTCAGTTTCCCGAATTTCGCTTATTGGCGTAATCTTGAGACCCTGAACAAGGACTGCCGTATGCCGGTTTCAGAAGAACTGCCTTATGAATGGTACAACTCACCGAACCTCCGGTTTGCGACCATGCATGATTTTGAAGAACTGGCTGACCGGGTCGGTTTTGAGATCCTGGACCGCGTTGTGCTGCATGAAGGGGAGGTTGTCACGGACAATCCTTACCGGAATGGCAGTCTTGCTGTTTACAGGTTGCAGAAGAAAACTGCAGCCTCTCTCGGATAATGGCAGATATCAGCAAATGGAAGGCGTTGCTTGACCCACGCCTGCTGGCGTGTGTCTTCCTGGGCTTTTCATCTGGTCTGCCGCTTTTCATCCTGTTGACCTTGGTCCAAGCGTGGCTGACGGATTCCGGGCTTAATGTCAAAGCCCTGGGGCTTTTTGCCCTTGTCATGTTCCCCTATACCTGGAAATTCCTTTGGGCACCCTTGATGGACCGCTATGCCATCACCCGCCTGGGCAGGCGGCGTGGCTGGATGGCGGTGACGCAGGCTGCACTTTTTATCACTGTCGGATTGCTTGGTATGCTGGATCCGAAGAGCCAGATGGTCTGGATTGGGGGGATGGCGGCTGTCATCGCTTTCCTTTCTGCCAGCCAGGACATTGTCATTGACGCTTACCGCCGGGAGTCCCTGCCTGATGAGGAGCAGGGTCTTGGCAGTGCCATCCATGTCAATGCCTACCGGGTGGCAGGGATGGTTCCTGGCGCACTTTCATTGATCCTTGCTGACATGATGAGCTGGCAGATGGTTTTCTGGATTACTGCCGCATTCATGCTGCCCGGGCTTGCCTGTACGCTGTTTGTCAAAGAGCCTGAAGTGCAGGGAGCCACACCCCGTACCATCCGGGATGCTGTTGTCCTGCCGTTCACGGAATTCATCAAACGTGATGGCTGGAAAAGGGCTATTTTCATCCTGCTGTTCATTTTCCTCTATAAACTCGGTGACAGCCTGGCAACAGCACTGTCCATCAAGTTCTACCTTGACATGGGGTTCTCCATGACCCAGATAGGGGTCATTGCCAAGACAACCGGATTCTGGGCAAGTATTGCCGGGGCATTGCTTGGCGGTATCTGGATTATCGGACTGGGCATCAACCGGGGGCTTTGGATTTTCGGTGCTTTGCAGGCTGTGGCAATCCTGGGGTTCTCATGGCTTGCCCAGAGCACGGCGGATCCGGTCCTGCTGGCATTTGTCATCGGCGCAGAGGCATTTGGTACAGGACTTGGGACGGCTGCCTTTGTCGCTTATATCGCAAAGACAACCGACCCACGCTATACAGCGACGCAGTTTGCGCTTTTCACCAGCCTGGCTGCGGTTCCCCGGACATTCATCAATGCTTCCGCAGGTTATATCATTGATTGTACTGGCTGGTTCATGTTCTTCAATCTCTGTTTCCTGCTGGCTGTTCCGGGAATGTTGCTTTTGCCGAAGATTGCCCCTTGGAACGAGAAATAAAATGCTGACCTGAACGGCGAAGGGCTAGAATAACAGCCATTACTGATTACTGACATTGAGGTCAACATGAGTGCATTAAGCGAAGAATTCATCCGGTTTTCCCTTGACTGCGGCGTCCTGCGGTTTGGCGAATTCACTACCAAGGCAGGTCGCAAGTCTCCTTACTTTTTCAATGCAGGGCTGTTCAATGATGGGCATTCATTGATGGTGCTGGCAGATTATTATGCGGAAACCCTCCTGCAGTCAGGTCTGGAATTTGACATGCTGTTCGGTCCTGCCTACAAGGGCATCCCACTGGCGGCATCTGTTGCCGTTTCGTTGGCGAAGAAAGGGCATAATGTGCCTTTTGCCTATAACCGTAAAGAAGCCAAAGACCATGGCGAAGGCGGCATCATGGTCGGTGCCCCCTTGAAGGGCAGGATTGTCATCATTGATGATGTAATCACTGCCGGCACTTCTGTCAATGAGTCTGTCAATATCATCACCCGTGCTGGTGCAACACCGAGCATTGTCTTGATTGCTTTGGACCGTATGGAAAGGGCCGGCAAGGATGGAGATCTGTCAGAACTTTCTGCTGTGCAGGAGGTCCAGAAAAAACATGGCATGCCAGTCCTTTCGATTGCCAATCTGGACAATCTGATGGGCTATCTTGAGAAAGCTGGCTCAGACAGTGGGCTGTCAGCATATCAGGATGCAGTCAAAGCTTACCGTGACAAGTACGGAGCAAAATAATCCCCCATATTCACTGTAACAGGAGGTCATGATGGAACAGAACCGGTTCGGCAAAGGACTTGCCGTTGCATTGTTGGCTGCCGTCTGCACTTTGCCGCTTGCAGGGCAGGCGGATTCTCCCGACAACCTTGACCTTGTCTGGGCGAGGACCGCGGGACCGACAGGAATGACGTCTGATACTGCGCCGATTTACAGCCAGAAGACGGTCCGTTCAAAGATTGTCAAACGGTATGCCCATAAATATGTGGTCCATATTGCCGGTGTGGAAAAGGATGCAGAGGGGCAGGACTGGTATGAGGTTGTCTGGCCGTTCAAAGGCTGGCTGCGGGCTTCTGATACATGGTTTGCTCCCCAGCTGGGCGGATATCATCCTGAGAAACTGTCGGACCCGGAGCGTCTCAAGATACGGATAGAGACCGACATCGGCAATTATCCCGCAGCAACCATCAAGGTGCTGGGCAAACCCAAGAACCAATCATACAGAGTGGATAAACGTATCGGCAATGTCGTGGTCCAGACGCTCAGATGGAAAGGGACAGTCATTGAATACCATAATTCCTACCGTAAGGCGGAGCTGGCATGGATTGACGGTATAACGCTCAGTCAAGGAACCAAAGCCAGCTTTGGTCCCATCCATATCGGGGACCCTGTTGAAAAACTGGGTGTCTTCGGCATAGAAAAACCGGAGCCATCAAGCGGTGAGGTATCCCTAGCGGACAGGATATACCGTTACCGGTTCACTTACAAAGACGGGAAAATCAACAGCATGAGCTTCCGTTATGGTGTGGATGGGGATTTCCTGCCTGCACAGTGATATGGTGAAGGTCAGGCATCACCGGTTGGACATGGCGGTTGCCGCCGGAACGGGCAGTTTAAGTTTCCAGCCTGTTGATGATGGGGATGCGCCTGATGGGGATACGCTTTATCAACTTTCCAAGCTGGCATCCCTGACGGAGCATCTGGAGTATGAAGGGCTGGTCAAAGCGGCTGATTTGGGAAAATACGGTGATTTCGGTGTTGGTGCGCCTTACCGTTTGGGTGAGCTGAATATCCTGGATGGCAAAGTCTATCAGGCGCTTCATGATGGGACGGTTGTTGTTTCTGACCTTCATCAGAGAGTTCCTTTTGCCCAGTTGACCCGTTTCAAGGCGGATTTTTCCCATTCCTTTTCATCTGCTTCGAATATCCGTGATTTTGAATCACAGCTTGACCGGCTGATTGCGCCGCATGGCAGGAACGTTTTTTATGCGGTGAAAATCAACGGGCGGTTTCCCATGATGCGGTGCCGGAGTGTCCATTTCCAGCGGAAACCGTTCAAAGCCATGAAACGGGTGATGGCGGAAGACCAGGTCATCACGGTCTGGCACAATATTTCCGGTACATTGATTGCCATTTATGGACCTGGTTTCATCCGTCCATTGGCGCCGGCAGGCTGGCATTTCCATTTCCTGTCAGATGACCGGAAATTGGGCGGGCATGTATTGGACCTTCAGGCAGGGCAGGTCAAGGCGGAATTCGACAGCATTCCTCAATTTGTACTGATGCTTCCAGAAACATGACAAAGGATAAAGCAGATGAAGAAACTGTTATTGGGTGGTGTGATAGGACTGCTGGCATTCAACTGCCAAGCAGTCAATTGGGAATATTTGGGTGGTTATCCAGATGGCAGCCTTAAATATTATGGCGATACCGATAGCAGGAACCTGAAACGCCATACCGGTATGGTCCGGAAAGTCAGCAGCCATGCAAATGGGAAGCGGCTTTCAACTGATTATGTGATGCTGGAGGCCGACTGCCGGAACCGGCGGACAAGGGTGTTGTCCATGAATGGCAAGCCAGGCAAAGGGATGTGGAATGATGTCCATCCAGGGAGCCTTGGCGAGACAGAGCATAACTGGCTTTGCGGGAATTGACGGCTGTTCTGTTGAAAGCGGAAGGGAAATCTTACCCTGTTCTGAAAACATGCCGGTTGGAGCAGACAGGACAGGCAGGATTCCTGTCGATGCCCAGTTTTGTCCATTCCATGGTCAATGCATCCAGTAACAGGAGTGAGCCGACCAGGGGCTTCCCGATACCACTGACAACCTTGAGGGCTTCCGCTGCTTGAGCGGTACCAATCAGCCCGACTGCTGGCGCAAAGACGCCGACCTGTGCGGCCTTGATATCTTCAAATGCCATGTCCTCTGGGTAGAGGCAGGCATAGCAGGGGCTGTTTTCCTGACGTGGGTCATAGACAGACACCTGTCCGTCAAAGGCAACAGCGGCACCGGAAACCAAGGGTTTCCCCAGTTTCATGCAGACTCGGTTGATTGCTGTACGGATGGCAAAATTATCTGTGCAGTCAAGCACAACATCCACATCCTTGACCAGTTCCGGCAGGGTGTCTTCAGTCATGCGGGCAGTGACGGTCCTGATATCGATGGTCGGATTGATGCCATAGAGCGTCTGCCTGGCAGATTCCGCTTTGGGCATGCCAACCCGTCCTGTGGAATGGATGACCTGGCGCTGAAGGTTATGCAGTTCCACTTCATCGTCATCAACGATGGTGATTCTTCCCATACCGCTGGAAGCCAGATAAATGAGTGCGGCAGAACCCAGACCACCCGCACCAATCACCAGTGCGGATGACTGGGCAATTTTTTCCTGTCCCGTTTCACCAAGGTCCTTCAGCAGGATATGGCGTGAATAGCGTTTTTTTTGCTCTTCATTCATAAACCCATCCTTTGCCAAGGCTATTTTTTGGTTTCCTTGGTATCCGTCTTATCGGTTTCCGGTTTCTTCTGGGTCTTGGACAGCTTGACAGGTTTGCCTTTCAGATGGTTGAGTGCCTGCATGAGCTGGAAGTCTTTAGCTGTGCCATACTCAATCGGTTTATAGTTCTTCGCCGTTTCAAGCAGTTTGCTTTCTTCCTCGGCATCCAGTTCCTTGCTCTTTACTTCGCCTTCATTGCTCAGGTGCTTGTCGAGGTCGGCTTCACGGATACGCAGGTCATTGATGCCGTTCCCTGTCGCTGTTTCATCAACCAGCAGGTCAGGGACAATGCCTTTTGCCTGGATTGACTCGCCACTTGGTGTGTAGTAACGGGCTGTGGTCAGTTTCAGTGCCGTGTCTTCCGTCAGCTGGCGGACAGTCTGGACGGAGCCTTTGCCGAATGTCTGGGAGCCCATAATCACTGCGCGCTTATGGTCCTGCAGTGCGCCTGCGACAATTTCAGAAGCCGATGCTGAACCTGCATTGACGAGGACAACCATCGGTACTTTCTTGATGGCTGCCGGCAGTTTCGCCAAAGGATCCTGGGAGATGCGGGGGGTATAGTATTCAGGACGGGCATAGAACTCGGCCTTGGATTCCGGCAACTGCCCATTGGTGGAAACAACGAGGGCTTCCGGTGGCAGGAAAGCGGAGGCAACACCGATTGCGCCTGGCAGGACACCACCAGGGTCGTTCCTCAGGTCAAGCACAATGCCTTTGATATGTGGGTTCTTTGCATAAAGTTTCCTGATATGTTCTGCCATGTCCTCGACAGTAGGATCTTGGAACTGGACGATACGCAGCCAGATATAGCCAGGTTCAATCATCTTGGATTTGACGCTCCTGACGGTAATCATGTCACGGGTCAGTGTCAGGACGATGGGACGTAGCACGCCTTTACGGGTGATGGTCAGTGTAATCTTTGTGCCGGGGTCCCCACGCATTTTCTTGACGGCTTGGGTCAGGGTCATCCCTTTGACTGGGGCGCTGTCGAGTTTCGTAATCAGGTCGCCTGGACGGATGCCTGCTTTATAGGCAGGGGTATCTTCAATCGGGGAGATGACTTTGACAAGACCGTCTTCCATGCCGACTTCCATGCCAAGACCACCGAATTTCCCGGAAGTCCCTTCTTTCAGTTCCTGGAGTTCTTTCTTATCCAGATAGGATGAATGCGGGTCAAGCGAGGAAACCATGCCGGCAATGGCTTCTTTCAGCAGTTTCCGGTCATCGATAGGCTCGACATAATCTGACTTGATCATCCCAAAAATATCCGAGAGCTGCCGGAGTTCTTCAACGGGCAGGTTGGAAGGCTGTTTCTGTGCCATGGCAGTGCCAAAAGCACCGACAATGATGCCAACAGCGAAAATCAGGAAATTCCGTAGTTTGTTCCCCATGTTCAAGTCACCTATCTAAATCTGTACCACACAATCCTGTCAGGATAGTGCGGAAAATTATACCCCTCCGTTTCAGGAACACAGCAGGCTCAATGCAGACCTGCCGCCTGTCTGGGCGGTCAGTTGTTGGAGCTGCCCTGCAGGATGACGGCTTTGGTGGCTGCCGCAATCTTTTCTGGGTCACCAAGGTAGTAGTGGCGGATTGGTTTCAGGTTGCCGTCAAGTTCATAAACCAAAGGCTGCCCTGTCGGGATATTAAGCAAAGCAATGTCTTTGTCATTGATGCCATCCAATTCCTTGATAAGGGCACGCAGGCTGTTACCGTGCGCGGCAATCAGGATGGTCTTGTCTTTATGCAGTTGAGGAACGATGACCTCATCCCAGAAGCCCTTCACCCTTGCAACAGTATCCTTAAGGCTTTCAGTCAATGGAATCTGGTCTTTCTTCAGCCCTGCATAGGCAGGATTTGAGTACGAAGTACGGGAATCATCTTCTGGCAGGGGATCGGCCGCTGTTTCGTAGCTTCTGCGCAACAGATGGACCTGGTGTTCTCCCAGCTTTCTGGCAGTCTCAGCCTTGTTCAGCCCTTGCAAAGCACCGTAGTGACGTTCATTCAGGCGCCAGTCACAGACTGTCGGTGTCCACATGGCATCCATTTCATCCAGGACAATCCACAGGGTCCGGATAGCCCTTTTCAAGACAGAGGTATAGGCGATATCAAACCGGAAGCCGGCTTCGCGCAGGATGCTGCCTGCCATTGCCGCTTCCTGCCGTCCTTTTTCAGTCAGGTCAACATCAGTCCAGCCAGTAAAGCGGTTTTCAAAGTTCCAAGTGGACTGCCCATGGCGCATGAAAACGATTTTATGCATGATTGAAATGAAGAGAAGATAAGTTATCCCGATGTTCGAAGCCTTTCTATTTTATAATGTATTCCGTTTTTAATCTTTGACTTTAGGCAGGTTAGTCCCGTGAATTTCATCAGAGACAACATTTTTCTTATCGGTGTTGCAGCTTATTGTATCGGCGCCTTGATTTGGCCTTACATCCGTACGACCGCAAAAGTGAACAATTCTGAGGCAACAACCCTCATCAACAAAGGGAAGACCACCATCCTTGATATCCGTACCAGGAAAGAATATCAGTCCGGGCATCTGCTGAATGCCGTGTCCATGCCTTTCCTGAGCCTGAAGGATCAGTTGGGACAGCTTGAGGAATCCTTCAAGAAGCAGCCGGTCCTGTTGATTGACCATGAAGGCAAGGATTCTGCTGCTGCTGCAAAAATCCTGAAAGAAAATGGATTCACCAAAATCAACATCTTGAAAGGCGGTATGGCATCGTGGACCAAGGAAGGCCTGCCTACCACCAAATGACCATCAGGCGGAAATGACAGCGAAAGTTACCATGTACAGCACCACGGCCTGCCCATATTGCAGGCTGGCAGAACGGCTGCTTGCGGCACGTGGTGTGGAACACATTGAGAAAATCCTGATTGATGGCAATGAGGAATTGCGTACGGAGATGATTGGGAAAACCAACCGCCGTACCGTTCCGCAGATTTTTATCGGTGATACGCATGTTGGCGGCTTTGATGACCTTTCTGCCTTGGATAAGGCAGGCGGCCTGATGCCTCTGCTGCGGTCGGCCTGATTTCCCCGTTCAGTTATGGAGTGACAATTATGACAGAAGAAGTTAAACAGCCTGTTTTCCAGATCCAGAGTGTCTATCTGAAAGACCTTTCCCTTGAACAGCCTAATTCCCCGCAGATTTTCCTGGAAAAAGAAGCACCTGGTTTCGAAGTTGCCATCAATGTCAGTTACAACGAATTGGGCAACAATTTTTATGAAACATCTGTGACGGCGACAGTGACGGCAAAAGTCGGTGAAAAGGTTGCTTATCTGGTTGAGGGAAAACAGTGCGGGATTTTCAATATCCAAGGTATCCCTGCAGAAGCAATGGATTCCGTCCTTGGCATCAACTGCCCGACAATCATCTACCCTTACCTGCGGGCAAATATCGCTGACACCATCACCAAGGCAGGTTTCCCGCCCATCCATCTGGCTGAAATCAATTTTGAAGCACATTACCGGGAACGTATGCAGGAAAAGGCGGCCAAGGCAGAAGAAGCGCCTGCCGCTGTCCAATAATCTGAGGCTTGCCAGGGAAAATGAATATTGCGATTCTTGGTGCCGGTGCCTGGGGGACAGCCATGGCTGTCAGCTTGGCAGCCCGCCATCGGGTTCTGCTTTGGGGGCGTGAGACGGAACAGGTCCTTGAGGCGGAGAAGGCCCGTGTAAACAACATGGGATTGCCTGGCGTGAAGCTGCCTGATGCCCTGCATCTGACGGCACATTTTGACCAGGCAGCCAATCATGGCGCAGGTTCTACAGGGTTGGTGATTGTGGCGACATCTGTTGCTGGGTTGCGCCCAGTGCTCAGCCAGCTCAGGGACTATCCTGTCAGGAATGTCATCTGGCTTTGCAAAGGGTTTGAACGGGATACCGGTTTATTGCCAAACCAGGTCGCAGAAGAAGTCATCAACGGCAAGGATATCCATGTCGGTGTGCTGTCAGGTCCCTCTTTTGCCCAGGAAGTGGCGGCAGGATTGCCTTGCGCATTGACCATCGCCTCCCAGTCTGAAGTCTTACGGGGTATTGTCGTCGGTGCGATGAATGCGGGCATGATGCGTATCTATTCCAGTGATGATGTCGTTGGCGTGGAAGTCGGCGGTGCCTTGAAGAACATCCTCGCTGTCGCAACAGGGATTGCTGATGGCATGTCGATGGGGCTGAACGCCCGGGCGGCATTGATGACCCGGGGTCTGGCGGAAATAACACGGATGGGGATTGCCTTGGGCGGCAGGCTGGAAACTTTCATGGGTCTGACGGGTGTAGGTGACCTGGTCTTGACATGCACAGGCGACCTGTCGCGTAACCGGCGTGTTGGTTTGGGACTGGCAAAAGGCAAGACATTGAAAGAAGTGGTTGCTGAATTGGGACATGTGGCTGAAGGGGTCAATTGTGCACATACGGTCCGTGAGCTTGCCCAGAAAATGGGTGTGGAGATGCCATTGACTTTTGCTGTCGCCAGTGTGCTGTTTGATGGTGTTTCCATCAAAGATGCGGTTGCACAGCTGATGTCACGCCATGTCCGTGATGAAAACGATGTGCTTTACCGGCAGACGCTGTAACTTGGGGGAAGTTTTAAAAATACACTTGGGCATGTCTGCCTGTCAGGCATGCCCAGATTCATGAGGTGTATTCTTTTCCGAAGACTTCTTTCCAGAGCTTCTTGACTTCTTCCGCTTCTCCTTCGACAGAGCCCAAGGCGATTTTTGCTTCGCTGGCTCCCTGCATCCGGATTTCATGCTGCAACCGTCTGAAATGCCGGTAGATGGCAGCAACCGTTTCGCCAGAAACCTGGGTGAACAGACCCAGTTTCTCGCACATCCTGAGCAGGGCGATATTGCCCAGGTTGCCCGTGAGTTCCGGGTATCTGACTGCGTGTTCAAGCACCAGGTACTGGACGATGAATTCAATGTCCATCATGCCTCCGGCATCATGCTTGATGTCAAAAAGGGCTGACCGGTTTGGATGGGCATCGAAAATGCGTTTACGCATTTTTATGACTTCGGTTTTCAATTTCTCCGGATCCCGTTCCTGGCGCAGGATCCTGTTCCGTAAAGCTTCAAACCGTTCACCGATGGAAGCGTCGCCACAGCAGAAGCGGGCACGGGTCAGGGCTTGGTGTTCCCAAGGCCAGGCAGATTTTTCCTGATAACGCTCGAAGGAATCAAAACTGGAAACGAGCAACCCACTGGCACCGTCTGGACGCAAGGCAATGTCAATGTCGAACAGTGTGCCAGCGGATGTCGGGCTGGTCATCCAAGTAATGAACCGCTGGGCCAGACGGGCATACAGCATGGGAGCCTGTTGGTCGTCGTCGTCATAAAGGAAAATGATATCGAGGTCAGAAGCATAGCCGAGTTCTTTCCCGCCAAGTTTCCCGTAGGCGATAATGGCGAACCGAGGTTTTTCCCGGTGGCGCTTGGACATGGAAAGCCAGACTTCACGCAATGTGGCTTCCGCCATGATATCAGCGAGGCGGGAGAGGTCATCCGCCAGTTCTTCCACAGTCAGTTCCCCGCTAAGGTCCTGTGCCAGTAGCCGGAACTGCTGGGCATGATGGGCTTCCCGAAGGGTATCCATCAATTGTTCCGTATCGCCACGTTGGGGTTCCAGTTGGGCGTTGAGGTCTTGGGTGAAGGCATCCCAATCAGGACGTTCCATCAGGGTCCGGGCATCAAGCAGTTCGTCCAGCAGGATAGGATGGCGGGTCAGGTACTGTGCCGCCCAGTCGCTGGTGTCAAGCATATGCATCAGCCGGGATGTCGCAACCGGATATTCTGTCAGCAGGGACAGGTAAGAAGTCCTTCTTGCAATGCTTTCCAGGAAATCAAGCAGCCGTCCCAGCGTAACCAAGGGTCTATGTGCATATTCAAGGATGCCTGACAGCACGGAATTGATCAGGGCTGTCATCCTGTCGCTGTTGGTGTCGGACAATGCTTGGATGCGGTGGGATTTCCAGAAAGCCTGAAGGCGCTTGGCAGCGGCCTCCGCTTCAGGGAAGCCCATGGATTCAAATTTTGCCTGCAGGATATTCAGTTGGTCTTCATCACTCTGGCTGGAAATCAATGGCGGAATGACCATTTCATCTGGATCCTGAGGTTCTGATTTCTCTCCAAAGATGGCATCGAACTGTTCGGAGACGAAGTCGCGGTGTGCCTTGAGGGTCTCCATCAACGCTGTTTCGGAGGACATCCCCGATGCCTTGGCGATGATAAGGCGGTCGTCCGCATTGTTGGGCAGGGAATGGCTCTGCGCATCCTCTAAGTATTGGATGCGGTGTTCAATGTTGCGGAGGAAAGTATAGGACTCCAACAGGTGGTTGACGGTCTCCTCTTCCATCAACCGTTTCTCAGCAAGGATGCGCAGGATGTTCCGGGTGGACTTGTCCTGGAGGACGGGTTCCCTGCCTCCCCGGATGAGCTGGAACATCTGGGCAAGGAACTCGATTTCACGGATACCGCCGCGGCCAAGCTTTACGTCATTGCTGTGTTCCGGGTGCATCCTTTCCCGGCGGATGACATCGGCACGAATCTGCTGGTGCAGGTTCCGGATGGATTCGATGACCCCGAAATCAAGATACTTCCTGTAGATGAAAGGGAAAACAAAGGACTGCAAGGCAGCGATGTCTTCGGGATTGCCGGTGACAGCGCGTGCCTTGATCCATGCATAGCGTTCCCATTCACGTCCCTGTACGATGAAATACTGCTCAAGCATACTGAAGCTGGCAGCGAGTGGTCCAGAGTTTCCATTGGGCCGTAAAGCCATATCCACACGGAAAATGAAACCATCTTCAGCAATCTCGGAAATGGCGGCAATGAGGCGCCTGCCCAGGCGGATGAAAAATTCCTGATTCGACAACAGGCGTTGGCGTCCTTCATGGGTTGGAACCGTTTCCCCGTTTTCCGGATAAACAAAGATAAGGTCGATATCGGATGAGACATTGAGTTCACGTCCCCCGAGCTTTCCCATACCCAGTACAATCAGTTCCTGCTGTCTGCCTGACTGTGCACCGACTGGCATACCGTGGGCATCCATCATCTCTTGATACAGGATACCAAGCAGTGTCTGGATGGTGAATTCTGCAAACAGTGTCATGGTTTCCACGACTTCTGACAGGTCTGCTTTCCCAGAAATATCCCGGTTGATGATGGCGCAGATAATCAGGTTGCGCAGCCTGCGCATCGCCCGTTGCAAGGGATGACCGACATCGGTTTCCTGTTTGAGCAGGGCAGTGAAATCCGTTTCCGTCAAAGGCTTTTGGATAATGGCATCCAGTTGCTGCTGGCGTTTTTCCCGGTCTCCATTCAGCCAGTTCCGGTAAAAACGAGAAGCCTGTTCCGGGGGAATCAATGACGGACTGTTCATGTTGTAAGCAAGCGTAACGGTTGTTTTTTACAAGCATAGCAGATGCTATTCTTTCAGGCGGTTAAAAAATCAGCCAACACTATGGTATTTTACGACCTGTAAACCGCTTGAAAATTGGTGATGCAGCAGAACACGCAGCAAGGAAAGCAGCAACCTGAGGAACCGGATGTGTCTATGATGCCTTCGGATGAAGAGGCTGTTCCTTTTTTCCGCAAGCACCGGAAACTGGTCTGGTTTGGAGGCGGTGTCATCGGTGCGTTGCTGCTTCTTATCCTTGGATTGGTTGCAACAGCCTGCATCCTGATGTCAAACATCGGGCATTATCACCGGCATATCGAAGAAACTGCCAGCAAAGCCGTCAAGCGTCCTGTCCGTTTTGACCATATCCAATCCTATTGGCAAGGGTTGAATCCGGCTGTTTCCCTTGGACATCTCACTGTCTCCGATGAATCTGGTAAACCTCAGTTGACATTGGAAAGCGTGGATGCCGTTGTGTCCTGGCAATCGCTTCTGGCAATGGAAATCCGCCTTGCCTGCCTGCAGGTCAATCATCCAGACCTGAATATCCGCCGTGATGTACAGGGTCGTTTCCATATAGCAGGGATTCTTATCGATCCAAATGACAGCAAAGACAATGGCTTCAGTGAATGGCTGATGAAACAGTCAGCGGTTGTTGTGACCGATGGTAAAGTGCACTGGCAGGATGATATCCGGAAGGGGATTGCACTGGATATCAGGGATATTGCAGGGTCGTTGGAAAACAGTGGCGCGGACCATGATTTCACCATCCGTGCCAAGCCGGACCTGCCAGGGACAGAAACCTTGGAAATGAAAGGTTCTTTCACTATGCCTTCAGGCAAGAAAGAACCTGATGCTGTATCAGTTGCCGTTGACCATCTGGATGTTGATACCTTATCTGCATTGATACCGTTCCTGCCAGTTGATGACAGCCTGTACAGGCAGCTGCAAGGGTATCAGTTTGCCGGGAAACTGGCTGATATTGCCGTTGAATGGCATCGCCAGGATGCATCGGCATGGTCTGTCAAAGGTTCTTTCGACAACCTGATTGTAAGGGAAAAGGCTGGTGCCAAGCTGACGGAAAGCAGCCGTCTGTGGCCATCAGGACTGGGTGTTGTTGGATTGACAGGTAAAGTCAGTGCCAATGCGCAGGGCGGTACACTGTCCCTGGATTCAACCCAGACGGCTGTACTGCTTCCGGCATACCCTGCAGGGAAGCCCCAGACATTTGATGAGTTGAAAGCAGGGCTTTCCTGGACCCAGTCTGAAGCGGATGGGCTGGTGTTGGATATCCATGAAATGACGTTCCAGCAGAAAGCTGTCACAGGCAGGGTTTCCGGGCAATATACCCGTAATCCAGCAGCAGGCAACGGTGGTGCGGGGTCACTGGACCTGACTGCGGAAGTGGACAGCCTGGCGGTTGCCGATGTGAAGCATTATATCCCGTTGCAGACACCAAAAGCCTTGGCTGAATGGTTGGCAGCTGCTTTGAAAACCGGAAAGGTCAGCAAGGCGGTTGCGCGTATCAAAGGCAGGATCGACAGGATTCCTTATCCTGAAGGGGAAGGCATTTTCGATATCAAGGCGAAATTGGTTGATGCATCGATGAACTATACCCCGTTCAACCGCTCACTTGATGGAAAACGTCCGCTTTGGCCGGATCTCGACCATATCCAAGGTGAATTCCGGATGGAAGGCAAAGCGATTACCGTCCATGCCGATTCAGCAACCACCCAAGGCGCCAACCTGCATGATGTGGATGTCGTGATTCCTGATACGCTCAATGGTCCTCCGACATTGGAAATCAAAGGGTATTCAGACGGTCCGATGAAAAAACAGCTTGAGTTTGTCAATGCTTCACCAGTCTATGAAATGATCGGGCATCTGACAGAGAACACTGTTGCATCGGGCGATGGCAGTGTCGATATCAAGATCCATCTTCCCTTGAAAAACCTGAAGGAGACAGTTGTAGATGGCCATCTCAAGTTCCAAGGCAATGACATCATCCTGTTGGAAGACCTGCCTGTCGTAACGGGTACCCGAGGGGAACTGCATTTCACCCATCAGGGATTCATGCTGTCGGATATCAAAGGCCGTTTCCTGCATGAACCTGTCTCCATCCATGGCGGAACGGTCAAGAATGATGCTTTCCATGTCAAGGTGGAAGGCATCCTGAGCGGACAGGGAGTCCGTAAGACCTATACAGCAGGTGCTATGAAACATCTGGCGGGCACAATGACCGGGCATGCCCCATTTAAGGTCGATATTGAAAGAGGCAACATCCAGATTTCAACAGACCTGAAAGGTATCGGGCTCAATCTACCAGCACCTCTTGGAAAACAGGCTGGTACAGCAATACCGTTGCGGGTGCATCTGAAAGATATGCCCTCGAAAGGAACGGTCAAGTATGATGAACTGTCGGTCAGTTATGGTAAAGGCAAGACTGCCAGATATCTCCGCACCAAAAGAGGGCATGACCATTACTGGCGGGTGGCAGAAGGTGGTTTTGGCATCAACCGTCCTGCCATCACCAGAGAAGGCCTGATGGTGAATGCAGATGTCCGTTATTTTGACCTGAATGAATGGATTGATTTCATTGTCGGTTTTTATGCCAGTGCAGGTTCATCTTCATCTGGTGCGAAATCATCCGGTGGAGGTTTGATCCAGTACCTTGAGCCCCATTGGTTCAATCTGAAAGCTGATACATTCGATGCTTTCGGCCTCAGGGCGAAACAGGCTGTGGCAGAAGGTTCCCGCCATCATGGCCGTTGGGAAATCGATGCATCTGCAGATGTATTGGATGGGCATATCGTCTATATTGAGAACAATGCCACCTATCCCCATGGTTACCTGCAGGCAAAGCTGAAAAATTTTGATGTCCCTTGGAAATCCATCAAGCCGCATAGCGGTGCTTCCGGTGGAACGATGGCATACCGTGGTGCCTTGCCTTCGATGGATGTCGAAACAGAAAACCTGGGACTGTTGGACCGCCATGACCTGGGCGATGCTGTGTTGAAGGCAGAGAGTGTCAGGCGTGCGCATGGCAATGAATGGTTGATCAAACAGCTGCGTATCAGCAATGAGGATGCATTCATTGAGGCAACCGGTAAATGGACTGCATTGCCTGGGCAGCGGCCTGAAACCCAGCTTGATTTCCAGTTGGATGTTTCCAATGAAGGCAATCTGCTGAAACGGCTGTTGTTCGACGGTCTCCTGAAGGGAGGCGTTGCTGTGTACAAAGGCAGCATCCATTGGCATGGACTGCCGTTTGTGCCTGATTTCGGCTCAATGTCAGGCAGGATGTCGTCCAACCATACCAATGGGCAGTTCCTGAAAATCAAGCCAGGTGCCGCAAAGCTGCTGAGTGTCCTCAGCTTACAGTCCCTGCCACGCCGTGCCGGTATGGATTTCAGGGATGTTGCAGCCAAAGGCTTTTCCTATGACAGTGTCGCCGGGGATTATGTCATCACGGATGGCATCATGAAGACCGACAACCTGCAGGTAATCGGTTTACCGGCAGAAGTGGATCTGAAGGGCATTATCAATATTGTCGAGATGACGCAGGACCTTGTCGCTGAGGTCAGACCGGAAATCAATGCTGCAGGAGCATCGATTGCAGTTGGTTTGGTCAATCCGATTATCGGTGTTGGCACGTTCCTTGCACAGGCTTTGGTAAGGGAACCGCTGAAACAGAATTTCACATATCACTACCATATTACAGGTGAATGGGGGAATCCTGTTGTTGAGATAATGGATAAGGAAAAGCCTGAACCTGAAAAAAGCGGGTCTGCTGATTGGAAGGAATAAGGGGAGAAGAAAATGACAAAAGTTGCCGCAGTCCAGATGGTGTCCACGCCGGTTGTCAAAGAAAACATGGTCACAGCAGGGAAGTTGATTGCAGAAGCCGTAGATAAAGGGGCGGAACTGGTGCTGTTGCCGGAGTATTGGTCAGCCATTGGACGGCAGGATATTGAGAAACTGGACGATGCAGAGCCTTACGGCAAAGGACCTATACAGGATTTCATGGCAGAGACCGCCCGGAAACATAATATCTGGCTGATAGGCGGTACGCTTTCACTGGTTTCCCCTGAACCAGGCAAAGTGTTGAACACAACCTTGGTCTACAGTCCGGAAGGCAGTAATGTTGCACGTTACGACAAGATCCATCTGTTCGGGTTTTCAACTGAACGGGAAGCTTATGACGAATCTGCTGTCATCAGCCGGGGAAGTTCAGTCACCACGTTTGAAGCACCATTTGGCAAAGTGGGCCTGTCTGTCTGTTATGACCTGCGCTTCCCGGAACTCTACCGTGCATTGGGTGACTGCTGCCTGATGGTGGTTCCTGCGGCATTCACTTACACAACCGGGCAGGTGCATTGGGAAATCCTGCTCCGTGCCCGTGCCATTGAGAACCAGACCTATATCCTTGCTGCTGCCCAAGGTGGGCGTCATCCAACAGGACGCCGTACCTGGGGGCATTCCATGCTGATTGACCCATGGGGGCAGGTCCGGTCGGTCTGTGTTGAAGGGGAAGGGCTTGCTATCGGTGATATTGATATCAGGCTGTTGTCGTCCATCCGGGAAAAACTGCCGGCATTGAAACACCGTCGGCTCTGATTTTCTGGCAACCGTTCTGCAAGATACATTAAAATCAATCTTTCAATGAAATCTCAAGACGGCATCCTATGTCTTCACAGCATCTTTCCTTAGACAACCTGTCACAGGCCAAAACCATTCTTCTTGAACCTTTTGGATTGGATGAAACAGTATTGATGAATACGATGGGTGATATATTCACCCATCAGGTTGATTATGCTGACCTGTATTTCCAGTTCACCAAGAACGAAGGGTGGAGTTTGGAGGATGGCAAGGTCAAATCTGGCAGTTTCTCCATTGATAAAGGTGTCGGTGTCCGTGCTGTTTCTGGTGACAGGACTGCTTTCTCCTATTCTGATGAGATTTCCCGTGCAGCGTTGCGTGATGCTGCGTCAGCTGTACGGTCCATTGGCCGGCAAGGTGCGGGGACAGCGGCGCTGGTGTCTGGCATGAGCCGGTTGGATACCCGTGCATTGTATCTGCCAGAAGACCCTTTCCAGACATTGTCCGCCACAGAGAAGGTTGCATTGCTTGAAAAGGTGGAAAAAACCGCCAAGGCAATGGATGCCCGTATCGTCCAGGTCATGGCTGGACTGGCAGGGGAATACGATGTTGTGCTGGTTGCCCGCAGTGATGGCAAGCTGGCAGCGGATATACGGCCGTTGGTCCGCCTGTCGGTGACGGTGATTGCTGAAGAAAACGGACGCAGGGAAATCGGCAGCAGTGGCGGGGGAGGACGTTTTGGCTACGGTTATTTCACTGATGCGTTGGTCAACGGGTATGTCAGCCAGGCGGTGCATTCTGCATTGACCATGCTCCGTGCTGGTCCTGCCCCGGCAGGACCGATGACAGTGGTATTGGGCTCTGGTTGGCCGGGAGTCCTGTTGCATGAAGCTGTGGGGCATGGTCTTGAGGGGGATTTCAACCGGAAGGGATTCAGTGCTTTTTCTGGTTTACTGGGACAGAAAGTCGCTGCTGACAGTATCACCGTCATTGATGATGGCACCATTACCGGTCGCCGTGGTTCGCTGAACATGGATGATGAAGGCAACCAGACACAGCATAATGTCCTGATTGAGAAAGGTGTGCTTAAGGGATACCTTCAGGATTCCCTGAATGCCCGCCTGATGAAGATGCCGCTCACGGGGAATGGCCGCCGCCAGTCCTATGCGCATCTGCCGATTCCACGTATGACGAATACCTTCATGTTGGGAGGGGACAAAGAGCCTGGGGAGATTATTGCTTCTGTCAAAAACGGTTTGTATGCAGCCAATTTTGGCGGTGGTCAGGTTGATATCACCAGTGGCAAGTTTGTATTCTCGGCAAGTGAGGCCTATCTTATTGAAGAAGGCAGGATTACCAGTCCAGTGAAAGGGGCAACCTTGATCGGTAACGGTCCAGATGTCCTCAAGCGCGTTTCGATGGTTGGCAATGATATGAAATTGGATACTGGCATCGGTGTCTGTGGCAAGGAAGGGCAGAGTGTTCCTGTCGGTGTCGGCATGCCGACCATCCGTCTTGACGGTGTGACGGTTGGAGGGACAGCCGGTTGAATGAAAAACTTTGTCAGTTTCAGAAAACTGGTTTACAATGAACAACATTGATAAACAAGGAAGTTTTGTAAAGTGTTGAATTTCTCCCGATTTTATTTCTTTTGGTTTAGCCGTTTGCTCAGAGGGCGGTGAAAGGTCGGGTCATAGCTATACGGAACCAACTAGGAAAAATACCAAACCGCCAGAGAAACTGGCGGTTTTTTTATATACAGGGTTTTATACAGGGATATTTGAGGGAAACCAATCATGCAGAAACCAATCGATGACTTACGTATTGTTGCAATGAAAGAACTGACACCACCTTCACATCTGATCAGTGCTTTCCCGTGCCGTGCAGAAACTGCAAGGACGGTTTCGGATTGCCGCGAGGAAATCCATAAAGTCCTGCAAGGAGAGGATGACCGGCTGATTGCCATTGTCGGTCCATGCTCCATCCATGATCCGAAGGCTGCGGTGGAATATGCGGAGCGTCTGAGGGCAGAGCGGGAACGTTATAAGGATGACCTGATTATCCTGATGCGGGTCTATTTTGAGAAACCCCGGACCACCATCGGTTGGAAGGGGCTGATCAACGATCCATTCCTTGACCAGAGTTACCGCATCAATGAGGGGTTGCATATTGCCCGTGAACTGTTGCAGAAAGTCAATATGATGGGGTTGCCTGCAGCGACTGAATTCCTCGACATGATCAGCCCGCAGTATATTGCGGATATGGTCAGCTGGGGGGCTATCGGTGCGCGTACTACGGAGTCCCAGGTCCACCGTGAACTGTCTTCAGGGTTATCCTGTCCGGTTGGTTTCAAGAATGGTACCGATGGCAATGTGAAAATTGCCATTGATGCCATCAAGGCGGCATCCCATCCCCATCATTTCCTGTCTGTCACCAAGAGTGGGCATACCGCCATTTTTGAAACCCAGGGGAACCAGGATTGCCATATCATCCTGCGGGGAGGTTTCAAGCCGAACTATGATCCTGCCAGTGTGGAAGCGGCGACCCAGGCATTGGAAAGCAATGGCATCACCCCCAATATCATGATTGATGCTTCCCATGGCAACAGTTCCAAGAAGGCTGAGAACCAGGTGCCTGTCTGTGAGAACATCGCTGGGAACATTGCGGGCGGCAACAAGCATATTGTCGGCGTCATGATTGAATCCAATCTGGTTGCAGGCCGCCAGGATCTGGGAGATGGCAAGAACCTGACTTATGGTCAGTCCATCACCGATGCCTGCTTGGGATGGCAGGACAGCAGCATGCTGCTTGGGAAACTGGCGGAATCAGTCCGCCGCCGCCGTGATACTGCAAAACAGTAACCCTTTCCAAAAACGGCAATCCCCCTGAAAAAGGATATTTCCTGTCAGGGGGATTTTTATCGGGGAGGGAAATCAATTGCGGAAATTGTTGAATTCCAAGGGGATGTCTTTGACCTTTTCCCGCAGCATCTGCATGGTTGCCTGAAGGTCATCCTTTTTGTTGCCGGTGACCCGGACAGTTTCGCCTTGGATGCTTGCTTGGACTTTCAGTTTATTGTCCTTGACAAGTTTGACGATTTTCTTTGCCATATCTGACTGGATGCCATTCTTGACAGTGACAATCTGCTTCACCTTGTCACCGCTGATTTTCTCAATCTTGGACTCTTCCAGGAAACGGACATCGACCTTGCGTTTTGTCATTTTGTTGGTCAGGACATCACGGACCTGCCCCAACTGGAATTCTGAATCGGCGAAAACAGTCAGTTCCGCTTCTTTCTGTTCCACACGGGCATCACTGCCACGGAAATCAAAGCGGGTGCCGATTTCCTTGTTTGCCTGGTCAACGGCATTGCGTACTTCAACCATATTTGCTTCAGAAACAACATCAAAAGATGGCATAGGGAATCCCTTTCTTTAAAAAATCAATCTCTGACAGAGGCAGTCAGACTTATCAGAACTGCGGGCATTTTACCGAATATTCTTGAAAATTTGTTATGCCAAAAGATTCGTACTTTCTGTAAAAAACTCGACAGGTTCCCTGAATAGTCATTAAGATGGCACTTTGGTTCTGAAAAGTAAAAGCCCATCCTTCTTCTTGTATCTGACCATCATGAACAGCCTCACAGCACTTCAGAAGAATGTTTCCCTGAAATCCCTGAATACATTTGGCATTGATGCCATTGCCGCCTGTTATCTGGAAATCCATGGCATCCAGGATTTGGAAAGTGTATATCGCGATGGAAGCCTGCGGAATATGCCACGTCTGATTCTTGGGGGTGGCAGCAACCTGCTGCTGGTTTCAGAACGCTTTGAGGGGATTGTCCTGCGGGTGGTCAACAAGGGGATTGCTGTTGAGCGTGATGACGGCCATGCCGTCTACCTGCGCGTTGCTGCAGGTGAGAAATGGCATGATTTTGTGATGTGGACTTTGGCAAACGGCTATCCGGGACTGGAGAATATGTCTTTGATTCCGGGAACAGTCGGAGCTGCACCTGTCCAGAACATCGGTGCCTATGGCATGGAGCTGAAAGACCATTTCTATTCCCTGCGGGCGTTTGATTTCCAGACAGGTCAGATGGTTGAATTGGACAGGGAAGACTGTGCCTTTTCCTACCGTGACAGTATTTTCAAGCATGCGATGAAGGACCGCCTGGTCATCACAGACCTGACCTTTGTCCTGCCAAAAGCATGGCAGCCCAATGTCAGTTATGGTGATGTTGCGGGGACTTTAAAGGAGAAGGGAATCAGCGAACCAACTGCGGAACAGGTCAGTCAGGCAATCATTGCCATCCGGCAGCGTAAACTGCCTGATCCGGCAGTGCAGGGCAATGCAGGCAGTTTTTTCCAGAATCCAACCGTAACCGCAGAACAGATGGCAGCCTTGAAAGCCAAGTATCCAAACATGCCTTCCTATCCGCAGCCGGATGGCAGGTTCCGTATTGCAGCAGGCTGGCTGATTGATCAATGCGGCTGGAAAGGCAGACAATTGGGACAGGCTGGTGTCTGTGCGACACAGGCGCTTGTCCTGATAAATTGCGGTGATGCCAAGGGCAGTGAAATCGCTGGACTGGCAAAAGCCATCCAGACAGATGTCCAAGCCAGGTTTGGCCTTTCACTGGTACCTGAACCGGTTTTTATCTGATGTCATCCCGACTGTTCCGCGACAAAATCCGCCAAACCACCGCTGACCAGCGTTTTATTGTCAACAATGCCCTTTTCTGTAATCAGGGCAGTCACCAGTTCAGCAGGGGTCACATCAAAGGCAGGATTCCTGATTTTCACGCCTTCAGGAGCCCATTGGCAGTCACGGTAGCCTTTGACTTCATCAGCAGACCGTTCCTCAATCGGAATCGCATTGCCGTCTGGCAGTGACAGGTCAATGGTGGATAATGGGCAGGCAACGTAAAATGGGATATTGTGGCGTTTTGCTAGGACAGCCACCATATAAGTCCCAATCTTATTGGCGACATCCCCATTGGCGGCGACACGGTCAGTACCAACAACAACTGCGTCGATTTCACCCCGGCTCATGAAAAAGCCAGACATATTGTCAGTAATCAGCGTGACAGGAATCTTTTCCTGGACCATCTCCCATGCCGTCAGACGAGCGCCTTGCAGGAAAGGCCGGGTTTCATCAGCGAATACAGAAATCTTCTTGCCTGACTCGACAGCTGAACGGAAAACGCCTAAAGCGGTACCGTGACCAGCCGTTGCCAGGGCACCTGCGTTGCAATGGGTCAGGACCCGCATACCATCTTCCAGCAATGATGCACCATAAGCCCCCATCTGCCGGTTGATCTGGATATCTTCATCCAATATGGCATGGGCTTCCTGAAGCAGGCGGTCTGCAAGTGCTGCCTGGGACAGGTGCCGGCTGTTTTCCCAAAGTTTGTGCATACGGTTCAGCGCCCAGAACAGGTTTACAGCGGTAGGCCGGCTTGCAGCCAGGATCTTGAAGCCTTCTTCCAGTGCCTTGACGAAAGCATCCGCAGGTTCAGCCTTCAAGCGTTCCGCTTCCAGTGCCACACCATAAGCAGCAGCAACCCCGATGGCAGGAGCGCCCCTGACCACCATTGTACGGATGGCTTCTGCAACGCCCTTGGCGGAATCATAGGCAGGATAAGCAATCTGCTGGGGCAACAGCCGCTGGTCAATCATCTCAATCTGACTGCCATTCCAGCGCAGGGTTTCTACATGGTTGCCCATCATCAGTCTCCTTCAAATTGGCAGAGGGTATAGGTAGGACAACCGATGGCTGTCAGCCTTTCCTTGCCCTTGAGGTCAGGCAGTTCAATGATGAAAACGCATTCAACGACATCCCCTCCACAACGGCGGATAAGTTTGACGGCTGCCTCGGCAGATCCCCCTGTTGCTATCAGGTCATCAACCAGCAGGACGCGGTCACCGGGGCGGATGTCATCCGTATGGATTTCCAATGTATTGCTGCCATATTCCAGGTCATAGTCCTCGCTGAAGACTTCCCTCGGCAGTTTGCCTTTTTTCCGGATGAGTACCAATCCTGCACCTGTCAGGTAAGCGAGTGGTGCGGCAAACAGGAATCCCCTGGAGTCAATGGCAGCGATATGGTCGATTTTCTGGTCTTTGTAACGTTCGGCAAGCTGGTCGATTGCCATCTTCAATCCTTCAGGATTGTTCAGCAGGCTTGTAATGTCCCGGAACAGGATGCCTTTCTTGGGATAGTCAGGGATGGTACGGATAAAATCAGTCAGTTGTTTCGTCATAAGGCACCTATCATCATCGCTTGAAATAATCTTTGAACCGGTCATGGACGGCTGCCATCTGTGCATCATTGAGCAGCGGAACCTTGCCGGTCTGGAGCAGCCGCCAGTATTGTTCACACAGGGACTCTGCTTCAACCGTAACCGCCAGTGCATGGTCAAGGGTGTAACCGGCTGCCAGCATACCGTGGTGCGCCAACAGGCAGGCATAGCCTTTGCCAAGGGCAGTGACAGCGGCATCAGACAGTTCCTGGGATCCGAATAGGGCATAAGGCGCACAGGGAATGGTGTTCCCGCCGGTCACCGCAATCATATAGTGGAATGGCGGGACATCCTGTTCCATACAGGCGATGGTTGTTGCAAAGGTGGAATGGGTATGCACCATCGCATGGATATCAGGGCGTGCGAGGTAAACGTCACGGTGCATCCGCCATTCACTGCTGGGTTTCTGGCCTTCAATCAGATTGCCTGCCTTGTCCAACAGGCAGATATCGTCGGCAGACATCCGGTTGGGTTCAATACCACTGGGCGTAATCAAGAAACCCTGTCCAAACCGCAGGCTGACATTGCCGCTGGTACCCCGGTTGATGCCATCAGAGACCAGCCTGCGGCTGGTTTCAACCAACTGATTCCGTTCTTCCATGACAACTTCAGCCTTTGAGTATCCGGCCTGCAACTGCATCCAGTTTTTCAAAAAGCGCAGGATTCCTGGCATCTGGTGCAGTGATCAAGGCAGAATCCAACGCATGGCGGCAGGTGCATCCAGGACCAGAATGGTCTTGCTGGATGACAGGAATGACTGCCTGCAGCAGCTTCTGGGCTTTGGTGGCATTGCCTGAAAATGTTTCAATAACCTGCTGGACGGTGACATTGTCATGGTCTGGATGCCAGCAGTCGTAATCGGTGACCATGGCGATGGTTGTGTAGCATATCTCTGCTTCACGGGCGAGTTTGGCTTCAGGGATATTCGTCATCCCGATGACATCGCAACCCCATCCACGGTACATCTGGGATTCTGCATAAGTCGAGAACTGAGGCCCTTCCATAGCGAGGTAAGTTCCACCCATGGCTGAGGGGATACCGAGTTTCTGGGCTGTCTCATAAACGGTTTTTGCCAGGCGGCTGCAGATTGGGTGTGCCATGGAGACATGGGCGACGCAGCCTTTGCCGAAGAAGGACCGGGGACGGGAAACCGTCCTGTCAATGAACTGGTCGATGATTACAAACATCCCGGGTTTCAGTTCTTCCTTCAGGGAGCCGACAGCACTGACAGAAATCAGGTCTGTCACGCCGACCCGCTTTAAGACATCAATGTTTGCCTGATAGTTGATATCACTGGGAGACAGCGGATGTCCTCTGCCATGCCGTGGCAGGAAAACCAGTGGTTCACCGTTGATTTTCCCGAAAAGGAGTTCATCAGAAGGCTCTCCAAATGGGGAAGGAACCTTCTCCCAATGGGTATCTGTCAGCCCTTCAAGATTATAGATACCGCTTCCTCCGATAATGCCCAGCATAGAAACCCCCATCATTGACGACAGGATGCCATTATCAGATGAGGAATATGATTATGCAATAGCCTGCTGCGGTTTCCGGGAGGGCAGGCAAAGGAAAACAGCCCGACAGCTGTCGGGCCGTTTGGACTGAAAACCAGATACCCGGTTTATTTCTTGTTGCGGGCGTTTGCAGCGATACGCATACGCAGGGCATTCAGTTTGATGAAACCGTTGGCATCTTTCTGGTCGTATGCACCGGCATCATCTTCAAAAGTGGCGATAGTGGTGTCGAACAGGGAGTCTTTGACAGAATCACGGCCAACAACCATGACATTGCCCTTATACAGTTTGACACGGACGGTTCCATTGACATGTTCCTGGGTATGGTCAATCAGGGTCTGCAATGCAACACGTTCAGGAGACCACCAGTAACCGTTGTAGATGATAGAGGCATAACGTGGCATCAACTCATCTTTCAGATGGGCGACTTCACGGTCAAGGCAGATGGATTCGATGGCACGGTGGGCTTTCAGCATGATAGTGCCCCCTGGGGTTTCATAGCAGCCACGGGATTTCATGCCGACATAACGGTTCTCAACAAGGTCAAGACGGCCGATGCCATGTTTTGCACCAAGGCGGTTCAGTTCCATCAGGACAGAAGCAGGAGACAGTTTCTTGCCATTCAGTGCAACAATATCGCCTTTTGCGTATTCAATATCCAGGTATTCTGCCTGGTCTGGTGCTTCCTCAGGGCTGCAGGTCCAGCGCCACATGGAATCTTCCGGTTCCGCATTCGGGTTTTCCAGATAACGGCCTTCATAGCTGATATGCAGCATGTTGGCATCCATCGAATAAGGGGCGCCCCCCTGTTTATGCTTCATTTCGATTTCGATGCCGGCGGCTTCGGCATAAGCCAGCAGTTTTTCACGGGAAGTCAGGTCCCATTCACGCCATGGAGCGATGACCTTGACGTTCGGCATCAGGGCATAGGCACCCAGTTCAAAACGGACCTGGTCATTGCCCTTGCCGGTAGCACCATGTGAAATAGCATCAGCACCGGTCAGTTTCGCAATTTCAATCAGGCGTTTTGCAATCAATGGACGGGCGATGCTGGTACCCAGCAGATATTCCCCTTCGTAAATGGTATTCGCACGGAACATCGGGAAAACAAAGTCACGGACAAATTCTTCACGCAGGTCGTCAATGAAAATGTTTTCCGGTTTGATACCGAATTTCAATGCTTTCTGACGGGCAGGCTCCAGTTCTTCACCCTGTCCAAGGTCAGCCGTGAAAGTGACGACTTCACACTGATAGGTATCCTGAAGCCATTTCAGGATGACAGAGGTATCCAGTCCACCGGAATAGGCGAGGACCACTTTCTTTACATCGCTCATAGTTTTCTTTCGTTGTTCAGTTGGATAGTGTGCGGATGGAACATGGCAGGGGCAGCAGACCCTGCCGGATTTCAAACAGGCTCATTTTATGACGATTCGCCTGAAACGGAAATATGCTTCAATCCAGGAAAAGGAATTCCCCTACTGCTGGTGCAGATAGGGGAATCTGATGGATTGTTTTATGCCACCCTGCCTTTGACGAAGTATTCCAGCAGGGCTTTCTGGACATGCAGCCGGTTTTCGGCTTCATCCCAGACAACGGACTGAGGACCGTCAATGACTTCCGCCTCGACTTCCTCACCGCGGTGGGCGGGCAGGCAGTGCATGAACAGAGCGTCAGGTTTTGCACGTGCCATCTTGGCGGCATCGACATTCCAGCCTGCAAATGCTTTCTTGCGGATTTCGTTTTCTTCTTCCCAACCCATGCTGGTCCAGACATCGGTGGTGACCAGGTCGGCACCTTCACAGGCATCGGATGGGTCATCAAACAGGGTGAAGTGGCTATGGTCTTTGGAAACCCAGTTATAGTCGATGTCGTAACCCTTTGGTGTAGAGACATTGACATGGAAATCGAAGACTTCCGCTGCCTGCAGCCAGGAATACAGCATATTGTTCGCATCACCGATCCAGGTCACCGTCTTGCCTTTGATGGAGCCACGGTGCTCGATGTAGGTGAAAACATCAGCAAAAACCTGGCATGGATGATGTTCGTCTGTCAGGCCATTGATGACAGGAACCCGGGAATTTGCAGCAAAACGTTCGATGATTTCCTGACCGAACGTCCGGATCATGATGATGTCAGACATGCGTGACATGACCTGTGCGGCATCCTCGATGGGTTCGCCGCGTCCCAGCTGGCTGTCACGGGTGTTCAGATAGACAGCAGTGCCGCCCAGCTGATGCATACCCGCCTCAAAAGACAGGCGGGTACGGGTTGAGCTCTTTTCAAAGACCATCACCAGCGTCCGGTCAAGGAGCGGGTGGTAGGTCTCAAAATTCTTGAATTTCTTTTTAATGATGCTGGCGCGCTCAATCAGGTATTCATATTCAGCCAGCGTTAAATCAGAAAATTGCAGGTAATGTTTGATTGCCATATTTATGCCCCAAGCAGTTCATTTGTCTGCCCGTAGAGAAGTTTAATCTTTGATTATATGTGATTTTTTGTTTTTTTGAAAGAGTAGATGCCAATAACCCCCCCCGTCTCTTCTGCCATGACAGGTGTCCGGAAGGGTATGTTGTTGCTTTTTCCAGCTTAAAGCAGGAAAGCCCTGTTTCAAGGCAGGGCTTTCCCATGCCCTTCAGGGAGGGAAACGTTCAGCAGGACTTGAAGTGGGCGACATCCACTTTTTCAACCTTGCCGAATTTCATCTCAATGATGGCATCAGATGCTGCATCAACCCTGGCATCATGCAGGAAGCGCTGCAGGTCGATTTCATAGGCTTCATCACCAAGTGACTGGATGATGGCACCGGCATTCACCTGCCGGACAGCATCAAGGATTGTTGACCAGTATTCCCGTTGGGGAAATGGGATGAATTCCTTGCTGTTTTCCCCGTATCCCCGTCCTCTCAGGTCACATTCCGTGGCATCAATGACATACTTGAACCGTTCCGGACGGCGAAACGCATCACAGCGTTCCAGGACCATGACAGCCAGCTTGGAAGGCAGTTCGATACTGCGGCGGATAAACCCATGCTCGCGGGCAATCATCACCGCCACTTCACGGTAGAACGAGGAAACATGCAGACGGCGGCAGACCTTATCGACAATGACAGCTCCCCGTTCTTCGTGGGCACGGTGGTGAGGCCATTGATTGGATGGTGTTGTCCCTTTGCCCAAGTCGTGGAGCAGCACACCGAAACGGACAGGCAGCGGATAGTTTTTCTTGGCGGCATAGTCAACCGCCAGCATCGTATGCCTGTCAGCATAGATTTCAGGATGGTATTGTTCCGGTTGGGGAACATCCCAGAGTGCCTCGATTTCAGGAAAAATGCGTGCCAAAGCACCACAGTCATGCAGCAGGTCAATCATGCGGGAAGGTTTTTCTTCCATCAACCCGACCGACAGCTCTTTCCAGATGCGTTCTGGAACCAGGGCATCCACTTCACCGCTTTCCACCATCGACTTCATCAGTTTCATAGTTTCTGGCGCGACTGTGAAATCCGTGTAACGTGCTGCAAAACGGGCAAGCCTCAGGATACGGACAGGATCTTCACGGAAAGCCGGAGAGACATGCCGGAACACCTTTGCCTCGATATCTTTCTGTCCGCCAAAGGGATCAATAATCTTGCCATCAGCATCCATCGCCATCGCATTGATCGTCAGGTCACGGCGGCTGAGGTCTTCTTCCAGTGTCACGGTCGGATCTGAATGGACGACAAATCCCTTATAACCTGGGGCGACTTTCCGTTCAGTCCGTGCCAGCGCGTATTCTTCCTTGGTTTCTGGATGCAGGAAGACCGGAAAATCCTTGCCGACAGGCCTGTAGCCGAGCGAAAGCATTTCCTCGACTGTAGAACCCACCACGACATAATCCCTGTCATGGATTGGCCGGTTCATGATGATGTCGCGGACGCAGCCGCCAACACTGTAGATTTCCATAATTCCCCCTGTTTCTTATCGTTGTATGTTCAGGGACAGGACTGACCGGTACAGGGTTCTCCCCATATCGGTTGCAACGCTTTTTCTCTGATACTCAATCTGATTATAAAGGTTTTCGTTGAATCCTGCTGTCAGGGGGCGATGGTGCCCAACCGTTTTTTCAGGGACTGGGTATGGCTTCCAAGTTCCCCGGCGTAACAGGTTGCGTTGTAAAGGACGTTCTTGACATAATCACGGGTTTCCTGGAAGGGGATGGATTCCGCAAAGATGGCACCTTCAACCGCATGGGGCAGGGTGGATTTCCAGCGTTTAGGGCGTCCAGGACCGGCATTGTAACCGGCGCTTGCCATCGCCTGGGAGTTATCCAGGCTGCTCAACATCATTTCCAGGTAGGCGGAACCCAGTTTGATGTTGGTTTCCATATCGGTGATTTTCCCGCCATGGTAGTCGGTCATGCCAATCCGTTTCGCAACATATTTTGCCGTGGAAGGCATCAACTGCATCAGGCCCTGTGCACCGACATTCGACCTTGCCACAATCACAAAGCGTGATTCCTGCCGGACAAGGCCATAGACCCAAGCAAGGTCCAGTCCCAGTTCTTCAGCGGCAGCCTCAAAATAATCCCGATAAGGCATCGGGAAACGCTGGGAAGTCACCACAGTATCCTTGGTGCGGTCAGAGGTGTTGATCATCCGGTCAATCCTGCCAATCCGCTGGGCAAGTTCCGCAGCGATAATCAGATAGCGGTCTTCTTTCATCCTGCGCAGCTGCCAGTTCCATTCTCGGACGGCTTCAAACTGCCAGTTCATCGCATAGAACTTGCGGGCAAGGATCATGGTTTCCGCCATATTTTCGACCTCACTGTTGGAAACATGGTAACTGCTGGCAGGCACCACCACCCAGCCGTTCAGCTCTTCTTCTGCCAGCATGCCGTAAAATGAACGTTCCTTCTCAATGGACCGGAACAGGGTATTCGCATCATGCCGTTCGCCAAGGGCTTTCAGCGCACGACCTTTCCAATAAACCCAGGTTGGATTGCGTTTCAGGAAATCAGGCATCAATGCAATCCAATCCAGGACACGCTGCCAGTCCTCATGACGCAGTGCAGTCCGGACGCGCCATTCATGGGCATATGGTGAAATGTTGGCTGTATTGCCTTTTTTCCAGTAATCAATTGCTTCTGGTTCCAGGTCAATAGCCGAAAACACGGCAATGATGCTCCATCCCAACGCGCGTTCCTGCGAAGAAAGGGTATCTTGAAAACGGTTGAGTGAGGCGACTGCCTGGGGGCGTCCTTTGTTTGCTGCAACTTTGCCCAGCGCAAAGAAGTAGTATTCGTGACTGGTACGGTCTTCGCCAGGACCTTTTGACAGGAACGCTTCTGGATTGTTCAATGCGCGGGTGACGGCATCTTGAGAACCACCTGCCAAGGTGGCAATCCGGGATGCCAGGTTGGGCTGTTTGGTGGCAGCAGCCAGACGGGAGAAATACCAGGCATCATCGATGCTCAATTGGTTCTGCTGTGCCATGGCGCTTAAAAGGGAATAGGCGGCATCCCCCGCCTTCTTCATATTCAGTCCCAGCAGTTCCTTGGCTTCTGCAACCACATTAGTACCTTTTGCCACTTTGGACATCAACGCATAGCATTTCACCTGTACATCATCATCCACGACAAACCTTGGATATTCCCGGTCAAAGAGTGTCCAGTCCTGCCGTTCTCCCAACAGCAGCAGCCAGTCATTGCGCAGGCGGTCTGCAATGGCAGTACCGTCATAATGAGACAAGAATCCTTCAATCTCTGCATCGGTAGCATTGCGCAGATTTGATTTCAGCCGATAATACGCAACATAGGAAGGGATTGGATAATCCTGTAACGCATCAGCAAGCTTTGCCGCTTTTTCGGGATTGTTCTTGCGGGCAGCTTCCCTGAGCTGTGTGAAAGCTTCATCCTGTTCAGGCGTTGTTGTCAGCTCACGGGATGCCTCGGCGCATGAAATCATCGCAAAGGTCATCATCAACAGCAGGAGATTCCTGAAACTTTTCCACATAGCCCTGTTCCCTGAAAAAACGGATAATGAATCTATGAGTTTACCACTGTCAGACAGTCATACAGGATATTCATTTGAACCTGAAGAGATGATGGACAAAAAAACACGCCGTAAACAGTTGCTGGCTGTCCGGAAAGCCATTCCTGAAGACCTGAAGAAACAGTATGACCATGCGCTCTGCCTGCGGATTAAATCATGGCTTGAAGAAAGAGCCGTGAAAACCATCAGTGTCTATCTGCCTATCCGCAATGAGCCTGACTTGGCGGAACTCTATGAGGTATTATCCGGCAAAATCCAGATGGCATTGCCTTATGTAGCTGCTAAAGATAGCCCCTTGCAGTTCATTGCCTGGCAGCCGGGAGATGAACTGGTGGAAAGTGCTTTCCATATCCCAGTCCCCAAGGCGATGCAGCAGGTACCGATGCCTGAGGTGCTGATTATCCCCTGTGTCGGCTATACCGCTGACCGCTACCGGCTGGGTTATGGAGGGGGATTCTTCGACCGTACCTTGGAAGGACAGGACAATATCCTGACGGTTGGTGTGGCATACAGTTGCCTGAAAACTGATTTCCAGACAGAAAAATTCGATATGCCGCTCAGCGCCATCATCACGGAAGCAGGGATTGAATGAGCTGCGTTTCAGAAAATGCTTAGGTCCTCTGCTCCTGCTGTATAACCGTAGCTATCTATCTTGTAATCCATCGGGTGGCCACCGATGGTATCTGTCCGATAGCTATATCTGTCGGTATGCAGGCTGTTTGCATTGGCAGTGCAGACAACTACAAAGCAGGCGGATAACTAAAAGTGTTTTTTCAGCTTAGGTATTTACGTTCAGTCAGATATGGGCTGTTGTCTGTGAAGAGGGTTGTTTCCGGACAAAGCGGATGCTATAACCAAGGCTGTTTATGATACTCAACAGTGACTTGAAACTAGGGTTGCCATTGTCAGAGAGTGCTGTGTAGAGGTGTTCCCTGGACATACCTGTTGTTTTAGCAAGTTGGCTCATACCTTTTTCGCGTGCAATTTTGCCAATTGCATGAAGTAGAAGGGTTCCACCATCATTTTCCTTTGCGCACTCTTCAAGGTATTCCAAAATCTCTTCTTCGGATTCCATGGAATCTGTCAACTTCCATTCCTTGATGCCATATTTTCTATCAATGTCAGTCATTGTCTGCTTCCTTGATTTTTCTTGCCAGGTCTTTAGCTTTCTGAACGTCTTTGGGCTGACTGGCCTTATTGCCACCGCCAAGCAGCAGGATAATCTCTTTGCCTTGCCACATGTAATAAAGCCTGACTCCTGACGGGATATGGATTCTTATTTCATAAGTCAGCTCGTCAAGTTGTTTATGGTCACCAAGATTACCCATTTCGATTTTCTGTATCTGTTGGCGTACCTTATGCCTGACGGGTTTATCCTGCTTTTTGAGCCAGTTATCAAATTGACCTGTACTTAGAATTTCATGCATATCAAAATTGTAAGATAAAAACTACATTCTATACAAGGACGGTTCAATCGAGATTGTTTCTTTCTTGGCAGTTTTGAGTAGTTGGAAATGCAGGAATCATGTTGAAATCAAACCTCAGGATATTCCATGAAAACAGCCACAATTAAACGCTTAGAAAGGATTGCCTGCAAACATCGGTGGAAGAGGCGATGCTGACAGTTTCGCCTTGTTGGCATCTTTTCTTCTGGTCTGTTGGTGGCTTGAAGATTTGATATTGGTGTTTTTCCCTTTGGGTGATTTGCCTGTTTTCAGATTGGTGGATTCATTTGAATCCATTGATTTTATTTTTTCAAGCAGTGTCAACATGGACTTTGCTTCAGGATTTCCCGATTCCGCTGATTTTCTATACCATTCCTTTGCTTTAGAAAAGTCTGGCAGGGTACCGATACCATAGTCATAACACCAGCCTAGCATATACATACCTCTGGCGTTGCCAAGATCGGCTGATTGGTTGAAGAGATAAAAAGCCATTGAGGCATCTTGCTGGACGCCTTGTCCATTTGCATACAGCAGCCCCAGATTTACCTGAGCTTGGGAATTGCCTTTGTTTGCGGCGAGCTGATACCAATATGCTGCCTGTGAGAAATCCGGTGTGACACCTAATCCAAGTTGGTACATGACCCCAAGATTAAGCTGTGAGTCAATGATGTTGTTCTCAGCAGCCTTTTTATACCATTTCATAGCCTTCTGATAATCGTGATTCGTGCCCAATCCATTCTGATACATCCATCCTAGATTGTGCATTGCCCAGAAGTGATTGCTGTCAGCAGCTTTTTCGAAGAGTTTAAAGGCTTTGTTTAAGTCTTTGGCTGTTCCCCAGCCATTCAGGTACATTAAGCCCAGTCTGTTCTGAGCATCAGAATGCCCTTGATTGGCAGCTTTGGAATACCATGAGAAAGCTTTATCATAATCTTGAGGGACACCCCAGCCATAGGTATACATGATGCCCATATTGTTCTGGGCAATATCCATTCCTTGTTCAGCCGCTTTTTCATACCATTCGATAGCTTTTGTTAAGTCCTTTTCAATACACCATCCGTTGTGATACATCAGACCAAGGTTGTTCTGGGATTTGTCATATCCTTTTTCGGCGGCTTTTTTATACCACTCAACAGCCTGGCAGTAGTCTTGCTCTACGCCCTCCCCATTCTGGTATCTCCAGCCCATATTATGCTGATAGAGCGCAATTCCCATATTGGCCATCATTTCGTCCGTTGCCGCCATCAGGCTCATGGCAGAAGACGGGTATGAAACCATAAGCCATGCCGTCAAGCCAATCAGTATTTTATAAAGAGGGGATTTCAGATTTTTTGAGAGATTCATTTTTAATTCCGGTCTTAAAGATTCCAAGTGAACATCGGTGCCTTGATTTTCCGGGCAGGCTTTGATTGAGGACGTGGTGGTTTACGTTTGATTGCCAAGGGTTTCTTTTTAGGGGCTGTAAGTGACCTTAAGGCATTCTGAGCGTCTTTGTTCCCCTGATTGGATGCCTGTTCAAACCAATAAATTGCCGTTTCACGGTCCTGTTCGACACCTCTACCTAGGCGGTAGGCATTCCCCAGATGGAATTGTGCATAAGGGTTTCCCTGCTCTGCCGCTTTCTCATACCAATAAGCGGCAGTCTCATAGTCTTGGGTAACTCCTTTGCCTCGGGCAAATCTTGATCCTAGGTTGAGCTGTGCATAGGAATACCCCTGTTCAGCCGCCTTCTCATACCAATAGGCAGCAGCCTCCTCATTCTGCGGAACGCCACTGCCACTGGCAAAAGCCCATCCCAGACCATTCTGCGCCATTGCATTGCCCTGTTCTGCAGCCTGCCTGTACCAATAAACCATCATAGCATAATCCTGTTCTACTCCTTTGCCTGAAAGGTACAGTTTCCCTAGGTTGAACTGAGCCAAGGCATTGCCTTGGTCTGCTGCTTTCTGATACCAATACACCGCTTGACTGTAATCCTGTTCAACGCCTCTGCCATAGGCGTATAAAAAACCAAGATTGAACTGGGCGTAAGCGTTTCCCTGAATTGCTGCTTTCTGGTACCAGGATGCCGCTGAATAGTAATCCTGCTCAAAACCACAGTTTCCTTTTTCAAAATACAGTCCCAGTTTATTTTGGGAAACAGCGTCCCCTTTGTTGGCTTTCTCAATCAGGATTTCATCAGAAATCCCATTTTCTTCACAGGCAAAGCACGTTGATGGCAGAACCATAGTGAATGCCAGACAACCATATGTCAGGAAATATTTAAACTTTAATCGGTCCATATCATTTTCTTTCAGGGGGATATCCAATCATCGGAGATATTGCCTTAATCTTTCCGTCAGTGCTTTTTCCTTAGGAACGACACAGTTCAGATAAGCTGTTTTCTGGATGATTTCGTCATTGGAGGCGTTTTTCGCTTCCATCTTGCATTCGTTGTCTGCCTGTTTTACTTCGTCAGTAATTGAAGGTTTCAAGGAAAGCTGTTGATTCCGGGAAAGTTTATTCCAGACAGAGAGATAGTCTTTATTTGCCTGTTGTCCTCTGGCTTTGGCTGCCTGGTATTCTTCCTGTGGCGAATAGCTGGCAGCAGACCCAGCCGCCTGCGCAGCAGAAGCTGCAGCTGCAGCGGCTGATGCCGTAGGTGCAGATGCCATTGGTGCAGAAGCTGCTGGAACTGATGCAGCAGGAGCTGGATTTCTGTAAGAAGATGCGGACCGACGGTTACAGGATGATACTAAACCGATAACACAGATAATCAAAAGGAGGATGACAAAAAATACAGCACATCCTGAACCTAATCCAATACTAGGATTGGATTGTTTGTCGTTCTCAACAGGTTGGTCTCCTTGTTCTTGCGGAGATGGTGGCATTGGTGCTGGTCTGGGAACCGGATTTTCAGGGTGTTGTTGGGCAGGCTGCCGCTGGGGTGGCTGTCTCCTGTTCTGCTGATGCTGGTTGAACTGGCGTTTGTCACGATGGGTATAGGTGTCGCCATAATCATGGTCATAGTCATAATCGTTTTCATCAATACCCGTGTTCTGCGGGGAAGCCGTCCTTTGAGGTTTCCTGCCTTGGCTGCCCGGGATGAAAAAGAGGGGGCTGTCACATTTGCCACACAGGAAAGCCTGTTTGTTCTTCGCCCCGCAGTGTGGGCATCGGATGCCGGTGTCGGCAATTTGGTATTTCCGGAAACGGCAGTACAGGGAGATGGCTTTGGCAACTTTTCCGTAATCGGTTCCTGATGGAAGCTGCCGGAAAAGCCGGTTCAGGAATCCTACCTGTACGACATTCTTGTCATTGGTGTCAGCATTGATGTCAATCCATTTGTACAGGTGGTTCCAAGCCTTGATGTCCAGATAATTGTCGTATTTCCTGCGTTCTTCGTCTGACGCAAAGACATCGCGGGCAAAACCGCAGAGTTTCTTACCGGCTTCATTCTGGTCAGAGATGGCGGATTCCCGAAGGGTCTTTTCCAAGCTATCCAAGGCAGCCAGCAGTCTTTGGGAATATGCTTGGCTTGACAGGTTCAGGAAATCATAAAGGTCTTCCTTGCCAAGAATCTTCAGTTGACTGTCAATATTGTCCATCAGGAACCGGTCAGGCAGACTGATATGGTCCCAAGTCTCTTCTTGGTAGCTTTTTTGATTGCCTTCATCTTTCCGGCTGTCCAGCACTTTCTGATACAGGTTTCTGATGTTCCGTTCAGAAATCTGATAGAAACCATACCGGTTCAGCAGATAACTGATGTCCTTTTTCGAGAGCGTTTCTTCGGTGTAATTCAGTGACAGGAGTTTTTCGAGTTCGGAAAGCTTATCCTGCTGGATGTTCTGTGCCTGTTCCGCCAGCATCTTCCTTGCACCGGGATCGGCAAGCATCATCTGCATCAGACCGATGTCTGCCAGCCACTTCTTGGCATTGTCTTTCTTGCGGGGATTGTTCAGCTGGCGTGACCATTCACTCTGTTTCTTTGCAATGGCTTCCTCAACCGTTGCCGTATCCGGCACCGGTGAGAAAGGAAGTCCCAGGATGAAGAAGAAATTGTCGGTATCCATCAGAAGGACCTTCTTTTCAGGCTGGCAGCGACAAAATCTACGGCATCCTGGACAGTGGTGATTCTTTCTGCCTGTCTGTCAGTGATTTCAATTTCAAATTCGTCTTCAATCGCCATGACGAGTTCGACCGCATCCAATGAGTCGGCTCCAAGATTTGAGAGAGTGGTGTTCAACCAGATTTCGGATTCCGATTTGCCCAGTTGGACAGCGATGATGCTTTTAATGCGGCTGGCAATATGAGTTTTCGCTGAATGTCCATAGCCATAGTCTCTGGATCTTGAGGGAGAATGCTGCCTGCCAAATTCCTGCTGGAGGGCAGCAATCACCTGTTTGGCCTCCTCACTTCCTGAGGCTGCTGCCCGTTGCAGCCAGGTCATGGCCTGCTGGATATCTGGTGTGACCCCAACACCCTTGATATACATCAGCCCGACAACGGTCTGCGATCTTTCATGTCCTGCCTCTGCTGCCTTGCGATACCATTGGAAAGCAAGCTGCTGGTTCTTGAAGACATTGAGGTAATAGGCGGCGACATTGTGCATCGCAAGTGCATATCCCTGGTCAGCGGATTTCCTGAACCACTCAAATGCCTTGTAATTGTCTTTGGCAGTGCCAATGCCTTCAGAATAAAGAAGGGCAAGGTCACATTGTGCTTCAGGAAGGCCATACTCTGCGGCATACTGCATATACTCAAAAGCAGCACGGGCATTTTTCTCGACAGGCATACCATCTGGACCAGTGCCTGACAGAGACATCCTTGCCATCATGTACGCACTCTGAGCAATGCGTTGCTGGTCTTCTGCCGAACCGTTTTTCCCAGCTTCATCCAGGACTTCTTTCATCGTTTTCTGCCCAGCAGGTTGGCTGGTGGTTTTCTGAGTGGAACCGGTCAGCTTTTCAAATTGTCCTTTCGCCTCACGGTGACCTTGATCCATGGCTTTCTGATACCAGACCAGTGCCTGGACGATATCCTTTTCAATGCCCAGTCCTTTTTCAAACACCATCCCAGCAAGGAACTGAGATTGGGCATCACCCTGTTCAGCTTTTTTCAAAAGATTCTTGATGGATTCAGACATATTTGTTTCCAGATTTTTACAAGGAGTTGTCAAAAGATTCCAGCATCCGTTGTTTTCCTATTGGATGGATTGACCAGAAGCAGGGTTGACAGATGTTCCGGACGACATCTTTTCCAGCTGTTCCTTTGCTTCAGGATGTCCTTGTCCTGCTGCTTTCTGGAACCATGTTTTTGCCTTCTGAATGTCTTGGGAGAATCCTTCGGCGTTGGCATACATGAGCCCCAGCCTGTATTGGGCTTCTGGTTCTTCTTGGAAAGCGGCTATCAGCAGCTTGGCAATTTGGAGTCCTTGCCCAGCTGCTTTCCGGCACCATTCAATGGCTGTCTGCGTATCTTGCGGTACGCCATAACCGTAGGCATACATAAGCCCGATATTGAGTAGGGCAGCAGGATTTCTTTGCTCTGCTGCCTTGTGATACCAAGCAAGAGCTTTCTGATAATCTTGTGGAACACCCAGCCCACCTTCATACATACCTCCAAGGCTGTTTTGGGCAAGAGGGAATCCCTGTTCTGCTGCCTGGGAATACCATTCAAATGCCTTTTCGTTGTTCTTTTCTACACCCTGACCTTTTTCAAACATGAAGCCAAGGTTGTGCTGTGCCCCTGCATGTCCCTGTTCCGCTGCTCGACCATACCATTCAAAAGCTTTTTGATAGTCTAGGGGAACGCCTTGACCGCTTTGATACATATATCCAAGACGGGCTTGGGTTTCGGCATCTCCCTGTTCCGCCGCTTTGCTGAACCATTCAAAGGCTTTCTGATGGTCTTGAGGAACGCCTTGACCGTTTTGATACATATATCCAAGGTTGATTTGAGCACTGACATATCCATGCTCAGCAGCCTTGGTAAACCATTCGATGGCTTTCTGGTAATCCTGAGGTACGCCTTGACCATGTGCATACATCAAGCCGAGATTAAGCTGGGCAAAAGCATTACCCTGTTCCGCAGCTTTTGCCCACCATTCAACTGCTTTCCGGTAGTCTTGAGGTACATCATGACCATTTGCATAGATGTATCCAAGATTGAATTGAGCATCAGTATTACCCTGTTCTGCTGCTTTGCCCCACCATTCGAGAGCTTTCTGATAATCTTTAGGAACGCCTTGACCAATTGCATACATGGATCCGAGCTCACATTGTGCATGACCATGTCCCTGCTCCGCTGCCTTTTGGTACCATTCCACCGCCTTTTGAAGGTTTGGCGGTGTGACCCGCCCTTTCAGATACATAACGCCGATGTTGTACTGGGCATCAGCATTACCCTGTTCTGCTGCTTTGAGATACCACTTGAACGCTTCTTCATAACTCTGTTCAACACCAGTACCATGGAAATACATGACTGCCAGATAGTGTTGTGCCTCTGCATGTCCCTGCTCAGCTGCTTTACCTAACCATTCAACCGCTTTCTGGTCGTCTTGAGGAATACCTTTACCGTCTGCATACATACGTCCTAGGTTGAACTGGGCTCTTGCCATGCCTTGTTCAGCAGCTTTCCGGTACCATTCAACAGCATTTTTATTATCCTGAGGAATGCCATAACCGCTTTCGTACAGGCTGGCGAGGTTATTCTGGGCTTCAGGAAGTCCTTGTTCGGCTGCCTTCGTCCACCATTCAACGGCTTTTCGGTAGTTTTGCGGGATACCTTCGCCGGTAGAGTACATGAGGCCAATATGGTATTGTCCCCAAGAATACTTCTGTTCAGCGGCTTTGCGGAACCATTCAAAGGCTTTCTGATGATCTTTAGGAATGCCATCACCATTCAGGTACATGAGACCGAGGTTGTTCTGGGCATCAGCGTTTCCCTGTTCAGCGGATTCAGTCCACCAATAAAAAGCTTTTTGTAGATTTTTTGGAATGCCTTTGCCTTCTGCATACATCTGGCCAACACTGCATTGGATATATGCATCACCTTGCATCGCGGCTTTTTCAAACCATTCAATCGCCTTTTGGGCATCCTGCTGAATGCCATCACCGTTGGCATACATCAGACCAAGGATGTACTGGGATATTCCGTCGCCTTGTTCAGCTGCATTGCGGAGCAATTCAAAAGATTTCTGGAAGTCCTGGGGAACAGACTGACCTTCTTTATATAGGCAACCAAGGAAACCTTGAGCATCCGTATGTCCCTGTGCGGCAGCTCTGCGGGCCCACTCAAATGCTTTCTGCCGGTCTTTGGGGACACCATAACCCAGTTCAAACATAAGACCAAGACGGAATTGGGCATCCGCATATCCCTGTTCTGCTGCTTTCCTGAGCCATTCAAGTGCTTTCTGATAATCTTTGGGGACGCCATGACCTTCTGCAAACATTGCCCCAAGATGGCACTGAGCGTTTGCATGACCTTGTTCAGCGGCTCGGGACCACCAGGTAAAAGCTTTTTCTAAATCTTGGGGAATCCCTTTGCCTTCGGAATATATCTTTCCAAGGACATACTGGGCTTCAGCATTTCCTTGTTCAGCCGCTTTTGTAAACCATTCAACAGCTTTTTCAGAATCCTGCTCAATACCTATCCCGTCTCGATACATAACGGCGAGGTTGTTTTGGGCAACTGGATGTCCTTGTTCTGCTGCCTTGGTCCACCATTCAAAAGCTTTTTGATTGTCTTGTTGTATGCCTTGACCGTATGCGTACATCTGACCAAGACTGGTCTGGGAATTTGCATGTCCCTGCTCAGCAGCTTTTCTGTACCACTCAGCAGCCTTTCCATCGTTCAGCTCAACCCCTCGGCCTGCTGAATACATGTTTCCAAGGTTGAACTGGGCGCTTACAAAACCCTGTTCAGCAGCCTTCTTGTACCACTCGACAGCTTTCCTGTAGTCCTGTCCGACTCCCCGCCCCGTTTCGTACATCGTACCAAGGTTGCTTTGCGCCTCTGCATATCCCTGTTCAGCAGCTTTTCTGTACCAGTCAACAGCTTTTCCATCGTTCTGTTCAATACCATTGCCCATCAGGTACATCGAACCGAGAGAGAGTTGTGCTGGTGGATATCCTTGTTCGGCAGCCTTGGTGAACCATTCGACAGCTTTTTGAAAGTCTTGAGGAATGCCATCACCATTCAGGTACATGAGACCGAGGTTGTTCTGGGCATAAGCATTTCCCTGCCCTGCCGCTTTCGTCCACCAGTAGAAAGCTTTTTGCATATCTTTTGGGATGCCACGACCTTCAGCATACACCTGCCCAAGTTCACATTGAGCTTCGGCATCACCTCGTATTGCAGCTTTTTCAAGCCATTCAACAGCTTTCTTTTGGATATCTGGATCACTTTGCATTGCAGCTTTTTCGAACCATTCCATGGCTTTCTGACCGTCTTGAGGTACGCCTTGACCATCTGCATATAAGAGTCCAAGACCCAGTTGGGCTTTTGCATTACCTTGTTCAGCCGCTTTTCTGAACCATTCTGCCGCTTTGAGGGAATCTTTTTGGATGCCATCTCCCCTTACATACATGAGTCCAAGGTCAAGTTGGGATTCGGCATACCCTTGTTCAGCAGATTCCGTCCACCAATGAAAGGCTTTTTGGAGATTCTTGGGGATGTCTTTTCCTTCCGCATACATCAGTCCAAGAGCACACTGGGTTTCTGCATCACCTTGTTCCGCTGCTTTTTCAAACCATTCAATCGCTTTCTGATGGTCTTGAGGAACGCCTTGACCTTGTGCATATAGGAGTCCAAGATTCCATTGGGCTTTTGCATATCCCTGTTCTGCTACCTTTTGAAGCCATTTGAAAGCTTTTGTGTAGTTTTGCTGAACGCCATCACCGTTGGCATACATCAACCCAAGCAGGTATTGGGCACCGGTATTCCCTTGTTTGGCAGCTTTGAGACACCACTTGAACGCTTCTTCATAGTTCTGTTCAGTTCCTTCGCCATTTTGATACATCCAGGCAAGGCTAGTCTGGGCAACAGGATGCCCTTGTTCCGCTGCTTTGCTGAACCATTCAAAGGCTTTTTGATAGTCTTGGGGAACGCCTTGACCGTTTTGATACATATATCCAAGACGGGCTTGGGTTTCGGCATCTCCCAGCTCAGCAGCTTTGAAAAGATACTCAATTGCCTTTTTATGATTCTGTTCGACTCCTTCTCCGTTTCCATACAGCGTAGCAAGCTTACGGCAAGCGCCTGCATAGCCTTGAGAAGCGGCTTTTTCCAACCATTCAAATGCTTTTTCATAATTTCCGGTGTTCCGGTACATCCAGCCAATGTTGCTTTGTGCCCTCGCATATCCCTGCCCAGCAGCCCTGGACCACCAGTTGAAAGCTTTCTCATTGTCCTTTTGAGTTCCCCGACCCATGACATACATCAGCCCAAGGTTGTTCTGGGCACTTGGATGTCCCTGTTCGGCGGCTTGCTGATACCATCCGACCGCTTCCTGATAATCCACCGGAGTGCCATGGCCTTTTTCGTACATCAGTCCAAGCAGGTATTGGGCATCGGCAATGCCATAGCCAGCGGCAGATGACATAGCGTCAAAAGTAGCAATGGCATCTTTTCCAATAGGGTTCCCTTCAGGATATTCCCCTAACGTATCAATGGTTGCCATTGCGGTGGCATACCGCACCAACAGGTCTTTCTGTGCTTCTGTGAGGCTGATGCCAGATTTATCCAAGGCTTCTTTCAGTTTTTCTGTTGAGTCAGACATATACTTTTCCTGTTTCTATAAAGATGGTTTTCAGTATCCGTTCCCGTTCCTGCATCACGGTATAAGCGGTGAAGCAGATGCGGTTATGGTTTTGATATCGCTGTCATCCATGTCTCCTACTGCCCAGCAAGGTTTTTCCTACAAGACAAGGCGCGCAAGCAACTGCATGGCCTCCTTGCTGCCTTGGGAAGCAGCCTTCTGCAGCCATCCGATGGCTTGAGTCATATCCTGCGGAACGCCGGTTCCTTTGAGATACATCAGGGCAACAACGACTTGGGATTGTGTATGCCCAGCTTTTGCAGCATTGTGGTACCACCTGAAAGCACGCTCTTGATCATAGTAAACATTGAGGTAATAGGCTCCGAGATTGTGCATAGCCAAGGGGTATCCTTTATTTGCGGCTTTTTTGAGCCATCCAAACGCTTGAATGTCATCTTTAACAGTTCCAATGCCTTCAGAATAGAGGATATAAAGATCGTGTTGCGCTTCAACAAGACCAGCGTGTGCAGCTTTCTGCATATACTCAAAAGCGGTACGCGCATTTTTCTCGACAGGCATACCATCTAGACTGGTGCCTGACAGAAACATCCTTGCCATCATATAAGCACTTTGCGCTATCCGTTGATGGTCAGCTGCCGAGTGGTTGCCCCCTGATTCTTCCAGGAGTTCTTTTAAGGTTTTATTCTGGTTGGGCTGGCTGGAAGCGGTCTGTCGGGAGGAGGGAGACAGTTTGTAAGCTTTTCTTATTTCAAGGCATTTTTTCCTTGCCGCTTCTTTTAAAGCTTTATCCCTTGATTCGTTCTGGTTCCTGCGGTTGTTTTCTGCTGCTCGGTGGAACCAGTCAAGTGCCTGCTGAAGGTCTTGAGGGGTTCCATGACCATTTGCGCACATCAGGCCAAGGTTGTATTGGGCGTATTGGTTTCCTTGTCCTGCTGAGTCCTGAAAGAGAGTGAACGCCTGATGATAGTCTTTAAGGACTCCTTGACCGTTGATATACATCAGCCCAAGGTTGTATTGAGCATATGGATTTCCTTGTCTTGTTGCTTTGTGGAACCAATCAAGTGCTTTCTGATAGTCCTTATTAGATTGAAGAAATCCATGTCCATTTTTATACCACCATCCCAGATTGTTCTGTGCTCCTGAATGTCCCTGTTTTGCGGCTTTGCTATTCCATTCAAAGGAGATATTCTCTCTATCATAATTGCCATAGCCCATGGAAGGCTCACGGTTACCGTAGTAGTCGTCTGCATCATAGGCGATAATCCCACATATATACTGAGCTGCGGCGTTTCCTGCTTTTGCATCCCCAATAACCCTTTCATAGGTAAAACTGGAATAGTCATAACGCCAGTCGATATCCCATAACAGATGAGAACCATATTGATTCTCGGTCTGCGTCTGACTGTTTTGGGTTTCAGGTGTTACCTGCTCGGAAGGTTTTATGGTTTCCCCCAGTTTCTGCTTCGCTTCACGATGCCCCTGTGCCGCCGCTTTCCGGTACCATGCCTGGGCAAGGTTTGCGTCTTTTGCAATTCCCAGTCCGTTTTCATATAGCATCCCTGCCAGGAATTGGGACTGGGCATCGCCCTGTTCGGCTTTTTTCAGAAGGTTCTTGATTGATTCAGACATAGGCTTTTAATCTTTAAAATAATTATTACCTAGTAGGAGCTTTTGGGGCTGGAGATTTTTTTCTATCTACTTCAGCCTGTATATGTCGTTGGGATTCATTTCGGCATTCTCCTGCAATTGATTGCTGTGATTTAAAATTAACTAATGCACTCATGTTTGAAACACCTATAAAAGATAATCCAGAAGAGTTGTCATAACGGGTTGATCCTGTTCTTGTATTAACCCTTGTCATTTGGTATGTATTTCCTTGTAAAATCAATTTTGCTTGATTACCGTTTGGAATCAATTCAAAAGAAGATCCATCTGTACACAGGTATTTTGTATCAGGACGAGGTATTCCGTTAGGTTGGTCATACTCTTGTTTATTGGAATTGAAATAAACCGTATATACTCCAGGTTGTAAGACTTGTTCTGATGATTCGTAATCTCGATTTGTTTCTATGTCGCTGACCGTAATGTTCAGTGGATAAAAGGTCATTGATTCATCAGTTGGATTTTGTATTTCGACAGTTCTTCTTGTTGTTGTGATTTGCTGATTAGTACCATGCCAATCGTAGTAAGAGTTATAAGTTATCAAGCCAAAAACTTCTTTTATGGATTCCTTGTAAGGAACGTAAAACATTGTATATATTGACTCGTTTCCTTGGTGTGCATGTGCTAAATCTAGACGCCAACCATATTTATTCTTTCCCATTTTCACAAAAGAAAATTCTGATGCTGATGGTGGTTCTCCATAGTCTCCTCCTCTTATCATTGGTTTTGAGGCGATAATTTTATTTACACGGTTTCCAACGGTTTCATAAACAATGAATCCATAGCGACCACCACCTACGACATAAGCGTGAGCGGTATCTTCAATCGCTTCCCCTGTTGTCACCAGATAAGCAGTTTTTTTAGGAATGCCTCTTTCAGAACTATCAATATGATTCACAGAAATAATTCGCATACAATAATGCGCTCCTAAAATATTATCCCGAGCAATCCAACAGCTGTTTTCTTTATTATATTTTCCATATATATTAGTCATTGCTTTGTGAGATGGTGAATCCCAGATATTGGAAGGAGCGGGGGCAGATGGAGCAGATCCATTAGAAGAATTTGCACTAGTAATACCTGTTATGAAAAACAGGCATGACAGTAAAGCGGTTGTCAGCAATTTCTTTTTCATTGTCAGTTCCTGTACATGTAGTAGTGGTCGCGGTAAACGTTGTTGATAAAGATATAAAGCTCTTTATCAGCGGTATTGCTCTTGTTGATGTCGATGACCAGATTGCCTTTTTTAAAGGTGATGCCATCGACAGAATCTTCCCCGTTGGTCAGCATCAGGTCAGGCGGTCCTTCATCCATGGTTTTCGGCTGTTTCCATGCTTGGTAGAGATACCTGCCGTTCCGCTTGGTGATCCGGATGGAATGTCTGGAGGTATGGAATTCCCCTTCAAACTCACCGCCATAGTTGTAATAAGCAGCGGGGGCAGCCGATGCCGATGGGGCAGGTGATGCAGCAGCAGGCGCAGACGCTGCTGGGGCATCTTCTTCATAGTCAGATCGGGTTATACCAATGGATTTGATTTCTTCAGGGACGGCATAGCTGCCAAGGCTCTTGTCAAAGCTGAGCATGACCGTCTTTTTAGTGGCAGGCGGAGCAGGAGGACCGCCAGAAGACTGTATGGTATAAGTCAGTTCAATCGGGTAAAAGTCTTCTTTCGGGGATTCGATTGTCCGGATTTCTGCTTTCAGCCCTGTAATCTGTGGAGCCGGGTAGCAAGGGGCAGATGTACAGGCCGTTGTTCCTGTTGAGCCATTTTCTCCCATCGCAGGAGCCGGTGGTACAGAACCTTCACGGATGTTCAGGACTTCTTTGATGGTGTTGCCGTGGAGTGGCGAATAAACCTTCAAGGCTTCCCAAGCATCTTTGCCAGGAACGTCATGCAATACCCAGCCGTACAGGTCTTTTCCGAAACGGATCAGCCGGGAAGATTCGGAAAGTCTATTAAAGGATTCCTGTAAAGAAGTTTTCTCAAACTGGCTGTCATGACCGATGACAAGGTCCTTCACGCCTGAAGCCATCTGAACCCGTTTTTCCGATGGGTTCCATTCAAACACCATCAATCCCAGCAAATCGGTTTTTGAGGAATAGCTGTCTGATGTACCCCGTACCGTGACATAGGCACGTTTTGCTGTGCCGTTCGCAGTGGGGGCATCAATATATTCCACGGCATCGACTTTCATGCAGTAACGGTTGCCGTCGCTGTGCGGCAGGTTCCGGCAGCCGGTTGAATCCGGTTTCCCATAGGTTGCATCCATTGAGGCTTCAATGGCGCTTTTTGAGGAGTTCTCAAATTCTGACCGGGAAATATAGCGGGAGCTGCTACGGGATGAGATGGCAATCACCAGGAAAATCACCAGTACAACCGCCATGAAAATGAGCGCAAAGATCAGGCAGCCTTTTTGGGATATGCCGTCGGTTTTTTCCTGTTGTTGGGCAGGTGAACCTACCGGCACTGGCTGGGGAACGGGACTTTCCCGCTGTGGGGCAGGTGGTCTTACTGGTGTCGGTTGAGGGACAGGATCCCGTGGTCTTTGCCAGGAATCAGTCTTCGCAGCGGAAGGGTCAAAACTGTCATTACCATATATCGTATCGAAACCATCATCCGTTTCATAAGCATCTGCTGCAGGATCTTGCTGTTTTTTATTCTGGTTCCCGGGAATGAAAAAGAGCGGGGCATGGCATCTGCTGCAGAAAAAAGCCCGTTTGTTGCCTGTACTGCATTGCGGGCAGTGGATTTCGGTGTCGGCAATCCGGTATTTCCTGAAACGGCAGTACAGGGAGATGGCTTTGGCAACCTTTTCATAATCCGTTCCAGCGGGAAGCTGCTGGAAAAGCCGGCTCAGGAAGTCGGTCTGCACGACATTCTTGTCATTGGTATCCGCATTGATGTCAATCCATTGATAAAGGTGCTGCCATGCCTTGATATCCAGATAGCAGTCATATTTCTGCCGCTCGGTTTCTGAAGAGAAAATATCGCGGGCAAAGCCACAGAGTTTCTTGCTGGCTTCATTCTGGTCATTGGTGGCGGATTCCCGGAGTGTTTTCTCAAGATTATCCAGGACACCGAGCAGTTGCCATGAGGTGGTATGTTCCGACTGTTCTAGGAACTGATAGAGGGAGTCTTTGCCGATGATTTTGAGCAGGTTCTCGATGTTGTCCATCTGGAACCTGTCGGGCAGTTCGATGCTGTCCCACTCTTCTTCCAGGGGATTCCGGCTATCCCGACCTGCCTGACGGGATTGCTGGACTTTCTTGTACAGGTCCTGGATATGCTGTCCAGTAATCTGGTAGAAGCCATACCGGTTCAGCAGATAACCGATATCCTTTTTAGAAAGTTTTTCATCAACGTAATTCAGTTCCAGGAGTTTTTCGAGTTCTGACAGTTTCTCCTGCTGGATGTTCTCTGCCTGTTTCGCCAGTGTATTCCTGGCATCCGGGTCAGCAAGCATTAACTGCATCAGCCCGATATTTGCCAGCCATTTCTTGGCACTGTCTTTCCTGCGGGGATTGTTCAGCTGACGTGACCATTCACTCTGTTTCTTGGCAATGGCTTCCTCAACCGTGGCCGTATCCGGTACCGGTGAGAAAGGAAGTTCCAGGATGAAGAAGAAATTATCGGTATCCATCAGTACGGCTTCTTCAGAATGTTGTTATGCGGGTAGTGGTGTTGCAGAAATAGCTGCTTCTGACACATCTATGCTGAAAGCTTTCTGTATAAGAGCCACTACATGTTGGCAATGTTTAAACAGATCTTCGATATCTTTCAGTAGTGAAGGATCTTGCAGAAGTTCGTTTGCAACTTCATATAACCCGAAAGATGCACCCAGTACTGCTCCGATAGCTGCACCACCACCGGGGATTGGAAGTAAACGGGAGCCTAAATCATATCCTTGGGCTGTCCGTTTCTTGATAGTAATTAAAGCATTGGTAGAGCAAACTTGAGGAGAAATTCTGCCAACAATTTTAGTAATTTCTCCGCATTCTTTTAAGACTTCTATTGTGGTGGGAGATGTTGCTATGCCTTTGACGGAGTCAAGAGCATCTTGAGCCATTTTTTGTAAAATTTTTCCAGCACCAGGCGCTGTTTGCCAAATATCATTGGCAATTTCTTTTGCATTATTAATTGTTTTACCTGTTAAATCATTAGCGTAATCGGCGATTACCTGTAATCCAGATTTTGTATAGTCAATTGCTACGGTTCCTGCATCTACAACAGTTGTTCCAGTATTTGTAACTATTTGTGTAGTTCTGTCAGTTACTTTATTGCCTACTTCTACAGTTTTTTGGGCGGCATCTTTGGCAAGTTCTGTAGTTTTTCCGATGACACTGCCACTTACTTCCCCAATGGTTTGTGCCGTCTTTTTTGTAAATTCCGTAGTATTATTTATTACGTTTCTTGTTAAAGAAGAAAATTCCATACTAATCTCCTGAAGGAGTTTTGATAATATAATAC
>JAHAYL010000031.1 GCA_018384065.1 Oxalobacter sp.
GGCAAGGCAGACCAGGTCGAGCCCTGCCCGGGCATGCGTGGCCAGGCACTGCGTGACTGCCTGCAGCCGAACCGCCGCATCGTGGTCGACGTCAAGGGAACCCAGCCTGAATAAGGCAAAGCCCTCAGTCATCGTTTGGGCAGCATCAGGGGAGCACCGGAAGGTGCTTCCCTTGATGTCGTATTTGGAAAGCGCTTTCCAATAACGGTTTCCTCCAGTGGGGAAGGTTATTGGAAAAAGCTTTCAGCAGAAAACAGCCTGTTCCCTGACGGCAGGACAGACAACAAACATCACATTTTCGGATTTTAGAAAGAAGGGGAAATCTATGAACAGAACATTCAAGGTCGTCTTCAGCAAAGTGCTCGGCAAGCATGTCGTCGTCAGTGAAATTGCAAGCAATATCCAGCGGGGGGTATGTAAGGCAGTTGCAGTCCTGTTGACAGCAGGTGTTTTGGCATTACCACAGGCTGTTTTTGCAGGAAGTCCCTATCTGGCGCCAGACCAGTCTAATGTTACTAATGACAGTGGACTGGATGTTTATACCGTTCCAGGGACCACACACCAGTATACCGGCGATAATGCAGGGATTGATATCCAGTTGACGCAGAATGCAGCGAACGGCGCCAATGTTGTCGTTGCAGGGGTTTCCAATATGGGAACCTATACCGAGGGCGGAAAAATCCTGCTTTATCAAGTAGAAAGCGGATCAACCGGTCTTGGCAGTGTCTATTACGGAGAAATCGAGACTGTAGAAGGTATCTATAAATATACAGCTGTTGAAAAGAATGGGATTCTTTATACCAATCTGGCAAAAGCCAGAGCTGCCGGTGTTGATGTAGATTCGCTGACAGCGCAGGGATATAAAGTCGGGGTTGTTAAGCCTACTGGTGGAACAATCTCAACGGCAATCCAATCGGCTTCAAAGCCAACTTCGGTGACTTTCGGTGTGAGAACCCAGAAGACGGACACCGGCTATTTCCAGACGCAGACCATCACAAAAAAAGTCAGCGGTACCATGAATGCCACGGCAGAAAAAGACGTGACAACAGAAACTGTTGTACAGACCGGTGATATGGTTACGGTATCCAAATCAGAAGATGGCAACGACCTGACCATCAGCGTCAATGGCGAGGAAACTACGTTTTCACCAGTGCATTACTACAGTGTCAATGATGGCGGTTCTCAACAGGGCAACTACAACAACACTGGTGCAACTGGTCTTGATTCCCTTGCCGCCGGTGTTGGTGCTTCCGCAACAGGCATCATTTCTTCCGTGACAGGCGCCTATTCAAGTGTCAGCGGCGGTACCCTGCAGAATCTAGGCGGCGTAGGAGCAACAGTCTATGGTGCGGTCAATACGGTTGAAGTGTCCGGTCAGTTTGACGGTGTCGCCAACAGTGTCATCGGTATCGCCAATTCCACCAGTAATGCCAATGGCGCATTGATCTGGGGGGCAGGAAATTCCATCACAAATGCGTTGGGAACTGTTAAAGATTCCCAGGCTATTATGACCGCATACGGGAAATACCAGCTTCAACCTACTGCTGAGAACCTGAAAGCCCTGCAGACAACATTGGCAGATGCCGTTGCAGAAAGCGGTGGCAATGTCATGGCGGTCGGTGGTGCCAACAAGGCAGGTACCGAAGGTAAGGTCTCATATTCCCAGCTGATGGGTGTCTCCAATGAGCTGAAATCCGGCAACTACAACTTCCTGGATGGGTATAAGAATACAGTGGAAGGCGACAACAACATCGCCATCGGTACCGAAAATACCGTTACTGGAGATAAATCCATTGCCATCGGCTATGGCCATACCGTCGAGGGTGATGGCAACGCCGTCATCGGTGACCCGAACACCGTCACCGGTTCAGACAACATGGTCCTGGCAGACAACAGCACCGTCACCGGGAACCGCAACACCGCCATCGGCAATGAAGTGGCCGTCGAGGCAAACG
>JAHAYL010000032.1 GCA_018384065.1 Oxalobacter sp.
GCCAGAAGAGCAATGTTCCTCAGGTTGTTCAGTTTCATGATGTTTTCCTTTCTGTCTTGTCCTTCTGGTTGCACTTACCACATGTAACCTGCACCGACGGCTGCGCCGTAGTGGCCCTGGGTGTTGCCGGAGGCGTTGGCCTTGATGATCCATTTGCCATCGTCTGTGACGGTGGAGAAGCCGATTGCATAGCCCTGTTCACCGCGATAGGTACCGCCGGCGATTGCCATCATGCTCTTGCCTGGAAGGTATGCCTGCGGCAGGGATGCTGCTGCCAGCGCCATCGCGATACCGGCGTTGGCATCCTGGGCGACTTCACCGATACGGCCATTCAGATGGTTGAGCTTCTGGTCGAAGTCAGCCTGGGACTGTTTGAGCTGAGCGACATTGACGGCATCGGTGTCAGCGGTACCTGCCCCGATGTTCTGGATCCGCTGCCCTGCCATATCAACCTTGGAGCTGGTAACAGTGGGACCGCCTTTGATGGTCATACCGTCTTTGTTGATGGTGGTGTTACCGACGGTGACAGATTTGTTGACCTGGATGGTGTCGACATTCTTGATATCTTTGGCGAGCTTGACTTTAAGACCGTTCTCACCATCGGCAACAACACCAATGTTGTTGTCGGTCAGGCTACCGGCATCGGCACCGCCCTTGATGGTGAGCTTGCCAGCTGCAGGTGTCACTGTCTGGGCATCATCGCCTTCGAACTCTGAAGCACCGCCGCCACCGCTGACTGCCAAGTCATAGGTTGTGACACCTGTCGCCTCATCGACAGTTTCCTTGACAGTGACAGAACTGTCCTCTGAAGTGACTTTCGTATCTTTGCCGTGGATGGTATAGGCGATGGAACCGTCATCTGGATTGGTTTCTTCTTCAACGGTGATGTTATTGCCGGCAACAACCGTATTGCGGGTGTCGGTGTCGTAGAACTCAGCGACAATTTCTTCTGCCGTATCGTCCGTGACGGTCAGTTTCGAAACCTGCCCCGGTCCTTCCCCAGCACCAACCTCAAAGCTGTAGGTGGTGTCCTTGGCGGAAATCTTTGCGGTTACACCATCATCACCCTGCTCAATCATGACGTTCTCGCCAGCGACAATATTCATTTCACCAACAGGCGTCCCCAGATTATCAGCAACTGCCTTTAAGGCTCCTCCAGATGATGTAACCCGCATATCCTGAGCAGGTGTTTCTGACGCTCCAGATTTTTCATAAATGGTGAATTTGGTCGAACCGTCACCAAAATCACTGCCACTTACAGTTTTCTGCTGGCCTGAATATGTTTTGACATCACTTGCCAAAGCAACACCGGAAAGGTCAACGTCATAGGTTTCCTGATCGTTTCTCGTGAAGGTTATCTGCTTGGTGGTGGTATCAAAAGCACCACTTTGTGTATAGGTATTTTCAGCAGAAATGGTAATGTTTCCGTTTTCAGCAGAAACGGTGACATTCTCTCCGCCAGCCACTGTCACTGTACCAGCACCCGTATCGCTCCCATCAGTCAGGGTGACTGTTGCCGCATTATCACCTGATGCAGTTTCCAGACCATACGTCTTGATATCACTTGCCAAGGCAACATCGCCTAAATCAACATCATAGGTCAGTGGTGTTCCATCAGGCGTATTCGTTCCGGTGAAGGTTATTTTCTTACTATCAGAATCAAAGGTTCCCTTAGTCGTGTAGGTGTTGACTGCAGAAGCGGCACTGATGACTGCAATTTGCCTTTCGATCTCCTTCCCGTTTGCAGTTATATCAGCCACGGTCTCTTGGCTGATGGTGATACCATCGCCCGCCTTGATTGCCATAGTGCCGATAGGGTTTGTATTCCCTGTCGCCACATTCATGATTGTGAATTCAGTGCTACCAGTGCCTGAAGACCCTTCTGTTACAGTCTGAGTGCCTTCATAAGATTCCGTCATGACACCACCACCAGAAGCACCTGCTATGTAATAATGCACGTCTTTTTGGTTCTGCTGGTAGATATAGTATTTCCCGTTATTGTCTTTACCAATCGACACTGAAGCATTAGTAGGATCAACATCTGCTTCCTGCGCTACAGCAACATCAGCAAATGCCCCCAATCCCATCACCGCCATGGCGGCGGCGACAACCGCCTTTGCACCTTTTTTCGTGCAAGACCGGGCAAATTCACTTGCCACGACATGCCTGCCCAGCACCTTGCTGAAAACCACCTTGAATATCCTATTCATTCCCTTTTACCCCTTTCTTTCCTGTTCCTTCGCTGAAAGCGCAAATATCCTGAAACCACGTATTCCCCATAGTGCCGGATGCCCCTGAAACACCGCTGTCTCAAACTGATGTCCTTTAATGGGGATTAGCGGACATAAGGAATCATACCATCCGATGCCCCAAACACCTATAGGAAGCCATCCAATTTTGAGATAACCCCTGACAGTTGTTGCATAAATGCAAAGTCATTTTATCAGTACGGTTAAAACATAACAATCATAAAAAACAGCCATTTATAGGACCATAGCTTCCTCTTTTAGTTCCGCTAATCCCCATTAACGGACATAGACCTTCCTTCCTTTCCCCTTGACGGACGCCCCGGACGGGTGTTTTTATTTGTACTTATTACTGTATTTATTGTTTCAAACTGCCTTATGGGAGGTGTCTATGGACCGGTTCTGTGTGTGTGACTGGGAAACGGGGCTGTTCCCCCGTTTCCTCTCGGACCCGGGCTTCAAGGTGAAGACCCGGCTGACGTTCAGGTCCGCGCTGCGCTGCTTTGCGGCATGGTGCGCGGACAACGGTGTGGTGAGGCCCGGCGCGGCGGATGTCGGCAGGTGGCGGAATTTCCTGCTGTCGCGCTTCCAGCTGACGACGGCGGGGACTTACCTTTCTGCCGTGAAGGTGTTTTTCCAGTGGCTTGCGAGGCAGGGGCTGGCGGAGGATGCGGGTGTGTCGATCAAGGGGATCCGGCCCGGGCAGGGGTTCCGCAAGGACTGCCTGTCGGATGCCGAGATGAAGCGGATGCTGTATTCGCTCGAGGAGAAGGTGGGCGGGTACATCGCCAGTGCGCAGCGCACGCGTGAGGGGTGTGCGAGGGCGCTGCGGGATTTTGTGATTGTGATGCTGATCGCTTCGTGCGAGCTGCGTGTGTCGGAGGTGTCGCTGCTGGATGTGGGGGACCTGGACATGGTGGACGGCGCTCCGGTGCTGTGGGTGCATGGCAAGGGGCGTGACGGGAAGTCGGATTTTGTGCCGGTGACGTATACGCTGCGCCGCCTGGTGCTGCGTTACCTGTCGTGCCGTGACGGTGTTGACGGGTCGTCGCCGATGTTCGCTTCTTACGGCAACAACAGTTCGGGGCGTCGGCTGTCGTCGCGGACGGTGAGCCGGATTGCGAAGTGTGCGATGGTTGATGCGGGGTTTGATTCACCGCGTCTGACGGCGCATTCGCTGCGGCATACGGCGGTGACGCTGGCGCTGAAGGGCGGTGCGACGCTGCAGCAGGTGCAGCAGTTCGCGCGTCATCGGCAGATCGAGACGACGCTGCGCTATGCGCACAATCTTGAGCATGTGCGCAACCCCTGTGCGAAGCTGGTCCAGAAGATGATTGGCAGGCTGGATTATGAGGGACTGCCGTTTGAATAACCGCCCTTCCCTGCTATGGCAGGCTGTCCGTCTGGCAGCCTGTCTGATGGCGGGCATCACCTGATGACAACCGTTTCTTCAGGTATGCGAAATAGAAGGCATAAAGCCCGATGACGACGATGCCCCAGGCGGGCGGCTCGTTCCACCAGATGCAGGCAACCCCAATGGAACCTGCCAGCAGATGGGCGAAGATGATGCGGCCAGTCAGCTCAACGGTTGAGACCGCAAGCAGCACCCAGCTTTTGCCGATGCCAAGGCATAGACCGGATATCGGAGAATAGATGGCATAAAGGATAAGGTCGATGGAAGCCAGACGCATATGGGCGACTGCATAGCCTGATGCGGTTTCACTGATGCCGAAACAGCTGACCAGCCATGGGGCTGTGATGAAGCCGATGGTTCCCATGATGCCGATGATGGCAATATTCAGGAAGACAGCCTGTCTTGTACCGGTGGTGAGCCGGTCATAGGCTCTGGCACCGTAGTTCTGTCCGGCATAGGTGGAGACTGCCTGTAAGACGGCAATGAGTGGCACGAGCATATAGAGTTCGAGCCTGCCGGACACGGCATAGGCTGCGGTGGCTTCGACCCCGAAGCTGTTGACGAGGTTCTGAAGAATCATGAATCCACCGAAAATGACAAAGGACTGCCCTGTCAATGGCATGCCTGTCTTGAAGACCTCCCTGGCGATGGCACCATTGATCCGCCAGCGGAGTTTCCTCAGATAGAACAGCGGGTAGAGCTGGGTCATGCAGATGAACGCCAATGCCATGGAGAAGCATTGGGAGATGACGGTGGCGATGGCGACACCAGGGATGCCCCAATGGAAACCGGCGACAAAAAGCAGGTCAAGCAGGATATTGAGGATGGTGGTGAGCAGCAGGATATACATCGTTGTCTTGCTGTCACCGATTGCCCGCAGCTGTGAAGAAAAGGCACAGTAGCCGAACTGGAAGAAGATGCCTGCCGCGTAGATATGGGCATACAGGACGGCATCTTCCAAGATTTCAGGAGGAACGGCAATCAGATGCACCAGCAGTGGGCGGCTGAGGCAGAAAGCAGTGACCGCCATCGCAAAACCGATGAGGATGACCAGCAGGCTGCCAGCGCCAGCGAACTGCTGTGCCCGTGGATAATCCTTTGCGCCATATGCCTGTGAGACACAGATGCCCGCCCCCAGTGCCAATGCCATGGCAATACCGGTAAACAGCCCGGTCAGATAGGCGCATGAGCCAACCGCCGCCAATGCGTGCTCAGACTCGAAGTTGCCGATGATGAGGGTGTCGGCTGTGTGGTAGAGCTGCTGAAGCAGGCTGGCAGCCATCATGGGCAGTGCGAAGGTCAGGATGACCTTCCACGGTGTGCCGCGTGTCATGACGGTTTCTGCCATTGATGCTCCTGGGATGCCTGGTTGATGCTGGTTGATGATTGAGGATACAGGGGTAATTTTAGGCTGTTTCAAGGGGATATTGGACTGATGGCATTTGATTTTATCGGTATGGACTGCGATACTATTGGATTGTTCCGTGGGTTTTCCCCGGATTGGATTTTCTGCCTGCCCTGATGCAGGCGTGTTTTCTTTTTTGATGAAGGTGTGCAATGGCTGAAGCAACGGCTGGACTGATCCCTGCAACGATTATCACGGGTTTCCTAGGGGCTGGTAAAACGACCCTGCTGAACCGTATCCTGAAGGACAACAACCACAAGCAGAAGATTGCTGTGATTGAGAATGAGTTCGGCGAGGAGAACATCGACAGCAATATCCTGGTACAGGACGATGCCGAAGAGATTGTCCAGATGAGCAACGGCTGTGTCTGCTGTACGGTACGGGGTGACCTGGTCTCAGCACTGAACAATCTGGTTGCCAAGAAAGACAGGGGTGAGCTTGATTTCGACCGGGTGATCATTGAGACCACTGGACTGGCGAACCCAAGCCCGGTCGCCCATACGTTCTTCCTGGAAGATTCGGTGGCAGACCGTTATATGATTGATGGCATCATCACGCTGATGGATGGGGTCTTCGGGATGCATCAGCTGGATGAGTATGAGGAAGCCCGCCAGCAGGTGGGGTTTGCAGACAAGGTGCTGATTTCCAAAGTGGACATCGCCGACCCTGCCGCGGTCGATGAACTGGCGGACCGTGTCCGTGACATGAATTCCCATGCCGCCATCCATAAAGTGGATTTCGGCAAAGTGGATATCAAGGAAGTGCTGGACCTGCAGGGGTTCAACCTGAATTCCAACCTGGATATCGACCATGAAGATGAACATGACCATGAATGCTGCTGTGGGCATCACCATGGACATGAACACGGCGAAGAATGCACCTGCGGCTGCGGGCACCACCATCATAAACATGATGGACCATGCAGCTGTGGACACCATCACGGTCATGAACATGACGGGGAATGCTCCTGTGGCTGTGGACACCATCATCACCATCACCGCCATTTGGATGATATCGTTTCTTTTGTTTTCCGCAGTTTCCGGCCATTCGACTCTGAGAAACTCAATGCTTTCTTTGATGATGTAATCAGCCGGTTTGGCACGGATATGCTGCGTTATAAAGGGGTGTTGAATGTGAAGGGGACCAACCACAAGGTTGTTTTCCAAGGGGTCCAGCAGCTGATGGGGTCCGATCTGGTCGAGAAATGGGAAGACGGTCCCCGTGAAAGCAAGCTGGTTTTCATCGGCAAGAAGCTGCCGAAGGATATTTTCCTTCAAGGGCTGGACCTCTGCCTGACGGACTGATGGTTTTTCTATAAACAGCTGGAAAACGGAGAGGTTTTCCGGCTTCCTTTTTCAGGATAAAACCATTCTATCGGACCAACAGGGACTGTTTCCCGATTTCAATGTCATCTTTATGTGCCATTCCCAAGAAATTCTGCTAAAATTCAGCGCTTAGTATTTTGCTGTCTGCATTCCTTTAAGGGGATGTTTGGACAGCATCAGAACGGGAATGGCTTTCAGCCTGTTGTCAAGTTTTTGAAAACCGATGAATCATGAAGAAAGCAACGACTAAAGCAAAAAAAGCACCTGCACTTCTGACGGAAGAACAGATCCTGAAGATGGGCGATGACGAATATATGAATCAGGCACAGCTTGACTTCTTCAAGGCACGTCTGCTGAAAATGGAACAGGACCTGCTCCGCAATGCTGGACAGACAACTGAAAACCTGCGGGAAACCACATTGGTGCCTGATCCTGCCGACCGTGCAACCATTGAGGAAGAGCATGCCCTTGAACTGCGTACCCGTGACCGTGAACGCAAGCTGCTGAAGAAGGTGAAAGCTTCCATCGCAAGCATCGACGCCGGTGAATATGGCTGGTGTGTTGAAACCGGTGAACCAATCGGCATTGCTCGGCTGCTTGCCCGTCCGACAGCGACATTATCGCTGGAAGCCCAGCAGCGCCGTGAACTGAAACAGAAGCTGTATAACGACTGATTCCAGCCTGTTTCTAGCTGCCCAATACCAAAAAAAGCGGAGGTTCTTCTCCGCTTTCTGTTTTTTCAAAGCCCCTGCCGCCTGATCCCCCCTGTCCAAGAGGGGCTTCATTTCCTGACGACAAATCCATCAATCCCCCTGTCGAGCATTTCCTGACGGGCAGAAGCGGCAGCTTCTTTTGTTGAGAATGGTCCTGCCATGAGTTTGTAAAGCCCGCCATGTGGCACGGTTTTTATCGCAGGATATCCGCCAGACCAGAGGCTGCTGTAACGGTTCAGATGGGTTCTTGCATTATCAACGCTCTGATAGGCACCGAACTGGACATACCAGCCGCTGGCGACTGTTGCAGACGTAACCGGTGACACAGAGGTTTTCGTACCGGTGGCGGTTTTTGAAGCTGCCCCGATCTTGAATGCGGATATCGGTTTGGTCGAGGCTGTGCCGGTATAGGGGGTGGTTGAGCCATTCCTGATCCGTTCAATCTCATCCGGCAGCAGCAGCTCGACTTCTACCCTGCCACTGCCTTTATTGACGTAACCCAACTTATAGGCGGCGGTATAGGTCAGGTCGATGAGCCTGCCACTCAGGAAAGGTCCGCGGTCATTGACCCTGACAATGACCTGTTTCCCGTTCTCAAGGCTGGTGACCTTCGCATAGCTTGGAATCGGCAGGGTTGGATGGGCGGCTGTCATGCCGAACATATCGTAGGTTTCACCGGATGCTGTCTTCAGACCATGGAATTTCTTCCCATACCAGCTGCCGATACCCTGCTGTCTGTAGTAACTGAGGGAACTCATCGGTGTATAGGTGGTCCCCATGACGGTATAGGGTCTGCTGGGACCGCTGGCGATTTTCTCGACTTTAGGTTCGGCATCAGGTATCTGGTCAAGATTGGCGGGGATGTTGGTGCCGGGGCCATCATCGAGGTAATAGCCACCACCCTTCCTTTTCTTGGTGGTACGTGTCTTGCCTTTTTTCGGCGCGGTGCTGCAGCCAGACAGGACAAGCCCACAGCAGCACATGGCAAGGATTGCCACGATGATGCTGTTCTGTCTACGGATGTCCAGCATGATCCCCTTTCAGCCTCCTACCATCAGGTCTGTACAAGGTTCCGGTTCCTGTGGATGCTCATCAGGATGCCTGCACCGAGCCCCAATGTGACCATGGCTGTCCCGCCATAGCTCATGAATGGCAACGGTACACCGACAACCGGCAGGATGCCGCTGACCATGCCCATATTCACGAAGGCATACATGAAGAACATCATGGTGATCGCCCCCGCCAGCAGGCGGGAGAAGATGGTGGATGCCCTGAGTGTGATGATCAGCCCACGCGCGATGAGCAGCAGATACAGGATGAGCAGGACGATATTGCCAACCAGACCGAATTCTTCCCCGAATACGGCAAAGATGAAGTCTGTGGTCCTTTCTGGAATGAAGTTGAGGTAACCCTGCGTACCCTGCATCCACCCCTTGCCGGTGATACCGCCTGATCCGATGGCGATGATGGACTGGATGATATGGAACCCTTTGCCCAAGGGGTCAGAAGACGGGTCGATGAGCATCAGCACACGGTGGCGTTGGTAGTCATGCAGAAGCATCCAGATGAGTGGCAATGACGCGGCAAAACAGCCGAACATGATAAGGATGGCTTTCCATGCCAGTCCAGCCAGGAAGATGACGTAAAAGCCAGTCGCTGCAACCAGGATGGCTGTGCCGAGGTCAGGCTGTTTCATGATCAGCGCTGCCGGGATGGCCAGGATGATGAATGCCTTGAGGTATTCCCGCCAAGTGATTTTGCCGTCTTTGTTCTGGAAGTACCATGCCAGCATAAGTGGCAAGGCGATTTTCATGATTTCAGAGGGTTGGATGACAATGCCGATATTGATCCAGCGGCGGGCACCTTTCCGGACAAGCCCGAACATCGCGACTGCCACCAGCAAGGCTATCCCTATGGTATAGACCGGTACGGCAAACCGCATCAGCCGCTGTGGCGGGATGCTGGCGGCAATCCACATAAGGACGAAGCAGATCATGATGTTACGGAGCTGACCTTCAACACGGCCGGGGAAATCAATCCCTGCCGAATAAAGGGTGATGATGCCGACAGACATGATCAGGAAGACAATGAGCGCCAGGGGACCGTCAAATGTGCTGCCCAGTTTTTTTATCCGTGTCAGGAAAGAATTGTTGAAGGTGTTATCCATGGATGCCTCTTATTTTTCCTGTTTCTTTTCTTCTTTTGGTGCAGTTGCCGGGGCGGTGACCGGTGCCTGTTGCTGCTGGTCATTCCCTGGGGAATCCGAAGGCGAAGGTGCGCTGTCGCCTTCTGCTGCTTTCTTGACCCTGCCTTTACCCGGTTCGCCACCACCGGCATTGGCACTGCCATCGGTCTTGCCCGCCATGAAGTAGTCCATCGCCCGTTTTGCAATCGGTGCAGCGGCATCTGCACCGAATCCTGAATTCTCGACAATCACAGCGACAGCAATACGGGGTTTGTCTGCCGGTGCGAAAGCGATGTATAGCGCATGGTCACGCTTGAACTCTGACAGGTAGTAGGATTTATAGGACTTGTCCTGAGCAACGGTGAAGACCTGGGCAGTACCGGTCTTGCCACCAGTCGAATAACGGGTGGGCCGGCGTGGGGTGCGGGCGGGGGCGGCGGGGGGG
>JAHAYL010000033.1 GCA_018384065.1 Oxalobacter sp.
TTCTTGCAGTTGGATGTGATTTTATAATAAATCATCCATCAATTAATAAAAACGGAAATTCAATTAATTTTTTCTCCGAATATATTACATTATTTAATGGTAAAATTGACGTCCAATTAGCAGCAATTACTTTTTTATTCATAATCTGGTCACTTCCAGGTGTTTTTGTATATTTTTTAGGGCAATATTTTGAATATCGATTTGCAACAGATAAAAAAGAAGATAGCCTACTTGGTTAAAATAAGACCATCATAATCCTTAGCCATATCTTTTGAGTCGGGGTACAACCTCCCCCACCACCAACTACCCTACCCGCCCTTGACCAACTGTACGGGAATTCCGTACAGTTCCCTTGCCTTTTCTTCAGAACCCGTTACAATAGGCAGAAAGTGATAACTTAAACATCATCATGCAGGTCGAGATACACCATCATGCCATTGAGGATCTGGCGGAACTGAGAAAGACACACCGCGATGAAGCACTTGAAATCATCGAAGTGCTGTCACTGCTCCAGTCAAATCCTGACATCGCTGAATGCCTGTACCGTGAACACCAGCGGTATGATCCGCCGTCATTCGAGACAAAGCGGTACCTTGACCTCTACAAGAAAGGTTACAACGCCTACCGGATAAAGACACTCGAACGCAGCAGGAACCCGTCACACCGTGTCCTGTATGTCTGCGACATGAGAATTGATACCGCCTACATCCTGGCGGTAGTACCAAGGAGCTTCAACTATGACCCGCAACACCCTACCGTCAGACGCTTCCTCCAAGACTGTGAAGACATCGGTATCCCACAGTACCGGTAAAGGCAGGTTCGTCAACATCGACGACCTGGTATCCGACTGGGAAAAAGACCCCGAAACCGCCCAGGCACTGGCTGATACCCGGAAACGTCTGGCAGCCGAAATCCCTGAAGAGAAATTCCCGTTCACCCGCCTGCGCATGGAACAGGGTCTCTCCCAACGCCAACTGGCAAGCCTCGTCGGTAAAGAACAGTCCTACATCGCCCGCATCGAGAAGGGAGACGGCAATGTCACCGTCAACACCATCAATGCCCTTGCCAAGGCACTCGGTGTTCCGGCTGAACAGGTGTTCATGGCTTTCCATAAACGCAGCCTGATTGCGGTTTCATGAAATAAAGAGACAAAATGAGCGAACTTGGAGAACAGCTGACCCAGAGCATGCAGGAGGCCGTTGACTTTGCATCCGGCAAGGCAGACAAGTCCAAATACCAGGTCTATCAGCCTGTCGACATAGAGAAAAGAAACCTGCGGAAAGTGCCTGAATTCAAGACCGATGAAGAGGCAGAGGCATTCCTGGACCAAGACCTGTCCGACCTTGACTGGTCCCAGTTCGTTCCAGTACGTTTTGAACTGAAGAAAAAACCATAACCACCCTATTCCTTACCACCAAGCCCGCCCAGCGGGCTTTTCTTTTGTTCAGCCCAAACATGAAATAGCTGACATTACCCGTTGAAACTAAACAGACTTGTTCTGTGGATAACTTGTTTCAGGTGATGATAGAATATATCCCGTCTGTTCCAAATGAAAACCGGCTGCCATTGTGGGAATGACAGCCGGCTGGGTACAGATATAGTGTGTGTTGATGGCTGGGGAGCCATCAGCGCTTAAAAGTGAACCATTCAAGCATTGCCATTCTATTCTGTGCATGCCGCCATGTCTATACTGATGACATGTACAGACCCTACCCAGACTGCAATACTTGAAGCCTTCAATAAGGAAAAAATATGACTTCAAAAATTGTTACAACAGTCCAGAAATCATTCGATGACCTGAGCCAGAGAACAGAAGACGGCATAGAGTTCTGGTACGCCAGAGACCTTCAGAAGTTGTTGGGTTATGCAAACTGGCAGAACTTTGAAAACGTTGTAAACAAGGCAAAGACAGCCTGTGAAACAAGCGGTCATACGGTTGAGAACCATTTTACTGACGTCAATAAAATGGTTTCCATTGGGAGCGGTGCAGAACGGGAGATGAATGATATCATGCTCACGAGATACGCTTGTTATCTGGTTGCACAAAACGGCGACCCCCGGAAAGAACCGATTGCTTTCGCACAGACCTATTTCGCCGTCCAAACCAGACGGCAGGAAATATCTGACAGCGGCGGCAACCACGTTTCTGAAGACAAGAAACGTATGATCCTCAGGGAAGAAATCAAGGAACACAACAAAAAACTGGCAAGCGCCGCAAAAGACGCAGGGGTCGTGCAACCTGTCGAATACGCTGTTTTCCAAAACTTTGGTTATAAAGGGTTATACGGCGGCCTTGACAGAAAACACATCCAGCAACGGAAAGGACTAAAAGAAAAATCAAACATTCTTGACCATATGGGCAGCACTGAACTGGCAGCCAACCTCTTCCGCGCCACACAGGCTGAAGAAAAATTGCGCCGCGAAAATATCAAAGGAAAAGAAAATGCCAACCAGGCGCATCATGATGTTGGGAAGAAGGTCAGGGACGCAATCAAAAGCATTGGCGGCACCATGCCAGAAGACCTGCCTCCCGCAGAAGATATTGCCAAAGTTTCACGCCGTTTCAACAAAGCGCTGAAAGAGAAGTAAGCACACTACCATTTTCGTGGGAGCACGAAAATGGTCTGACCTCCTCCAAGCCACCACCCACGGTGGCTTTTTTCATGGCTGTTTTCTTTGAAAACAAGTCAGCTGCCTATTTTCAGCCATTTAACCAAGGAAGCTTCCTTGCCATCCAGGTTATCGAGCTTTGAGTAGGATTCTGTCCGTTTTTTTATTCCTATCAATAAACCTAATAGGAATAAAGATGAAAAAATCCAAGCTGAAAGATCGAATTTCATGGGGACTAAAAATCTTTGGTTTTATAGTCCAGATAGCAAAGCTCGGTCTAACAATATACAGTCTGTGGCCATTCAACTGAAACCACCAACGACAAAGCCCGCCATCAAGGCGGGCTTTTCTGTGTCATGTAGTCATTTAGACAGTTCGCAGTCTTCGTTCATCGGGGTCTTGGCGATGTCACCGTGACCGGTGCAGATGACAGTGATGGACTTGCCTTTCTGGACTTTCGCCAGTTCATTCAGGTGGTCTTTGCTGAAATTGAAATGCGGATCATACAGACCATACTTGTATCCAGTTGACATGATGACATACGGTGCACCGGTTATCCCTGTATTGATATCTTTCACAACACCGGTGACCTTGATCCGTTTGTCCTTGAACTTCTGGTCAGCCGCCACGGTATTGGCGGCATAAGCCTTGACCATTTCCTGCGGGGTTGCCGTTACAGTCTGTTCCGCACTTTTCGCATCACCGCCACCACTGCTTTTCTTGCCGCCACAACCGGTCAGCGCCAGTGTCATCAGAGGCACGGTAATCCAAGCCAGTTTCTTCATCTGCCATCTCCAAAGTGGTTGAAAACGCTTTCAGAATAACAAATTTACCCCCCCCCCGCAACTATTCAGAACCAGGATACTAGAATCAGAACGTCTCATTTCATAACACCGTTATCACTTTCAGTGGCTGTTGTTTAGAAGCGTTGATACAGGTCAAGATTTTTAAAAATAATTAGCAATTTTCTCATAATCCTATCTTTTTGCTATTCCCATAATGCTAGCTATTTGCTAGCATATTCCTAGCTTATAAAAACAAGAACACAACCAACAGGGAGAAAGGGATGGACTCGACACAGAAGAAACAGGTTGAACTGGACAGCATCAATGATCGTGCCATTGTCTACTTAACAACTATGGGTGACAGCTGTTTACCCAGAAATCAAATATTCACATCAGAGCAAAAAGCAGACTCTTTCATTCAGGACTATTTCAAGACCGTCTTGCAGAACGAAGAAACACCGAACTTCTACAGGAATAAAGACGCTGATGGCGCAGTGATGTATTTCACAAAAAAAACCAATTTCTTGATTTTGAATCATGGTTTGCCACTATTGAGCCAACGTTCTTAAACCCTAAATTAAATGAATTTTAAAACTGGGGAGGACAGCCATGACCGACACCACCAGACATCCCCTGCTGTCACTGGCAGCAATCCTGCTGATCTATTCAACCGTGGACTGGCTCGGGTCAGTCCTGTTCTGAAAGGGAAAGAAATGAACATCAAGAAAGGACCATGGCCGAAGCGTACACCGCTCACGTTGGAAGAACAGAAAGCCCTGCTCGGCAGGCATTGGGTCGGACATCCCGAATACCAGCCGAAACCGGCACACACCTACCCTGGCTGCTGGACCATCGACAGGGAGAAATCCAAGCGGTTCAAGCAGCAGGGATTCATCTAGCTCAGCAGCTGGAGCCACCCCCAGCGGCTGGTGGGGGAAAACCGCCGTAGTCCATTAGTGGGAAATCCGCTGTCGTAAGACCTCCCAGCACCCGGTGGGGCAAAACAGGTGCAGCTGGTGCCAGGGACACTTTCTACCTGGTGAATCAGTGGACAGCCTGGAAAGACAGGCACCACAGGCGAGGCGGTTGGCACTTCTTTTTCAACCAACCTTCAATCGTTTTTCAGGAACGCCAGCCGTCTCACCTGTTGTCAACTGGACAAAAGAAAGAGAAAGGACAATGAGCATATCAACAATCATTATCGGTGAGAGCGGTTCCGGCAAGACAAGCGCCCTGCGGAACATGGACGGCACAAAGGTCGCCCTGATCCAGGTGGTCCCCAAACCCCTGCCCTTCCGTTCTACAGGCTGGAAGCCTTTTGCCACCGACCGCCATGACAAGATTATCGCTGCCATGCAGAAGGCTGCGGATGGCGGTTACAAGGTCATCGTCATCGATGATTTCCAGTACCTGATGAGCAATGAGTTCATGGCACGCGCCTATGAAAAGGGATACGACAAGTTCACAGAGCTGGCACGGCATGCCTGGGAAGTCATCACAAAGGCGACCTGCCTGCCGGATGATGTGCGAGTCTACATCCTCTCGCACATCGCCACGGGCGACGATGGCATAGCCCGCCTGAAGACCATCGGGAAACTGCTGGATGAAAAGATCACGCTGGAAGGCATGGTGACAGTCGTCCTGCGCACGGCGGTGATGGATGGCGACTACCGCTTCCGGGTGAAGAACAGCGGATCAGACACAGTGAAGACACCAATCGGCATGTTCGAAGGGGAAACCATCGAGAACGACCTGAAGCTGGTGGATGAAACCATCAGGGATTACTACGGCATCAAGGAACAACCCATCAAGAAAGGAGCGAAATGAGATATGCATTGAACCCACAGGAAGCCCGGGCGGTCGAGGCAAGCCCCCGCATCACGGAAACAGGTGCTTATACCGGGGTTTTCACAAAGGCCCTGGCAGTGACCGCAAAATCAGGTGCCGCCGGCATCGAGTTTGAATTCAAGGATTCGGCAACGGATGCATCTGCCGACTTCCTGACGGTCTATACCCATAAAGCGGATGGTTCTGCCATCAGGCGTGGCAACGGCTTCATCAGTGCGCTGATGACCTGCCTGAAACTGCGGGAAATCACTGATGAGACCGGTACGGTCGAACTCTGGGATGACACGCAGAAGAAGAAGGTGCCCCAGCAGGCGTCTATCTATCCTGCCTTGATGAACAGGCCCATCGGCGTCCTGCTTCAGGCTGAGGAATATTTCACCGGTTCAGGGGAGCCCCGGCAGCGTATGACGCTGGCAGGTTTCTATGAGGCATCCACCCGGCTGATGGCGACAGAGATCCTTGACAAGAAAGCCACGCCTCAGCAGCTGGACAAGTTCATCGCCAGTATGCCAGCTGTCAGGAAGGCGAAGTCCCCGGCACCACAGACCGGCTATCAGCAGGCACAGCAGACCGGCGCACCGGACACGTCAATGGATGACATTCCCTTTTAAGGAGGACATATGGCAGAGAAGAAATCACTGATCCTGCTGGCGCAGGAATACAGGCAGATTGCCGACCTTGTGGCAGACCGCATTGATGCGGCTGAGGATGAAACGGAAATCCAGTGCCTGAAAGACACCCTGGAAGGGGAAGCCTGGCCGTTGGAAACAAAAGCCGCCGGTATTGCCCTTTACATCTCACGGCTTGGGATGCTGTCCAATGCCATCAGCAGCCAAGCAAAGGTGCTGGCTGAACGGAAACGGGCAATCGACAGCCGGATCAGACGCATCAAGGAATATCTGCTCGAAGGCATGGTTGTCGCCAACATCACCAAGATCGAATGCGCAGACATCACCATCAGCCGACGGAAGAATCCCGCCAGCGTAGAGGTGTTTGAGGAAGGCCTTGTCCCACAGGCCTATATGCGGACACCCCTGCCACCACCACCGGAACCGGACAGGAAAGCCATCCTGGCTGCCCTGAAAGCCGGCGGGGAGGTACAGGGCTGCCGCCTGGTCCAGAAGGAACGGGTGGATATCAAGTAATGGATTTAAGGAACGACTATGACACACATCACTGAGACAATGAACCAGATTGGCAGGGGCAGTTTCCTTGCCAAGGCAAGCGAAGAACTGATGGAACTGGTCAGGCTTGTCAATGAGTCTGATAAGGCGGGCTCCCTGACGCTGACGATTACGGTCAAACCGGCATCCAGTGGTGCCATGACAATCTCAGGCAAAAGCACATTGAAGAAACCACCGGAATCCCCGATGGAAACGCTGCTGTTCGCCACACCGGACGGCAGCTTGGTGGCCGACAACCCCAACCAGAGGAAACTCGACCTGAAAGTTATCCCGATGAAAAAAGTACAGTAAGGAGAAAATATGTTGGAAGATATTGCAGACAAGGAATTCCTTGAAATCCTAGGCAAGACACCGGTCATGCTTTCACAGGAAGGTGCCCCCCACAGGATCTTTGCCATTCCTGATGGAGAAGGTGGATTTGAAATCCAAGATATGTCACGCAACATGCTTGCAGAACCTGACCGTAAGAAAACAGTGGTCAACCTGACGGATGTCAACAGCTTCATCAGCTATGTCAATCGGCATAAGCGACCTTCCCTATCAACCGTCTGGGTCGGATTCGACATCACCCGATATGATGTGACATTCCATTGTGTTTTCGATGATGACGGTGCAGATTCACCTCAATGGCGGGACCATGTCGCGCACTTCAATCCATTGAAAACACCCGAATTCAATACCTGGATGAAACGTTCCGATGTCAGGATGTCGCAGAAGGATTTTGCAGTTTTCCTGGAAAACAACATTACGGACATTGTTTCCAAGGATGGCAGTCCATCTGCTGCAGAAATACTGAACATGGCACTGCATTTTGAGTCCAAGAAGACTTTCCGAATCAAGAGTGATGCAAGGCTGGAAGACGGTTCCTATGAAATCACGATGATGAATAAGGAAAGTGAAGACATTATTGGCAAGATGCAAGTCTTCAGTCGTTTCTATATCGGTATCCCGGTGTTCTTCAACGGACAGGCTTATTACATTGAAGCACGCCTGCGTTACCGGGCTGATTCAGATGGCGTTGCCTTCTGGTATGAATTGATCCGACCAGAGAAAGTGTTGGATGATGCTGTCAGTGAGCTGATAGTGAAAATCCGTGAAGCCTGTGGCCTTCCGGTTTTCTTCGGAGAACCTTTTTCTAAATAAGGTAAAGATGGCTGCAATGGTTGACTGGTTCATTACCTATAACCGTCAGGTTCTTGCAGCCATCTTCATTGCATCGATTCTCTGGACTATTCTGGCAATATGGAAAAACAGGTAAGCCTTGTTCTGGAAGAACTGACCAATTGATGAATGATGGAGATGGAGCAAAGTGATATGCGGAATGAAGACCAAGCGTCATTGGTGTGATTTGAAAGGCGGATGGGAAACAAAATGGAAATGCGAGGAAATATGGAATTACAAAAACCAGTAAGCCAGTCAAAACTGTTACTGTGCCCGTTTTGCGGTTCAGAGAATATAGAAAAGAAAATCCAGCAGAATTTCCCCGGCGTTTTCACTGTAATTATCGGTTGTGCAGATTGTCCGGGCAATCCTATTGAAGTCGGTAAATCAAAAGATGTCGTGGAACAGAAAGCGGTGGAACGCTGGAACCGCCGCCACTACCCGCCAGAAGTCCAGCAGGCAGTGGAAAGGATGAAGCCGAAGAAAGTTACCTATGATGATTCAAGTTTAGGTAAGCCAGGCGTACCTGAATTTTGGATAGCGCATTGTCCAGAATGCAAGCAACCAATAGATTTTAACGATACGCCGTTTGAGTTTTGCAGAAGATGTGGGCAGGCGCTGGATTGGGAGGCATGACATGGAAACCTGCAACATCACAGAAGCCATGGAAATCCTGGGATGCAGCCGCAAACACATCCAGAAACTGCTGCGGGAACGCAGACTCTATGGCCGCATCGTCGGGCGTGCCTACCGGTTCGTCAGGGAAGACTTGATTAATTTCATCAGGACAGGCGATACTGTAGCGGCAGGTAGTCGCTGTAGTGAAAGCAGTATGGAGGAAAAAACACTATGGCACTATACAAAAGGAACGACATCTGGTGGTGTTCGTTCACAGCGAAAAGTGGAGAGCGAATTAGATGCTCTACTGGGACTTCAGACAAAAAGTCCGCGCAGGAGTTCTTTGATAAACTGAAACACGAATCGTGGCAGCAGACCTTCCTGAAGAAGAAAACGCGCCATACCTGGGATGAAGCCTGCCTGCTATGGCTCCAGGAAAAGTCCTACAAGAAAAGCATCGCTGGGGACAAAAGCTGTATCCGTGGCCTGCTTCCATACCTCAGGGGCAGATACCTGGATGAAATCACCCACGGCATGATTTTACGCATCAGTGAGAAAATCAAAGCCAGGACTTCAGCAGCGACTGCAAACAGGTACCTCGCCTTCATCAGTGCAGTCATGAACCGGGCTGTGAGAATCTGGGAATGGATTGACCGGAAACCAGCCATCTCACGCTACAAGCAGCCGCCAAAACGGATGCGCTGCCTGACCGCAGGACAGGTCAGGCGCATTTACGATGAACTACCAGCCTACCTCAAAGACCCATTCATGCTGTCAATCCTGACAGGGCTGAGACGGAGCAATGTTTTCAATATGAGGTGGGAACAAATTGACTTCATCCGGAACGTCATCATCATTGACGGTTCCGAAATGAAGACCGGGCAGACACATGTCGTCCCCATCACCGAAGCAGTCAGGCAGCTGCTTTCCAGGAACGCCAGAAATCATCCTGTCTATGTCTTTACCACTTCAAGAGGAAACCGAATAGGCAGGAACTTTCATGCTGACTGGAAGGCTGCACTGAACCGGGCTGATATTCAAGATTACCACTGGCATGACAATCGTCATACATGGGCATCCGTCCTGATTCAGAACGGCGTACCTATCAACGAACTTCAGGAAATGGGAGGATGGCATTCTATCCAAATGGTCCAGCGTTACGCACACCTGTCGCCGTACAAGCTTGCAGAGAATGCCCAAATCATCGACCGGTTCATTGAACCTGTCACAATCCTGTCACATTAAAACCTAAAGAAGGGTTTTCTTCATAGAGAAAAACCTTCTTTTATGAAATTATATTTTGTAACAGCTTCCATACTTTCCAACAGGAAGACATGACCAAAAAAACGCCCCGCAACAGGCGATGCCTGTGCGGGGTATTCTGCCAGATCTGTTCCTGATTGGTTTATTTGCTCCAGACAGCATCAAAGATGCGCTGGAGTTCATCCATCAGTTTCTGGTCCTTGGTGAGGAAACCTTTGAAGCGTTCAAGATATTTCTGTTTGGCTTCTTCCAAAGTCATTGGCACCAGTTTTTTCTGGAAATATGGCAGATCCGGGATTTCAATGCCTTTCGCTTCAATCCCCATCAAGTCGCGCATTTCAATGGCAGTGGCAAGGTTTTCTGCAGCGGCGACCTGTTCTGGCATATGTGGCAGGTTGTATGCGTCACAGATGGCATCGCCGACATCTGTCCTGATGCGCATGGATTCTTCCAGCATACGGAAAACCGGGGATGTCCCGACATATGCCTTGGAAGCATTGCAGAGCAGACCGTTGAATGAGAGGTCAACCGGCAGGATATCTGAAACAAGCAGTGCATGCTGTGCTTCACTGAAGAAAACGTTGGTGTGACCATTGAAGCGTGGCAGATAAGACAGGGAATGGGCGATATCGATTGGATTGAAATCCGCTGCACGCATATTGTGGAAGTCGAAACTGCCTCCGCTGTAAAGTTTCATCTTTGGCAGTGCTTTCCCTTCCGGCGTAACTTCGATTTCACCGGCGAAATCTCCGAACATATCAAAATCTTCAAAGTCGTCATTGGTGTTACGGCTTGTATCATTCATGGACATTTTCCTTTCAGTCTAATGCTTAGGAGGCACGGAATGGTATTCCTGAATGCCAAATCCTCCTACCTATCAGGTATAAATATATCAGATATCACGTTTGTTATGCTGATGGCAGATGGAAATTTATCGGGCTGTCCCTGTTATGCTGCATTATATCCAGATAAGATACGGAAACAGCTGCTTTCAGCCATGGGAATACTGCCTGGATTATATTCCTGGAAAAGGTTTCTGCTTTCCTTTTCCTGCTTTTATCCATTTTAAGGCGGGACACGACCTTTTATGTTTTTCATCAACAGCATTTTGCTGGGCATCGGGCTTGCCATGGATGCATTTTCCGTTTCCTTGGCGAACGGCCTGCAAGACACCGGTATGCCTGTACGCCGACGTTGCCTGATTGCCGGCACATTCGCCCTGTTCCAGACCATCATGCCGATGGCGGGCTGGCTGGTTGTCCACACTGCTGTCCAGTACCTGCATGCCATATCCCCCCTTATTCCCTGGGTTGCCCTGGGACTGCTCCTGTACATCGGCGGTGGCATGGTCCTGGGTGCTTTGAAAGACGATGACGGCGGTAAGCCTCTGGATAGGCCCCTAAGCTTCGGTGTCCTGATGGCCCAAGGTGTGGCAACCTCAATCGATGCCCTGTCTGTAGGCTTCACAACGGTGACGTATGGCTGGATGCAGGCATGCCTGTCATCCATGATCATCGGCATGATGACTTTTGTCATCTGCCTCATTGGATTGACCATCGGCCAACGCTTGGGAACCCGCCTTGCCAGCAGGGCTGAACTGTTCGGTGGCATCATCCTGATTGGCATCGGTATTGAAATCTGGGTAACCGGCGTCATGATGTAATGCATATGACCTTTCAATGTAATGTTTTTGATATTACAATATGATTACATTGTGATGACATATGCTGGAACATGAAATCGACAACGCTGAACATCCGTATTGAGCCCGACATCAAGGAACAGGCTGAAGCAGTCTTCAGGCAGTTGGGATTGTCTTCCACGACAGCGGTGAACCTGTTCTTCAGGCAGGTCATCCTGCACGGTGGCATTCCTTTTGCACTGATGACAGGGCAGTCCCAGCCACTGGGCAGCTTCCAGAACCCGCTATCCAACAACACAATCCATGGCAATGACGGTCAACAGCAGATTACAGATGAAGGGGTTCCTGCTGTTATCAGGCAGGTCAGAAAACCGCATACCCGGAAAGCACGCCAGACGGCGCAGGAACCGCCCTCTTCCCTGTCCGGGGATATACCGGCTGGCAAGATGCCCTCTGCCAAACATATTATTCCTGCATTCTCCACATTTGATGACGATCAATCACGGGCAGAAGCATGGCTGAAACAACATGATGATGAAGGTATCTGACAGGAAAGGTTACACAACGTTACATGACAGGCTTGCCTGCTGTCTGTATGATGTGCTTATTTGAATATTTCTGAGGAGACTCAAGATGAAAAAATGGTTGACCGCTTCGTTGCTGGCACTGGTTGCGGGTTCTGTGTTTGCTGCAAGTGACAACACCAATAATACGGTAAATACAGATGTATCCACTACCGCTACCTCTGCACAGCCACAAGAAATGTCAATAGCGAAACTGAAACTGGGCGGCAAGGAAATCACTGTCCTGATTGCAGAAACCGAGGAACAGCGTAAACAGGGTCTGATGTATGTCGATAAGATGGAAGAAAACAATGGGATGATCTTCTCTTATGGCGCACCGGTTGAGAAAGCCTGTATGTGGATGAAGGATACGAAAATCCCTCTGGATGTCGCTTTCATTGATGGGGCAGGCAAGATTGTGAACATCGAAGCGGATATGAAACCGCTGTCAACAGACAACCATTGCAATACCAGCGGGCCTATCTACTATGCACTTGAGATGAATGCCGGCTGGTTTGCGAAAAACGGCGTAAAGCCAGGGGATTCTTTATCCAATTGAGCATTGCGGTATCTGAAGGCATCATACAGCGTTTGTAAAAAACGAGGAGAATGGCATGAAAAGTCCTTATATCCTGATTGCCGCCGGCCTGTTGGGAGCTGCCGGCACTGTCTATGCAGGCGTGGATGCACCACATTCCCTGATGAGGCGGGCTTATGGCACTTATAACAGCCAGCTGAAATGCTGGATTACCAAGGGAGGACAGCTAAACCGTCCGCATTGCATGAAACCCGTGTCTCTGGACAAGGTGACGGTTGACGGCAGGAAGCTCTCTTTCCTGCTGGTATCAGGCGATGAGGTTGACCTTTCAACCCGGTCTGTCGGTGGCATGGGTGCCCATATGTCCGGCGGACTTGTCGGGATGTTCGTCTATTCGGGACCAGACAGTTCTCCCCGTATCATTGCCCAGGAACCCAAGAAAGAACTGGGATCTTATGGAGATTCTCCTAAAGGGAAATTTGTGAGATTGGGTCCTGACCGTTATGGATGGCAGTTCGAAAACGGCTTTACGGGACAGGGTTATACGGACAGCTGGCTGAATTTTTATACCCTGCAGAAAAACGGCATGTCGCAGCATTTCATCCATAGCCTCGGCAACATCCCTATCTATCATGATGACAGCGGTGCCATTGAAGATGAAAACCTGGTCACGGTCTATGCCGGCAAAGCCACTATTGTGAAATCAGATGCCCGTGACGGTTTTTACCCGATCCATGTGACCATGGACCGCCAGGTCAAGGGCAAGAAACTGTCCCCGCAGCATTATGAGATCCGATACAGCTATGGCAAAGGGGAATATGCGCTGCCAGCAGGTTATCCCTTAGAAGAACAGTAAACAGCCTTCCCTTTCTGACCTTGAGGAATGATTGATGCCTGAACGACAGTTTCTTTCCAATGACGAAAAACGGAAAAAGCGGCTGATTGCATTGGGTGTTGTCCTGGTGCTGGTCATCATCTGCTTCATCGCCCGTCATTTCATCGGCGACTGGCTGCGCACGAAGAACCTGGCTCCAAGACGGGACATGATTGTGACAACCACTGATGCAATGGATGTGAAAGAGAGCCTGTCCCATCTGTCCCATCATGACCTGCATAAGTTCGGCAAGGCGATGCGCCCAAAAGTCGCTGAAGAAATCGCCCTGGCAAACAATGTGCCTCCCGACAAACCCATAGAGGCCAGCGGCGGAACGGCTCCGCAGAACACTGAGGCAAAACCAGATGATGCTGCGCAGCAGACGCCCCAGTCATCCGAGCCTGTCGCCAGTACCATTCCCCCTGAAAAGACCCCGATGCAGAATGCGATGGATACCCTGTTGAAACGGCTTGAAGTCGAAGCATTCTCCATTCCTGTCGCAGGACGCCGTCTGGTTGTTTTCCGTTACCGTTACCCTGCCGTACGTGTCGATACCATCAGTCATGGCATTGTGGTTTATGGTTATTCTGGGGAAACACTGAAACGCATCGCCTGCTATTACCGTTACCCTGTCTCCCTGACCCGTGGTGCCTGTGCGGATGAGATTGAGAAGGTCTTCCATGTCCGCATCTAAGTGACCATGACTGACAGTGGCATCCCAAAAGGAAATGACAGGCATGCTATGCCTAGACGGAGGCATCATCCGCTTCTGTCCAATCCGCCTCCTTCCCCTTCAAGGCATGCGGCAGCTGCAAGGAACCTTCAGAAGGGTGCCAGCATGAGCCGTACCATGATAATCGCCGCAGTTGCAGCCATGCTGCTGTGTGTCTTGGCGATTATCCGGATGTGGATAAACCGGGGAAATGCGGCTGCCAATCAACTGACTGCTCCGGCAGGTGTGCAGGTGGTTGTCCGCAGCGGTCCTTTGGACAGTATGCCTGTCACTGCCGCCAACCTGCCTGAACTGGAAAAGCGTTTCCGGACACCCATTTCAAAATTCCTGAGCCAGCAGGAAATCCTGCATGGCATCCCTGCATCAGACATCAGCCAACAGCTTTCTGCTTCTTCCCGTCTGGTGACCGGCAACGGGCAATCCATTGCCCTTTTCCATTGGCAGATGATGGCTCCGAACCATACAGACCGCGTATCCATGGTACTTGCCTATGGCAACCGTGACGGTCAGACATACCGTGTTCTTTGCCTTGACCGCAAACCTGTCGATACCACGGATGGACACTGTGGCAATGCCATCACCTCGACTTTCCATATGAAAGTGCCTGACACGGTTCACTGATCCGATTCTTGAAAAAGTTACAGGACGGCTACGGTACGGCTCTGTTACAATGCGCAGGATGGCGATACTTCCTGATTTTTGGAAGCTGCCGTTTATGACTTGGATCAACCATGAACCTGACTCCAGCCCGTTCCATCCTGCTGACCGCATCTGCCATGTTGCTGGCGATGCTGTCTGGTTGCGCGACCAACCCCTATCATGACTACTACCACGCGAACCAGATTCCTGAAAACGAGAAGCGTTACCTGCAATACCTGCCAGAGGAAGGCTCTCCGCAACTGACGGCTTCTTCCGGAGATACGGCTTCTGAACTGAATGAGGCTTTGTCACATGGTTTTGTGATTATCGGTACCTCGACATTCAATGCGCCGCTGGTCGATACGGAAAAACTGGCAGAACAGGCGAAAGATGTCGGTGCAACCCATGTCCTTTATGCGGCAAAACAGGCAGGCAAGGTGACAGGATTCGCCCCGCAGGCAATGACAGAAGCCAAAGCACAGGCGCTTTCTGAGGAAACGACCCAGCACGCTCCGAACCCAGCCACCACCGAACCAATGGATGGGAAAGGTGGTGGTGCTGAAGATAAAGAAGAACCATTCTGGGGGATAGGCTGCCTGCCTGTCTCTTACAATAAGCAACGCTTCAACCAGTCTGCAACCTTCTTGGTCAGAAGTTCAAAAGTCCCTGCCCTTGGGCTTGAAACGCAGTCACTGACCGCTGACCAGAAACGGCGGTTGGGCTACAACCGTGGTGTTGTGGTGAAACGGGTCTTCTATGATTCCCCTGGATTTGCGGCAAACCTGAAAAAGGGGGATATCCTGTACAGTGTGAATGGGATTGTCATCAACGACCAGCGCCATTTCCAGACAATCGCCAGAAGTTATGCCGGTGCAGGCCGTCTGATGGTGTTTGAGGTGCTGCGTGGTGTCGAGCCAATCCAGGTCACACTGAATCCTGCTGCAAAAGGTCCGAGGAAAGCCCCGCTGCTGGTTGAACAGGCAGAAACATTGGTCGATAACGCCTCTTCGGAAAAGGATGAATCCGCTGATGGTGATGCCCAGAATGCTGAAGCCCTGAAAACACCTGAGGAAAAACAGCAGGAAGCTGCCAAACGCTGGGCTGTCCGAAAGAAGGCTTATGATGCCCGTATCCAGAAGAAGCAGGCCCGCGCCAAGGATGGCTTTTTCATGGGGCTGTATCATTCCGTGACAGACTTGTTTGACAGTGATGACTGATTGCACCGGAAATTGCCTGCTGCCCCCTATCAGAATGCCTGGTTGTCTGATTGCATGGCCGCTGCAGGATCAGGCTGATTTATGGCAAAGGACAGCAATATGAAACAATGGCTCTTGGTGATTGCCCTGCTTGGCACAGTTTCCTTATCTGCCCCAGCGCAGGCACAGGGAACTGAAGGCTGGCAATTGCTGCTGGAAGATGATGAAACCGCCATTTACGCTGCTGGTCCTGTTTCCCGGGAAAAGATGAAAGCGGATGGTATGGGCATACGCATCCACAGCAAACGGGAAGATTCGGATATGCACCTGCTGGTCAAGGCTGGCTGTGAAGAGCAGCAACTGTATGTCGTTGCCGGCATGGATATGGACCCAGACGACCCCATCGAGGATGCACTGATGCTGCCACCGATGAAAAAATTCACTTTGGATGCCCCAAAAGGGTCTCTTTATGGCAGACTTAGGGAGATGATTTGCGGAGAATGACCGCATCTTGATTTTTTGATTGACTTTTCCGATGAGGATGACTATGAAAAAAACGTTGACCGTTGCCCTGTTGGGCATTGCCGCATTGGGTTGTTCCACAGCATCTGCAGCTGGTCTGGCTGGATGGTCTCAGCTGACAGGTGATGATAACTACGGTCTGTACCTGCAGAAACCCCTGCCAAATGCTGAAGTCCTGAAAAAACTCGGTATGAATGTCCGTGCCATCGACAAGGCTAAAGGCACAGACTCTGCAGTGCTGTACAAAGCTGACTGTGAAAAACAGACCGTTTCAATGGTTGCTGGGGTCGATATCAACGAAGATGGCACTATCGGTCAGACCCATCCTTTCCCTGCTGACCAGATCACCACTGAAAAAGGGACTGTTGGCACGGTCTATGGCAAAATCATGACCCTGATCTGCCAGTAAATGATGAGAAAACTGTCTTTCCTGCTGTTGTCCCTGACAGCAGCAGGAGCAGTGATGGCAACGCCTTTTGAAGCTGTCTGTCCGCCTTGCCAACCCATCGGAGAGACAGATGATGGGATTTTCATCGCAAGAAGCCGGAAAACCCCTTCCAACCTGCCTGACAGCAACTGGTTCCTGACGGCATTTACAAGCAGCAGCTATGGCAGACTGTCCCATATCGACACCCTTTACCAAGCAGACTGTGCCAGACACAAGGTCACCGCTGTGGAACTGCATCTGTTTGATGAAGCAGACAATGAGCTGACAGATAAAGGGGAATATACCCCTGCGGTTGACAGGATCCGCCATTCTCCCAAGGTCCACGCCATTATTTTAAGATGGCTGTGTCCATCCAGATAATTACCCCCTCCAAGGGAACAGGGTATATTTATCCACCGCTATACAGGAATCCTACCTGCCTGCAGTGAAAATGACATTGTAAACCGGGCTTTTCAGGATACCTGCCGCTTTTTCCTTCCCTGAAAGCGACTGGTTGAAAGCAGCTGCTTCATCCGGTCCGCAGTCCACGGTATATTCAATCAAGAAACTTTCCGGTGATCCTGCCGGCAGATGCAGGTTTGGCAGGCTTTGGAAACGCTGGTCTTCACGCATCACTTCGCCTGCAAGGTCGAGGTGTCTGGCAAGGACATCATCCGGGATGCCATGGGCATCAAGCATGCGGGCTGCAACCCTGATTTTCTGAATGAGTTCATGGCTGCCAGCCATATCCATACCAAGTTCCCGTGCCTTGTCGAGATACTCAACAGTCTGCTGGAGAGAACCCGTAGCAACGGCATACGGCAATGCCTTCAGCAGGTCTCCATGGGCAGGATTGGCGGCATAGGCATAAACCTGGGTTGCCGCTGACGGCATACCATGGCTGGTATAGATACCGATAACATCAAGCAGTACAGGAACACTTCGGGTGAGACGGTAAACATTGCGGATACTGTTATGGATGTCTTGGGTATTGCCCATGAGAGAATGCCATACGCCACGCATCAACCATCCTTGGGCTGGGTTGAAATTGATGAGTCCATCAATCTGGAATCCAATACGGTGCCACTCGATATTGCCCTTCTGGATAAACCGTCCATTGCTTTTAAGGCTGTTGAGATTCTGGAGGATTCTCTGTTCTGGTGATGAATGTCCAACTGTCATAGTCTGATTTTCTATCTGTGATACTGATAGCATTTTACTGCCTCAGCGGCAACTGAAAACCGGTAAGGGCTGGAACCCGTCCTGTTTTTCCTGTCCAAGCCTTGTTTTCCAGGACATCGTCCTTATTTAGTTTTATGTTACCGGTCAAGATGCACCGGATTATAGACTGTTTCTTGTTTTACAGTTTCAAGGGCTGATGGTAACTGACACATCCCAAGTGCCAGCCCTTGTTTTGAAAGGATATGAAGATGGAATTTAAGATGAACCGGGCTTTCCTGATTGATACCCTGAAACGTCAGGGTATCTGTGCCAGTGTCATCGGCACAGCCGATGGATTGCGCTATGAATACATCACCCCTGATGGTCTGGGGGT
>JAHAYL010000042.1 GCA_018384065.1 Oxalobacter sp.
GGATGGCGGAATACAATGAAATCCGCCCACATGAATCGCTTGGGAACCTGCCTCCACGGGCATTTTTGATGAAAAACAGCGGGAAAGTCTCTAATTTAAGTTGTGCCTAAAATGGGGAGGTTTACAAAGGCTTTGCCAGGTTCGATACGGTGCCATTTTTTCAGGCAGCTCCGGCAGCAGGTGCCAGTCGCATGCTGGGCAATGAAGACGGGATGCCCTTTCATCGGGGTCTGGCTGCCATCGTTCGGGATGGCTGCTGGAGCAAGCCGGGAGGCAATCAGTTCTTCGGCGTGTCTTGCAATGGTCTCAATGCCTTTCTCATGGATGTACCTGACCTGCTGCGCCTTGAGGTGCCAGCCCATGCGGAACCTGGAATGGGTGAGTGCCAGCAACCTTTCGGTGATCCGTTCTGCCTCATCTTCAAAGAGGACGGGAGGCTCTGCGGGGATTGGTGGCTGTGCAGGGGTTTCCGCCCAGAGGTCTGGCTGATGGTTTCTGGAGAAAGGCATTTCTGACGTATAATCTCATCTTTCAATAGGGAACGGCACTGCCGCCATTCATTATAACGATTATATGCAGGGGCAAAATGGCGAAAAAGTCTAAGAGGGAGGTCCAGCGGACCTGTCAGGAATGTGGCAAGAAATTCAGGGGCAATCCGCTTGCCCGGTATTGTCCTGAATGCCGTCAGATGATTGTCAAGGAGAAGGAAGCCATACAGGCAGCCCGTGCTGCCAACAGTGCGTTGCGTGGGCCTCTGATTGTCCAGCAGAAACAGGGCATCTCTGATTTTTTCAAGAAACACCTGACGTTCACCCGTCTGGCAATCGCCAATGTGGTGGTCTTGGTATTGATCCATGGCATCGCGATGTTCATCTCGAATTCTTCCTCGGTGTCCCTGGAGATGATTGCCAAGGCAGAGGATTTCCAGTCTTCAAGTTTTGCAACCGCCCTGATCCTGATCTGGGGGGGCGCACTGCGGGGCTTCTACTGGTGGCGTGAGAAGAAAGGGCATGTTGACTGGAAAGACAATTACTGGAAACAGCTGCTGACCTGGCTTGTCTGCCTGGTCTTCACAGTCGGGTTCTCGACATTCCTGCTGCTGCGCCCAGTCTGATTTGACAGCAGCTGGAAAAAACAGGAAAGGGTGGCTCCAAGCCACCCTTTCTGCGTTTCAGACGCTATGCAGGATCAGTTTTCCTGGACGACATAATCGTCGTTGGAAGGTGCCTTTTCTGTCTGGACATCAGGAACGACATAGTCGTCTGGCGGTGGTGTGGTGGAGCGTGGTGGTGGCGGCGGACCATAACTGTCCCGCTTGCCGCCACGATGCTGTCCATAATTGCCAGCCATCGGGACACTGTGTCCTTTGGCGTACATGCACTGCTGGTAGGCGTTGTCATACTGGACCTGTGCGGCACGGGCGGATTCACTGCCCTTGCCGGAGCCCGCTAAAGTACCCAGCAGCAGGCCTGCGCCGGCACCGACAGCTGCGCCCCGGGCGTGACCGTGGTCAAAGGCTGCCCCTGCTGCCGCACCGATTGCGGTTGTTATGGCAGCGCTCTTGATGGTGGAAGCGGTGTCGTAGCTGCTTGGGTCGTCACCGACACGGTCCAAAGCGAAGTCACGGCATTCCTGGTCATCTGCCTTGAACTGTTCAAAGGTTGCATTCGGTCCCGGCATGACGTTGACAGAAGGTCCGGTCGGCACGGAGGAACATGCCGTCATCATCAGTGGGGCAAGCAACAGGAGATATTTGGGTTTGAAGGACATGTTTTTTCCTTTCGTCTAAAAAATGTTCTTTTTTCTCTTCGTCATTTCTGGGCATCCGCTGGGAAAGGACGGACTTTGACCCATCGGGCGTTGCATTGCGAGATGTAAGGGTAATAACCCTGTGGGTTATGGCAGTAATACCAGTAATTCCCGCCACTGCTACTGTCTTCCCGGCTGACATACTGTACCGGTTGCTGCACGATGACGGCCGAGCCACCATAATACCCGCCATAGTACGGATAAGGATGATAGTACCACGGATACCAGAAAGCTGGGGTCAGGTCCATATAGAAACCATAAGAACCATGCCAGCGGTGTCCATGATGATGATGGTGGTGATGGTGATGACCGCCATGACGGAAACCGCCATGGTGCCCCCCATGGTGTCCACCGCGGAAACCGCCACCGTGATGTCCACCGCCATGATGGCCCCGGGCAAGCGCAGGCGAGGCAACAACACCCGCCAGGCAGGCTGCGAGTGCCACAGCGAGGGTCTTTTTGATGGTCTGTTTCATGGTTGCCTCCCGAATCATTCCGACAGTTGTGCAGGAAAACCCCCTGCATCCCCAGATACAGGCTGTTATCTAATTCTATTATCAGTCGGTCAGGAAAAGTTCAGGGATTTTGTAACATTTATTATCACTTTGTAAGTATCATGATGGATGTCTCTCTGGAAAAGGCTTTTCAGGGAGGTTCTGTAGGCTTCCGTTCCATGAATAGTGCACATTGGTTTCTTCTGACAGGCGGGCTGCTGCTGGCAATCGGGATTTCTTCATCGGTCCTGAGACGTCTGCCAGTCTCTTCCTCGATGCTGTACCTGGCGGTTGGGATTGTTGTCGGACCAACCGGATTGAACCTTTTCCATTTCAACCCCCTCAAGCAGTCGGCTTTCCTGGAAGCCTTGACGGAGGTCGCTGTCCTGATTTCCCTGTTCTCGGCAGGGGTCAAGATGCCGGTTCCCATCAAATTGCGGTTATGGAAGGCACCGGTCCTGCTGGCAACGACATCCATGATGGTCAGTGTCGGGCTGACCACGCTGTTTGGGTGGTATATCCTGAAACTGCCGTTGGGTGCCGCTATCCTGCTGGGGGCGATTGTTGCGCCGACAGACCCGGTGCTGGCAACGGATGTGCAGAGCAGGCGTCCCGGCGATTCTGACAGGCTCCGTTTCACCCTGACCTGCGAGGCGGGCATGAACGATGGGAGTGCTTTCCCATTTGTCATCTTGGGAATGGGGCTGCTGTCGTATCACAAGTTGGGCAGTTGGGTCTGGAAATGGGCATTGACGGACATCCTGTGGGCAACCATTGCAGGGATTGCCATTGGTTGGGCTATCGGTTACCTGATGGGGTTGCTGGTGAGCCGGGTCCATCAGAAGTACCGCAGTGGTCTGCTGGATGATTTCCTGGGGTTGGGATTGATCGGTGTCGTCTATGGGGTTTCGGAAATCTGTGATACCTGGGGGTTCCTCGCGGTGTTTGCCGCCGCAGTGGCACTGCGGCAGGCGGAATCCAGGGCAGCACAGCGCATTGCCCAAGGGAAGAAGGTGTTTGCCTTGGGTAGCAGTCAGGCAGCAGGGGCAGTGCAGAAACCCATGGCAATGCCGGACGGGCAGCCGTTTGTCAGTTCCAGTTCATTGGTTTTCCATGAGTATCTTGAGCGGCTTTCAGAGCTGGTGCTGATCCTGCTGGTCGGCGGGACGCTTTTTATCAGTTCATGGAGCCTGCGTTCTGTCGGATTGTCCCTGTTCCTGTTTTTCGTTGTGCGTCCGCTGAGCGTCTATATCGGGATGTTGCCGCAACGTGGGCTGAGACGGGTGAAGGGGCTTTCCGCCTGGTTTGGTGTGAGGGGAATCGGCTCGCTCTATTATCTGATGTATGTCATCAACAATGGCATTGCTGAACCGTTGGCATTGGAGCTGATCCATCTGGTGCTGATTGTCATCACGATGTCGATTGTGATGCATGGGGCAACGGTGAAGCCATTGCTTACCCGGTTCTGGCGTCATGACAGTGAGGATGAGGTCCCTGCCTCACAAAACAAATAGGCAACCATTGGTGGCTGTGCCATCAGCGGTTGCCAGTAGATGTCCTGGTTGGGGCGGTTACTGGTCAGACCAGAGCTTACCTGCGGTTGCCCAGTTCTCTTTCTTGACATCGGTCATGATGATGTCCACAGCGGAAGGGCTGCATTTGAGGGTGTTCACGGTTGCTTCGGTGATGGCTTTCGCCAGTTCCCGTTTCTGTTCGATGGTGCGTCCTTCGAAGAGTTGGATGTTGATGGTTGGCATATGCTGACTCCTGTCGTGCTGAGGGTTGGGAAAACATTGAGTTAAAGGATTATTCTGCTTTCTTTGCGTCTTCGCAAACCAGTCTATTGAACGCTGGGTCTTCAATAGGGTGTATCTTTGTTTCAGATGATGATGTATCAGGTGTTTCATCATCATTCAATCTGACAGTAAAAGATACATATCCAGTATATTCTCCTACATGGTTTTTCCAGTCTATCAATCCAACAACCTTGTTGGTGTCTTTATGGTAGGAAACGCATTTGAATTTAGCTGAAGCAGAATCACTTACATAAAAAGAGATTGCTTTCTCTGCATCTTCAATTATCTTTGCCTCACTGGTTCCGCTGGGGCTGCTTTTTATTTTTTCCCCTGCACCAAGTGCTTGGGTTGATAAGCTTGCTACGGAAACCATCAGTATTGCTGTGAGTAATTTTTTCATATGCACTTCTATCAATGCAGAAGAAAGGGTTGTTGATGTCACTGTCAGATTATGCAGGGGGATGGAATGTTGTCAACGTCCTTATTGTACGGGGCTTGGCTGGAAGGATTCTCCAAGGAAAGGGAAAGGGGCGGTTGCAATGATTCCCGCTTTTCCCGTGCTTGTTTAATGGCGTTGATTTATATAGAATATTCCGCTAATTTTTTCATTTTGACCGTCTGGGTGGCTTCTGTGCGCTGTCTTGCTGTGTGGGACCACTGGAAAGGGCGGTCTGATTTTTGGGAACGGTCAGGTGGCCGTTCAGTTGTTTCCCCCTTTTGCAAGAATAAGATTTGGAGCAGAAATGTTTGCTAAAGACCATACCATAGCCAAGGTTGACCCAGAGCTGTGGGCTGCTATCCAGCAGGAAAACCGCCGTCAGGAAGAACATATTGAAATGATTGCTTCTGAGAACTATACCTCTCCTGCGGTCATGGAAGCTCAGGGTACCCAGCTGACCAACAAGTATGCTGAAGGCTATCCTGGAAAGCGCTATTACGGTGGCTGTGAATTTGTCGATGTCGCTGAAGCGTTGGCCATCGAACGTGTCAAGAAGCTGTTTGGCGCTGATGCCGCGAATGTCCAGCCGAATTCCGGTTCCCAGGCGAATCAGGCAGTGTTCCTGGCATTGCTGAATCCAGGCGATACGGTCATGGGGATGTCGTTGGCTGAAGGCGGCCACCTGACACACGGCATGGCACTGAATATGTCTGGCAAATGGTTCAACATCATTTCTTATGGCTTGGATGCCAATGGTGTCATCGACTATGACCAGATGGAAAAACTGGCCCGTGAACATAAGCCTAAACTGATTATCGCAGGGGCTTCTGCTTATTCCCTGAAGATTGATTTTGAACGGTTCGCCAAGGTTGCCAAGGAAGTCGGCGCATTCTTCATGGTTGATATGGCGCATTACGCCGGCCTGATCGCCGCTGGTGTCTATCCAAATCCTGTCCCTTATGCTGATGTGGTCACATCCACCACCCATAAGTCCCTGCGTGGTCCCCGTGGTGGTTTCATCCTGATGAAAGCAGAGCTGGAACGCAAGATCAATTCAGCCGTATTCCCTGGTCTGCAGGGCGGTCCACTGATGCATGTCATCGCCGGCAAGGCAGTGGCTTTCCAGGAAGCGCTGCAGCCTGAATACAAGGAATACCAGCAGCAGGTGGTCAAGAATGCGAAGGTGCTGTGCGAAACGCTGATTGCCCGTGGCTTCAATATTGTTTCTGGCAAGACTGAATCCCATGTCATGCTGGTTGACCTGCAGAACAAGGGTGTGACCGGCCGTCTGGCACAGGATGTCCTGGGACAGTGCCACATCACCTGCAACCGTAATGCCGTGCCGAATGACCCACAATCACCGTTTGTGACTTCCGGTATCCGTCTGGGTACCCCTGCCATGACAACCCGTGGCTTCAAGGAAGAACAGGTGGCATTGGTCGGCAACCTGATTGCAGATGTGATTGAGAACCATACCGACAAGGCTGTTCTTGACCGTGTGACGGCAGAAGTCAAGAAACTGACAGCAGCTTTCCCTGTCTATCAGAAATAACCGGTGCCAGGTGCCATCTTCAGGATGGCAGGAAACATCAGGACCTGCGGGTTGCAAGATGCCCGCAGGTTTTTTTATACGGTAAAATCCTTTCAACGTACACCAGTCTGAGAGGGAAGGTTCCTATGGAAACAAAGCAGGTTGAAGAGGCATCTGCCATGTCTGAGCATGTGTTTTTCATGCGTCATGCGCTGGAGCTGGCGGAGCGGTGTTCTATCAGGACATCCCCGAATCCCCGTGTTGGCTGTGTGATTGTGAAAGATGGCAGGATTATCGGTGAAGGGTTCACCCAGCCTGTTGGCGGCAACCATGCAGAGATTGAGGCATTGGACAATGCGGCTGCCATGAACGAGGATGTCCAGGATGCCACAGTTTATGTCACATTGGAACCCTGCGCCCATCATGGACGGACACCACCTTGTGTGGAAGCGTTGGTCCGTGCCGGGGTTGGCAGGGTTGTGGCGGCGATGCAGGATCCCAATCCACAGGTGGCAGGCAAAGGGTTCAAGCGGTTGCAGGAAGCAGGTATTGAGGTGCTGTGCGGCGTGCTTGAGCAGCAGGCGCGTGATATGAATCTGGGTTTCCTGTCCCGTATTGAAAGGGGACGGCCTTGGATACGGGTCAAGATTGCCGCCAGCCTGGATGGCAAGACGGCATTGCCAAACGGTGAGAGTCAATGGATTACTTCGGAGGCCGCCCGTTTGGATGGGCACCGCTGGCGGATGAAGGCGGATGCGGTGATGACGGGTATCGGGACGGTGCTGACCGATGACCCGCAGTTGACGGTCCGGTTGCCGGAAGTGGTCCGTCAGCCTGTCCGGATTGTTGTGGACAGCCATCTGAAAACCCCATTGGATGCCAAGGTGCTGGCGCAGGGCACGGTCTGGCTGTTTGCCGCCAATGCCTCCCCGCTCCGGATCGAGGCGCTCAAGGAAAAGGGGGCGGAGGTTTTTGCCGCCATCAATGATACCGGTCGGGTTGACCTTGATGAGATGATGCGGATCCTCTGTGAGCGGGAAATCAATGAAGTGCATGTTGAAGCCGGTGCAACCCTTTCAGGCGCTTTGGTGGAAGCAGGGCTTGTCGATGAGCTGTTGCTCTATATGGCGCCATGCTGCCTGGGCAGGGGCAGGGATATGCTGGGCATCCGTGCGTTGCCGTCGTTGGATGACCGGATTGCATTGGATATCCGGGAAGTGACACAGATTGACGGCGACCTGCGGATTGTTGCCAGGGTCTTGGATAAGAACAGGAAAGGTTGAAAATGTTTACAGGCATAATCGAAGCGGTCGGCAGAATCCGTTCCGTCACGCCACAGTCAGAAGGCGGTGATGCCGGTGTCCGTCTGGATGTTGATGCAGGTGCATTGCCGATGGACAATGTCCGTATCGGGGATTCCATTGCCATCAATGGTGCCTGCATGACGGTCGTTGAGAAGACAGCCCAGGGATTCAAGGTGGATGTTTCCCGTGAAAGCCTGAACAGGACTTCCGGCTTGGATAGACCTGGTGAAGTCAACCTGGAGAAGGCGCTGGCGCTTGGCGACAGTCTGGGCGGGCATCTTGTCTCTGGGCATGTCGATGGCATCGGGACGGTTGTCCGGTTCGCACCGGTTGCTGAATCCCATGAACTGGTGGTCGAGGCACCTCATGAACTGGGGAAATTCCTGGCGTATAAAGGCTCGGTGGCGGTCAATGGGGTTTCATTGACGGTCAACAGCGTGGAAGATGTCCCGACAGGCTGCCGTTTCTCCATCAATCTGATTCCCCATACCGTTGAGGTCACAGCATTGAAGCATCTTGCAGCAGGGACAAAGGTCAATCTTGAAATCGACCTGATTGCCCGTTATGTGGAACGCATGATGACAGCGGGTTTGATGTTTAGCGGTAAATGATGGAGATGATGGCTTTGCCTTGATGCCATGCTTCACCATCTTTACAGGAAAACCTTATAACCTACACCAAAGATTTTGCTGATTTTCTTTGCCATCTGGAGGGAGATTGGGCGGCGGTTGTTTTCCATCTCGGAAACGTGGCTTTGCTTGATGCCGAGTTTTTCGGCAAACTGCTTCTGAGTGAGGTCTTCGCGGTAGCGGAGTCCCAGCAATGCTCGCCCAGGGGTGATTTCATCCATGAACTGCTCTATCGGATAGACTTTGTCATCTTCAATTTCTTCGCCGCTTTTCTTCTGCGTCAGGCTGAGGATGTTCTGGATGATGGCAGTGACGTTGTCCACCATCTCGTTGGGTACCGTGAATGTAATCTCAGTGGATCCGCCGGTAGTCTGCGTTTTCATGGGTGCCAACATATCTTATCTCCATCAGTCTGATTTCATAATCGGTGACTTTCCAGACAGTCACATAACGGGGCTTACCTTTATTCAGATGGCAGTGGTAATAGTCTTTCTTGCCTTTCAGCTTGCCATAGTTCTGCCATCCGGAAGCTTCAGGACCATGCCTCTTGAGCTGTGCAACCAACAGTTCAAACGCCACACCGATTTTCGCGGGCAGTTTTTCCCGTTGCTTCTGTGCTCTGCCGATGATAGTGACCCGCCATTGGTTGATGCCTGTCAAGGTGCTTCCCTTTCAGTTGGATATTATCCCTGAAAAATGGATATTCCTGCAAGCAGTATGCTTTGAACTGAAAGAAGAAAGGAACTGTCAGCTAATTTCAGGAAAGCACACAATTTTGAGGAATCTGGATTTTATGTGACGGGAAAAAGACATTTTTTAATACGATGAAGGTTGTTTTTAAGTCAATGTTGAAAAATCGATTAAAAAAGTGTTGACGTTCATGGTTAAAGGGGTCATAATTTCAATTCTCCGCTTACGAAACAGCCACAACGCGCTGTGGAGGCGGCAAAGGTCTTTAACAAAGAGGCAGATGATAGGTGTGGGCGCCTGCGTTCCCGTGCGCAAGCAAGAGAAACGAA
>JAHAYL010000048.1 GCA_018384065.1 Oxalobacter sp.
GTCCCCGCCTTCATCATTTGCCATGACAAAACCATTGGCACGGTCAATGGTCACATCATATGCGGCATCATTGTCCTGGTTGTACAGGCTCTTGAAACGCTTTGGATTCCGCATGTACAGCAGGACATCATCACAGACATCTGTCCGCCATGCTTCACAGAATCCTGTCACAGCAACCTCAATGCTTGGTTTCGACTCTCCATTTTTGACTGGAATGGTTTTCTGATGCCAGCCAGACTGGAGCTTTTCAAATGGCACTGTTCCATCCTGGGCTGATACGGTGCCAATAAAACACAGCATGCCTGCTATGGCAACAGCACTTGATAATCGGGAAAAACACTTCATGACTGCCCTCTCCTGAATCCAGAAAATTCCGAAGGAAATACATGACAAGCATAACGTGTTGTTTTCTTCTGTCAACTGAGTCAAAACCACCAACTAAACAGCTTTATCAGTATGGTTTAAATTGACAATTTAGTTTGCATGCGAATAATATTCATCCACATTATTGCTATACGAATATTCTATGCTTGCCAAAGAACAGTCTTTGATGGAACTGATGACCACGTTCACCCGTGTGTCACGTTCCTACAAGTCACTTTGCGACAAACTGGCTGCGAAATATGGTTTAACCCAGGCAATCGCCTGGCCTGTGCTCGCCATCAGCCGTAAAGGCGATGGGGTCAGACCTTCTGTTGTCGCTGAAGAAGTTGGTTTGGAACCTTCTTCTGTTGTCAGGCTTATTGATAACCTGGTTGCCTCCGGTTATGTTGAACGGCGTGACGATACGACGGACAGGCGGGCAAAACTGCTTTTCCTGACTGAACAGGGCCATCAGATTGTTCCCCCTCTTGAGGCGGAACTCACCCATCTCAGGAATACACTTCTGAAAGATATGACTGAGGAGCAGTTTGCCATCTGTTCCGAGGTTTTCCAGATATTGAACCATTCCATCAGGAAATACAGGGATGCTGAAATTTAACTTTTTCAACATCCCTACAAAGGATGAATGGCTGTTTTCCCTCAAGTCCTTCATCGGAGCAATGGCTGGGTTCTACCTTGCCCAGCGGATTGGGCTGCCCCGCCCTTTCTGGGCAATGCTTTCTGCCTATGTGACGGTCCAGACATTTGCGGGAGCGACTGCATCAAAGGCACTTTACCGTATCATCGGTTCGACCATCGGTGCATTTGGCATCGTGCTGCTGCTTCCCCTGTTTTTCAACTATTCTATCTTGGCTGCCCTTGCCCTAGGTCTCTGGTACGGCTTCTGGATTTTTGTCGCCCTGCATGACCGTTCTCCCAGGACATATGCTTTCCTGTTGGGGGGGTATACCGTTGGTATTGTCGCGATGCCGGCAATGAGCGATTCGTCACAGATTACCCTGCCGATTTTCTTTGATATGGCCATCAACCGTGTCCAGGAAATCGGTGTGGGTGTCTGTTGCGGGGCATTGGCACATGCTTTGATTTTCCCGACACGGGCAGGCAATGTCGTGATCCAGCGGCTTGACCAGGCTTTGAAGGATACAGCGCAGAATATCAGGAACATCATCGACTACCGGCGTACCATCACTGCACAGCGTCCGAACCTGAACACGCTTTCATCGACAATCACTGAACTCCGGATGTTGACGACCCATATCCCGTTTGAGGCAAACAACCTGCGTTGGGTACATAATATCCTCGGTTCCCTGCAGGACCACTTGGCGGCGCTTGTGCCTGTCCTTTCCGCCATTGATGACCGAATCCGGTATCTTGTGAAGACTGAGCAAGGAATTCCCGAGGAAGTGCGTTACCTGCTGGATGACATCTCCAGTTGGATTGCCAAAGGCGGTGACAATCCCTATGCTGAAGCGGTCAGGCTCCGGCGCCAGATTGACAGCATCATCCCTGTCATTACCAAGAACTCCAGCTGGAATGATATGCTTGCAGCGAACTTCACCAGCGAGCTTTATTATCTGATTGATATTTCTGAGGACTGTTTCGGGCTGAGACGTCGGGTCAATGAGGGACTTGCCGGACAGGAACCTTCTATTGAAGCCAAGGAACGCAAGGTCTCCACGATGTCCCTGATGGTGGACAAACGGAAAGCATGGGCTTCTGCCTTTGCCGCTTTCTCCTGTGTGACATTGACGACATTGATGTGGATTGTCTCTGGCTGGAATGCTATGTGGGCAGCTCCGATGATGGGCGGCATGTACTGCCTGTTCTTTTCTGCTGTTGATACCCCGGTTCCGTTGCTGAAATGGCAGTTCTGGATGACTGCCCTTTCTGCCATCCCGGCAGGACTTTACCTGCTCTGGCTGTTCCCTTCCGCACATAGCATGGAGATGGTGATGCTGGTCTGCTTCCCGTTCTTCATCTATTTCGGCACTTACCTCCAGTCGCCCTTCAAGAGCCTGACCTCCATCCCGTTGTTCTTCACGACAATGGCAACCCTGACGATGTTCGACAACGGATCAGCGAATATGACCGCATTCATCAACGTCCAGATTTCCCAGTGTATCGGTATCCTGTGTTCCATCATTTTCATGGGTATCTGCCGTTCAGTTTCCATCCAGTCGTTCATCCGTGGTGTGGTCAAAGGCATCTGGGAGGACATCTCCAGCCTTGCGACAGCAACCACAATCCCTTCCCCTGTCAATGTAGCGGTCAAGATGGTCGATGGGATTTCACTGATTGCCCCGCGCCTTGCGATTGCCCAGAAGGACCATGAAGCTTCACGGTCAGGAACCCTGCAGTCTGCGGTCAATATCCTGCTGGACCTGCGGGTCAGCATGAATATGACGCGCCTTCTGCGGGCGGAGTCACACCTCAGCTTCCCGGGTGACTCCCCTTTCAGGAACCTGATTGCAAAACTAGCCAATTATTATGGAACAGCTAAGCAAATTCCAGAAGCTGATTTCAAGGCGCTTCTGCCAGATATCGACAAAGCACTGTATGACGCCGCATCACTACCTGCAAACAACCAGCAGAACATTGCAGTCTGTGCACTGACAGGCATCCGGTGTGACCTGTTCCCGACGGCAACCCCCTATGTACCGGATGCAACGGTTTCTACTGACGGGGAGCAGAAAACCTAGATTATTGTTGACAGCAATTATTGAGATATTAATAATGTGCTTCGCAATAGTTTGAATGCCAAATATTGACCCTATGAATAAAACCGAACCATCTGAATACGATGACCTGCTGATGCTGCTCTGCCATGAGCTGACACGGGTTGCACGGGCTTACAAAACCGCTGGTGACCGTGTGGCGACTCAATACGGTTTCTCCCAGGCAACAGCCTGGCCTGCCGCCCTGATTTACCAGATAGGGGATGGTGTCCGTCCCGGTGAAATCGCTAACGCCCTTGGGCTTGACCCATCCTCGGTGGTCCGGGTGATTGACCAGCTGATTGCGGCTGGCATCATGACCCGCAAGGAGGATGAAAGCGACCGTCGGGCAAAACTGCTTTCCCTGACTGAAAGCGGGCGTGAACGCATTGAGGTGCTGCTTGCCGCCATGCGCCCTTTCCGTGCCGGTCTTTTCAAGAACATCAATCCAGCTGAACTGGAAGTATCCCTGAAAGTACTCAGGGAACTGGGTGAATCCATCAGACGGAACGGATAATGCTGCAGCACTTCCTGAAATGGCCGACAAAAGACGAACTGCTTTTCGCCTTCAGGTGCGTCTGCGCGGCTGGGCTTGCGATGTATGTCGCATTGGCGACCGGTCAACCCCGCCCATACTGGGCTCCGATGGCAACCACCATCCTTTCCCTGCCGGTAGCCGCAGGCAGCATTGCTGTCCGTTCCCTGTCCCGTTTCCTTGGCACCCTGTTGGGGGTTGTCGTTGCATCTGTCTTCATCATCTCATTCATCAACTACACTTGGATCCTCTGCATCCTGACAGGCGCATGGATCGGTATCTGCCTGTACATCTCGATGCTGAGGCGCACGACAAGTGCCTACACCTTCACTGTTGCAGGCTGGACAGTCCCTGTCATCATGGCAAGCATCATCGCTGACATGAAGTTCATCAACGTCCAGTACATCATGGACACTGCATGGTCACGTGGTATAGAAACCGGCATCGGCTTCCTTTCAGCCATCCTCTGTCACAGCCTGATTTTCCCAAGCAAAATCGGTCCACGTGTTGTCAGTCAGCTTGATGATGTGCGGAAATCCCTGAGGCAATGGGCTTGTGATGTCATGACCGGCAAGGTCCGGGATCCTAAAAACAACGTGTCAGCCGTTACCCTGTTAAGCAGCCTGAAAATACTGACCGCCAACCTGCCTTTTGACGTGACCAATGAACGGTGGGCCATCAACGGCATCCGTATGCTGCAGGACAGGTTGACCACCATGATTCCGGTCGTCAGTTCGATTGAAGAGAACCTGACCGCCCTACGGAAATCTGGAAAAATGCCTGAGAAAGTTGAGGAATTCATCACAGATTTTTCCAAATGGATCAACAAACGGGATTATTCAACCACTTCTGCAGACAGGATGCGGCTTACAGCCAAGCAGATTGTCCCTGACATCAATGGGGAATCTTCTTGGGTCGATACACAGATTGTCCGGCTGGTCACTGATATTGAGAAACTGATTTCCGGTTGCGAAGGCTGTGAAACCCGGCGGCGTGCCATCGATGATGCGATTGAAGGCAGGTTTGACAGGATGCCTAAGAAAATGCCATTGCCACTCTCCGTTCTCCATAAGGACCTTACGCTCAATACTTATGTCGCAGTTGCAGGTGGTGTCTCGATTACACTGATTATGCTGATCTGGGTCGCCAGTGGCTGGAACGCCGGCTTTGTCGCCCCGACCATGGCAAGTATTTTTTTCATCTCGTTTGTTGTCAATGACAATTCGGTCTATGCCCTGAAGACCATCCTCAGGTTCACCATCATCGGATTGCCTGCCGCCTATTTCTATGTCCTGGTCGTGATGTTTTCCGCCCACAGCTTTGAAATGCTGATTATGTGCTTTGCCCCAGTGATTTTTATTTCTTCCATATTTATCTCCAGACGTCCAATCAGCCTGGGATGCACGATTTTCATGATGGGCATCTGGTCCACCACAACCATGTATGACCTGGATATGGCGAACATGACTTCTTTCATCAATGGTCAGGGATTTGCACAATGCGGCGGCATCACACTCTGCCTGCTCTGTGCGGTCATTTTCCGCTCCTTCGATTATGCATGGACAACCGGCAGACTGATCCGGAACATCCGGAAAGACATCGTCAACCTGACCAAGAACAAGCGGGCTCCTTCTGTCCTGCAGACCATTGTCAAGATGGTTGACCGGGTCAATCTGCTGGCACCAAGGTTGACTGACCGCGACACCCGTGAAGGTATGACACTGGATGCCCTGGTCCGCCAGATGCGCCTGGGCATCAATATTGCAAGGCTCAGGTCTATGCAGTCGCGGCTTGAACGCAATGGCATCAGCATCCACAACTTCCTTGGAACTGTATCGGACTATATAGAAACCCAGGATAAAGGCAAGGAACCAGGGTTGCTGACGGATATCGACCGGTTGATGCACCAGCTCTGCATGATGGCATCCCCTGTCCGTAAACAGGCAGCTGTCGCCGCATTGACCAGTATCCGGAGCGACCTTTTCCCGGATGCATCCCCCTATTACCCTCAAACGCTACATCCAATGGAGATTGTATGATTGGCGAATTCAGTTTTTTCGGTATGTATTTTCCCTGGCTGATGGTTACATCGCTGGTTGCCATCTTTGCAACGAGGCTGCTTTCCCGCCTGCTGGCAAGGATCGGTTTCTACCGTCATGTCTGGCATCCACCCCTCTTTGACATCGCCATGTTCTGTGTTGTCCTGGGTGTCTGTATCGTTTTATTCAATCTTTGCAGGTCTGTCTTACTATGAATGCTAATTTCTTTACCGGCGCAAGGCGCTATATCATCACCATCGCCATTGTACTAGTGGCTGTCTTTGTCGGCTGGCGGCTGTGGGTCCATTATGAAAATGACCCTTGGACCCGAGACGGCCGCATCAAGGCGGATGTCATTCAGATTGCACCGGATGTCTCAGGCCTGGTCACCAAGGTCAATGTCAAGGACAACCAGGTCGTCAACGCCGGTGATGTCCTCTTCGAGATTGACCGTTCCCGTTTTGAACTGGCGCTGCGTCAGGCAAAAGCCGCTGAAGCCTCTGCCAAAGTCGCATTGGAACAGGCTATCCGCGAATCCCGGCGTAATGAAGCCCTGTCAGACCTGGTCGCTACCGAAGTCACCGAACAGGGACGGACAAAAGTCGATACAGCCCGTGCAACGCTGATGCAGGCCATTGTCGCCCGGGACAAGGCGCAGCTTGACCTGGACCGCACCCGCGTGGTCGCCTCTGTTGATGGGATAGTCACCAACCTTGACCTGCGTGAAGGCTCCTATGTGAACGCCAGCAAGGCAGTCATGGCATTGGTTGACCGGCATTCCTATTATGTCGAAGGCTATTTTGAAGAAACCAAGCTTCCTGGCATCAAAGTCGGCAACAAGGCCAAAATCAAGCTGATGGCTGATGACGAAGTCTATGAAGGCCATGTCAACAGCATCTCCCGTGGTATCGAAGACCGTGAAAGGACAACTGGTGGCAGGCTGATGCAGAACATCAACCCGGCATTCAACTGGGTCCGTCTGGTCCAGCGCATCCCTGTCCGGGTCGATTTCGACAACCTGCCTGACAATGTCAAGCTGATTTCTGGCCAGACTGTCACGGTGGAAGTCATCCCTTCAGACGAATCTTCTGACAAACAGCAGGCAAAATAAAGGAACAAGCCATGCAACAGAACAGATTGATAGCTTCCCTGCTGGTTGCTTTGGGCAGCCTTGCCATGACAGGCTGCGTCACGGTGGGACCTGACTACAAGATTCCAGAAGACGCTGTGGTCAACAAAGCTGACACAGCAGAACCGTTTGCTTCTGGACAGAACAGGGCTTTCTCCCAGAATCCCCTGCCTGACCATTGGTGGCGGCTCTATGATGACCCGATGCTGAACAGCCTGATTGAAAAGGCACTGGCGGAAAACACCGACCTGCGTATTGCACAGGCCAACCTTGCCCGTTCCCGCGCTGTCCTTGAAGAAGTCGAAATGGGCAGGATTCCCCAGGTTGACCTCTCAGCACAGCCGAAATTCGGACGTTCCTCCGCAGCAGCCAATGGTGTCCCCCACCGTTATGCCGATAAATGGACCGGTGATACCGGTATCAATGTCTCCTATCAACTGGACCTCTTCGGCAAGATATCCCGTGGCATTGAATCTGCCAGCGCTTCGGCTGATGCCGCCCAAGCTGCCTATGACCTGGTACAGGTCACTGTCGCAGCAGACACTGCCAAAGCCTATGCTGATGCCTGTTCATCAGCCTACCGTGTCAAGATTGCCCAACGGTCTGCCGGTCTGCTGAAAGATTTCCATCGGACAACCAAACAGCTTGCCCAGGCAGGACGTTCATCAGTCATCGAAGTCGCACGTGTCGCCGCACAATACGAATCGATGAATGCGACGATTCCCCCCTTGCAGGCACAGCAGCGCCTGGCAATCTACAGGCTTTCCGTGCTGACAGGAGAAGTCCCAACAGCTTTGGTCAGTCAAGTCGGTCAATGCAGCCGGATTCCCCAGTTGAAGCAGCCGATTCCCATCGGTGATGGCGCAGAACTGATCCGCCGCCGCCCAGATATCCGGCAGGCTGAACGCAACCTTGCAGCCGCCAATGCCAAAATCGGTGTCGCAACCGCTGACCTGTACCCCAGCATCAATCTGGGGCTTTCCGGCGGCATCACATCACGGCTTTCTGATTTCGGGGAAACCAACACCTACCGTTGGGGATTCGGTCCACTGATTTCCTGGACCATCCCAGACACCGGCACAGCCAGGGCACGTATCAAAGAAGCTGAAGCAGATACCCAGGCAGCCTATGCCCGCTTCGATGCCACCGTATTGAATGCCCTGCGTGAAACGGAAAGTTCCTTGACCACTTATGCCCGTGAACTGGAGCGCAATGCTTCCCTGAAAGCGGCACGCGACCAGAGTGCCCTGGCGAGCTCCCAGACCAGCCGCCTGTACAAGCATGGCCGTATCGACTTCCTGTCAAAACTGGATGCAGAACGGGCTTATGTGATTGCCGAGGCTGCCTATGCGGCATCCAGTGCCCAACTGGCTGATGACCAGATTGCCATCTTCCTGGCTCTCGGCGGTGGCTGGGAACAGAACGATGAACAGGTCCAGCAGATCATCGCCAAGAACAAGACGGCAATCCCTGACAAAGTTGAGAAAACCATCGAAGAGACTGTTGAGGAAATCATGGAAGGAAACGCAGAAAATCCTTGATATTCCTTCCAGATGATTTCCTAAATGATTATGGCCTGCTTCATGCAGGCCATGTCTTTTGTGGCAGCCTTTTGGAAATCAACCGACTGCTGACAGGGAAGCAATCTGGTTGATGGTCGGTTCCTCTTCCCCGAACTGCGCCTGGGCAGATTCAACCATCTTCTGGGCAACTTCCAGAAAATAATCTTCGGAAAAATCCGTATCCGCAGGCTTCATCTCCTTGATGAATTCATTTCTGAGGGAATGCTTGTAATTGAGGATGATTGGGTAGAAACGCGCCTTGCCTGCCATCTTGCTCGTTTCCTTGGATTTCTGTGCAAACAGGATGAACCACTCACAGAGACTTTTTTCCAGTTCTGCATGCTGCGTCATCGTCATTGCTTCCTCCTGTTGTATCGAAACCGGTGGCAGTGGAAATGGCTATCACACCGTTATTATTTTATTACATATATTGAGACAGCTAGGACTTTTTTAAATAGACCATGCATTACATAGCTTTTTTGGTACAGTGTATGCAATATTTTGCATATGGACTAAACGGACATTTTTTGAAAGAAAAACAGTTTTAATGTTTAATAACATATGATTAAAACCATTATTTCAGGCTGTTTCTTATAAAAAATCTGAGCAGATGCCATTAATGCCATCAAGAGATACGATAAAATCAGATTGGATTCAAAGGTACATACCGCTGTTCCATCTGGATGGGACAGTCGATCAACAGACATGCTGAAAGGAAAATGATGGACAAAGTACTCATTCTCAACGCCTCGAAAGTACTGGGAGGATCGAAAGGCAAACTGAACGACTATCTGACGGAAGTCGCCAAGAAAACCCTAGAAGGCTTAGGCTATGAAGTCAAGACAACCCGGATTGACGATGGCTACAGCATCCCCGAAGAAGTCGAAAAGCTGGTCTGGGCAGATGCCATCATCTACCAGATGCCTGCCTGGTGGATGGAAGCCCCTTGGATTATGAAGAAATACGTTGACGAAGTTTTCATCACTGGGCATGGCAAGCTCTTTGAAAACGACGGACGGACCCGTGCTGACCGTGCAAAACTTTATGGTTCAGGCGGACTTAGCCAAGGCAAGCGGTATATGTTCTCGATGACTTGGAATGCTCCGTTACAGGCATTCACTGACCCTGAACAGTTCTTCGAAGGAAAAGGCATCGATGGTGTGCTCTTCCCTTTCCATAAAGCCAACCAGTTCGTGGGTATGTCTCCCCTGCCGACTTTCATGTGCAATGACGTCATCAAGGCGCCGGAAATCGCAAAGGATGTCGAACGTTACACAGCCCATCTCAAAGCGGCTTTTCCAGCAGTGAAATAACTGACTGATAGGCATAAAACACGACAGGCTGCCCAATAATCGGCAGCCTGCTGTGTTATCTTCAACCGAATGCCCTTACAACTTCCGTTGTTTACTTCTCGGAACATAACGGTCCTTTTTCCTAGTTCCTGCTCCGCTTTCATTTTCCGACAGTGTTTGCTTTCCAACCGACTGCCATCCAATGGGTTCATCAATCAGTGGCGGTTCCTTGCCAATATCCCGCATCGCCCGTTGGATGTGCTTGATGACCTGTCTACCAGTAATCAGGCGGGTGCACTCATACTGGCGGTCAGTACCTTTGTATTTTGGACACCAAAAAAAGTCGTAACTGTCGAAGTTCTCATTGACATCATCCCAGCACCCCATGCAGCCATGGGTGTTGTAAACACGGTATGGTGTCTTGAATTCGCAGATGGGCAATGTAAAACCGCTGATGAGGATGACGGGCACTTTGCAACCCCATGCTAGCCATGCCAGACCGCTGCTCAAACCGATGAAGAAATCTGCGTGTTCAATCAATTCGATGCGTTTCTGGAGCGGGATGTCACCGGTGAAGTCTTCTGCCCCATGAGGGATATGGTTCCAGACGTAGCCTAGTCCATAGGTGGCGTTCTTGTCGATGCAGAGCACCCTGTATCCAGCATTCTTGAGATACCGGATGACGGTCTGCCAGCCATAGCCGTTGTTCCAGTATTTGCATTGTGTCGATGCCTGGGTGGCGATGCAGACATAGGGTTCCTTGATCTGCCTTTCAGAACCTAGCTTGAATTTAGGGACGATTTCTTCAGGGTCAACACCCAAGATATAACCGGCTGTCCGATGAAGCCCGACTTTCCGGAAGTCGATGGGTTGGAATGCTGTATTGCCCTTGAAGAAGAGTCCGATGCGGTAGGTAGCGTAAGGGGTCTTATTCTTGAGGTTTTCTGGGGTGGAGAAGGTGATGTCAGGATATTGGTCTTTGAAGAGTTCGATGATCAGCGGTCCCATCGTACATTCAAGCCGGCAGTCATGCTGTTGACGGAAGCGTTCCGCATAAGGGAACCAGCCGATGAGGTCACCCAATGTGCCAACTGGATAACTGATGAGGACGTCTTTCCCCTTGAGGTTCATCGTATGCTCGAAGCAGGGTTTTGATTCCCCTTTTTTCCAGACCTTGAAGGCGAACCAGATGAAGTATTTCTTGGTGGAGGTAATCCAGCCGCCAGGACTGTCGCAGGCAAAGATGATGTTGCCAGATTCATCGTCGATGATTTCCGCATGCCAATCCCCTGGTGGCAACAGCAGCCTTGCCCCATCGTTGAAGTCATAACGGATGCCGAATGGCCCCTGCTGGGTGGGAATGTTGGGTGGTGGGACGGAGTACGGTCCTGTCAGGGGGTTGGCTTTGCCCTGGGCATTCTGCGCAGGCGCCGTGGCAGAATTGGGCCGCTCAGAAACCTGCGGTGCAGTAGCAGAACTTGTCTGCTGGGATGTTGCCTCTTCTGAGACGGCGGATGCCGGATGCTGGTCTGTCATCGTCTGTTCCCCTTTTCTACTTCTCAACAAACTCCAAAATCAGATAGGCGTATTATCCGGATTGTACAGGATTCTCAATCCATTTAAAGAATTATTCAGAAAGAACTTTCAATAGGTTTTGCCCTTTATGATGAAAGACCACGCCTTAACTGTGGCGTGGTCTTTCTGGTTTCAGGCATATTCAGCTATCAGAACTCATACTTCGCTGTGATGCTGCCTGCACCACCTCGTCTGTCGCCAACGTACCCCTTCGCCGTCAGGTCGAATGTCCATGGACTGTTCGCACTCGGCTTCATGACGAGACCGACCTCACCGATCCCGGTGTTGCCCTGTAAGGTCGGCGTATCCAGGCTGGCGCCGTTGATGTTCCCCCTCGCATCCCCGTTGAAGATGTGTTCATACGCCAACCCAGCCTTCCACTTGAGGGTGTCGGTGGCTTCGCCGGTGAAACGGAAACCGGTACGGACTGCATGCGTGGTGCTGGACCCCATGTGGAATCTGCTGTTGTCACGGTCATGGAGCCTGACGTCATCCCCATCCAGCCAGGTGATGGCATAACGGCCATACAGGTCCAGGTCGGTCTTGTCTGCTATGTTGAAGACATAACCACCACCGATATGCGCCGCGGTGTAGAAGGACTCGTTCTTGTAGTGGGCTTTGTCTCCGGTGTACCGGCCATCAAAGTCGGTCTTGGCAACGCCCAGGCGGATGGATCCATCGACGTAGAACGGGTTGTCGAAGTTGTATTTGCCAGCGATGCCGATGCCGTAGTATTCGTGCTCACCGCTGCCTTTGGCGCCACTGACATGGGATTTGCTGTTGCCCCATCCGGCTTCAATGAAGCCTGCCAGTGTGGTGTTGGCTGTCGGTTTGGCGGCAACACCTGCCATGAGTGAGACGCTGTCGAGGTCGATGTGGGAACCGGTTTCGTACCTGGAGGACCCGCCATGGATGGCACCGAAGACGTTGGTGCCGCTCTTCGCGGCTTCATCAATGGCGGCCATGCCCTGGTCGGCGATGAATTCGGTGCCCTGGTTGACGAGGGCGATGGTGCCGAGCAGTGCCTCGGAGAGGGTCTTGCTGTTCTCGGTGGCGGTCTGCTGTCCGGCAACGACGATTTCTTCGGTCTCTTCTTCCTCTTCTGTTGTTGCAACGGCCTGAGCCCGCTTCTTGTCTGACTCGGCTTTCTTGTCCGCAGATGCAGTCTGGGTCTTGCTGTCAGACTTCTTGTCTTCTGACGGCTTGTCCTTGCTGTCGGATGCCTTGGTCTGTGCCTTTTCTTCTGACTTCTGACTGTCGGCTCCCTGAGTATTGGTGTTCCCTGAAGCGGATGCCGCATCATTGGACGGTGACTGTTCTGTGGTACTGGTGGTTCCGTCATTGCCCTGTGCTTCGGTTCCGGCTGGGTCTGTTGAAACTGTGGTATTTCCTGCCTCAGCCGTTGATGATTCCGCTGCCAACAGGGTGACCGGTGCCGCAGCAAGGCGCATGGCCTTGAGTTTCGGTGCCGCCTGGACGGTGGCGGTCAGGGTGCCGGTTGTTTCAGCTGTGGTACCGGTGTCCGATGCTCCTGATGATGTTCCGGTGCTTGCCGGTGCAGAGCTGACCAGCGTACCGGATGCTGTACCGCCTGAAGATGCACCGGTTACCGGAGTTGCCGATTTTGGCGCTGTGGTCTGGGATGCCGTTGTCACGGTACTGCCTGAGGTGGACGGTGTACTGACCAAGCTTCCCGATGCCGTACCTGTCGATGCCACGCTGGATACGCTGGTTGTTGCATTCGGCTGTACAGCAGCGGTACTTGTCGAGGCACCTGTCGACACTGCCGATGTTTTCGCCACGGTGGCCTGGCTCACGGCCGAGGCTGGCAGTTTCAGCTTCTTGATGGATTTGGTGACGCTGATGGTGCTGCCTGTCCCGTTGATGACCAGGCTCTTGACTTTGCCGGCACTGCTGTCGAATTTCCAGCTGGTGTTGGTGAAGGTGCCGGCACGCTTCATGGTGGCACCGGTGAGGTTGAGGGTGCCTTTGCTTGCCTTGAGCAGGTTGATCTTGGCGGCGCCCTTGAGGCTGGAAGGCCCTGTGACGCTCAGGGTCTTGCCTTTGAAGCTTGCACCTTTCTTGCCGGTGACGGTGATGATGGCTTTGGTTTTGTTGGCCTTGGCGGCGGTCAGGCTGAGGGTCTTGTAGCCATCAAGGGCGCCAACGGTGTTGACGCCGCTGGCGGCGATGCTGTTGCTGGTGTTGACGGCTTTCTTCTTGGTCCAGCCGCCATAGACGCCTTTGGTGACGGTGGCATTGGCAAGGACGACTTTGTTGCCGGTGACTTTGCCTTTGGTGGAGAGGCCACCGTAGATGTTGGCGGTGACTTTGCCGCCTTTGAAGGTGACGGTGTTGCCGGTGACTGCACCGGAGGCGCTCTGGCCACCACGGATTTCTTTGCTGGTGGTGCTGCCGCTGATGGTGACTTTGTTGCTCTTGACGGCGCCGCTCTTGGAGTAGCCACCGACGACGGTGCCGTTGCTGCCTTTACCGGAGATGGTGACGGTGTTCTTGGTGACGGCACCACCTGCTGTCGCATAACCGCCGCGCAAAGCGGTCTTGACAGTGCCGCCTGTCTTCTTGACGACGTTGCCGGTAACGGTTTTGCTCTTGCCCTGACCGCCGGCTATGTTGGTGATGGTGCCACCAGACATGGTGACGGTGTTCTTGCTGACGGCGCCGGTGGATCCATAGCCGCCTCTGATGGTTGCGGCGGTACCGCCTTTGAAGGTGACGCTGTTGGAGGCTATTGCACCGGAGGTGCCCTGCCCGCCTGCGATGTCTTTGCTGGTGGTGCTGCCACTGACGGTGACTTTGTTGCTGGTGACGGCGCCTTTCTGGCTGTAACCGCCGATGACGGTGCCGTTGCTGCCTTTACCGGAGATGGTGACGGTGTTCTTCTCTGCCTTGCCACTTGTCGTGGTGCCACCACGCAGTGCGGTCTTGACGGTGCCGCCTGTCTTGGTGACGCTGTTGCCCGTCACCGCACCGGATGTACCCTGGCCACCATAGGCGTTGGTGACGGTGCCGCCACCGATGGTGACTTTGTTGCTGGAAACGGCACCTGTCGGGGTGTAGCCGCCATAGATTGTTCCTGTGAGAGTCCCTGCCTTGAAGGTAACAGCATTGCTGGAAGTTAATCCTGATTTAGAATAACCACCATAGATTGGAGAAGTATAATCACCACCGTTGATAGTCACAGTGCCTGATGTTGCTACATCGTTGCCTTCCGCATAAACACCGGCAATGGCTTTCGTCTGGATAGATTCAGTCAGGCTTATGTTGCCATCACCAATCGAAATACCATCTTCTATGTATTTACCAGCAAGGAGTTCTCGGGTTGCTGCCAGCCCAACTGTCCCTTCTGCAATAGTCCCTTTAAAACCATATCGGCGGATATTGTCGTCAGCATCCATTTGAACGACTTTTTCAGCAATTGGCGTGAAAGAAACGTTACTGGTATCAAGGGAGTTTCCGTTTATCAATAAGATGGTTGTCCCATCATCCAACATTCTGCTGACATGGATATTGCTGACATTGATAGTGGAATCTCTGATGCTGGACTCACCCGTAACGGTGAGGAGCGGCACCGCTTCATTCATCGTTATGCCACCATCAAATACGATATCGCCTTTGCTCTGAAGCGCATCTGCGGTGGCGGCTCCCAACACTTTGAGTGTTCCGCCTTGGGCAATGGTTGAACTGATTGCGGATGCCCCTGTTTCCAAAGTCTGGATACCACCTTCAGTGACTGTCGTATCAATAGCTTCACCACCACTAGAGACTATCTGGTTTGTATTTGCCAAGATTTTTGTCCCAATAGCCGAACCGCCAGAAGAAATAGATTGCTCAGCACCTTCTCCGCCTAAGACAACATTAGAAGTGATAGCACCGCTATTAATCTGGTTGATTGCGCCTTCTTCAAGCCATGCGTTACTGACGAATCCACCAGCTTCGACGGTTATCGTTCCATCTTTAAAGACGTTAGTGTAATTGGCTGAACCACCTGCCAAGACGGTTTGCGAACCATAAGCATTGACAATGGTGTGATTGGCAATTCCCCCTGAAGAGACAATCTGTTCGCCCCCTGAGTTGATGGTAGTATATTCAGCTATGCCTGCATGTTTACCTTCATCGATATTGACAGCCCCATTAATGCCATAGACATACTGTTTACCCCCGGCGTTGACAGTAGTGTCCAAAGCAGTACCGCCATTCCACCATTCTGCATCTTCGTCTGCACCATAGACATGCTGTATACCACCTGAGTTGACAGTAGTCGAAATGGCTGTACCATCAGTTATAGACTGCTGGGCTTTTGACACAATCAATCCATCAACGCTCTCAATCAATTCATCATATAAATGAAAATCAACATCTCCCACGATACGGTTGCCATCTTTATCGAGCACCTCTACTGGAGAACCGTTGAGGGTTGTGTGATTGGCTACACCTCCCCGAACAGACTGATATCCGCCCGCATTGACAGTGGTGGTGTTGGCAGTACCTCCTTCGACAAACTGAGCTCCACCTACATTCAGTGTGGTATCGTTGGCAGTGACACCAGCATAAGCCGAAAGCGTCTGATTACCGGCTTTCAATTTATAAGAAGAATCATTATCTGAATAATAGAAAAATCCACCAACGCTTGTACGGTTGGCAACAGCACCACTGCCATCATAATCTGTGCCATTGTAATTGTATGCTACGCCAATTCCCTGAAACCCGCCGTTGATGATTGTGTCATTGGCGTTGCCATACTGGTGAATCTCTTGTCTGCCAGCTGTTCCGACTGTTGCTCCATTAATCCCATTAATCCTTGTACGGTTGGCAGTACCACCACTATAAATCCTTTGCAAGCCGGCGGCCTGTTGACCCGCATTAAGGGTTGTATCATTGGCGATACCCCCTGCATAAATCTTCTGTCCTTCACCAGGTTTGTTGGAGCCATTGTCGGAATGGTTATTTGTGAAGGTTGCGCTATTGGCGATGCCTCCTGAAAAAACAATTTGGGCTATAGATCCAGAACCAGTTGTATTATTGGCAACACCTCCACTGTATACAGTTTGGACTGGTTTGAATGCATAATCTGCAGCACTGATGAGGGTTGTACTATTGGCTGTCCCATAAACATCCTGATATGCACTTATAAGTGTCGTATCTGTTGCACTGCCTCCTTTTTGGATGGTCTGTACCCCGCCATATTGAAGAGTGGTGCCACTAGCTTTGCCACCTGACAGGATATGCTGAATACTGTCGGCACCAGTGACAGAAGTACTGAAGGCATTGCCTGCGACTTCTTGAGTTCCTTGAGTGATTGTCGTGCCGGTGGCAGAACCTTTCTGGAAAATCTTCTCTATAGCTCCCCTTGCCGCTATTTTTGTATTGGTTGCTTTGCCACCTTTGGCTATTTCCAATATCCCACTACCAGCTATTGTTGTACTGAAGGCAGTGGCATCCGTGCCGGAAATTTGCTGTATACCGCTACGGATTGTTGTGTACTCGGCACGCCCACCTTCATGGACATATTGCTCCCCTCCACTGATAGTGGTACTGGATGCAACGCCACCTTTATTAACGAATTGCCGCCCGCCATCATAGATGGTCGTTCCCTTAGCGATACCAGAGACATTTTGCCAACCAGCGCCATAGTTATTCGTGCCTCCACTAAGTCCCCTGATGATTGTATTGCTGGCAACTGCATCTTTGGAAACAATTTGGTGACCGTCAGCATTGATTTTTGTTCCATAAGCCGTACCGGAAATGATTTCCTCAGAGGCGGTAAGATGGACGCCATCCAGCCATGATGTGCTTCCTCCAGAACCGCTAAGGACTGTACCCGATGCATTTCCCCCAGACAGATATTGATATCCACCAGCATTGACTGTTGTTCTATTGGCAGTCCCACCTTCATAAATGTAGGAGTTCCCCCCAGAATTGATGGTTGTACTTATGGCACTACCACCATTGGAAATAATCTGAACACCATATTCATTGATGGTTGCATTGCTGGCAATGCCTCCATCAAAGATATTCTGCGTGCCACTATTGGTTGTATCATTTTTCCATCCAGTGACAGTAGTATTGTTGGCGGTGCCACCGGAGAGGAGATTTTGCCGCCCATAGCCATTGACCGTCGTGTTGTTGGCAACACCACCTGCATAGACATACTGTATTGGTAGACTTCCTGCCCCAATATCACCAGATATATTGACTTTTGTGCCGTTAGCCGTCCCATAGACCTTTTGTGTATCTCCATAACGCAAGGTGATAGAACCTGATGTCTGACCGGCATTTACCACATACTCTGTTGCATAGACCTGCGGGGCAAGCATTGCAGTAAAAGACATCAGCAGGAAGGCTTTCTTGGCAGTTGTCTTGACAATAGTCCCACTACCACCATGGGACTTGGCAAGTTCTGATACGACACTCAGGCAACGTTTGGCTTTGTTCCAGATGGTTTTGTAATCTTGTTCATGGTGTCCCTCCAAGATGAGATGGTAGCTGACTAAGGAAGAATTCATGTATCCGACTGATGTTTACACACACTTTCCGTCCTGTCTCAGTCACTCAGACATCAAGAAAGGACGGCAGTACAAAAAGGAAACATACAGATAATGATAATATACCAAATATCAGTACTGGAATTAAGAGTTTTTACGTATTGTTATCAAACAGTTGCAATGGGTCTGATATATCAAAGAACTGCGATGGATTTCCTCTTGGTAACTGGTTATGCCTGTACCTGATAAATGGCGTTCCGGATTGCGACCGAGACCACTTCATCCAGTGCGGTGGTGGTCATGCTGACAACCGACAGGGCCTTTGCCGGGTCGGTGAACCATTTCGAACCATAGACACCGCCCCACATCCTTGTACCGATGGTCTGCGGGGTGTTTTCGGCACGGACAGGGTCAACGAGGATGCCCCACCCCAAACCGAAACCCATGCCAGGGCGTGCTTCGATGCCGTTAAGCTGGTTTTCCGACATCTGGAGAATCAGGTCTTTGGGGGCAAAAGGTGCATCACCTGTCCGGATGACTTCGACAATCTTCATCAGGTCTGCCGCGGTACCGACAAGACCCACTCCCCCTGAAGGGTATTCCTTTGCCTTGAAAACCCGTTCCGGTGAGAAATGGAAATAGCGGTCATCGGGTGAAGTCAGGAACTGGTCTTCCGCCATCCGGGTCAGCTTTTTCGCATCATCCAGGTAATAAGCCGCAGCTACCCTTTCTTTCTGTTCTGGAGGCACATAAAAAGCGGTGTCGGTAATGCCCAAAGGTTCAAGTACCAGTTGCTGCATGGCGGTTGGGAAGTCGGTGCCATGGGCTTTGGCAATGACGGCTCCCAAGACATCGGGTGCCAAGGAATAAAGCCAACTGCTTCCTGGTGCAAATGCCAATGGGGCTGATGCGATACGCCGGATGTTCTCTTCTAGGCTGATTCCGGTGATGTCCAGCCCATCGGTGACGCCTGCAGTGGCATAGGGACCGTCTTCTTTCTGAGCCCAACGGTAATCGAGTCCTGACATATGGCTCAGCAGGTGTCTGATGGTGATGGTTGGCGTACTGCCATCAGGCAGCTTGGGCAAGAAATCCGGCAACCATGTTGTGACAGAATCATCCAGCTGTATTTTTTCCTGTCCGATGAGGGCTGCCACTGCCAAGCTGGTAAAGGCTTTGCTGATGGAGGCGAAACGGAACAAGGTGTTTTCCTGCATCGGAATGCCTGATTCAATGTCAGCCATGCCTGCTGCCTTCGCATATACGGGTTTCCCCTCCAGATAGACGAGGGTCACAATACCACTGGTCATCTGGTTTTCAAGGTTATCCGCTATGGCTCGGTCGATTTTCTGGGTCAGTTCAGTCAGCATGATGGTCTTCTCTTGAGTGTGTTGAATAATGTTGCTGTCAGTGTTTCAGGCTATGGCATCAGAAAGGCTATCAGGGTTATACTAGCGTGTCTTTTTCTTGTGTCAATCAATTATTTAGAGGAGATGAAAATGGCAAACCGTTTCAAGGGAAACAAGGTTTACAGCGGTGAATTGGTCTTTGGGGGCTGCGGTTGCTTGGATACCAACAAAATCACCATCCTGAAAAGGACAAAGGGCTGGATTGTCTTCAAGCAGGAATTCATCAAGAAGATTTTCCGGATCAGACGGGATTATGCAACGAACTTTGGTGACTGCATCCATACCCGTTTTGACGACTTTTTCGCGAATTCCCTGGAACCCACCATCGAACCATTCTGATTAATGGTTCGGCGGACCTGCCGCGGAGGAATGCGGTATGGCATCCGCCATCTGATTGATTGGCACCATCATCTTTGATGATGTCCTCTCCAAAGAGTCCTACAGTTACTGTGGGATTTTTTGTTGCCTGTCCTATCGGGCTGGCATATAGTTCTCCTATTGTCCCAATTAAACCATTTCAGGAAACAGCCATGAAATACGATGTTGTGATTGTCGGCAGTGGACTTGCCGGTCTTTCTGTCGCACTCCGCCTCCCCCAGTCATTCAAGATTGCCATTATCTGCAAGCGGACTTTCTGGGAAAGTTCGAGCAACCTGGCACAAGGTGGCATCGCAGCGGTTCTTAACCCGGTCCTGGACAGCACAGCCAAGCATTTCGAGGATACGCTGACAGCCGGTGCCGGGCTGTGCGATGAAGCGGCGACCCAGTTCATCGTTGAGCATGGCGGTGAAGCGATTGATTGGCTGATCAACCAAGGCGTACCTTTTTCGAGAGACGCTTCTGACAACAGCGATTATCACCTGACCCGTGAAGGCGGTCACAGCCAGCGGCGGATTTTCCATGCAGCGGACGCGACTGGACATGTGGTGCAGGAAACGCTTGAGAAAATCATCCGGAACAGCCCGAATATCGAGCTTTTTGAGAACCACTGCGCAGTTGACCTGATTACTTCTGAAAAGCTGGGCAACAGCGACCAACCGAACCAATGCCATGGTATCTATGTACTGGATGTGGCAAATGGGGTTGTCAAGACATTCTCTGCCTGCCACACAGTACTGGCAACCGGTGGGGCTGGGAAAGTCTATCTCTATACAACCAATCCGGACACTTCGACTGGTGATGGTGTGGCGATGGCATGGCGTGCCGGCTGCCGGGTTTCCAATATGGAGTTTGTCCAGTTCCACCCGACCTGCCTCTATCACCCTTATGCCAAGTCGTTCCTGATTTCAGAATCGGTGCGTGGCGAGGGCGGTCTGCTGAAACTGCCACCTGATGCCGGGGCAGATGCCGGTAAACGGTTCATGCCGGAACATGATGAACGTGCAGAACTGGCTCCCCGTGACATTGTTGCCCGTTCAATTGACTTTGAAATGAAGAAACGGGGACTGGATTATGTCCATCTGGATATCAGCCACCAAGACCCTGAGTTCCTGAAATCCCATTTCCCAACCATCTATGCCCGTTGTTTGGAACTGGGCATCGATATGACGAAAGAACCGATTCCGGTGGTGCCTGCCACGCATTTCTCCTGTGGTGGCGTGGTGACAGATACCAAGGGCAGGACCGATATCAGGAACCTTTATGCTGTCGGCGAGACCGCCTGCACAGGTCTGCATGGTGCCAACCGCCTTGCCAGCAATTCCCTGCTGGAATGCCTGGTCATTGGCAAAGCAGCTGCAGAACATATCGTTTCCCAGCCTGATGAACCTGTCCTTGACCTGCCGGCATGGGATGAGAGCCAAGTCTCGAACGCAAATGAAGATGTTGTGATCTCACATAACTGGGACGAACTGCGCCTGTTCATGTGGAATTATGTCGGGATTGTCCGGACAACCAAACGGTTGGAACGCGCCCAGCACCGCATCAACCTGCTCCGTGAAGAAATCGATGAGTACTATGCGAATTTCATCATCAGCCAGAACCTGCTGGAACTGCGGAACCTGGTGGATGTCGCTGCACTGATAGTCGAAAGCGCCCTGTCACGCAAGGAAAGCCGGGGACTGCATTACAATGCAGACTACCCTGCTACTTTCCCGAAAGGGATGCCAACGGTCCTGACGCCGAAGCGGAAACGCAGGAATCAAGCCTGACAGAGTGGAAAAATCAGAACGGGAACTTCGGCAACGTATTCCTGATCCTGTCCATTTCCTCTTCTTTCTCAATCAGGTGCTGGATGCCCTCGGCGATTGCCGTGTTCTGGTTCATGTTGGCAAAGTCGATGGCAGACAGCTTCTGCTGGTTTGTGATGGTCAGGTCTGCCCCATTGTCATAGAGCAACCTCACGGTATAGATATGCCCTGCTTCTGCCGCCATCATCACCGGTGTGGTGCCGTTCGGTGATGCGGCATTGACAAACGCATCACGGACCAACAGCATCTTCACGATGTTGTTGTTGCCATTGGCAGCCGCATAGTGCAACGGTGACCAGCCGTTCTTATTGACCTTCGCCCCCTTTTTCAAGAGTTTCAGGACAGCCTGTTCATTCCCCTTGTAACAGGCAATCATCAAGGCGTTATCACCGTTGAAAGCAGAAGTATCCAGTTTCGTCCGAGGGTCTGCCAGCAGAAGGTCAAACACCCGGTTGGAATCTTCACGCATCGCCAAGATCAACCCGGTATCCCCACGTTTGGTTTCCACAGTATTGGGATCGAATCCAGCTTTCAGCATATCTTCCACTTTACCGGTATGGTCATTCTGGATGGCGATGAACCAATCATCCACACTGTCAGCAGATACAGGAGAAAACAGGCAGAGAGCCGAAAGGCACAGTGCCAGCAAACGGATAAAAAAGTGTTTTCTGAGGGAACGGTACATTTCAGGGAATCCGTTATGCAATATCTGGTTTGATGCCGAACAGGCGGAAATAGTTCTCAGCGGTAATCTGACCGATTTTGTCGATGGTCATACCCCGGACTGCAGCAAGCTGTTTCGCCACTTCCACGACATAGGTTGGTTCGTTGGTCTGTCCCCGGTATGCCTGGGGTGTCAGCCAAGGTGAATCGGTCTCAATCAGCAGGCGGTCTAGCGGTACATAACCTGCCACTTTACGGAGTTCCTTGGATGCCGGATAAGTCAGGATGCCAGAGAATGAGATATAGAACCCCATATCCAACGATGCCCGCGCAATTGCCAAGTTCTCATTGAAACAGTGCATGACACCGGCATACCCGCCCTTGTCAATACCAGCCCCCTCTTCCTGAAGGATCCGGATGGTGTCTTCTGCAGCATTGCGGGTATGGATGACCAAGGGCTTGCCACAGATCCTTGAGGCACGGATCTGCGTCCTGAAACGGTCCATCTGCCATTTCTGCTTGGGTTTCACGCGGTAGTAATCCAGACCGGTCTCGCCGATTGCAACAACTTTCGGATGCTGCGCCAGTGCAATGATCCGCTCAACGGTCGGCTCCTCAACTCCTTGGGGATTCGGGTGGACACCCGCTGTGGCATGGATGTTCGGCTTCCTTTCCGCCAGTTTCAGTGCCTGGGGAAAATCTTCAAGGCTGATACAGACACACAAGGCATGGCATACCTGGTTGTCTTCCATCCTTTCCAGGATTTCTTCCTGCCGTTTTGCCAGATCGCGCAAGTGCAGATGGCAATGGGAATCAATGTACATCGCTGTTTTCTACTATGGAACAAAAAGGTTATTTTACCGAAATTGACTGGCTCAACCGGAAAATATTTTGAGGTAATCCATCAGCATGTCTTCCAGAACCAGTCTGGGCACCAATGGATGTTCTGCGGTTTTCCGCCTGTCCGCCATCTGCTTGACCATCGCCATCAACCGTTGCAGGTCAGCCTTGGGAGCCAGTTGCTTGATAACCTGCTGATGCCGAGGATGATACCGGATGGTGTCAGCCTGACGCTGGGACACCAGGTCATAGAGCCAACGCTGTATCCAGATGATGGACTGCCGCACTGGAACCCGCTGTAACTGTTCTGCTGTTTTCAGGAGTATCGCCAGACGGGGGGCTGACAGGCTTTCCAGGAGCAAGGCATGCTCTTTGGCATTCAGATTGGTTTCCGAAGCTTCCAATGCCGCCAATGGTGCCCCGCCCTGTTCCGCAAGCCAGATTTCCGCATCCTTGACCTGCTGCTGCTCCAGCCATGCCAACGCCTCCGCCTTGTCAGGCAATGGGAATGCCAGTTTCCCGCATCTGGAGAGGATGGTCGGCAACAGTGCGCTCAACTGGTTGGTCACCAACAGGAAAAAGGTCTGTGCTGGCGGTTCTTCCAGCATCTTCAGCAAGGCATTGGAAGCCTCGGTTGTCATCGTTTCAACCGGATAGATCAGGATAATCCGGAATCCGCCACGATGGGTTGTGATATTGACAAAATCATGCAGCTGCCGGATGGCATTGATGGGGATTTTCATGGAAGCCTGTTTGGTTTTCTTACCGGCAGTTTCTTCCCCTGCCTCACCATCAGCAGCGCCACTGTCTGATTCAGCTTCCAAGGCATCTGGTGTCAACCGCTGGTAATCTGGATGGGAACCCTGCTCAAACCATCTGCATGAACTGCATTCCCCACAGGCAGGTTCCTCTCCCTGGCGATTTTCACAGAGCAGGGTTTTCGCCCATATCTCAGCGAAATCCGCGATGCCTGTACCCTCTGGACCATGGAAAATCAGGGCATGCGGCAGGGATTTCCTCATTTTCTGGAGACGTTGCCAATTCTTCTGATGCCAAGGATAAAGCTGTTTTTCCATCTTGATGGCTGTGATGATTTTCAAGAATCAATGCGATGCATCAATCATTGGTTGGATGATATCAGCAATTTTGCTCTGTATAACGGCAATGCTCTGTGAACTGTCGATGACCCTGAACCGTTCGGGATAAGTTCCAGCACGTTTCAGGTAACCAGCCTGCGCCCGCTGGAAGAAATCGTTTTTCTCCTGTTCAAACTTGTCGGGTTCATGCGTGCCTGAACGCCGTTCCTCCGCTATCTCGGCAGGCAGGTCGAACAGCAGCGTCAAATCAGGCTGTGTATCGCCAAGAACCCAGGTTTCCAACTGTTCCAGTTTTTCCCAAGAAAACTGTTTGCCAGCTCCTTGATAGGCGAATGACGCATCGGCAAAACGGTCGGATATCACCCAGATGCCTTGCTGCAATGCTGGCAGGATTTTCTGTTCCAGATGCTCCTGCCGTGCAGCGAACATCAGTAATGCTTCTGTCGCAACAGACATTTTCTGGTGAAGCAGGATTTCCCGCAACTGCTCCCCTAATGGTGTTCCCCCGGGTTCCCGGGTGATGATGTGGTCAATACCGGCTTTTGTCAGCATCCCAGAGACAAACTGGATATGCGTGGACTTGCCAGCACCATCGATGCCTTCAAATGTGATGAACCTGCCTTTTTGCTTCTTGATGGTCATTTTTTCAGGATATATTTTTCAACGGCTTTGTTATGGTCATCCAAGTTGCTGGAAAACTCGCTGGTCCCATCCCCCCGCGCCACAAAATACAAGGCATCGGTCTCTGCTGGATGGAATGTTGCTTCCAACGCTGCTTTGCCGGGCAATGCAATCGGTGTTGGCGGCAGGCCTTTGCGGGTATAGGTATTGTAAGGCGTATCCCGCAACAGGTCAGCCTTATGGATTTTGCCCGTATACCGGTCACCCATACCGTAAATAACGGTTGGGTCTGTCTGGAGCTTCATGCCTTTCTTCAAACGGTTTATGAAGACCCCTGCAACCATTGCCCTGTCCTTTGAGTGCCCGGTTTCCTTCTCGATGATGGAAGCCATGATCAATGCCTCATAGACCGATTGGTAAGGCAGATTCGGACTCCGGTTTGCCCAAAGCGCATCAAGCTTTTTCAACAATGTCTTATGCGCCAGCTCATAAATCTTGATGTCTGAGCCATCCTGCTTGAATTGATAAGTGTCTGGATAGAACAGCCCTTCGCCCTGGGTATGTTCGATTCCCAGCTTCTGCATCAGTTCCTTATCAGAAAGCCCAGCTGTCTCATGTTTCAGAGCTGGATGGGCGTCAATGACCTTGCGCATCTGGTGGAATGTCCAACCTTCGATGATGGTGACTGACTCGATGGCAAAAATGCCGTTTGAGAGCTTCTGCATCAGCCGGTAAGGTGATTCGCCTGCCCGGATATCATAGGGACCCGGCTTGATGTTGGAATCCCGTCCAGTGATGGTCATCAGGATGCTGAACAGGGTTTCATTGATGTTGTCATTGTCACTGTTCATCCGAGCAGTCACATCTGACAGGGTATCGGATGCCTGGACTTCAAAGCGGACGGGCTTGCCTTTCGAGAAAACAGGCATCCATGCCCAACACAGAAAAGCGGCAATCAGGATAACAATCAGCCCCACAGCAATACCGATTATCCAACGGTATCTGCTTATGGTTTTGGCTTTCTTCAATCCGCTTCCAGTTTTCTTTCTTGGCTTCATGGCAATGTCAAATGAACGCCGGCATCCCGTTTTGACGCTCCGTTATAATAAGCAAGAGAATATACTCTATTTTCTGCATTTCTTGAGTGAAAAGGTGTTGTTGTGGCTGAAATTCTTGCACAGTACCCAGATGGTTTTGTCTCTCCATTGACCTCGATCGGTATCCTCTCCCTTGAAGGTGCCGATGCAGTGCCTTTCATCCACCGTCAGCTGAGCAACGACATCGAACATCTTGGTGATAATCAGGCAAGGCTTGCTGCCTACTGCACACCGCAGGGACGTGTCCTGGCACTCTTCACAGTCTGGAAAGACAATGGCAGGGTTCTATTGGCTTTTCCGAAAGACATCCTGCCAGCTATCCAGAAACGCCTGCGGTTTTATGTCCTGCGTGACAAAGTGTCAGTCTCAGATGTCTCTGACGATTACCAGGTCTATGGCATCTATGGCGATTGTGCATTGAAAGCTCTTGGTCTTTCTGGTGATGCTCCTGCTGAAACCTATGCAAAAACAGAGGATAAGACCGGTACCCTAATCCGTTGGCAAGATGCCTTCAGTAAACCCCGCTGGCTTCTTTTTGCCCGGCAGTCTGCCACCGTACTAAAACAGTATCTGGCAGATGAAAATGCCTGGTGGCTGACGGAAATCGAAGCTGGTATGCCACGAATCAATCTTGCTGTACAAGACCGTTTCCTGCCACAGATGCTGAACCTGGAACCGCTGGGAGGACTCTCTTTCACCAAGGGCTGCTACCCAGGTCAGGAAATCGTCTCACGGGCAAAATACCGAGGCTCGGTCAAATCAGGCCTGTTCAAGGGCAGATTGACACTTGATACTGATACCTTGCCAGCTGTCCCCGATGGATCACCGCTCTTCAATGAAACAGGCAACGAATGTGGCACAGTCGTCATGACAGCGGCAACTGGAAATACACTGCATATCCTGGCAGTTGCACGGTTTGAGGATTCTGGAACCAGTCAACTACGCCTTGGCAAGGCAGATAGACAGGCAGTGGATTTGGCAGCTTGTCAGCCATCGTATTTCAAGCCATGATTTCATCGAATGATACGTTACTGATTTCCCCTACCCAGTCAATGCCCTTTGATGATGTCACCGTCATCATTCTGGCAGGCGGACAAGGCAGGCGGATGGGGGGTGTTGATAAGGGTTTGCAGCTGTTCCAAGGCAAGCCGATGATTGTCCATATCTTGGAAAAGCTGGCAAAACAGGTGGGAACCATCCTGATCAGCGCCAACCGGCATATCGACCGTTATCAGGTCTATGGCTACCCTGTCCTGCCTGACACGATTGCTGGTTATCCTGGACCTTTGGCAGGATTTTTGACTGGGCTTCAGCATTGCCAGACACCCTATCTAGCGACGGTTCCCTGCGATACACCTTTCATCCACGGACAGCTGATCCAACGGCTTCGCTCGGTACTTGAAACGTCAGATGGTGATATTGCTGTTGCCATGACTGAAGAGAATGGTATCCCCAAAATGCAATCCGTATTCACATTGATGAAAAGCCATCTTGTGCACCGTCTTGAGGCTTATCTCAAGGATGGTGGACATAAACTGGACAGATGGTTTGCTTCCCTGAAAACGGTGCCAGTCCATTTTGAGGAAAAAGAAGCTTTCATCAATATCAACACCCTGGAAGAACTGACCGCCTACCAGGAAAGGCATTTCTAAGAAATATTCTGCATATATCCTATGAATACCAAGATGCAATCATCCATGACACCAATACCAGACCGTTTATCCGTCAGACAGGCACAGGAGCGGATACTCGCTTCCCTGCCTGAAAGGATTTTGGAAAGTGAAAAGGTACCACTCTCCCAATCAAACGGCCGTACCCTGGCTGAAAACATTGTTTCCCCGATAGATGTACCTGCCTTCAACAGTGCTGCGATGGATGGTTTTGCTTTCAATGCTACATCCATTGACTGTTCCAAAGACCAGTCATTGAAAATCGTAGGCCATGCTTATGCAGGTCATCCTTTTACTGAGCCACTTTCTACTGGAGAATGCATCCAAATCATGACCGGTGCGGTCGTGCCAGATGATTGCGATACGGTGATACAGCAGGAAGATGTCCATTTTCCTGACAGTAGCCATATTGCTTTTCCTGCAATGGCTGCCACCAGCGGAGACAATATCCGCCCTGTTGGTGAGGACATGAAGAAAGGTGCCTTGATGCTGAAAGCTGGCACACAGCTGAAACCGCAGCATCTTGGTCTGCTGGCATCTGTCGGGATGGCGGAAGTCCCTGTTTTCAGGAGACTGTCTGTTGCTGTTTTTTCGACTGGCGATGAACTCTGCCCTATCGGAAAACCTCTTGAAGCAGGCAAGATTTATGACAGCAACCGCTTCATCTTGATTGGCCTGCTGGAACAGCTGGGATGCGATGTAGTGGACATGGGCATCATCGAGGATAGTCCGGAAAAACTGGAGCAGGCATTGAAAAAAGCCGCCCAGAAAGCAGATGCCATCATCACATCGGGCGGAGTGTCAGTCGGTGCCGCCGACTATACCAAACAGGTTATGGCAAAACTTGGGGGAATCGATTTCTGGTCGGTCAGGATGCGCCCTGGACGGCCGATGGCATTCGGGAAAATCCTGTCAGGGAATCGGGAAACCGTCCTGTTTGGATTACCCGGCAACCCGGTGGCAGCCATGGTTTCATTCCTGTTCTTTGTCAAGAATGCACTGCTGGTCTTGATGGGCACCGCGCCACAATATCCGCAGCCAATCACAGCCATTTCATCGACTGACATCCGTAAAAAGACAGGGCGTACTGAGTTTCAACGGGGCTTCACCCATTTTCAGGACGGCAGGCTGCACGTCAGCCTCACTGGCAACCAAGGTTCAGGCATCATCCAATCCCTGACAGATGCCGATTGCATCATCTGCCTGCCGGAAGACCAGGGAAATGTGGAAACAGGCAACCCTGTCGAGATATTCCTGATGGATTCCCTGCTCTGATAAAATGGGCTTGGCTGGCAGGAAGCCGCTTTTTCAACTATTGAATACCTGAAAAGGATGCCGTCATGTTCAACATCGGTTGCCATCTTTCCTCTGCAAAAGGCATGCTTGCCATGGGTGAGGATGCGCTCTCAGTCGGGGCAAACACATTCCAGTTCTTTACCCGCAATCCTAGGGGCGGAAAAGCCAAGGAACTGGATATCGCAGACTGCAACGCGCTGAATGACCTGATGGCAAAGCATCAGTTTGCCAAAATCATTGCCCATGCCCCCTATACCCTGAACATGGCGGCAAAGGATGAAGGTCTCAGGAAATTTGCAGCCGATACAATTGCTGATGATATGAAACGGCTGTCCTATACGCCATCCGCCCTTTACAACATCCACCCTGGCAGCCATGTCGGTCAAGGTCCAGAAAAAGGCATTGAACTGATTACGGCGGTGGTTTCACAGATATTGGATATGGATTTCCAGACCCCCCTGCTGCTGGAAACCATGTCGGGCAAAGGCAGTGAAATCGGCAGGTCATTTGAGGAAATCCAGACAATCATCAACAACTGCGGCAACCATCCAAGACTGGGCGTCTGTCTGGATACCTGCCATGTCTGGTCAGCAGGCTACGATATCGTCAATAAGCTCGATGATGTCCTGGACGAATTTGATGCAGTGATTGGTCTTGACCGGCTTCATGCCATCCATCTGAATGACAGCATGACGCCTTTCGCCAGCAATAAAGACCGGCATGAGAATATCGGTAAAGGTTCGATTGGCTTGGATGCCATCACCCGCATCATCAACCATCCCAAACTGAGGCACCTGCCCTTCTGTTTGGAAACACCGAATGATACCCCCGGGCATGGTGTTGAGATTGCCCTGCTGAAGACAAAATACCTAGCTTGACCTGCTGAGCCAAGCATTCAGTCAAACCTTCGTCAGACAGGTTATTTGATGGCAATCGGATAACTTGATGCGATGTTTACATCAGACATACCATCTGATTCGAGCTTTTCCCATGCTGAGGCAATCGCTTGCCATTCTGAAACATGCAAGGCCTTTGCTGAAGCATGTTCCGCCAGCGAACAGCTGCCTGTCAGTTTCGCCACTTCATCCAGTGCTGCTTTCTCTTTTTTCCAATCGTCTGATTCTGAAGCGGAGACATGTATCTTCACCAACTGCTTCATCAAGGCTTTCAGACAGATGACCAGTCCCAGTTCCGCCTGCATGCCTTTTTTCCTGATGGCTTCCAACTGCGCGAAGAAACGGGGCAGGAATTCCCGGTGGAATGGATTGACCTCAACACCAGGCAGATAAGCCCCTATTTCCGAGACAAGGTCCTGCCGGTATTTCAATGGCAGGTCAGAAAACCAATCTACAAAACTTTCATAAGGTGTCATGTTGATCCTCCCGATATTCAGTGCCCGATTGATGGTCCAGCTTCAACAACAGCGTTGTACTGCATGACAGCATCGCTGTAACGCCGCATCATCCGGTTGTATGACACACTGCGCTGCCCCTGTTTCAATGAACCATACAGTTCCACCAATTCATGCAATTGGGTGTACATGGCACCCAATCCCCGGTTTTCATCCCAAGCCATTGAAGATTTCCCTGCGGCTGTTTTCAGCCCATCCAATGACCGATGGAGTTCCTGGACCTGGATATCGGCATACTGGTAACCAATCCTTTTCTTATAGATATCATCCTGCTTCAGGAACGCCATCAGGTCCTGTGCATCCAGCAGACACTGTTCCGCATAATAACCGACCTTGTCATGGTTGTCGGCAAACACTTGGATGCGTCTTTCAGTTTCCTGCTTCTGAAGGACAAGCAGCTGGTCACCAATCCGGTTCATGACAGCAATCAACCTGTCATAATCGCCCTTTAGGATAGGCAGGACAGTCTTTGCCCCCCGCATGCCATCTTGACGGTAACCTTGGTTCCGGAAATAAGGCAGGCTGGTCTTCTCGTCCATCAGGAGTTTTTCAGCGGCAATGACTGCTTCCTGGACTGCTGTATCCAATTCAGATGCCTCATCTGCACGCATGGCCAAGCCTTGCCTGAACTGCTGGATACCGGATTCCAATCCTTTCACCATCGGATAAGGCACCGTACTGCGTCCATCAGCCTTCATGGTTTTCGTGGTCAGCACATGATAGGACGGCATCAGGCTCCACTGTCCGACCATCATACTGTTATAGCCACGGACATAAGCATTGACCTGCCGGTTGCCATCGGTCCGCTCAAACAGCTTGATGGCACCTGTAGGAGATTCCAGGGCGGCTCCCTCTGCCTCAGCAATATTCCTGTTCTGGTTGACGGTCTCCACCATGGTCGGAATGGCAAAATAGCACCCTGACAGGAAACAGGTGCCAGCAACCATCAAAACCGGCAGGAATCGACGCAACCCGTTGAGCTTGAACATATGCGGTCAAAGACTGATCCAGTCCATTTCAAATCAATAAAAATAAAAAAGGGCAACACTCCGTCACCCTTTTCAGAAATCCTTATATGGCGCAGGGAATCATTCTTCTTTGAAATCAGCTGCCAGCCGGTCAATTTCGCCGCTTTCAACCATATCCAGCAATTCTGGCAGGCTGCCGACATGGGCATCATCAATGAAAATCTGTGGAATGGTATGGCATTCGGAACGAGCCCACATTTCAACAATCAATTCCATATCAATGCCGACCATGATGTTTTCATAAGGGATGCCCCTTGATTCGAAAATCTGGCAGGCAATATCACATTTGTCGACGCCTTTGACGGTGTAGATTTCAATTTTATGTTTCATTTGTATCCTTCAGATGCGATGTGGAGCAGGAAAACCCTATACTGCTTGACAGCGGGATTTATTATAACCGAGAACACATGGTGTTATTCATTCCGACCGATATTTTTCTGCTAAATGCCCTGCCAATCAATGCCAGAAGTCGGTAATTGACTGATAAATATATGATTTTTTAATCTGATTCAAGAATAATGGTAAAATCCAGTCAGATTCAGAATGGAAACGGGACTGGCCTGACGATAGGGCTGCCATCCCCAACCTGTCAAGCATGAAAGGGAATCTTATGGAAACAGATTTTTCCAAGGAATTTTCGAAGATGCAGGAAAACGAGGTCAGCCGGCATCATTCAAGGGGATTCAATCCAGTCGTTGGTTACCTGAACAGGATCATCGATAAAATCGATGAGAACGCTGAAAATGGTGGCAACCGTACGGTGACAGGGCTCCCAACGGGCTTTGACCGTCTGGATGACCTGACTGCTGGACTGCAACTTGGCGACCTGATCATCCTCGCTGGCCGGCCTGCCATGGGCAAAACAACCCTTGCCTTGAACATTGCAGAATACGCTGCCATGGAACTGAATGTCCCTGTCGGTTTTTTCTCCATCCAGATGGGGGCAACCCGCTTGACCCGCCGTATGCTTGGCTCCATCGGGAATCTGGACCTGCAGCGACTCCGGACAGGCAACCTGCTGGATGAGGACTGGGATAAACTGACCGCTGCCAGTGGGAAAATCACGGGTGCCCCGCTGTACATCAACGAAACCCCCAAGTTGGACATCACTGAACTGAGGGCAACTGCGGGAATGCTGGCGGAACAATGCGGTCAGATTGGACTGATTATCATTGACTACCTGCAATTGATTGAACAGACCGTTCCTGACAGTGACCAGACTTTACCGTTTTCTGACATCACCCATCAACTGAAATCGCTTGCAGAAGAACTGAACTGCCCAATCCTGCTCCTGTCACGTTTGGAAGGCAGTATTGAACAGCGGCTTGACAAGCATCCCCGCCTGTCCGACCTGGATGCTTATGGTTCAATCGAACAGTATGCAGATGTCGTCCTGTTCCTTTACCGTGATGAAATCTATCATGCCAGATCCTTGGAAAAAGGAACCGCAGAACTCATCGTCGCCAAACAACCGGATGGTCCAATAGACATCGTGAAACTGGCATTCCACGAGAAATATGCGAGATTTGAATCTATCATGCCTTCCTGATGGCAGGCTCTCAGAGAATCCTTAAGACTTACCCATTGCCCACAGCATTCAGTCGACTGGGAACCATTTGCTTTCCTGTTCAGCGGCTTCTTCCAAGACAACCTCATGGAACATCTGCATGATAGGTTCCCGACGGTCTGCTGACTGGTAAGCCAGTGCCCGGGCAACCAGTTCTGCTGAAACCGCCATCAGAAAACCATTTTGTTCAGAAGGCGTCTTTCCAACTCCCTTGGCAGTATCCAATGCCACCTGCACCAATGCAGCCTTACAGGCTTCCTTGACATAACTGTCCGCAGACTTATCTTCCATTACATCCTTTCCCCAAAACAGTCTTATTTCCAACCGTTTTTATTTGAGGTATGCATATTCCTTTGCCTTCAGGCGGTTCAACAACTCTTCACGCAAAAAGACCTTGAAGGTTCCAATGGTCTTGGCGATGATATCTTCACCATGCCACATCTCCGCCTCACAATAGTAGAGCATCTCATCCCGGTAAATAACCCTTGCCTTGGCAGTCAGGAACTGCCCTTCCTGGCAAACATGCTGAAAGACACTGGTTTTCATTTCAACGGTTGCACCAGATGTCACCGCTTCGACCATTGAACGGGCTGCCAGCCCCATGCAGGAATCCAACACAATCATCATCACACCGGAATCCACAACCTGAAGTTCATTCAAGTGTTCCGGTTTCAGCAATAGACCGATTTCTGCCCTGCCATCTTTCATGGACAGCAGCTGCATGCCGAGATGCATGTTGTTACCCAAGGCTTCTGCAATCACCTTTCTCTGTGGCTCAAGGAAATCAGAAAATGTTTCAGACATCATGTGAAAACCGGAAAATACAATGTGCCAGATTGTAGCATGTAGACACTATGGCTTCATTTGCCCCTTGAACCTGATTGGTATGCACCAGACGGATGGTTTTTTCAATTATTGATGATTTTTCTGTTGACATCCATAAATTGAATCGTCATAATGTTGGCTTCTGTTCCCCGATAGCTCAGTCGGTAGAGCGACGGACTGTTAATCCGCAGGTCCCTGGTTCGAGCCCAGGTCGGGGAGCCACCTAACATATTGAAAACGCTCATCTTTTTAGATGAGCGTTTTTTATTGTCAAACGAAAGCCCCCAGCTAGGCTGGGGGTTCCGGAAAGCTTATAGCTTTGCATAGAAAACTCCTTCAAAACTGATAAAACTGAGAAGCGGTCTGGCAACTGCGACACAGAAGAATCAGAGAAGAAGGAGATCACATGAGTGATGTGAAAAGCTTATCGCATACGAGGTGGAATTGTAAGTACCACATCGTATTTGCGCCGAAATACAGGCGTCAGGTTTTCTACGGAGAGAAACGCCGAGCCATAGGAGAGATACTGCGCCGTCTATGCGAATGGAAAGGGATAAATATAGTAGAAGCGGAATGCTGCCCGGACCATATCCATATGCTGCTGGAGATACCGCCAAAGCAGAGCGTGTCAGGATTTGTGGGGTATCTGAAAGGGAAAAGCAGCCTGATGATATACGAGCAGTTCGCGAACCTGAAGTACAAATACCGTAACCGTGAGTTCTGGTGCCGAGGCTACTATGTAGATACCGTAGGCAAGAACACGGCGAAGATCAAGGCATATATCCAGCAGCAGCTGGCAGAGGACAAGCTGGGCACTCAAATAAGCATACCGTATGAGGAAGACCCGTTTACGGGTAGTCGGTAACAGAAATGCGATTGTCAGTCCGTAGATGCGCCTGTTAGGGCGCTGCTGGTAACAGAGCCCTACGGGCGTCTATGAAGAACCACCGGCTATGCCGGTGGGTTGCTTTTTGCCTGAATTTTTGAAGGAAAGACTTTCCTTCAAAAACGCCGTCTCACAGAATTTCCCTAAATGCTCAGCAGGTTATTCTGCTTGACACATTTCAGGTATTCCTCACAAAGACTGATATAACCTTCATCAAACAGGTTTTTCTTGAGATTTTCTGGAATGGCTTCATATCCAAAACGCGCACCTAAAACCGCTCCGGCGATAGCACCATTCGTATCCGCATCACCTCCTTCGAGGATTATTGATTCAAGTCCTGATTTAAAATCCTCCGCATGATAATAAGCCCAGACAGCCGTTCCCAATGCCTTAAGCGTATAACCTGAGGTTGCCCGGTCATCGAGTTCCAAAGACTCCAGGCTATGGTACCCTCTTCTCAGATATACCTTCACTTCTTCATTTTCCGTTTCATCAATGAAGTCCTCAATAGGCAGATATTCCCTTTTAATCAACGACTTGATCATCAACGAATGTATGATGCAGGAATCCACACAAAGCGGATTCCAATGTGTCAGCCTGCAGATATCCTTAGCGTAACTTAAAGGCAGGAAAGCGACTGGAGCATTACGCATCAAAGCACCATTGGCAGCACTGTTTGACAGGTTGAAATAGTCTTCAGAAACTTTAAAGGGATCTTTCAGGTAATTGTGGTTCGTCAAGACTTTACGTGTCGTCCTTCCGTAATCCCTCGGCTGGTTCTTAAACCATTCCCAAAATTTGAAGGCAATATTTTTCACGTCAGGCTTACCGCATTCTATAACCGACTGCATAATACAGACTGCCATTTCTGTATCGTCTGTATATTCACCTTGTTCCCAGTTTAATCTATAACCATCTTGAATAATCTGGGAATAATCCTGTAATCCGTTTGGATAATAGGACGCTGCTTTTTCCTTTGAAAGGAATTCCGCTCCAAGCCCCAACGCATCTCCCACAGCTTGACCGACTAAACAACCCAACATCAAAACACCTCCTTCAAAATCCTGATACCACTCCCTTATAAACCCGGTTCAGACCAGACTGTCATAGACTGCCCTTTCCTCTTTCGTAAAACAGCAGAAATAGATATCCATTACAACATCGGGATGACTGTCAAGCCATATCCTGACAGACTCCACGGCTACCTCTGCCGCTTCATCCAATGGATAGCCATGCCCTCCTGTTGCAAGGCTTGGGAAGGCTATGCTGGTGCATCCATTGTCTAAAGCAAGGTCAAGCGATGCTGTGTAACAGGATGCCAGAAGTTCTTCGTCCTGTTCAGTACCATGATAGATAGGACTGACAGCATGGATGATGTAATCGGCATACTGGATGCCATACGCCTTGGTTATTTTTGCCTTGCCTGGCTCACACCCACCAAGTTTCTTGCAGGCTTCATGCAACTCTAGCCCTGCTGCAGCATGGATTGCCCTGTCAACCCCGCCACCGCCAAGCAGACTGGCATTTGCTGCATTGACGATTGCGCCAACCTGCATATCAACCACACTGCGGGTAAGAACGCATATCTGCGGTCTGGGCTGATAGACCAGCAGTTTTTTGATGATGTCCTTGTCAATCTGAATCTGGCTGCTGTATGGATTCAGGTAGTAACCAAGGAAGTTTCCATCTTCAACCTTACTGAACAGTTTTTCTAGGGAAACGTTGATGACGGACATCGACCCGCCCTTCTGCATTTCCTTTTGGTCAGTGAAAAGCGGGACATAGTATTTTGCATCCCCTCCACCTGCTGTCCGCTCCTTGGAATCCTCAATGCCGACATAGATTTCCAATCCATCTTTCATAGCTGCACAAAGGGCATTGAACAATGGCCCCCATGGATTGCTTGCATTGCCCCTGAAACGGTAGTTGGCTATCGCGCGTTCAAGTGCAATGATGCTGCTTTTTCTTTCCATCAAGTGTTTTCTCCATCAGTTGAATCAGGTTACCTACTTCCTACCAGTCTAAGTTTTGACCTTTTGGATGATTTAATCCAGTTGCCTTGCCTCCTTTCTTGATATTCAGGACTCAATACGTTTTTCTGCTGTTTTTCCTGTCTGTCGATAAAGCCTTGTGATTCCGGTTCAAATCCAGCACAAACTCCAATCTGACGACCTGATTCTGTCATAAAACTGATGGACAGGCGCTTACCACAATATTGTGGTTACAGGGAAAAACATTCAACACAGGAAATTCAGGCGGATATGTGGATGGTAATGGCACACAGAAAGAGGAGCGTACCTTGGAGATATGTGCTTAAAGTGCATGGGCTTGGGTGACAGGTCTGTCAGAAAGCGGTGGCAGCAGATTCTTTCCTTGCCCAAAAGTTATGTGCTGCCACCAGACCTTGCATTGATACGCTGTATTGCCAGCAGTCAATCCATCGGCACAGCCGACAGCCTGGCCAAACCGTATCAATGCAGTTTACGGAAACCAAGTTCCTTACGGTGCTGCCTCATCCGTTCAACAAACAGCGCCGTATGGTTCTGTTCAAGAGGCTTGCCGCCAACATGCTTTGAATGACGCATGGCATCCATGAGCATCATTTCGGCGATGTTCCAGATGAGGGCTGTGACTTTTTTCTTATCACCATTGGCGAACCGGTAGATTTCATCCAACAGATTCTCTGTCATTTCATTGCAGAAGCTGTCGAAGATATCTTGTTTGATGTTCAGGTCAATCATCTTGCTTCCTTTCGTGTGCAGATACCCGTCATGTTTCTCCGGGCTCCAGCTCTGATTACCCAAAAGCTGATGGTCTCAGCTACGGTACTTTTATACTAGCATCAGATCAGTGTCTTATTTGTTAGCTTTTGTAAAAAGCGCTGTCTAACGATGACTAGATTGACCCAGCACAAGCTGCTGCCTCCTGCCTTAGAGCGATTACAAATTCATTCGCTACCAAACGAAAAACCGCCCGAAGGCGGTTCCTTTAAAGATAAGTTGAAAAACAATCAGCGGAATAAATTATATGCGGCCAAGCCACACATCATAGCCTGCCTAATCTGATCCTGAACACTGGCAGGTTTGTAATCATCCTGTGATGCAGTACCTTCGACTGGAATCCAGCCAGTTTTGCCAGCGTCAGGCCGGTTTATAAGCATACGGCTGAAACGGGCATTCTTCTTTGCCCATTCCTTGAGTGTCCTAGAATTGAGCTTCTTCCTTGGTCCAAGCGGCCTGTCTGACAATGTGAGGATTTTGGTCATGATATAACCTGTTGGAATCAATGGTCTGATTTAATCAGTGAGGAATCAACTGCTGTCAGGAGCAATATTCCTTTCCTTCATTCAGCGTTTCCCGGCTTTTTCTGTTTTTGCAGCTGGTTTCTGTTCAGCCTCTGCAGGCACCGGTGTCTTGGCATCCAGCAGCTGGACGAAGACCTCATTGCGTTTCACCATTGCCAGCTCGCTTCTGGCACGCTCTTCGATGGCTTCATCCCCTTCCTGAAGGCTCTTGATATCTGATGCCAGCCTTGCATTCCTGGCTTTCAGCTCATCGTTGTGCTTTGTCGTCGTCGCCAGCTGGTTTTTCAGCTCCCAGACACGCATCCAGCCACCTTTTCCAAACCAAAGCGGGTATTGGATGGCAACAACAAGAATCGCCAGTATGATGGTTACGGCTCGTCTAGATGTAAACATGGCAGCCTACTGAAAAGACGGGACAGGTTGCACCATCCCGTCAAACCCCATAAACATTATCGAATGCAGTAAAAAGCATCCCTCCCTGGATAACTTGCAACTTCACCTAAATCTTCCTCGATGCGGAGAAGCTGATTGTACTTGGCAATACGGTCGGAACGGGACAGGGAACCTGTCTTGATCTGCAAGGCATTGGTTCCAACAGCCAGGTCAGCAATGGTGGAATCCTCGGTTTCACCGGAACGGTGGGAAACAACAGCGGTATAACCCGCACGTTTTGCCATTTCAATCGCTGCGAAAGTCTCGGTCAACGTACCAATCTGATTGATCTTGATCAAGATGGAATTGGCAATACCCTGTCTGATACCTTCACGCAGAATCTTTGTATTGGTAACAAACAGGTCATCCCCGACGAGCTGGACACGGTCGCCCAACCTTTCAGTCAGGTAAGCCCAACCATCCCAGTCATCTTCTGCCATCGCATCTTCAATCGAAAGGATTGGATACTTGTCACACCAGCTTTCCAGCAGTCCAGTGAATTCCTCAGCCGTCAGCACCAAGCCTTCACCTGTCAGATGGTATTTCCCATCTTTATAAAACTCACTGGCAGCGCAGTCCAAACCGATGCAGACATCCTTGCCAGGCTTATACCCGGCTTTCTCAACCGCAGACAGAATCAGCTGGATGGCTTCCTCATGGTGGGCGATGGAAGGTGCAAATCCACCTTCATCACCGACTGATGTCGGCAGTCCCTTCGCCTGCAGGATTTTTTTCAACGCCTGGAACACTTCTGCTCCACAACGGAGTGCAGCTGAAAAGGTCGGCAAACCGACGGGGATAATCATGAATTCCTGGATATTCAGGTTGTTGTCTGCATGGGCACCGCCATTGACGACATTCATCATCGGCACTGGCAGCTGCATACCAGCAGAACCACCAAAATAACGGTACAAAGGCAGCCCTGCTTCTTCCGCTGCAGCCTTCGCCACAGCCAGTGAAACCGCCAGCATCGCATTTGCGCCCAGCCGGCTCTTGTTCTCTGTACCATCCAAGTCAATCAATGTCCTATCCAGGAAAGCCTGTTCGCTGGCATCCAGACCAATAATCGCCTCAGCGATTTCTGTATTGATATGTTCAATGGCATTCAACACGCCTTTACCATTGAAACGGCTGGCATCACCATCACGGAGCTCAATCGCCTCGCGTGAACCAGTTGAGGCACCAGAAGGAACCGCGGCACGGCCAAGGACACCCGATTCCAGCAGGACATCACATTCAACAGTCGGATTACCACGGGAATCCAGGATTTCACGGCCAATGATATCAACAATCGCACTCATATATTTTCAAGCTAATAAAATCTTTTTTATCATCAAACAACCATCAGAAACCGAAGCCAGCCATACCACTCTGCTTGACAACGCTGTCCAATGCCTGCAACTGAACCAACAAGTCTTTCATCCGGTTAAGCGGCACGGCATTCGGTCCATCTGACAGTGCTTTCTCCGGGTTCGGATGGGTTTCCATGAACACCCCAGCCACACCGACCGCCAAGGCTGCCCTTGCGAGGACTGGCACAAATTCACGCTGACCGCCTGAAGCATTCCCAAGACCGCCGGGCAATTGGACGGAATGGGTGGCATCAAAAACAACCGGGCAACCTGTCTGACGCATAATCGCCAAAGACCGCATGTCTGACACCAGGTTGTTGTAACCGAAAGAAGCTCCCCTTTCGCAGACTGTGAAACTGTCAACTGGCACACCTGCCGCTGTTGCGGCTTCCCTCGCCTTGGTGACGACATTCATCATGTCACCGGGTGCCATGAACTGCCCTTTCTTGATGTTCACGGGTTTTCCGGAACGGGCGCATGCCTGGATGAAGTCTGTCTGCCGGCACAGGAACGCCGGTGTCTGGAGCACATCGACAACTGAAGCCACCTGGGGAACATCGGCTTCGGTATGCACATCCGTCAGGACAGGCACATTGAACTGTTTCTTGACATCCGCCAAGATTTCCAACCCCTTATCGATACCCAAGCCACGGAAAGAGGCAGATGAGGAACGGTTGGCCTTGTCATAGGAAGACTTGTAGATGAACGGGATTCCCAGTTCATCAGTCATTTCCTTCAGGGTTCCAGCTGTATCGATTGCCAGCTGATGGGATTCGATGACGCAGGGTCCTGCAATCAGGAAAAACGGTTTATCAAGACCGATTTCAAACCCACACAGTTTCATGCCTTGCTTCCCCTCTTTTCACGATATGCCAAAGCGGCTTCAATAAACGCCTTGAACAATGGATGCCCATCCCGTGGATTGGATTTGAATTCCGGATGGAACTGTACCCCAACATACCAAGGATGCGCCTGTTCACCTGTCCGTGGCATTTCCATGATTTCACAAAGTTTTTCAGTTGGTGTCAAAGCAGAAACCACCATCCCGGCTTCTTTCAGTTGATCAAGATACAGGTTGTTTGCCTCATAGCGGTGGCGATGACGTTCTGTCACCACATTGCCATAGACTTCTGAAGCAATCGTCCCTGGCTCAACCGCACAGGTCTGTGCACCCAAACGCATCGTACCCCCAAGGTCAGAATTCTCATTGCGCTGGACAATCTTGCCTGCACGGTCTGCCCATTCCGTAATCAGTGCCACAACCGGGTTTTCAGTATCAGGATCAAATTCTGTCGAATTTGCATTTTTCAGACCAACAACATGGCGTGCAAACTCAATCAGGGCAACCTGCATCCCCAGACAGATACCCAGATACGGCACCTTGTTCTCACGGGCATACTGTGCTGCCGCAATCTTGCCTTCAACACCCCGTTTGCCGAAACCGCCAGGAACCAGGACAGCATCATATTTCGACATATCAGGCAATCCGCTCTTTTCGATTTCTTCTGAATCGATATAGTCGATATCAACCTTGCAGTTGGTATGGATGCCTGCATGCCTGAGTGCCTCAATCAAGGACTTGTAAGACTCCGTCAAATCTACATACTTGCCAACCATGCAGATGGCGACTTCTTTTTCGGGATGTTCCAACGCATAGACCAGCTTGGACCAGACAGACAGGTCTGCCGGTGGTGGCGTCAGGTTCAGTTTCTTGCAGACGATATCATCGAGTCCCTGGTCATGCAGCATCTGCGGAATCTTATAGATGGTGTCAGCATCCCAGACAGAAATGACTGCATTTTCCGGCACATTGGAGAACAGGGAAATCTTCGCGCGTTCATCATCCGGGATAGGCCGGTCAGCCCGGCAGAGCAACGCATCTGGATAGACACCGATTTCACGGAGCTTCTGGACACTGTGCTGCGTCGGCTTGGTTTTCAGCTCACCTGCTGATGCGATGTAAGGCACCAATGTCAGGTGGATAAACACGGTGGCATCCTTTTCCGCACGGAGGCTCAACTGCCTTGCAGCTTCCAGGAAAGGCAACGATTCGATATCACCGACAGTACCACCAATCTCAACCAACGCGACATCATAGCCCTTCGCACCACGATGGATGAAATTCTGGATCTCATTCGTGATATGCGGAATCACCTGGACAGTCTTGCCCAGATATTCGCCACGCCGTTCCTTGCGGATGACCGATTCATAAATCTGTCCCGTTGTGAAATTGTTGACCTTATGCATCCGGGTAGAAATAAACCGTTCGTAATGCCCCAGGTCAAGGTCGGTTTCCGCACCATCATCCGTCACAAAGACCTCACCATGCTGGAAAGGACTCATGGTGCCTGGATCCACATTGATATAGGGATCCAGTTTGATCATGGTGACTTTGAGACCGCGGGATTCAAGGATGGCTGCTAAGGATGCGGCGGCGATTCCCTTACCGAGAGAAGATACGACCCCGCCGGTAACAAATACATATTTGGTCATTTTCTATCGATGCAAACGCACAATAACGGAAAGTTAGATTATAACTTAAAAGAAGACCATACACAGTGAAAAACCGCTTTCTGAAGCCTCTCTTTCCTGTCAATAGGAATACTGCTGGCAAAACCGATGTACAAGGTCAGACAGATGCCGGTGTTATTGCTGTATGAAAGATATTCCATATCGTATAAACTTTTTAAGTTTTCCATCTAACATATTGATATAAAACAATCTAATCTGTGTACCAGAATCTGGATGATGATTTCCTGTATGACTCGGCTGAAATGCCGTTATCGTCAAACATGAACTGGACAGCACCGTCATGGTCAGAACGGAACATCGTGGTATCCAGCAGCTTATACCGTTTGACTACTGAAGGATGGGGATGATGGTAACGGTTCCGGTATCCGATTTGGAAAACAGCATATTCCGGTTTTACAGCCAGCAGGAACGGCAGTGACGAGGATGTATGGCTGCCATGATGCGGGGACATCAAGACATCAGAACGCAGCCTGTCACCGTATCCAGCAACCAGATCCCGCTCTGTCTGTTCTTCAATATCGCCAGTCAGCAGCAAGGAACCATTCTTAGAATCAACTTTAATAACACAGCTTAACTCATTTGTTTTCTTATCATAAGTATAATCAACTGCGTTGGGATGCAGCATCGTGAAATGGATACCATCCCATTCCCAATGGGCACCGGCAAGACAGGGAAGGACAGGAGACCTGTCAGAATGCGATGTCATGGAAGAGACAACCTCGCCAACAGGGATATTCTCCAGTAAAGCATCCAGTCCTCCTGAATGGTCACTGTCTGCATGCGATACCACCACCTTATCCAATGATCCAATCCCCCTGTACTTCAGGTAAGGAATAATCACCCGGTCAGCTGCATTCGACTGCCCATAAGCAGGACCTGCATCGAAAAGCAGCCGATGATGGCCAGTTTCCACTAAAACAGCTCCACCCTGCCCGACATCCAGTACCGTTGCTTTGAAGGTCCCTTCCGCTGGCGAGGTTGATGTCAATGCCAATACCGGCAGGAAACATCCAACACCAGCAATCCGCCAATGCCATCCTTTCGGTGCGAGCAGCCACAACACACCGGCTATCGAAAAAACCACCAGATAAAGATGCGGAAACGGCACTGTCCATACGGCATAAGGCAGGTTGCCGATCCAATCCAGGAAACCACAGAAAACAACGAGCAGATGGTCAGTCACTGACAGGATCCAGGCATCGAGTGGTTCAGGCAGGATGCTTCCTGACAATGCCAATGGTGTCACGATGAACGAGAATAAAGGGATTGCAACTGCATTTGCAACAGGACCGACGATAGATGCCCTGCCCCAGAAAAAGAGTGTCAATGCAAACAGGCCGACTGTGACGGCAACCTGGACACGGGCAAAAGATATTCCCCATTGGCAAAGATGCCCCCAGATACCCGACCTGACCGGTTTTGCCTGATGCCTGACCGCCACATAAAAGATCATCGCTACCGCCATGAAAGACAGCCAGAACCCAGGCTGGTGCAGTGCCAATGGGTCAAACAATAAAATCAAGACAGCTACGGACAGCAGGATTTTATGGACCTGAACCACCCTGTCCGTCCATAAAGCGAGCCCGACAATCACAATCATGGCCAATGTACGCCTTGCCGGAATCCCTGCTCCCGCAAGCAGCACATACAGGACAGCTGTGAACACACCGACAATAACTGCCACTTTCTGGGTGGGAATCAAAAGGGGGAGCTGTAACCGTGTAAAAAATGACCGTCGCCAGAAGAATCCCGCAATACCTGACAGCAGGCCGGCAACCAATGCGATATGCAGACCTGAAATTGCCACCAGATGCGAGACACCTGTCCTGCTGAAGACATCCCAGCTCCGCTTGGGAATCGCCCGCTGGTCACCAATCACCAAAGCCGTGATGATGCCAGCACACTCTGCATCTGGAATCGCACGGTTGATTTTGTCACGTATGGCGCTCCGGACAGCATGCACCGCATTCATCGGACTGAAGGCAAATCCATCCAACAGCGTATTGTCACTGTCAGGTGATGGATCTTCTATGACAGACCCTGTCGCCCGCATTCCCCGTTCAAAGAGCCACCGTTCAAAATCAAATACGCCAGGATTCATCGTACCATGAGGACGTTTCAGGCGTACCGAGAACCGCCACCGCTGACCGGCATCAATCAGCTGTCCCTGTTCCTCGATGTGCTTTTTGAAAAGGAAAATCTTTTCAGGCACTGCAACCGCCCGTTTCCCAGCATGCGCCTGTTCAACCTTGAATGGGAAACTGACACCGTTACTGGTCGTCTGGGGCAAGCCTGCAACAACACCGACAACCTGGATCTTCCGTTTTTCCAGATACTTGGGAAGGCTGTCATCAAGTGCCGTCCCACAGAAGAAAGATGCCCATGCAATGCCGAAACAGATGCCTGCCATCAACCGGACAGCCTGACTGGCATATGTGGGAAAACGTTTGAGCAGAGGAAGGAAAGAAAGACCTGCCAGAAGGACTGTACCAAGAAAAAACAGGCCGCAGGTCAGGTATCCTGGCAATTCAGACAGGACCGTTGTCCATCCAATACCAAAGACAATACCTAACAGAAAGCTCATCAAATCCTATCAGCAAGTCTGGGAACTGCCGAAACCGCGTTATGGCGGGTGCATTCAGCAAGATATTCCGGTGAAATACCCCGCAATCCAGCAATAATCCCTGCAATCCTTGGCAATTCAGCCGGAGAGTTTTCCCGTTTGTTTTTCCAATAAGGCGGCAGATCAGGGGCGTCCGTCTCGACAACCAACGCATCAATCGGCAGTTCTTTTGCCAACATCCTGCGCTGATGGGCTCGTTCATAAGTCACCGTCCCACAGAAACTGATCTTGAAACCCTGATTGATATACGCTTCTGCCTGCTGCATGCTGCCGTTAAAAGCATGTGCAATACCGCGCCTCACACCATACTGGCGCAGGAATTTCAATACGGTATCCACAGAACGCAGGGTATGCAGCAATACCGGCAGGTCATACTGACGGGCGATTTCCAACTGGCGGCAGAAAAAATATTCCTGTTTTTCCCGTGCGGCAGGCGTACACCGCTCTGGAAGATAGAAATCCAGCCCAATCTCACCGATTGCGACAAAACGGCTGTCCGTCATTTTTTCCTGGACCCATTGTTCCAGGACATCCAGGTCAGATTCAGGACTTTGGGGCACATAAAGGGGATGGATACCCAAAGCATAGGAACATCCATCAACTGTATGGGCAATATGATGGACATCGGTGAAGCTGTCGCGGTCAATCGAAGGGATCAGGATATGGGAAACACCGTTTTTCTTAGATAACTCAACGGTCTGCGGGACCTTTCCAGAAAAAGGCTCTGCATTCAGATGGCAATGGGTATCAATCCACACCATCTCCCCCTTGTTTCAGGACCGGAACTTCCATCAGGGATTTATCCGACATCTGGTACACCCTGTCGCAACGTCCCGCCAGTTCAGGGTCATGGGTGACAATCACAAATGCCGTTCCCATTGTCTGCGACAATTCCAGCATCAGGTCAAAAATCTGCCGTGCTGTCGCCCTGTCAAGGTTCCCTGTCGGTTCATCCGCCAAGACACAGGCAGGATCCGCCACCAAAGCCCTAGCCAAAGCCACCCGCTGGCGTTCCCCGCCGGACAGTTCGCCCGGCAGATGGATTGCCCGGTCTTCCAGACCAACCCTGACCAGCATTTCCATGGCTTTTTTCTCAGCAAATTCCCGGGATTCCCGTCGGATCAGGAAAGGCATCGCCACATTATCCAGTGCAGAAAACTCAGGCAACAGATGATGGAACTGATAGACAAATCCCAAAGTCCTGTTCCTCAACGCATCACAGGCGGCACCATTCAACTCAGCCAATACCTGCCCATTCATGGAAACGGAACCTGCTGTCGGATCATCCAATCCGCCAAGCAGATGCAGGAATGTCGATTTACCTGATCCAGAAGCACCGACAATAGCGACACGCTCGCCCTTTTTCACCTGGAAATCAATATCCCGCAGGATCTCAACAGCATATTTCCCCTGCTGGTAAGTCTTGCAGAGCCCCGTACAGGACAGAACGGTATCATTCATAACGCAATGCCTCCGCCGGGTTGACCTTTGCCGCACTCCAGCTTGGGTACAACGTTGCCAGGAATGAAAGCACAATGGAAGAACCGCCAATCCTCAAGACATCCATCCACTGAAGGTCTGAGGGCAATGAACTGATCAGATAAATGTTCTTGGGCAGGAACTGGAAGCCGAACAGCCGTTCGATGAAAGGCACAATCACATCAATATTCAGGGAAACCAATACACCAAAGCTGACACCGATCAATGTACCCAGGATTCCTGCCAAAGCGCCCTGCACGATGAATATCTTCATGATGGACCGTGGCGTTGCTCCCAATGTCCTGAGAATCGCGATATCTGCCTGTTTCTCAGTGACAGTCATCACCAAGGTTGAAACCAGGTTGAACGCGGCAACGGCGATGATCAGCATCAGGATGATGAACATCATTTTCTTTTCTGTCTGGACAGCTGCAAACCAGTTCTTGTTCTGCTTGGACCAGTCCCTGACCACCACCTCCTGGTCAATCAGGGATAATGTCAGGTCTTTCGCAACAGCGGGCGCTTCCTGCATATTATGGAGTTTCACCCGAAGCCCTGTCGGCGCATCCGCCTGGAAAATCCGCATTGCATCATCGATGCTGATAAAAGCCAGTGTCGTATCAAACTCAAAATGCCCAGCCTCGAAAATACCGGAAACGGTGAACTGCTTCAGCCGGGGCAGGATGCCAGCAGGCGTCACCTGCCCTTGGGGGATGACAACCGTCACTTTGTCGCCAACACCGACACGGAGCATCCGTGCCAGTTCCTTGCCGATGGCGATATTGAACGAATCAGACTGCAGGCTTGAGAACGATCCCTGCTTGAACTGCCTGCCGACATCCGATACGTTGCCTTCCAATGCGGGATCAACCCCCCTGACAACCACACCGCGCATCAGGTCTTCACGGGTCAGCATTGCCTGCCCGAAAACATAAGGCGCAGTCCCGGCAACATCCTTGTTGCGCTGGACAACTGCCGCTGTCTCCCGCCAGTTCGGCAATGCACCATAGACGTCCTGTATTTCAATATGCGGCAGCACTGACAGCATCCTGTCACGCACCTCTTTCTGAAAACCATTCATCACCGACATCACGATGATCAGGGCAGCAACCCCCAAAGCGATGCCCGCCATGGAAATCATCGAGATAAAAGAGATGAAACGGTTCCTGCCACTGCGTTTTCCAGAACGCAGATACCGGAGACCGACATACCATTCAAACGGCAGATTTGAAAAAAACCTCAACGCAGCAACTCCTGATTGAAATCCAGCAACCAGACAGACATAATTTCAGAAATCCCAATTGTACCCTTTCAGCCACGACTGACAATATCCAGCAATAGCCTTTCACAAATTCAGGTCGAAAACACCCATCCAGCAAACGCCATGTCCCGCATTACACAACGTCCAGTTTCAGAAAGCATCTGCCAGCAACTTGAACAGGCAGGCATACACCCTGTCCTGGCAAGAATCCTGGCTGCCAGGGGCATCCTTGGGAAAGAAGCAGTTGAAAACACTTTCAGCCATCTGATTCCTCCCCATCTCATGCTGAACCTGGACAAAGCGGCGAATCTGCTGGCTGATGCCATCATTGACCGGAAAAAAATGACGGTCATCGCTGATTATGACTGCGATGGTGCAACCGCCTGTGCGGTTGCCGTCCAAGGCATACGGATGCTCGGTGGCAACATCGACTATATTGTCCCCAACCGTTTCGACAACGGTTATGGACTGACCCCTGCCATCTCAGAACTGGCGTTCAGGGAACACCAGACAGATATCCTGATCACCGTTGACAACGGTATCGCCAGTATCGAAGGGGTTGCCCGCGCCAATGAATTGGGGATGCAGGTCTTGGTCACCGACCACCATCTACCCGGGGAACATATCCCAAGAGACTGCATCATTGTCAATCCGAACCAGAAAGGCTGCCCATTCCCCAGCAAGAACCTGGCGGGAGTCGGTGTCATCTTCTACATCCTGTTGGGAATACGGGCTGAAATGCGCCGGAGGAACCGGTTCAGCCAGGCAACCCAACCACATCTCGATACCCTGCTCGACCTGGTTGCATTGGGTACAGTTTCCGACATTGTGCCACTCGACCATAACAACCGTATCCTGGTCTCACAGGGATTGCAGCGTATCCGCAATGGCATCACCCGCCCCGGGATAACCGCTCTGTTCCGCATTGCTGGACGGAACCAGCAGAAAGCCTCCTCTGACGACCTTGGATTTGCCATTGGACCAAGGCTCAATGCCGCAGGACGCCTGTCAGACATGACCATCGGTGTCGAATGCCTGCTGTCGCAGGACATGGAAACAGCAATGCGGTTTGCGCGTGAGCTGGACACATTCAACCTGGACCGGCAGCGTCTGGAATCTTCGATGAAACAGGATGCCCTGGCAAAGACCGCCAACCTCAATCCTGCTGACCATTACACCATCTGCATTTCATCGGAAAATTGGCATCAGGGCGTCATCGGCCTGCTTGCCGCCCGTATCCGGGAACATTATTACCGCCCCACGATTGTTTTCACAGAAGATGACCATGGCAACCTGCAGGGTTCCGGACGCTCCATCCCTCACCTGCATATCAGGGATGTCCTTGCCCAGATTGCAGAGCGTTTCCCAGGCATCATCTTGAAATTCGGAGGACATGCAATGGCTGCAGGGCTGACCATTCCCAAAAACACATTCCATCAGTTCTGTGAAACCTTTGAACAGTTGTCCAGGAAACAGCTGTCCCCTGAACAGCTGGAGCCGGTGACGGAAACTGATGGATCATTGGCAACCCGGTATCTCACAGAAGATTTTGTGGCATTGCTGGGCAGCCAGACATGGGGCATGGGATTCCCCTCACCGCTTTTCTATGATGAATTCACGGTAAAGCGCCAGCGGGTCTTGAAAAACGCCCACCTGAAACTCCTGCTTGAAAGGGATGGCAGGCTATATGAAGCCATCCAGTTCCAGAACAGCACTTTATTGCCGGATACCGTAAAACTCGCTTACCGCCCTGTCCTCAATACATTCAACAACCGGACAACCATCCAATTGACCATTGAGACTGTTGAATGATAAAAAAGGGGGGGACATCCTCAGACATCTCCCCTTCCCTTTCCTTAAATCAAAGGAACCAGCGGCTTCACTTCTGATAAGCAGCACTGACAGCATCCATCAATGCGGCGCGGAAACCACTGGCCTCCAGCGCCTGGACACCCCGGATAGTGATACCACCCGGTGAACAGACATCATCCTTGAGTTTTCCTGGATGCTGTCCAGTATCCCTGACCATCTTGCCGGAACCCAGCACTGTCTGGCTTGCCAGTTTATAGGCAATAGCGCGTGGCATGCCATGCAGGACAGCGCCATCTGCCAATGCTTCAATCATCATATAGACCCAGGCAGGTGCGCAGCCGGATAATGCTGCTCCCACAGCCATCAGATGGCTGGGCAGTTCCTCAACCTCACCCAATGCACCGAAAAGCCCACGGGTAAATGCCAATTCATCAGGCGTCAGGTCATTGGTTGCATCAATCAGTGCCATACTCTCACCGACCATGGCAGGCGTGTTCGGCATAATCGCGCAGATACGGGTCGAACCATCAACCAATTCATGATAACGGGTATAAGACCATCCGGCAGCAATCGACAGCAGCGCCTTCCCTTTCAATGCTTCACGGCATTCTGCCAATACCCCTTCAACATGGATAGGTTTCACCGCAATCAGGACAACCTCACTGCTATTGATGACTTCCACTGCCGAAGATGCCATTGCCATCCCGCACCTGGCATTCAGGTCCGCCATCTTGGCAGCATCCAGGTCAAAGGCCACCGTTTCCCCACCTTTCAGGAAGCCGGAACCGACAGCACCCAACAGGATTGCAGATGCCATATTCCCCATACCGATAAAACCCAGTTTTTTCATCTCAAGAACCCTTTCCTGCCATCTTCCTGTAAAAGACAGCTCAAAACCTGTTCAGCCACACCCAAGTCCGATGGGCAGCCATTTGGCTATTTTACAGAAACCATGCACTGAATGCATGAAACCAGTCATAGTCAAGGACCTCCCCCTGTCCAGCCTGCCCTCCATGCCTTCTCCCTCTTATGCATGGATTTGAATAGATATATGTCACATCTTTCCTATCCAAATACAAAGGAACTGACTGGATAAAAAATTTTTCTACCTTACTCATCCTATTGGATGGAAATGTCTGCATCCAATGATTCTTTTTAAAGTTTATTTTTCATATTACCGCCTGGAACACAATAAAAAATATCAATATGAAACCTTATGATGATTCTTGATGTATAAAAAACAACAGTTTCATTTTATTTTAATTTTTAACGTTTTTTATTTTAAAAACACTTCCAATATTAGAATGCTTATATTAAAATTATGTTATATTGTTTCATTTGAAAAATTTTTCAGGGTTAAATTTTCATTCATTAGCTTCATTTAACGGACATTAGAACTTTATTCTGAATAACCGTTATTTATTGGATTGAATAAGGAGCATTTATGCTTGACCGTGCTTTTTACAATAATCCACGTCTGTCTGACGACCAGCTTATCCAGGCTTTCTTGGATGCTTGGGGATTGGCTGATTCGACACTGATTGATGAGCTGGATTGCCGCACTGCTGATGGCAGGAAGCGGGTTGATATGTCCTTTGAGGATTTCTTGCATTGGCTTAAACGTTGCAGCAAGTTCAGGGCATTCAGTTTTGTCGATGAAAGGGTTTATACTGGAGGGGAAAGGATTTTCACAGCCTTTGTCAGGTTTGCTGATCCTGTTGTTGGACGGGACCTGTTTGGATGGGCGCATGTCCCGCTTAACAAAGCACAGAACCTGATACACAGATACGGACTGATGCGGCGGTGACCTTCATCAATCTTTTTCATTTCCTGTAAAAAATATTGCACGGAATGTATATGCTTCCGTGCAATATCTGTATGGATTTTGGCGGACAACATCCTTCATCGCTGATATTGGGTGAAAAGATTTTCTCGGTGAAATGTCTTTCTAACAAGATTCTTAAATATCTAAACCTGCTTTAACAATCCTTTAAAGCATTTAACATCTCCTTATATTCAAAGGACATCATTATTGAACAAAGTTCCTGCTATTGATGAATCCTTCCTCCATCCTGTATCAAAATGAAATTGAAAATATTAATAGCTATTCTTAACATTCATTTTCTACCAATCCATATTTACAGAAATGATATAGGATTTTAAAGGCTGTAAGAATAAAATTCCTCACTTTTCCTGCTACCACCTGATTGGTAAATCCTTCATACACTTGTATGTACAGCCATACAGGATAATAGGAAATTCTATACATAATTTCTATTTACTGCAGTCCAAGCATCATGCAACCTGTTATACAGCCCAAGAACTTTACGCATTCAACCGCCAATCCCTCCCCTTCCCAGACGGCAGAACACGCCAAGATGCTTGATGGATATCTGGGTTCTGTCATAATTCTGGCTGTACGATGAATCAGTTTCCCCTGAAGGGAAATAGCAATAAAATCGCTTTTCAGTACAGTTTTTCGGGGAAAAAAGGAAAATGAACCTGTTCGATATTATTGGTCCTGTCATGATTGGACCATCCAGTTCCCATACTGCCGGAGCCGTAAGGATTGGATTGGTGGCACGGAAACTGCTGTGTGAACGTCCTGTGAAGGCAGATATCGGTCTTCATGGTTCTTTTGCAATGACTGGTTCCGGACACGGTACCGACCGTGCCATTGTCGCAGGCCTGCTTGGTATCCAGCAGGATGACAGCCGTATTCCCCAAAGCCTGGAACTGGCAAAGAAAGCGGGACTTGAAATTGAAATCCATTCCATCCATATTCCCAATGCCCATCCCAACTCAACCCGTCTGAGGCTGACAGGCGACCATGGCAGGAAACTGGAAATGACCGCATCTTCATTGGGAGGTGGCAGGATCCTGGTTTCTTCCATTGATGGCATCACCGCCAACTTCTCCGGCAACGAAAACACCCTGATTGTCCATGCCAGCCATGACCGTCCAGGCGCTGTCGCCATGGTCACTTCCCTGCTGGGGGAACACAACATCAACATCGCCAACATGCAGCTTTACCGGCATTCCAAAGGCGGCAGTGCTGTGATGATCCTAGAATGTGACAACAAAATCCCGCAGGACCTGATTGACCAGCTCTCACAGATTGAACGCTTCCCTAAAGTGACCTACTTGAACAAGGAATAAAACCATGGCATTCCAATCCGTCAAAGAACTCCTTGAACAGAACCGTACAGATAACCTGCCACTATGGGAAACCATCCTGAAGGATGACCTGGGTGTCCAGAACCCCTCCCGTGAGAACTCATTGAAACAGATGCAGTATTTCTGGGATGCGATGAAACACTCCGTGGACAGCTATGACCCTACAGACCGTTCCAACAGTGGACTTGTCGGTGGGGATGGTGAAAAGATGCGGCGCGCCCAGGAGCAGAACCTGCTCTATGGTGACAGCTTCATGAATGAAATCATCACTACAGCACTGAAAGTCAGTGAATGCAATGCCTGTATGAAACGGATTGTCGCCACCCCGACAGCCGGTTCCTGTGGGGTCATGCCAGCAGTGCTCCTGCCGCTGGTGAAAGCCCGGCAGATTCCTGATGACCTGGTTGTCCAATCATTGTATGTCGCTGCAGGTTTTGGCCAGATCATCGCACTCAGGTCATCCATTGCCGGTGCCGAAGGCGGATGCCAGGCAGAAGTCGGCACAGCCTCTGCCATGGCGGCAACCGCACTCACCTGGCTCGGCAAAGGGACAGCAGAAATGTGCGCCCATGCCTGCGCCATGGCAATCTCCAACCTGATGGGACTGGTCTGCGATCCCATTGCAGGGCTGGTCGAGATTCCCTGTGTCCAACGCAATGTCATCGGTGCAATGAATGCCATCTCCTGTGCCAACATGGCACTCGCCGGCATCCATCACCGGATTCCAACAGATGAAGTCATTGATGCGATGCGCTCAGTCGGTGACCTGATGTCCCCAGACCTGAAAGAAACTGCACGGGGAGGCCTGGCATCGACACCGACAGCCAAGATCATCCTCAAGGAAATCAACAGAAAGAACCAATTCGACTGATGGCAGCCATCCAGCCAGACTGGCACTTACAGACTGAAACCATCTGCTATACTTGCTTGGATTGAACCATCAACCAGAACAATCAGGGCTTAGAACCATGAACAGCAAATTCCCAACAGACCCAGCGATGTACAGTTTCCTGCCGCCATCCATCCTTGGGCATCTGACATTCCAGCCGAAACCAGCAACCGGTGAACCTTTGCCACCGGGAATGCATAAACTGAACGCCTCATGCGGTGAACCCAATGAACGGGATACCCTGCTGTTTGTCCCGGAAGGACTGGATACCTCGAAACCTGCCAAGCTACTGGTCATGTTCCATGGCGCAGGAGGCAGTGCCCAGAAAGTCCTGCCTGATTTCCAGTCCCATGCGGAAAAACATAAATTCCTGCTGATGCTCCCCCAATCCACCTATCAGACCTGGGACCTGACTGTCGGTGGCAACGGTCCAGACCTTCAGAAACTGGACCAGGCACTGGCAGACCTCAATACCCATTTCACCATCGACACAGGGCATTTCGGATTCTGCGGTTTCTCTGATGGTGCCAGCTATTCCCTCTCCATTGGACTTTCCAATGGACATATCCTGTCCCATATCATTGCGCTGTCCGGCGGATTCATGAACCTGTATGTGCCACGCGGCAAACCGAAAGTGTTCATCGCCCACAGTCCCGAAGACGAACAGCTGCCGATGAACACCAGCGGTCTTTTCCATTACAAGGAACTCAAGCAGAATGGATACGATGTCATCTTCCATGAATTCCATGGACGCCACCTGATCCATCAGCCGGTAGTCGAAGCCGCACTGGACTTTTTCCTCAAGGAAACCCCCTGACAGGAACAGCGGCAGGCAACCAAGCCTGCCACTGTTTTCCGCGATGGCTTCAGAAAAACGGCATAACCTCCGGTAAACACCATGTCCTTCAGCCAACTCTCCGCATTCCTGCAATCCCTCACGGAACCCCATCTGCTGTTCGATGCAGAATACCGGATCATCAGTGTCAATCCCGCTTTCCGGAAATACTGCAACTCCCAGAGCTCCGTCATCGGGAAAACCTGTTATGAAGTCTCCCATGGATACGACCTGCCCTGTGACCGTTCAGGAGAATCCTGCCCACTGAAAAAAAGCCTGGAATCCGGCAAGACAGAACATGTGCTCCATATGCACAACACGCCTGAAGGTGAGGAATATGTCAGCATCGCACTGACCCCCATCAAAAACAGCCAAGCGGAAATCATTGGTTTTGTAGAAAAGATCAATCCACTCAAGACCGTCAGACATACCCCTTCTGGCCAACTGAAAGGCATCTCCGGACCGTTCCAGGAAATGATGCGTCTGCTTGATAAAGCCGCTTCATCGGACATTGCCGTCCTGATTGAAGGGGAAACCGGTACCGGTAAGAACGCCGTTGCGCAATATCTCCACCAATCCAGCAAACGGTGTGCTGCTCCTTTCGTCACCGTTGACTGCCCCAGTCTGACAGACAGCCAGTTTGAAACCCTTTTCTTTGGTCAGAGATCCCCTGACAGGACTGCCAGGAACGCCAAAGTGAAAGGCATCCTCGATACGGCCAATGGTGGGACATTGTTCCTTAACAACGTTTCAGGTCTTTCGCCCTATCTCCAGGCAAGGGTCGCCAGCCTGCTGGAAACCGATATCTACAGTCATGCAGATACCGTCAATACCCAGAAGACCGATATCCGCATCATTACTTCCAGTTCAGGCGATTTACAGAAACAGGTGGAACAGGGACTTTTCCGGGAAGACCTGTATTACCGCCTGAACCGTTTTCCCATCACGCTGCCTGCACTGCGTGACAGACCGGAAGACATCCCCTTCCTCAGTCAGCTTTTCCTGAAGCATTTCTCAAATGAGGTTCCGCCTACCCTGTCGGATGAAGCCAGCTATGCTCTACAGACCTATACCTACCCAGGCAATATCCGGGAACTGAAAGCCATCATCGAACGGGCATGCCTGCTCTGTGATGACGGGACAATCAAGCCAGAACACCTGCGGCTTCCTGACAGGACAGGAACTGGTCAAACGCAAGAAAACCTCCTTACACCATCAGATGGAGACACCCAACTGCTGGCCTATTTCAAAGGCAGCCGGAAGAATCTGGCGAAACAGCTTGGCATCAGTGAGCGCACCCTTTACCGGAAACTGGCAAAGTTGAAAGAAAATCCATCGGTTTGATGGTCATTCCCATCATGAATGCTTGATTTAAACCACTTATCGAGTAAAATATAAGGGCTATATATAAAGCTTGCGCTGCTTCAAGGATTTTTCTTAGAACGGTGCAATCGGAAGGTAGTACTTTAATGCTGTAAAGCGAAGCTTTCTTTCCGCAGGGCTTCCTTTGGGATTTCTGTGGAAAAAAACTGTAGTTGTACAACGACAAGGAAATTAAGAAATGACTAAACCATTAGAAGGTATCAATGTTCTTGATATGACCCACGTTCAGGCAGGTCCTGCCTGTACCCAGATGATGGGTTTCCTGGGCGCTAAAGTCATCAAGATTGAACGCCGTGGCTCCGGTGATATGACCCGTGGCTGGTTGCAGGACCGTCCAGGTGTCGACTCCCTGTACTTCACCATGTTCAATGGTAACAAACGTTCCATCGAACTGGATATGAAGTCCCCACAGGGTAAAGACGTTCTGACCAAACTGGTCAAACAGTCTGACGTCCTGGTTGAAAACTTTGGTCCTGGTGTTCTGGACCGTCTGGGCTTCTCCTGGGCAAAAATCCAGGAACTGAACCCACGTATGATTGTTGCATCCGTCAAAGGCTATGCAGAAGGTCATGCCAACGAACACCTGAAAGTTTATGAAAACGTTGCACAGTGCTCCGGCGGTGCAGCTGCTACCACCGGTTTCTGGGATGGTCCTCCAACCGTTTCCGGCGCTGCTCTGGGTGACACCAACTCCGGTATGCACCTGCTGATCGGTATTCTGGCAGCCCTGCGTATGCGTGATCTGACTGGCAAAGGTCAGAAAGTCGCTGTTGCAATGCAGGACGCCGTCCTGAACCTGTGCCGTATCAAACTGCGTGACCAGCAGCGTCTGGAACGTAACGGTATCCTGGCTGAATACCCACAGGCACAGCCTAACTTCTGCTTCGATAAAGACGGCAAGCCAATGACCTTCGACAACATCGACTCTGTTCCACGTGGCGGTAACGCAGGTGGTGGCGGTCAGCCAGGCTGGATGCTGAAATGCAAACCAGCTCACTCCGGCGACAATGACTGCTATGTCTACTTCACCATCGCTGCAAACATGTGGCCACAGATCTGCGATATGATCGACAAACCAGAATGGAAAGACGACCCAGCATACAACACCTTCGAAGGCCGTGTTGACAAGCTGATGGACATCTTCGCATTCATCGAAACCAAGTTTACCGACAAGGATAAATTCGAAGTCACCAACTGGGCTGCTGAATACGGTATCCCATGCGGTCCTGTCATGTCCATGAAAGACCTGGCTGTCGATCCATCCCTGCGTAAAGTTGGCACCGTTGTCGAAGTCACCGACGAAGTCCGTGGTAACTACCTGACCGTTGGCGCTCCATTCAAGTTCTCCGACTTCAAACCAGAAATCACCCGTGCTCCATTGCTCGGTGAACATTCTGTTGAAATCCTGAAAGAACTGGGTTACAGCGACGCTGAAGTTCAGTCCATGAAAGACAACGCTGTTATCTGATAACACGTTCCTTTCCATTGAAACGGCACTCTCCGGAGTGCCGTTTTTTCATACACTTTCCCCCTTTTCCCACTCAGGAAAATCCTTTTTGCCAGAACAGCCCATACCTTTGGAACCATCCAATACTTGACCGCATCAACACCTGGTCCAAGCGGATCTTCCCCTTTGTCATTTAAAATGCCAATGATTGCCCAATATCTGCCATTTATGACAGCTCATGGCAGTTTTATGACATAACCTGTCAGCACAAATAAGACAAAAATAATCTAATCAACTTTAAATAAACGATATAATATTATGTTTTAAAACATTATTTATTTTTATCAAAAAAATGGTTGCATTCTGAAAAAATACGCTATCATTTATCC
>JAHAYL010000050.1 GCA_018384065.1 Oxalobacter sp.
GAAGTTGAAGAACTGGAAAAACAGGGTATCTTCCAGGATACAACCCTGTAAGATGCTTCTGATTCCTGCCGGGCTTTAGTCCGGCATGGATTCCATGAAACAGAAAACGGTGGCATTGCAAGATGCCACCGTTTTTATATGGATAAGAAAGACCGGTCAATTGCTGGATTATGACCGGTTGGTTGTTCAGCGTTTCCGTTTCAGGTAGGCGTTCATATCGTCATCATACCCCCCGATATCTGCTGCCTCATAAACATAATGTTGCGTACTGCCATCCGGCAGGGTCAGGGTGAAGTGTTCATCATCGGTGACCTGGAGGCGGTAAGTCATGTTTTCCTGGGTTTTCAGCCGCCGGCTGGCGAGGACTTTTGCATCCTTGCCGTAGGTGTAGGTCTTGACGTAACCGATTTTCAATTTGCCGGTTCCGTTCCGATAAGCGGTGATGGTTCCGATAGAGACGGTCTTGCGTTCAACTGCACCGGTCTGTTGCTCAAAGTCACCCTGATAAGTACGGCTTTCGTGGACGATTTCAATATAGGCTGTTTTGTCCCCTGTCTGCGGTCCATAGAAAACGGCCCAACGGTTGGCGGGACTGGATGAAGGGTCTGTGAGGATATAGTTCCCATGCAGGTCTTTATCGTAATAGACCCCAGTGTTCCCGGAAAGGTTTTGTGGCGAGGCAATGGCGGCAGAGGTCAGGCAAGCCAGCCCCAGCATGGCGGTCAGTAACCCTTTTTTCAGCATGAAGCCCTCCAAAGGCAGCAGATGGATAGATATCAGACAGACCGTTGTCCTCGGAGACCGCCTTCAAAATCATACACATAGGCGATTTCACTGTCGGTCTTTGGTTTGACAAGAACCGTATTGTAGGTATAGCTGTGCAGATAACCCTTCAGGCTGAACATCAGTTGATTGTCTTCCCCATAGGCTTCAATGATGTCCGGTTCTTTCTGGATGACACGTGCGATTTTCGGATCCATGGATACTCCTTGGTTTGATTGGTTGCCTGTCTGGAAATATACCTGTGGCAGGACGGCATAGCAAGAGGCGGAATCCGGTCAAGATCCTGTCCGTCAGTTGCCACAGATGAAGCCATCAGGCTGGATATACTGCTGTTGGGACAGGTTGAACGGCAGATGGATGACTTTGGTCTTGAAAGGTTTTCCTGCCTCTGTCCCGGTCACCGTGACCGTCAATGGGTAATAGCCGTCATTTGAAGTGGTTTTGGTATCCACCCCGACTGTACATTTCAGGTCAGCATTCCCGTCATTGTAGGCGACGCTGACAGCACCCAGGGATTTCAGGTGCCCTTTGTCAAGGCCATAGAGGGTGGCAAGCATGGCGGGACCATCGCTTTCATGTTCGAGACCGACCAGCATCCAGCCATAACTGTCTGGACCAAACTGGAAGAAACGGTTGAACGGGTATTTTGCATCGGCATTATGTCCGTAGGTGAAGGTGCGGACTTTCCTGCTGTCGATGATCCTGTAGCCTTCTGGGGTCGGCTGATAGACAATCAGGCTATGCAGTGCAGCATCGGCGTAGCCGGCTTTCACAGGACCGGATGCCCTCAGGTAAACATTTTCCCCCTGTCCGGTCAGGATGGAATGGTCATAACGCATTTTCAGGCAGGCACCATCTGTACGCCAGCAGCTCTTGGTGGCATCGTATTTATAGGTGTCATCCATGACTTTCCGGTTGAGTGCTTCACGTTCTTCCTTCGAGAGGGAAAGTTTCAGGTCAGGCTCCTGTCCCTGCTGTACTTGGGGTGTTTCCTGTTTTGGCGCTTCCGGTTTCTTTTCTCCGCCACAGGCAGTCAATGAGAACATCAGGGAACTGACGGTGAGGGCGATGAGGGTTTTCTTCATGAAAGGTCTCCTTGAGGGGGCAAAGGCTTGTCCAGGAAAGGTCTTGTACTGATTATAGACCGTATTCATGGGGTGGTATAAACCCAGTAACTGCTCCGCATCCTGCCGTTGATGGAGACATCCAATGTGCCGATGGCATTCTTGGGGCGCTCCTTTTCTGGACAGTCATCCATGGTGATATGGATTCCAACGTTTTTCAGCTTGAAGTCGTATCCTTTGGCGCCTTTCATGCATTCGATATCGGTCACACTGATACGTCCCCACATTGTGCCGTCTGGGATTTCAAGGTCTGGCCGTCCCTGTCCAACCTGTCTGGGCTTGTTCCAGACGCGGTAGATACAGGTGTCGTTCCCACCATCAACAATCTCGATGTTGTGTTTTGATGTATGCAGGATTTCGTAGATGGTCTCATCGCTATCAGCTATGGCTGTGCCTGATACCATGGCAAGGCAGATGAAGGAGGCTGCAAGGCATTTTTTCATCATAGGTTCCTATGGCTGTTGGGGGACATCAAAAATAGTTATGTCATGCTAAAATGATTTTCCCATTTTTTTCAAATAGATAAAACAGCAACTATGTTCAGGCAGGTCATTATTGTGTGCATGATGGCAGGTATCCTGGGATTGTCTGCCTGCAAATCATCTTCTCCAGATTATGATAAGGTCAAGGGTGTCCAGCATCAGCTGCCGGGAAAACCAGTCGATGGCAGCCAGCAGCTGCAGGCTGATGAACAGGCGTACCAGCAGGGGCTTTCCATGCGGGATACGGAACGGGCAAAGGAGGCGGGACGCCATGCTGAGCTGGCAAAGCTGCCTGATTATGAACGGCTGTTTTCTCCGGTTGTCGGTAGGGAACTCTCGAAAACAGCGACACCGGACATCCATAAGCTGCTGAAACGCACCTTTACGGTTTCGAAAGAAATGATTCATACGGTGAAAAGGCAGAACGACCGGGCACGTCCTTTTGCGGTGCATCCTGAAGACATGACATGCCGTCCTGACCTGAAGGCAAAATCCAACCCGAACCGCAGTTATCCATCCGGTCATTCGGGGGAAGCATGGGCGGTCGGCTTGATGCTTTCCAAGGTGTTCCCAGAAAAGGCGGATGCCGTTCTGGAGCTTGCCCGCCGTGCAGGGGACAGCCGCTGGATCTGCGGTTACCATTGGGCAAGTGATGTCGAGGCCTCCCGGACACTGGTTGAGCGGACGGTTGCAGAGCTGATGGAGGATGCGTCTTTCAAGAAACAGCTGTCAAAAGCCCGGAAAGAGGCGGCTGGCGGCTGATACCTGATACCGCCGTTGTCCTTCAATTGGTCGGTCACTGGCACAGGTGTTTCAGGATGATTCCGTCGGTATGTAGCGGATTGGCATCATGCCAGGGTTGGCTGTATTCTCCGGTCGGGGTATCCATTGTCTGCTTCCCGTAGTTTTGGTACGGTTGGAAGACCGGGTTCTGGATGCGTCTGCCTTGGCAATCAGCGACAGCTTCTGTTTCGATGCTGTAATAGCCTGAAGGTTCCCCGCCGACCTGCACCAGTTTGAACCGGCCTTTATGCTGGCTGATGTCTGTGTGGTTGCTGTCAACGTAGACGTCCCAGACGATGCCATCAGGGCTGACGGATGCCAGTTTTGTCCAATTGCCGTCCGCCATGGCGGAAGTGGCAGTCATGCCAAAGGCAATCAAGGCTGTTGCGAATAGCTTTTTCATGATGGTTTTCCCTTCTTTTCTGTGGATTGGAAACAGAAGCGGTTCCGCCTATGTTATCAAAAAAAGCATTTTCTGACGGGAACTGTTTCAGTTCAGGGTATACTGACCGTAGGCTTTTTGTGCGCTTCCCGTTTTTTTGTAATGGTGAAGGTATGGAGGAAGCTGATTGTGGCGGTAACAGGAGGCTGTTTTTCCTGTTTGCTTTTTTGGTTTTTCCAAATAGAGGGTAAATATGGATATGAAGAAACTTTTTACACTGGCGGCTGTTCCGGCATTGCTGTTTTCCCTTACAGCCTGCGGTGGCAAGAAAGAAGCACCAAAGCCAGCTGGCAGTGATGCTGCTGCATCTGCTCCAGCAGCTGATGCACCGAAGCCCATCAATGAAGATGTGAAGAAGATTGTTGCCACCGAATACAAGGACTTCGATGAGAAGAACCAGTGCTGGGTGGTGAAGAGTGGGGCTGACAGCTACTGCCTTGCACCGAACACCACAAGCAAGTACACCCTGTTCAAGGATGGCAACAAGACCAAAATTGACTATGTCATCCTGCAGAGCAAAGGCAAACTGGTCAAGGGTGAACTGAATGAAAAAGCCGATGGCGGTATTGCTGTCGTTGCTGTCGATAAGGATGGCCAGGTGGTTGCCAAACTGCCGTTCACGAAAGAATGGCGTTCCTCCCAGAACGAGCATGACAGCCATCAGGTCATGAATACACCGCTTGGCCAGGGCATTGCGGGTATCTCTGTGAGGGAGACTGTCACCATTGAATGGCCGGTTGAGAAACCTGGGGAACATCATGACGACTGGCGCCGTGCGGCTTATGATGTGACGAAACTTTATGCATTTGATGGCAGTTCCGTCAAACAGGTTGCGAAAGTCCGTACACGTTTCACAGACAGCAAAATCCCATATCATGTTTCTGCTCCTATGATGTCCAATGGACCGGTTGATCCGGATACCGGCTATAAAGGCCTGACATTCAAGGTGAATGCCGCCCACAAGGCTGAAGCGTTCAACAACAAGACCTATGAAGCCAAGTACAATGCAGCGAAGAAACAGTATGAAGTGCCTGCTGAACTCCGCAAGGCCATGAAGGAATAGGCTGTTTTTTCAGGATCTGAGGAAGAAGCCGCCAGAGGGAAACCTGGCGGCTTTCCTAATGGGCAACCGGTTGCCGGGGCTGGTTGTTATTTGAACTGCCAGTCTTTCCGGTAGATGAAATCCCGGGACCATTTCCCATGGCTGAAGGTCCGTATCTCGCCGACAGCCCCTTCAGGATGGCCAGGGTCTTTGCAGCCAGCTCCCCGGTAGATTTCCAGGACGGTCTCAGAGGCTCCCTGATGGAAGTCAGTCCGTTCAACACCGCATTTCCCGTCTTCCGGAAGACCGTCTTCTGGTTCGCCATTGGTCAGCAGAAAATCGGCAGACGGGTGGCCATGGGGTTTAGGCTTGTTCCAGAAAACCAGCATTTCACCGTACCGGCTGTTTCTGGCAGTGACTGAACGGATATGCTGGGTCTGGGTCTGGAAATCCCGGATGAAGGTGGTCCGGTATTCAGGAACCTCAACAGCATGCGTAGCCAGGGAAAAACCTGCCAGGACTGCCATGCAGGCAAATGGATAGAAGTGTTTTTCCATCAGTCTCCCTCATAGAGCCAATACCGGGCTTTTTCCCTACCCTTGACATGGACAATCAGCTCACCCAGTGCATCGGCAGGCAGGTTATGGAAACAGCTTCTATCTCCTGTCACCAGGTCAATGACCGTGTCGCCTTTCTTGAAATGGAGGGCATACTTTTCTTTGCCGGAACAGGTTTTTGCCAGGTTGATATAGCTGCCTTTGCCGATTTTCCAGGCGGGCAGGGGGGCATCCTTTTCATAGGGGCTGTTGGGCTTGTTCCAGACGAGGTAGGTATAACCGTTTTTGGGAACATGTCTATTCTGGTTGGTGATTTCCACGATGATATGATGGCTGTCAGTCTGGTAGCCGATACGGGTGAAATCTGCCATAGCAGGGGCGGCAGCCATGAAGCTGGATGCCAACAGGCAGGGAACAGACCATTTTTTCATCGTGGGCAATCCTTTTCAACAGCCATTATTTGATGATGGTGATGCGGTTCTGGGACTTTGCATAACGTTCATCGATTTTGCCTTTAAGCTCTGTGACAAGGTAGTTCTCGAAGGTTTCCTCATCGACATAACCGATACTCTGTATGTCGATTTTTGCGTCCCTGCCGGTCAGCCCACCATAATTGTCACCGCCCCATACGGCGATGAATTCAATGGTTGAGACGGTGTAAACAGCATCAGGGTCGAACGGTTTTCCACCGATACTGTTGATGGTGACCCGGCTGCCTGGCTTGGCTGGGGCATAGAACACAGAGTTCGGGTATTTCTTCCCGGGCTGGTACTTGACCTTGGTGTTGACGGTGTATGTCATCCCGGCAACCTGTGGGAAGGCACCCATGGCATCTGGCAGGGAACTGGTGGCGGCTTCTAGGACTTCCAGCAGTTTCCTGCCGGTGATTTTCGCAACATACATCTGGTTGTTGTAAGGATGGACACCGACGAGGTCTCCCCGGGTGATGGTGCCTGCCTTAATGGTTTCACGCAGCCCACCACCATTGCAGATGGCGATGTCAACTGGACCTTTCAGGACATTGGCCTGACGTGCCTGCCAGAGATAGGCATCAGCGCAGAAGTCGCCCAGTGGCATTTCCTGGGTACGGACACCCGGATCGCGTGCACCGCTCAGCGTGACACTGCTGGTTCCCAGTTTCTGTCCCAAGGATGCCTTGACTTCCCTGTCTGCCTTGGCAATGAGGTCTGCAACTGCCTTGTCTTCTGTTTTATAGGCACCGAACGGAATCAGTTCACCGACCCATTTACCGTTTTTATAGGTTATCTTGCCGATGTTCTTGGTGTAATGACCGGTTTCAACAAGCAATGCGCCATTGATGGTCTTATTCTTGACTTTGTGGTCATGGCCATCGATGAAGATGTCGATGCCCTTGACGTTGGCAAGGACATCGTCAGACCGGTTGCCCATGCAGCCGTCTTCACTGCCCATATGACCAAGAGCGATGATGAGTTCGGCCCCTTGGGCTTTCAGTGAATCGACTTCTTTCTGAACGGTCTTGTACAGTTCCTTTTTCTCAACAAATCTCAGGCCATAGACGTTTTTCGGGGTGGTGCTGACCTGGGTTTCCGGTGTGGTCATCCCGACAATGCCGATCTTGCCGCTTTTGCGGTCGAGCAGCACGCTTGGCGGTACGAGTGTCTTGCCGGTGGCTTCGACAAAGACTGTAGCGGAGACATACGGATATTCCGCTTCTTTGATACGCTGGGCAAGGACATCCTGGCCATAATCGAATTCATGGTTGCCCAATGTGGCGGCGTTGTAGCCAGCCGCATTCATGAAGGCAATGGCGGATTTTCCTTTGCTGAAATTGACCAGGTTGTTGTCTTGGATGGCGTCACCCGCATCCAACAGCAGCACGTCATAGCCCTGTTTCTTCAGGTCTTTCTTGACTTGGCTGATGACTGCCATGCCGTTGGAACCGTTTTCATGTTTGTCAAAGCCATGGGTATCGTTGGTGTGCAGGATGATGAGCTTTGAAAAGTCAGCAGCCAAAACACTGCCTGCCATTGCAACTGACAGGCTGGCACTGATACAGAGGGTACGGGCAAGTTTCAGTAATTTCATCATGGTTTCCTATTGTAAGCAATCGTCTCCCAATGATTGGAATGGGCTTATGCCAGTTCGGTCAGTCTGCTCTGCTTCTTATTGTATCGGTTCTTGAGGTTTTTTATTGGTCCAGGCAGGTTTTTTTCAATCACCAGCCACCGACACCGCCACCGCCGGAACCGCCACCGGATGAACCACTACCGCTGGAACCGGAGCTGGAACCCGATGAACTCCAGCCACCGGAAGAGGAGGAAAACCGTACCTTGGTTTCCTGGCTCTTGTCGATGGCCTGTCTGATGGCATCTGTCGCAGATACCGGTGCTTCTGTCATTGCGGCGAACATACGGTTCCGCAGCTGTTCTTGATAAAGCAGCCGTTGCTGTTCATTCCAGGCTGCACCGCCAGCCCCTGCCATGGCTACGGGTCTTTCAACCCAATCCGGCATGTAGTTGAGCTGGGAAAGGATTGGTGCATAACGTTTCTGCCAGGCATCGGCGCAGTCAAGGGCAATGGCATAAGGCAGGATGGTCTCATACTGGGCAACGTTGTCTTCCGGCGCATTGATGAGTTCCAACCTGTGTTTTTCAGCGATGTTGATATACATCTTCAGTCCTTCGACTGTCTGCCGTTCTGCCAGGCCTTCCTTGTTCAGGATACTGTTCCATTTCAAGGCGAAAAGGGTCGGCAGCATCCATAACAGCCAGTAGAAAATGGAGAATATCCAGTCACCGATGAAAATCAGCCAGAGGACAAAGAAGGCGAGCACAGCGAGTCCCAAGATAATACCGCAGACAGTGAAGCGCCAGAAAATCTGGGAACGGTACATGTCCCAGCCACTGACAAGGCCCGCCACCAGGATCATACCGACACCGCAGATGATGCCAGGCAGCCAGACCATGTCCAAGGTCGAGAAGCCGGATTGCATTCCAGGTTGCCAGATATCGTCCAGGATGAAGAGCATCAGAAGATAGCCGATGACAAGTGCGGCGAGTGGGATACTGTATTTTGTGTCGGAATTGTCTTTCAGACGGGGTTTATAATACTGGTACAGGTTGTTCCATGCCGAAGTCAAGGAGCTGTGCGGCCGTTTGGATTTCGCACTTTCATAACCCAGGACAATTTTATCCACCACTGCGAAAAGGGCATTGGCAATCTTGCCGGGAAGGTCTTTGGCAGATTTCCATGACCGCCGGTTCCTTTTCCGGCTGGTCTGGGTGGTTCCTGCTTGGCTGTCTTTCTGGATCCAGTTGAAAACAGTATGTTCCGGGTCATTGCAGTCCATGCGGCAGAAGCCCTTGATGGCAGACCAGATCAAGTCTGCCTGCAGCATGACCGGTGTGTATTTCCGTTTGTTGATATAGGCCGCCTCCCCTGGGGAAAGGTCTTCTGGCGGTGTGAAAACCGGATAGACGGCCGGTGGCCGGTTCCGGTAAAACTGCCAGAGCCAGCCTATGACAAGGACTGCAATGACAATCCCGATGATGACCAGCAGGACAATGTTGCGGTGGGAATTGATCCAGGGACGTGCCGGTACGGTGACCACGCCTTTCGGCCAGCCGACCACCACGGTGAATCCTTCCTTGGGCAGGAGGGTGCGGGTGGTGGCGAACGCCATGTCACCTGTCATCCTGTAATCTCCACCGCGTTCACCGGATTTGCCAGTATAGGCTTTAGTCAGCAGGGGTTTTGTACCATCCGGCAGTGTCAGGCTGAAAGAAGCCTTGTCAATCGGGAAGACGACGTCCAGCCCGATGGCGTTGTAATAGATTTCGTCGTGGTCATCGAGCGACCGGACATGGCCGATCGTCTTATAGACGATTTCATAGGTATGCACCCCTTTAGGGACAATGGTCTTGGCACTGCCAAGCGCCATCCCGACCATCAGTCCTTTTTCCTGGGACTTGCAGTCAACATCTTCGCCATCCAGTTTCGTGGAGAGAAGTTCGAAACCGAATTTATAGAGCCCATCTTCGCCGTCACGCATCCTGATGGGATAGGTACGGGTGATGCCATGCCTGATTTTCTGGTTCTCGACATTGACTGTGATGCGTTCTGTCACGGTCATGGCAGCATCTTTATCGATGACAGCGGAAATGTCATAGTTGAGGATGCGTTCCCTTTTGATGGCTTGGCGGATGCGTTCTTTCTTGCGTGCCGCCAAGTCTTTGGCACTTGTTTTTGAATCCGCTGTGGATTGGGGTTTCTGTGCCTGTCCCCCTTGGGTTGCCTGCTTTCCTTCAGGACCTTGTTCTTCGTCTGTTACCCATTGGAGCGTCTTCTTTTCTTCTGGACCATTCCCTTCATCGGTCACCCATTTGAGGGTTGCGCTGTTTTGTGTACCGGGATTGCTCCCATCTGCATGGACAGGAGAAAACACTGCCATGGCAAACAGGGAGAACACCATCAGGAAGAAGGGCAACCAGATTTTCCGGGCTGTTTTCAGTAATGTTCCCATGGCGTGGTCTTCCTATCAGGCTATTGGGTGTCAACCATCTGTTTTGCACCGCAGCTCGGGCAGATTGTCATGTTGTCAGGAACCGCACTGCCGCAGAAACGGCACTTCTGACTGGGTTTGAAAAAGTTCACAACCGGTGCTGCCTGATCGGCGGAACCGGTCAGTTCAAAGAACTCTGCCTTGGTATAGCGCTTGGTGCTGGCGACAATGCTGGATGGGAACATCTCGATCTTGTTGTTGAATTCCCGGACACAGCCATTGTAATAACGGCGGGCTTTCTGGAGGTCATCTTCCAATTCCGTCAGGGCTTCCTGCAGTTTCAGCACATTCTGGTTGGCCTTCAGGTCTGGATAGTTTTCCATCATGGCGAACAGCCTGCCCAGGCTGCCGGAAAGCTGTGATTCTGAGGCTGCCGTCTGACGTACACCTTGGGCGGACAGGGCCTGCATATGGATGGCGGTGATTTCAGCCAGGATGCCTTTCTCATGCAGCATATAGCCTTTGACCGAATTGACCAGGTTGCTGACCAGGTCATGCCGCCGCTTCAGCTGGACATCAATACCGCTCCATGCTTCATCCTTGAAGTTCCGCAGGCGGATCAGGCTGTTGCCGACAACGACATACCAGATGACCAGGATGATGAGGATGACTGCGGCAATGCCACCGATGGCTGCTGTGTTCATGGTGCCGTTCCTTGTCTGAAGGGAGTTATTATCAGTATGCTTATTATCGCCTGATTCCTGGCTGTTGGGGAAATTATCAGGAGCTATCGTGGATGCCTGTCCCTCCTGACATACCGGGGAATGTCTCCTGTCAATCTGATAGTCCTGATAATCTTATTGTCCTTCAGGTCCTTGACTGTCATGGTGACCTGACGGACTTTAACCGTGGTTCCTGCGCCATGCCGGGAAGCCATTCCGTTGTCGGTGATGGTGATTTCCAGGGGAACCCAGTGGGTATGCCTGTAACGGGCGATGACATTGCCTTGAGGGCCGTTCCTCAGTTTATTGGTCAGACGGATGGTTTCTCCATTGATATTGAACAGGCCATGGTGGAAACTGCCTCGGACATCTGCATCATGGCGGTACCAAGGTACAGGGATGGTCTCCTGTTTCCTGTTTTCAGGGTAGAAATCCTCAGCATCTTCTCCAGGTGCCAGGAGAGGTGGACCGGGTTCCCAGATGCCGTCAAAATGGATTTTCCCAGGTGGGTCATCCATCTTGGCGGAAGCGGTTTTCCGGTAAGTGCCGGCGATGGACTGTCCTTTGCCATTGCAGAGGTGGGCTGTTATGGAAACCGGCAGGGTCAGCTGGGTGTCTTCTGGCGAGATGGTGGCAAAAGGGATAATGGCAGAGCCATCGATGATGCAGGAACCATCCTGCGTCCGGATATAGGCGTTGTCTTTCCCGTCATAGCGGTAAAGGATCTGGATGCCGGCTTTCCCGGACTGGTGATGGTAGGTGTCAATCTGATGGACATCATGATTCAGTGCCATGGTCGCAGACGCAGGGGGAATCATGCCAAATGACAGTCCTGCAGAAGCCAGGAGGCAGACAGTCAGGTGTTTTTTCATGGCAGGCTCCATAAGAAAATCGGTTTCAAGCTATAAGGTCATCCCCCTACCTGACAAAGGATGACCTGTCACAGGATGGCAGGAGGATGTTCTTGATACCGGTGCAGAGGACAGTGACTTTGGTGCCTTCTTTCAGTTTCCGGAGTTCTGGCAGCGTGTCATGGCTGAAGATGGCCTGAGCCAGTTCTTGGTTGCCAGGATCCCTGCCCTTGAAGACGATGCTGGATTTTGTCCTGAGCTCAATGCCGTCCACGATATGCGCCACTGTGCCGGTCAGCTTGATGGGGGCGCCGACATATTTCTTGGCGGCACCGTCTGGGTCGGTGCGCCATGCCTCGACATAATCTTCTGCGGTGACTTCAATGGGAGCGGAGGGAACCGGGGCAGGACTGCCAGCCGGTTCTGGTGGCGGTTTCCTGCCATCACAGGCGGTCAATGCCAGGACCAAGGCCGGGATGCCTGCCATTGCCAGGAATTTTCTCAGTTCCATCGAAATCCCTCCCTGTTGGTTTAAGGTTGTGGCAGTCAGATACGGTCGCTTTTAGGAACCGTTTTCATTCGCCCATGAGCCTGCGGTATTCCGCTGGCACATCATACTGGTGTTTTGCCTTGTTGAAGGGAACCTGGAAAGTCCTTTCCTCAAAGAACTTGGCTTTCTGGTAACCTGAAGTCTTCAGGATAATAGTCTTGTATTCGCCCGAAGCAGCATCTTCAGAAGTGACGTCGGTGCCAGACCGGTTGAATTCAGCCTTGTTGGAATTGTCTGCCCAGGTTATACGGATATCCATCATCTGACGGAAATGTCTGCCGTCCAGCCCAAAGACCCTCAGTTTCCTGATTTCTGTGATGTCATCCTTTTTGGCTGTGTCATAGACATACAGCCCTTCGATTTCCTTCCCGAGTGGCATCTGCATCAGGGAGTGTTCTATGCTGCCTTTATCCCATGCCTTGGCAAACGGCATCTTGGCAACAATGCTGTTGTCTGCCTGATTGATGAGAAAAAGCCCAATACCGCCTTCGGCAGTCGCATCTGGCGCACCATTGAGCATCTTGCCTTTACTTTCCAGCATGATGTAGGTCAGCTTTGTTTTTGCCGTATCGCGGAAAGTTGTTGAGACTTTATTGGCAGCCATGCAGTATTCGCCATCAGCAGTCTTGGCAAGCCAGCAGGCGTTCTTTTCATCATAAGCCTTGTATTCAGCAGTCAGTACCCCTTTGGTGGCATCATCGACTGCCACTTCTTTTGCTACGGGGGCTGCGGCTGGTTTGTCAGCGGGCTTTGGCGCTTTTTTTTTGCCACCACAGGCAGTGAGTGAAAGGAACAGGACGGGAAGGGTTGCAAGAGCCAAAGTCCTCAGGCGTTTCATAAGTCGGTTCCTTTTGCAATGATAAGGAGGGGTATTCCTGTAACGCATACTGTACATGATTGGTGCAGGAATGGCAATGGATTCCTTGTCCGGTTTTTTGATGGACCAAAGGGATGGAAAAGAAAAAGCCAGTGTCCGGCAACACTGGCTCTGAAGGGCAGGTCAGGATATTCAGAATCTGTGGGTGATGCCGACCTGGACTGCTGTGGTCCTGTCGTGTGCATCGCCATAAATGTTGGCAAGCGTATCGGAGCTGTCATAGTCGGTATAGGATGCTACGCCGTACAGGCTGGTGCGCTTGCTCAGGTCATAGGTGTAACCGACAGCATATTTGTAGATGTCAGCGTCCCTAAGGTTTTTGCCGCCATTGAATTCGGCATCAACGTATTGGAAGGAGGCGTTCAAGCGGCCAGGACCGATTTTCCATTCAAGTCCTGCCAGCCATTGTTTCTGGACATAGTCATTGGCAATGCCATCTTCTTTCCAGTTGATTGATGGATTACGGTAAGTTGAACCATCGGCCCACGCGGAGTAATCCCCTTCTTTGGCACCTTTGTCACGGGTCATCTGGTAAAGCAGGGAAACTTTCACGGTATCCCAGCTATAGGCGGCACCGGCATTCCAGACCGAAGAACGGTTGGAGTCAGCCAGGACAGAATAATTTGCCGTCAAATCCCAGCCGCCATTGGTGTAGTTCAGCCCGATGGCATAACCATCATTGTCATAGCCACGGCTATGGTCATTTCCATCAATCAGGACATTGTCAATGGTACGGGACCTAGTGTTCATATTCTTGCCCAGGGAATAACTTGCCTTGGCATTGAAACCGTTCCAGGTCGGCGAATCATAACGGATGGTGTTGTCAATGGCTTCAGCGCGTTGCGTGGATTCAATCATCGCACCGACACCGGACTGGTCAAATGGATCAAAACGGCGGATTGCCTCTGTCGGCAGTTCATTGACACGGCCTAAGACAAAAGCACCCCAGCAGTCGCTCTTGATGCCGACATTGGCGGCACCTTCCCAGTCTTTGTCATGTGCAGAACGGTTGGTGCCATCATTCAGGTTGAAACGTTTTTCCAGATTCATGGTGGCTTTCAGGCCACCGCCAAGGTCTTCAATCGCCTTGAAGCCGATACGGTTGTCCAGGTTGCTGTCCATTTTCAGGTCTTCACCGGTTTTCTTGACATAGCCGGTATCAACAATCCCGTAGATAGTGACGTTGGACTGTGCAATGGCGGCACCTGATGCTGCACCTAACACTGCCAACGCAATCAATGTTCTTTTCATCATTTTCCCCCTGGGAGGTAAGTATCCTGTCGCGCATGCTTTATGGATTGAATACATCCTTCATGCCGTTGATATGATTGTCGCGCTTTTTTAACTGATTCGATATATTTTTGCGTCTTCAGATAATATTTTTTGGATTTATTTATATTTTGTGTCAATTGATGATTTTTGAAATATCATTTTTAGAATGTTTTGTATCGACAGAATTATTTTTTTTGAATTGTAAAAATTTTCCTGCGAGGGGATGGATGGAAAAATGTGTCATTTGACAGATTTCAGGGTCTTTGCCGTTGCGGAAACCTTCCTTGCCGTGATGATTCACCGATACAATGGAAACCATGTCCGGTTCCCAGAAAAGAGAGGTGTACGATGAGGAAATCCCTGCTTTCCATACTGCTTGGCAGCCTGTGCCTGCTGCCGTTTTCCATGCAGGCCTACGCTGAACAGTATCAGGCGGCTCCGCTGTCAGCTTCCCCAAAAAAAGTTCCGCCATTGACTGAACGTTTCCCGTCAGTCAATCCCAAAGCCTATCAGGTACCTGTCTATCATGGTCCTTTTGCCAAGGATATTTCTGACCGCCATCATAGTTACCGCACCTATCTGCGGAGGGCGTTGAAAGGGGGGCAGGTGAATTTCGGGGGGCATTATATATTGACTATGCCGGGATGTGGTACAAGCTGCCTGAATCCTATCTTGGTGGACGTGAAGACTGGACGGGTTTATGACCTGGATATTGCGCCATTCACAGGATTTATGGATTCCGGGGAGAAAATGGTTTTCTCAGACATGGATATCCAGTATGCGAAGGACAGCACATTGCTGTATTTCGCCGGTTCCATGGGTGAGTATGGAACTGGGTCTTTCCTGCTGGATTTCAAGAACGGCAGATTCAGCATCCTCAAGTATTCCAATACCGTGCAGTACAACGTGGACGGTGAATAACCGGATAAGGACGGGATGGCGGGAAGCATATCCCGTCCAGTGAGGTCAGCTTTTTTTCTTGGACCGCGCCAGCCTGTTCAGGTCAGGGGTACGCAGTGTCTTTGGTACAAATGTGATGGCACGCCGGTGCCTCATGACCGCTGTCCGGCAGAGTTCCTGGGTTACAAGGGGTTCCGGTACAAACTGCAGTGCCATCCCGTTGTTTTCCACTGCCAAAAGGCATAGGTCCGCATCCCGCAGTTCATCGGGTACAAATTCAAGGGCTGTTGGCAATACAGAAACCGCCTGCTGGCAGAGTTCATAAGTCCGCAGTTCATCAGGTACATATTCGAGGGCGGCGCCATTCTGCTGGATGGCCGCCCTACAGAGTTTTGCGGTTTTCTGTTTCTCTGGCACAGCGTGCAGCATGAGCCCATCGCCCTGGACAGCAATCCTGCACAGTTCCTGTGTCCGTTTCTTGGGCGGAATCACATTGAGCAGGGAACTTGCCTGTCTTACAGCAATGCGGCACAGGGTGGCCGAGAGCTGTTTTTCCGGAACAAATCCGATTGCATCAGGCGAGACCAGCACAGCTGTCAGGCAGCAGATGGCGTTTTTCCCTTTCTTGGGAACAAACGCCAAAGCCATGCCGTTGAGTTCAACAGCCAGCTGGCAGAGTTTACCGGTTTTCAGCTTTGCTGGTACATATGCCAGTGACATCGGGTTTTTCTGGATGGCTTTCCGGCAGACCTTGGCGGTGATGGCTTTTTTAGGGAGGTATTGGAGGATATCCGTATCATGGTCAACGGCTGCTAGTATCCGGCCTTCTGTCATCAGATGGATGGGGGCAAAACGGATGGCGCCGGGATGCCCGTCCAATGCTGACTGGCAAAGTGTTTCGGTACGCAGTCCTTCAGGGACAAACTGCAGGGCAAGCGGTGTGTTGCTGACCGCTTTCTGGCAGAGTTCCGGTGTCTTCAGGGAATCGGGTACAAATCGCAGGTTTCCGCCATCAGCCTCAACGGCCAGGGAACAGACTGTCTCCGTCATCAGGGTTGGGGGAACATATTGCAATGCAGATGGCGATTGGGTCACGGCAGCCATGAAAAGTGTTTCGTCCATCATAAGGCTTGGCACAAACTGGAGGGCATCTGCGTTATGCCTGACAGCTGCCATGCAGTGCTCAGGTGTCTTGAAAGCTTCTGGCAGATAAGGGAACACTTCTGGATGCTTCTCCATGGCTTTCCCGCAGAAACGTTCAGTCAGGATGCCTGGTGGGAGTTTTGCCAGCAGTCCTGGCTTGAGTGAAACGGCAAGCATGCAAAGCTCCGGTGTGACGGCATCCGTTGACAGGGAGGTGATGCAGTCTGGATCCTGTTTCACCTGATTGATGAGTTCAATGGGGACAGGATTGATGAGGGGAGAGGAATAATCATTGGTTGCCATGGAATGATGCTCCTGTTTTACACCGTCAGTAGTTTATTGGTGACATCATGCCTGTCAGTGCGGCATGCGTCAACCATCCATTGGTACCAAGGGGTTCCCGGTTCATCCCACCGTGCCTGGGTATGGGGGCTTGGATCGGGGAAGGCAGGGAAGATGATGGACATGGTCATGAACCTTGTGGAGCCTGTTGCCATGAGTCCACGTTGTATGCCGATGTCCTGCCAAAACGCCACAAATCCTGCTGGATTTTGCCATAATGCTGGGTGAGGACGATTTCAGATTTCAGTGACAACCAACCAGATGGCTCCATGGAAACAGCAGGGACAGGATTGATGGATGAGGAACTTGAAGCGGCATTGGCTGGACTGCCCGATGTGACATTCCTGCTTGTCGGAGACATCTACTACACTGTCTGCTGTGATGCCTTTGAATTCCATACAGTGCCTGAAAACAGGCGGAGCCGTCCTATAGATGCCCATCTCAAGGCGATGCGCGAACGTCCCGGACGCCCGTTCCTTATTGGACGTGAAATGACACGGCCTGAGCAGGAACATTTCTTTGATTCCCATGGCAGTGCCATCGTATCAGCGCTGGAGCATGCGTTTGGAAAAAGCCTCGGCAAGGCGGGGAAAGATGATGTTTTTGATATCCGTCTCCTTGCCTATACGCCAAGGGACCATAAACAGGATCCTTTTGATTACTATGCGCGTCCTGATGAGCGGGACCTTTTCGGCGGTCAATATGACCGTGGGCTTATCCGTTTCCAGAATGGCAGGATAATCGCTGTCACTGAAAACCTGATTGACCCGCTGCGTGCCTGCGTCGCTGACCGCCTCAAGGCAGTGGAAGAGGCTGACTATACCTGGGAAGATGTCTTTTCCCCAGAGCTTCAGCATGAGGTTTTCCGTTGCTGGCAACAGTCCCTCGGACTTTAACGGTCCGCCTTGCCAAAATCCAGCAGACATGGAAAACTGTCAGCAATGCGTACCATTTATCTGGACAGGTAGATGGCGTTTTCTGACCAGCCCCTGAAAGGAACGGCTATGAAAAAATGGATTGCAGGCTTGATGCTTGCCATGGGTACTGCCACCGTTATGGCATCTGCCGTGGCACAGGAAGGGGAGTGGCTGCCAGTCAGGCAGAAGGACGATACGACCTACTATATCTACACCAGTGATTACAGGGTGACAGAGAACACCATCAAGAACGATACCGGGCAGGTCTGGTTGAAGATTGAGGATGGCAAGGATATTACCGTCATCCGTGGCAAGAGTGACTGTGGCGGTCAGTTCATCACCATTGAAGACCAGTACACCAATGGTGAAAGGGGAGAAGGTCAGGTTCAGAAACCGGTTGAGCCGGATTCCACTGCGGACATCATCAACCGGGTCATCTGCAAAGAACTGAATTTCGGGGACTGACCTGTCTGGGGAACCCTCATGCGGAAGCTGTTCATACTGATACTGACAGGGCTGTCTGTCGTGGCATGCAATGGATCGGGAAGCGGTCAATCGGCATGGTCTGCGGACACACCGAGAAACTGGCTGATGCTCAACAGAAGCCCTTATGGGCAGACCTATGCTGCCCAGGAGCAACAGGATCAGACAGCGCATCAAGGGACGTTCAAAGTCGTCTTGCCTATCAGCGATGATGGCAGGCGGAGCTATACCATCATCAAGCTGGTCCGTGCAGACTGTGCCAAACGGATGCTTCAGACTGTCTCTTCTGGGGCTTTTGGACCAGATGGCGATTCATTCGGGGAAATGCCGGATCTTGGATGGCAGCCCGTGAAAGCGAAGACTTCCACCGAACATATTTTCAATCACCTCTGCGGTGGATTGCCCCCGAATCCGAAATGATGTTGTTCTGCTGATGCCTGCCATAGGGGAATCCGTCAGGACCGCAACAGCCCGGATTTCTCATACAGGTCAACAAAATGATGGGTTGGTCCGCAGCCATTGCCAAGTGGAAGGCTGTGGGCGATGGCTTTGGTCACATAAGCCTTGCTGCTTCTTGCCGCTTCTTCAATGGACATCCCATTTGCCAGGTTTGCCGCCAAGGCGCTTGACAGTGTACAGCCTGTCCCATGGGTGTTCTTTGTCTCGATCCGTTTGCCTGAAAGCCAGGTTCCTTTTGTCCCATCGTAGAGATAATCGTTTGATTGGCCATTCGCCAGACGGCTTCCTTTGACCATGACAGCGTTGGCGCCCAGCGCCACAATACGTTGGGCGGCAACAGCCATCTCTTTTTCAGAGGTGATGGGGAAACCGCAGATGGCTTCTGCTTCCGGCATGTTCGGTGTCACCAAGGTCGCCAGGGGCAGTAGTTCCTGGATCAGTGTGTCGCATGCTTCCTGCTGCAACAGCTGGAAACCGCTCTTGGAAACCATGACAGGATCCAAAACGACAATCGCCGGTTTCCATTTCCTCAATCCTTCGGCAATCGCGCGGATGCTGGGACTGCGTGAAATCATGCCCACCTTCACGGCATCCACATGGATATCACTGAACACAGCGTCAATCTGGGCGGCGATCATTTCCGGGGTGATGTCCTGGATCAGTGTCACGCCACAGGTGTTCTGTGCGGTTACTGCCGTGATGACACTCATGCCGAATGTACCATGGGCGGCGAAAGTCTTCAGGTCTGCCTGGATGCCGGCACCGCCACTGCTGTCTGATCCGGCAATTGTCAAAAGGTGTTTCATGGGCTGTCTTTCAGGTCATAGGTCTGGAATATCCGGTACCGACATCCAGCATTTATTGTAACAGGAGAATAATGGTGGGATTTTTTCAGCAGAAAACAGGTAAAGCTTGGATAAGGGTTTCTCCTGTCGGGGACTCAGGTAAGGAAGGCAGTGACGATTGGCAGCAGTAGCACTGTAGCGATATAGGCAAGGATACCAAGGAAGAAATGCCTGACCCGATGGCTGGGCAGTTTCCTGGCACAGAAAAAATCAATTATCAGGTAAATGACAAAGAGGACAACCCATATCATGAACGCGAATGCAATAAACGCAAGGGGTGAAGGGTGTCCAGGATGGGTTGCAAGGTATTTCTTACTGGATTCCAGTGTCATCCAAAGACCGCCAGATACCATGGCAACAAGCGAGATGACGCCAAAAATGACAGTAATCAGGTAATGTTTGAAAACAGTCATGTTGCGCTCCGCATTGTCAACCAGTAAGGGGGATTATCTGAAAATAATATATTTTTGTGCGCTGTCCGATATTGTTCCTGACAGTGTTTTCACCTTCAATACCCAATCCGTCTCAACGTGTAACGATGTTTCTGCCTGCCTTTTGTCAGGATGCTCAAGGTCAGTTTATCCTTGACATCTTCGTACTGGCCTTCAACCGTCTTGGCATCATCCGGAACAGAAAGGATGTATTCAGTCAGACCTTTCTTGAAATGGACTTCTTGATGGCTGCCCGCATAGTAATAGGATGTACCTTTAAGCCTGAGCAGTGGTTTACTTTTATAGGGGCGTTGAGGCGGTTTCCATTCCTGATAGACAAACTGGGCGGAGCATCGGGGCTTTTCTTGGATGATGATGGTTTTTCCGTTCAGGGAAAAAGTACCATCAAAAGAATTCGGACTGCAGGCCAAGGCAGTGATTGAGCAGGAAGCGATGCAGGATACCGCAAGGGTTTTAATCAGGATGTTCATGGTTTTCGTTTGTTCCAAGTTGCGTTTGATAGCCTGCCTGCCTCATGCTTGAAGTGAAAGGGCAAGAGCATGAGTCCTGCCCTTCCAGTTTTTTGCTGCTATCGTCCTGTCAGCCGAACCGTCTGGCGACTTCATCCCAGTTGACAATCTGCCAGAGGGATCCGACATATTTTGCACGGGCATTCCGGTAGTCGATATAGTAGGCATGCTCCCACACATCAAAGGTCAGCAGTGGGACATTGTCGCCTGTGATGGGGGTTGCAGCATTGGAGGTGTTGACAATGTCAAGCGTCCCATCAGCCTTTTTCACCAGCCATGTCCAGCCAGAGCCAAAGTTCCCGGTACAGGATGCGGTGAAGGCTTTCTGGAAGTCTTCAAACGTTCCCCATTTTTTCTCGATGGCGGCAAGCAGGGTACCTTCAGGCCTGCCTTTGCCGTTTGGCGTGAGTCCATTCCAGTAGAAGGTATGGTTGTAAACCTGTGCCGCATTGTTGAAGATGCCACCGCTGGCTTTACGGATAATATCTTCAAGGCTGAGGTTTTCGTATTCTGTCCCTGCAATCAGGCGGTTCAGGGTATCCACATAAGATTTATGGTGCCTGCCATAGTGGAAACTGATGGTTTCTGCCGAAATGACTGGGGCAAGTGCATCTTCTGCATAGGGCAGGGGAGGGAGTGTGTGTGCCATGTCTTTCTCCTTTTCAGTGGTTTTGTTATGGGAGAAGGCGGGCTGTTTTCTGGTTCTGTTTTCCGCCTATGGAGACAGGATAGCATGGTTTCGTTTTTCATGCTGGCGGACACGGAAAACCCGCACAGGAAGGTGCGGGTTTTGAGGGGATGTTACCAATAACGGCGGGGACCGTAATAGCCACGATGGTAGCGTGGACCATAACCACCCCGGTAATAACCTGGACCCCGATGGTAGCGTGGACCATAACCACCCCGATAGTAGCCAGGACCACCACGATGGTATCCAGGACCTCCGTTATAACGGTGATGATAACGGGGACCATCACCACGGTAATGGCGTGGACCAGGTCCCCATGCAAATGCAGCGCCCGCGACAGCGAATGCCAGTAAACCTGCCAAGAGTTTTTTCATTTCTGTCTCCTTGAAATCGGTAAGGGGAATGGCAATGTACTGAAAGTTGAATCTTAGAACAACCATTTCAGCAATCAGTACTTATATCCTATCTTAAAACAAATCAAGGGAGCTATAGATGTTGTAAATGTGTTACGGTTGTTACATTCTGTCATATCTCAAAAAAGCCCCGGAAAATGCTTTCCAGGGCCTTCGTGTTGATATGGGATGGTAACTGTCTGATATCAATGCAGGTTGGTGCCGCAGTATGGGCAGTAACGGGCATCGGTGCTGCCGATATGGTGTCCACAGGCCTCGTTCGGGCACATCTGCGGGATGGGACCCAGTTCAACAAGGAGCTCGCCTTCACGGACAGGAACCATTTTCTTGTTCGCCTTGAAATCTGCGGTCTTGAGGACCCGTTTAACGATACCATCACAAGGCGCCAGGACGGCTTTTTCCTGTTTCATGATGGATACATTGAAGATTTCAGAACCTTTTTTGACAATATCACCCGGAGAGACATACATGACCCACAGGTCACCGGCACTTGGTGCAGCAACCTGGTAAATGTCATTCCGGTCAGCCATGGTGACACCTTTCATTCCCTGACCGCCACCTTGACCCAGCTGGACTGCAGAGGTCATGAATTCAGAGTCAAGGATATAGCGGACCGTGCATCTGCCCGAATCGTTAGGACGTGAGATGGAAATGATCTGCAGCTGATGGGGTTTGCCTTCCGAATCCCGGAACATGAGCGTTTCCCCGACTTGCATGCCTTCAAACCAGATGTGCAGGGGCAAGCAGTTTGGATCACCGAACTGTGCCTGGAACTGGATGGTCTTCAAGGCATCCCCAGGGAAGTTCAGGTACATGACGAATTCTTCAGGGGTCGGTTCACGTTTCAGCAACCGGGTGCATTCGTCCTTCAAAGCTGCCATATTGGCTGCTGGCAGGGCTTCAATCGGAGAAACTTCTGTACGGCGAGCTATCGCATCTTTCCAATTCGTGCCGAAAGCGCTTTCATAAACCCAATCTGGCGGAAAACCGAGTGGCATACGACCAAATTTACCCAACAGCAGGTTCCGGAAAGCGTCATTGCAGTCACGGTAGATGATCAGCCGGTCTTTTTTCAGGTCTTCAGACAGCTTTCCTTCCGGTATGCTGTTGACGGCTTCCAGGACGTTCAGCAGGTGGCGGACTTCAGCATCCCCACCGCGGCGGTGTGCACCGGTGACGGCGAGGAACGACGTGTTCCAGGTAATCTGGCTGCCTGGGGTGACATCGTGGTAACGGACAATCTTGCGGGTCTGTTCAAGGAACCGTAGCATGAATGGCAGCAGATGGATATGTCCCTGTTTCATCGCACCTTCCTGGGAAGAGGAGGTCGCGCCGCCTGGCATGCCATGGCGGACGACATCGTAGTCCACGCCTTGGAAATAAGGTGCGCAGTAGCGGTCGAAGTAAGGCATGATCTGCTTGCAGACAAAGTTCGCATCCCGGATGGCGGCTTTGTCAAGGTTGGTCTTCAGGCCCATTTCATCTTCAAGGTAGGCAACCAATGCCTGGACATCGCCTTGACCATAGCTGCGTACTGAGGAACCAAGCGCGACATCCACAATCTGGCAGCCTGCCTTGGCGGCTGCGGCACATGCTGGCAGGAACAGACCGTCGGTGACATGACGGTGGTAATGCAGGACCAATTCTGGCCATTCCTTACGCAGGGCTGTGACGAGCTGTGTCATGAACTGGGGAGGCATGACGCCACCCATGTCTTTCAGTCCGAGGATGAAATGCCGGGCGGCCTCATGTTCGCTGACCCCCATCAGTTTGGCAATCATACGGATGATGTGCTCGGTAACCCCCATGTAATGCTTGACGTCGAAACCTTTCGCATTGGACATGGAGAGGGCGGGTTCAAACACACAGTCTTTACGGTTGAGCACGACTTCTGCGAAAGGCAACATGTTCTCGACATGGTTCAGGAAGTCGAAACTGCGGACAATCTGGTAGTTGTCACAGACCATTTCCCCGGTCGCATGCATGACATTGCGTGGCTGTGGCTGATAGCCCAGCGTGTTGGTGGAGCGGACCAGCAGCTGTTTGAGTGTTTTCGGTGCGAAACGGTTCCATTCCTTGGCTTCTGTGAATGGATAGGTCATGTTCGCCAGCATATCGACATGGAAATGTGCACCACCACCATTTTCGATGGAGAAGAGGTTCATGTTGTCCAGGTATGGACCAATGAGACGGTCTTCAGCCAGCCGCAGGCGGTTGCCGGAATTGGACTGGGTCTGGTCACGGGTTGTTGTATCCGTGAAATGGATGTAATCGGTATCCCGGATGAAGTCGAGCAGTGCCTCACGGTCGCCATGTGGATATGGATTGGGACGGCGGCGCGTTTCTGTGCTGATTTCTGGCAGGACAGGCGTGAAAGCGCTCAGGCGTGGGGTATCCGGGGAGCGGTACTCACCGAGCTGGACATATGGGTTGTAGCCTTTTGCAGAGATTTCCGCGACAAGTTTCGCCAACCGTTCTTCTTCAGGAGCCAGGTCTTCATATTGGAAGAGTTCAGGATGGTCTTGGACAAAATGGGTTGTGATGTCACCGGTCCGGAACTGTGGTGCCTTGATGACCTGGCGGTAGAATGGAATGGTGGTGTGGACACCGCCAATGATATATTCCCCGAGGGCACGGTCCATGATACCAAGGGATTTTTCCCAGTCATTGGCATAAGCGATCAGCAGGGCACCTGCTGAGTCATAGTTTGCAGGGAATTCATAACCTGCACTGATATTGGAGTCAAGACGGACACCAGGACCGCCTGGAGAGACATAACGGGTGATCTGACCGGAGTTCGGTGCAAAGTTTTCCTGTGGATTCTCCAGGTTGATACGGACCTGCAATGCCGCAAAAGCGGGTTTCAGGGTATCTTCCTTGTAACGCAGTTCGGAACCGAATGCGACAGCAATCTGTTCTTCGACAAGGTCAATGCCATAACGGCTTTCAGTGATGCCGTGTTCAACCTGCAGACGGGTATTGACTTCAATCATGTAGGCAGTGCTGTCTGGCAGGACAAGGAATTCAACGGTTGCCAGCGAGTAATAGCCGGTTGCAGCGACCAGGCGGCGGGCGTAGTCTTTCAGCTGTTCGCGCAGCTGGGGGGTGACGCCTTTCCATGGGGAAGGCGTGATTTCAATCAGTTTCTGGTTGTTGCGCTGGACGGTACAGTCGCGTTCATCGAAGGCAAAGACATTGCCATAGCGGTCTGCCAGCACCTGGATTTCAATGTGATGGACATCTGCCAGGAATTTCTCGACAAACAGGCGCGGGTTGCCAAAAGATGCCTGCGCCATGGTGGATGCCTTGAAGAAAGCGTCATCGAGTTCTGCTTCGTTGAAGATGGCAAAGATGCCGCGGCCACCGCCACCACCTTCGGCCTTCAGCATGATCGGCAACCCGATTTCCTTGATGAGCGCCCGGGCTGTTTTCAGGTCAACCGCACCATCAGAGCCTGGAACAACGGGGATTCCAAGGGATTTTGCGACTTTACGGGCTTCAACCTTGTTGCCCAACTGGTTCATGGCAGTTTCAGAAGCCCCGATGAATGTGATGCCTGCTTTTTCGCAGACAGCCGGGAAGCGGCTGTCTTCAGAGGCGAACCCCCAGCCCGGATGGATACCGATGATGCCCTGTTGCTGTGCTTTCTCAACGATACAGTCGATATCCAGGTAAGCACGTGGGTCAGGACCCAGCAGCAGCAGTTCATGCGCAGCCGCAGCAGCAGGTGCGGTACGGTCGATATCGGTTGCTGTCATGACAGCAACTGCATCAAACCGTTCCCGGATGGAACGGCAGATACGCCGGGCAGTGATCCCACGGTTTGCAACGAGGATCTTTTTGCCTTTCAGAAAATTCTGTACATCTTTAAAGGTTTTGTTCGCCATTACACTCTTTCCTTTGCCTGACGGTTTTTAACCGCAGTATCGGATGCTTCCGCGAAGGAATACTTGCGGAGCACCATCTGTTTCGAGAATCAATTCTCCACTTGGACCGACTTCCTGTAGGATGCCGGCGGTCTGTTTTCCACCATCCACCAAGGCAACGGGCATACCACGCCATAGCAGATGCCGGACGGCAGCAGGTTTCCACGCACACAATTGCCCAATATTAGAAGTATAAGATGAATAGATATTCTTTAAAAGCAGGTCCCATACATTCTTCACGGTTGGCTGTGGCAAGCCATACACCTGCGCTGCGGCTCTGAGGGTCCCTGCTTCCAGGGCGGTTTCTTCCCGCATACCGGAGATATCTGGCGAATGGTTGACATTGACGCCGATTCCCGCCATGACGGTGCCATTCCTTTCTTCCAGCAGGATGCCACAGACTTTGACAGGCCTGTCAAGGAATTGGACAACAACATCGTTTGGCCATTTGAGTGAGGCAGGGTAACCGGCTTGGCAGAATGCCTCTGTAATCCATGCCCCGATTGCGACAGCGGCTTCCGTGCCAAGGAAGGGCGGGGTTCCTGGCAGGCGCAGGGCGGCATAAAGGTTGCCTTCAGGAGAGAACCATGTCCGGCGGTATTGCCCCCGGCCAGCTGTCTGCGCAGATGCAACGATGCTGTCAAATACAGGCAGTGTCCCTGCTTCGACAGCTTCCCATGCGGCATCAAGGACGGAACCGACTGTACCGATATGCTGTATGTTCAACACGTTGGGTTTCCCTTGGTTTACTTGAATGTCATGCAGTTGCAGGAACCGTCTTCATTGTAGGTCGGTGTCCCGTTGAGGTAATAAACCTCCCTGCGCTGCGGCTGTGCTTCAAGAATGATATGGTAAGCCTTATGCGCGCGCACCCCTCTACGGCAGACAATAAGGATAGGTCCTTCCGGAAGGGCGCTGATTTTTTCCGGCAGGATTTCAACAGGGATATTGATTGCTCCCCTGAGATGGCATTGCGCATATTCTTCAGGTGTGCGCACATCAAGGATATTGAGCTTTTTCCCCAGTTTTGCTATCAGCCTGTTCGCTTGGGGACCATCCAAGGTACCTTCATGATGATGGTTTGTATCGATGCAGGCGGTTACAGTGAAACAGATGAAGGCAATTGATATAACAGTGACCAGTCGTTTGAGGATGTCAAGGCTTTTCATGGCATTCCGCAGGATTCAGGGGGAAATATCTGGTGATTGGGCGATTGTCACCTGTTTCCTGTTTGAGTGCAAGGAATCCCAACCTTCAACCTGCCATAGAAGACAGGCTGTTTACAGATGATGCGGTGGATTTCAGGGATATGCAACAACATTATGATGTTTATTGCATATGAGGTGGGTGGAAAAGAAAAACACAGAGAAGACAGCTTTTTTAGAAGTCTTCTCCTCTGTCGACATTTAGCTTATTTTTTCTGAAACAGGATAGAATCAAAGAAAGCCTGAGGTGTAATATGCAACCCTTCCCAAATCCTGCTGAGAGCAATGATTGAGATATTGCGTTTCCCGTTTTCTACACTGACTATATAAGTTCTATGAAGTCCTGCTTCAAGTCCGAGTTGTTCTTGACTGATGCCTTTTGCTTTGCGGAGTTCACGGATCCTCTGTCCGATTTGCTTAATCATAAGAATACCCCTTCCATCAGACGATTCTATGAATATGGTCATGCAGATACAACAGACTTTAAGTTACATGGAAAAAGAAGTACATAAAGAGTCTCTTTTATTGAAGAAAATGGAGACTATCCAATTCTTATATCAGTTTTTCTTTAAGGGAAAAACAGTTTGGCTGTATGGTGTTATGGGAAGAAAACACTGTTTCAGGAATAAATGGTGGACAGGATGGTTTGGTGTTCCTGGATGCAGTAGGCCTGCTATTGCAGGAATGGCGTTGCATGACTGCTGTCATACAGGAGGCTTTGGACAATGCGTCTTGCCTGTGCCAGCTGTCCTTCTGGCATTGCACCAGTCAACGTGGATATGTCAACTTTGGTTTCAGGGAAAAGGCTGCCGTGGATGCTCAGCAGGATGTAGGATGCGACCCGGCAGCTTGGCATCAGTGCGCCTTCCGATACAGTGTCAGCCATGATGAGGAAAGTTTTGCTGTCCGTACAGGAATTTTTTACTTGATTGAACCAATAGACGGCGGCGTTTTCTTCCTGAGGGACGCCTGATCCTGTGAGATAGGCGGTGGCAAGCAGTATCTGGGCATTTGGGTCACCCTTGAGTGCTGCTTTCTGAAACCATTGCGTGGCATTGCTGTGGTTTTTTTCAACGCCATGTCCAAGGCAGTGCATGATGCCAAGTTTACACATGGCTTCGGTAAAGCCGTTTTCTGCGGCTTTCTTCAGCCATTCAAATGCCAGCATGGGATCTGCACCAAAAACATTCCCCCTGACATAAATCAGTGAGAGGTAATACATGGCACGGGCATCGCCTTGGAGTGAAGCTTTTTCAAACCAGAACCTGGCCTGTTCTTCATCCTGGTTGCTGAGATAAAGGGAACCCAACCAGGACTGCGCCGGCGCATGCCCTCCACCTGCGGCAAGGATCACCCATTCGAGTGCTGCATCTGGATCCACAGGCATCCCGATGCCTTCCCACAGGCAGATGCCAAGCTGGTATTGGGCTTCTGTTTCTTCCGACTCAGCTTTTGCCTTCAGTTGTCCAATGGCAGTGTCCGGTGTACCTGTATCCATATCATTATCTGGGGATGGCCGTATCAGCAGTCCTGTTCCATCAATTTACGGACAATCAGGATATCTGCGGGTGCCCAGTCAAGGGTATCAAGCTGTTCAGCTGGGAGCCAACGGCAGGCGATGTGTTCGGTCAGGGTGATGTCTGGGGATTGGATGGTGCATCGGTAAACATGCATGGTGATATGGCATTCAGGATAGGTATGTTCCACAGTCATCATATAGTCGTCAGGCCTGATGACTGTCATGATCTGCAGTTCTTCCTTGAGTTCACGCATCAGGGCGGTATGTCCGGATTCATCCTTTTCCAGTTTGCCACCAGGAAATTCGTACTTGAAACTGACTGCGGTGCGTTGTCTGCCAAGACCCCGTTGGACACAGAGGATCCTGTCTTGATGGGTGATGACTGCAGCCGCAACCTGGAGGTGTTTCATGGTTTTCTGTATGGGATGCCGTGACAATACTGACGGTATTGTAACAGAGGGAAAGGGCAGCCATTGTTCCATGCAGCAGGGTACTGACTATGATGGATGGGATACATGGGGCACGGGATGCCACATGGCATCGACAGAAGGTGTCAGGGATATGGACAGGCAATATGGAAAGCAGCGTCGAGCTTTATCAAAATCAGGTTGTTGCCTTTGCTGGGGCTGTCCGTACAGGAAATCAGATCTGAAACCAGCGAAAAAGTCAATAAAAACCGGTGTCAGACCTGATGCCTGAAGGATTACAGGGTGGATTGTCTATCCTGAGTAATATATTGTCAAGCCTTTTTCTTATATTATGTCTTTATCTTTCTTTAATTATTATGAAAAATTATCCATCTTCTGTTAACAGTCCTATTTTAGATATCTTTGAATTTCTGTTTGAGTGATGGGGGCTGAAGTCTGGATCATATTTTTCTGCATGCATGTTTTTTGACAGTTTCTGCTTGATAATGTCCTTTTAGATGATATTGCAGTATCTTAAGGTCATAAGGAAAAAGATATGTTTTTTCTAGAAGCGTGGACTTTCAGAAAGTCAATAAGAGGCTTTTGGCGGAATTTCAGGTTGTAGGATCAGTTGTCAATGACGTGCCCTGATACGATGGGAATGACTTGCTGCTTTGAGGAGAATCTTGGAAGGAAATCGCTTATCAGTTTGTAACCAGTTGATTGTTATAATAAAATCTGTTAGCATATCATTATGGTGTATGGGGTTCATGCACCATTTTTTATGGGCAGCCTGTTTGCTGTCATCCATTCCAATGAAGCCGTCGCCACTGCTGTGAGGGCGTTTTCAGGCGGAATTGTCTTTTTAATCTTTTTCCATCCTGTGGAAAAGCAGCTTCAGCTCAAATGGGACAGTACTGCGGGAAGAAGCTGGTTCCACTGTACCGGTCCAGGTATCTTGATAAGGATTTTGAATGGTTCTGAAATCATTGAAAAAATGGTTGTTTGTTGTGGTGTTCTGTGGTCTGTCGCCGGTATTGTCTTGGGCTGGCAGTCTGAAGGTTGTCCATCTGGGTGATTCGCATGTCTGGAGCAGGATTTTCCCGCGCGCCGCCCATACCCGTCTGCGTCAGCGCCTGGGTAATAATGTGTCTTATCAGCATATCGCAAAACCAGGTGCTTATCTGGCAGATTTCCTGAATCAACGGTCAGTGAACAAGGTGGCGGCCATGAATCCCAATCTGCTGGTTGTCTCGATTGGTACAAATGAAAGTTACGCGCCGAATTTCGATGCACCGAAGTTCCGTGCTGATATGAGGCGTTTCATGACGATGTACCGCCCTGTCTGCCGTACCATCCTTTTCACGACAATGCCCGGCAATTACAAGAATGGCCGGGTAAATCCCAAAGCCAGGCAGATTGCAGATATCCAGATGTCCTTGGCCAATGAGTTGGGATACAGGGTCTATGACCTTTATGGTGCTGCGGGCCCTGTTTATTGGCGTCAGGGCGGTATGATGGACAGGCGGGGAATCCATTTCAATGCAAAAGGCTATTCCCAGCAGGGGATTATGCTGGGAAATTGGATTGCGGACCATATCGTGGAATGATGTTTCCTTTCCATCAAGGGACAAGGCTGTCAGGTTGGGGACTGGCAGCTTTTTCTATATGGTCTCCAAAGATTATTGCCTTTGTGTCACTAGGTTCTTCTGCGTTTTTTCCTGTGAGGGATTACGGCAGTCCTGGACAATCAGTTTTCCCTGTTTCCTGTCGATGAGCATGCTGCTGTTTGCGGCACCGATATAGGTCATGCCTGAGGGGTGTTCATACCGTTCAGCCCCGGTTTTTGTCTTGATGCCAACCATTTCGTAGGTTTTACCCTGCCAGGTCAATGTAGCAGGGGCAGATGTGCCTGGTGTATGGGTCAAGGTGAAACGGTTGCCGTCATCACATTTGAACTGTTCGGTGATTGGCGCAGGTTTGTTGGTACAGGCAGTCATCGCCATCAGGGTGATGACAGCTGACAGGATTTTTTTCTTCATCGGATTGGGTATGACAAACGGCTGTCAGGTCACCCTGCCAGCCGCTGCATATTGGAAACATTTCAAGGAAGGTTATTTTTTCTTCCTGGTGGTTTTCCGGACAACCTTTTTGGTGGTTTTCCTGACTGTCTTTTTCGTTGTGGTGGTTTTCTTCGTTGCAGCAGCTTTTTTCGCTTCTTCGGCTTTTGCTGCAGCTTCCTGTTTCCGTTTTTCGTCCAGTTCTTTCTGGATCTGGACCTGTTCTTCGCTGCGGCATTCACTGGAGATGTTCTTGCCCTGCTTGAAATTGACCAAACTGCTCATGTTGGAAACGCCGATATAGGTCAAGCCAGAACTGTGCTGCAGTTTGTCTGAACCGGTCCGCGTAGCAACTTTGGTCATTTCATAGGTCTGACCCTGGCGGTTCAGTATTGCCTGATTGGGGGTCTTGGCATTACGGGTGATGGTGAAGTGAGTGCCGTCTGTACAGTCATACTGTGTTGTGACGGGACCGGAAGCAGTCTTGGAGCTGGAACTGCCGCCAAGGAAGGTTTCACAGCCAGTCAAGGACATGACCAGCGCTGCACCAAGAAGCAGGGATGCGGTTTTTTTCATGGATTTTCTCAAAGGAGCAATAGTCGTTAATGGGTGTCGAGTGTAAGAAGAATCTTTGGCAATGTAAAGCCTGAAAACGTAAAAATGCGACAGTAAGGACAATAGCTGTCCTTACTGTCAGTTGGCATTGTCAGGAAGATGTTGCAGGAACAGTTGTATCTGTTGTTTCAGGTACAGGTATTCCAGTGGCAACCACTGTCTGCGGTTTGACGGTCACTGCGGTTCCTGAGACAGTCAGCAGGACTCTGGGAGCCAATGTCATGGATTCTATCCCTGTATAGCCGATACAGATATTGACGACAGCATTGGCCGTGAGGCTGTCTGCTTTTGCAGACAGTTCATGCAGTGCTGCATCAACAGCCTCATCGGTTTCGTGGCGTCCATCGTTGGATGTCAAAGTGATGATTCTTGAGACAGAAACAACGCCAAACTGGTTGGTGATGCTGTAGCCTTCAATGTTCCCGGTGCTTTGCAGGATAGGCTGA
>JAHAYL010000058.1 GCA_018384065.1 Oxalobacter sp.
GTCATACGCTGTTGGGTATCCATACAGGCCGGCCGACTGACCCGAATATCGATGTCGTGCTTTTTTATGATTACAACCCGAAAACAGCGCAGCTTGTCCCGGAAAAAACTGTCAGCGACTATCTGACCAGCAAGAAATATGGCCAGGTTGGAATGAAATGGGTTGAGCTGCCGAGGAAAGGCAAGGATGTCCGCGTTTCAGCATACGGAGGAGAACCTGCCATAGAATACACTTTTAAATTCAATGGGATGGATTTCGATGAGCCGACCATCGAAATGCAGTAAAAATGAAAGCGTTTGCCGTAGATTCAAGGTGAAGCATGAAGAAATTCTTTATTGCCTGCTTGATCGGTTTGTCTGTGATGGCCACTGATATTACTGCTGCAGGGGATTCAGTTGACCTGATTATCAATGCCGCAGAATCCGGTGATGCCGAGTCGCAGTATTTTTTGGCAAAGCTATATGGAACAGGTGCTGGCGACTTGGAAAAAGACAAGGGCAAGGCATTGTATTGGCTGAAGAAAGCATCAGATGCCGGAAATCTGGATGCCCAGTGTGAAGTTGCTGTGTACTCTTTACATGGTAAGGAAGGTCATCCAGCTGATAAGGCAAAAGCGTATGCGATGCTCCAAGAAAACGCCAGGCAGAAACATCCTGCCTCGATGCGTGAAATGGGCAGGCTCTTTGACAGGGGATTGGCAGGATTCGTTACACAGGATGAACGCCAGGCTTTTAACTGGTTCCTGCAGGCGGCAGAAGCTGATGACAGCCTGGGAGCAGTTTACCTTGGGTACTACTATGAAATGGGGAAAGGCGGAGTCAAGCAAGACTATGCCAAAGCCATGACTTGGTATCAGAAAGGTGTCAGCCAGCTTGAACCCGCTGCGATGAACAATATCGGCGTGATGTACTACTACGGTAAAGGCGTGGCGCGTGATATCAAGGAAGCGGAACGCTGGTGGCAGATGGCGGTCAAGTTCGGCAGCCAGGATGCGCAGCGGAACCTTGATGCATTGCATTGAGAATGGGGCGTTCCGTACCAGCAGATAAATCCTTATATATAAATAAGCACTTTGCCTATTCATACATATTATTTTACATAATATACATTATGCGAAATTATCTGTACGCAGTTTCTTGGTTGCTGGTTCACTGTCTTCCATATCTTCTATAATAGACAAGTCAAAACATGAACATCTTCATAGGAAAAAACATGAGCCGATTCAATCCTGTCCAACGCACTTCATCGCACCGCCTGATCAATCATGGACCTACAGTCCTGATTACCACACGCAGCAAGGATGGCAGACACCGCAATGTCATGACAGCCGCTTGGTCAACACCAGTTGAAATGGATCCGCCGAGGCTGGTTGTCTTGATTAACAAGGAAGCCTACACCCGTGAACTGCTGCTTGAAAGCGGTGTTTTTGCCGTCTGCGTACCGTCAGTCTCTTTCATCAATGAAACTTATTCAATCGGTCATTCAACAGGCCGCGAGATTGATAAATTCGCAAAATACGGCATTGAAACCGTCCAGAGTCCCGAACTGGGTATCCCTGTCATTGAGAAAGGCTGCATTGCCTGGCTGGAATGCCGGTTGATTCCCGAACCCCATGCCCAGGAAAAATACGATACGTTCTTCGGTGAAGTGGTTTCTGCCAGTGCAGACCCTGAAGTCTTTGTCAACAACCATTGGCAGTTTACAGACCAGAATAAGGAAAAACATTCCATCCATCATCTTGGCGGTGGTAACTTTTACCGTTGCAACGACCTGATGGTTGCAAAAGAACTTTGATTTTATTTAATTTTTCATGATGCTGTGGCATGGACGTCAGGAAATCATCGGTTGCCGGTTATCTTCTGGCGTTGGCTGCCACAGTCTTATGGAGTACGGTTTTCCCTTTGGTCAGGACTTTCCCACCTGACATCTCCCCTGTTGAACTGTCATTCTGGCGCTGGCTGTTTACGTTTATCAGCCTGATGCCGTTTGTCTTTAAGGCATTCAGGGACCATTGGCGGCTGGTTTTGGAAAACTGGCGCTGGATGGCTCCGGCAGGTGTCTTGGGGCTTTCTGCTTACAGCCTGTTGATGTTCGAGGCTGGACACACCACCAATGCCACCAATATGGCCCTCTTTGCAGCGACAGCCCCCATCTCCATGGCAGTCCTCTCAAGGGTTTTTCTCAAAGAAAGGCTCTCATGGATGCAGGTGATTGGGCTTGGCATTGCAGTTACCGGTGTGCTTGTATTGGTCCTCCATGGGGATTTCTCCCAGCTGACGCGCCTGGAATTCACAATAGGTGATTTATGGATGCTGACAGCGGCTTCCTTGTTTGCTGTTTACAGCATCCTCATCCGACGCCGTCCTGAACAGATGTCCCAGAAACTCTGTATGGCAGGTATGATGGGATTTGCCATGGCAGTGCTGTGCCCGCCAATGGGGATGGTTGCCATGAGTCCCGCTTACCGTTTACCTGGTGCAACCACCCTCCTCCTCATCCTTTATATCGCAGTCATCCCGACATTGATCGGGTACCTGCTCTGGAACCGGTCTGTGGAGCATATCGGCGCGGCACGGGCTGGTGTGGTCTATTACAGCATCCCGCTGTTCAGCAGCATTGAAGCCGTCCTCCTGCTGAATGAGCAGATCCAGCTTTCCCAGGTGGTTGGTGGCATCTTGATTATCGGTGGAATCCTGCTGTCATCCCTGAATGTCCTGAGGCAGATATTCCACCGATGAGGGCTATTGCCGCCGGAAGCGGTTCTCTGCTGTTTTCCTGATGAAAGTTGCTTTTTCAGAACCCAAGGCATAGAGACTGTCCAGGAAAGCCTGTTCTTCTGCAAGCCCTTCTTCGGGAATCTCACGCCACCAATGCCTGTTGGAACCTGAGGAACCATCATCCCAGCGGTATCCATGTGCCTTCAGCTGGTCTTTGGTATCAAACGGTGCGCCGAATGCATGGACAACAACTGTGTTCTGGCTGGCGTTTTCCAGAAGGTTGGCAAAAACATCCTGCCTGATATGCATGAACCACGCCAAAGCAAGGCAGTCGATGGATGCCCGGTGTGCTTCATAGAAATAGCCGATGCCATGCAGCAGTTCTTCCTGCCGATGGTTGCTGATGTCAAAAGTTTTCCAGTCAACACCTTTCAGGGAACATGCCCATCTCTTGTTTCCCAAGTCAGGGAAACGTTTCTCAAAGAACGGCCGGTCAAATCCTGCATTGTGGGCGACAATCAGTTCAATCCCATCAAGGGTCTTCTGAACTTCAGCGTCATTGATTTTCTGACCTTTGACATCCTGGTCGGTGATGCCTGTCAGTCTGGTGATTTCTTCAGGAACCGGTTTCCCGGGATCTTCGTATTCGCTGAAAATCCTGTCAATCGAGACCAGTTTTTTTGCAGATGGTGAAAAAGAGGCGGAAACCATCCCCAGTTCAATGATCTGCTCCGTATTGGTGGATAAACCGGTTGTTTCTGTATCCAGGAAGACAATCGGTATCTCATCCCCCACTTTGTCAGCAAGGGTATAAGGGAGGGGAATATTTTTCTTTGTGATGGGAACCCGCTCGATGATCCGGAAATCATCCGTTTTTTCCAGGATTGCCTCAAGTTGCTGACGGTACCCAAGTGTCTGCCCGGTTTCTTCTTGGTCATTGTCCTCAAAGAAATCCAGCTGCTGCCCTTTTCCACCTTTATCCATAAAGATAACCTGCCTCTGATCCCGAACCATCATTCCAGATGGAACGATTCCTTATCCAATCCAGCCTTGACAGCACCATAGCCAACTGCTGTCCCGAATTTCTTCAAGATCCGGTCGCCGAAATTTTCCTTGATGGTGTAGTTGACCACTTCCTTCGCCTTGATTTCATCTTCGGCAACGCTCCTGATTGTGCCGAAACCGTCAGCCAATCCCAGAGTGACCGCTTCTTCACCCACAAAAACCAGACCTGTGAAAAGCCTGCTGTCATTTTTCAGCCGTTTGCCCCTGCCTTCTTTTACAGCAGTGATGAACTGTTCATGGATTTTCCCAAGCATCTTTTTGGCATAGGCGACCTGTTCCGGGGACTGTGGGCTGAAGGTATCAAGGAATCCCTTGTATTTACCAGCCGTCAGCAGACGGCGTTCGATGCCGACCTTGTCCATCAGTCTGTTGACACCAAAGCCATCAATCAGGACACCGATGGAACCGACCAGGCTCGCCTTGTCTACATAAATCCTGTCTGCCGCCGCAGCGATGTAATAACTGCCAGATGCGCAGATATCTTCGACTACGGCATAGACTGGTTTATCAGGATGCAGTTTCTTCTGCCGCATGATTTCGTCATAAACCATCCCTGACTGGACAGGACTGCCACCAGGGCTGTTCATTTTCAGGATGATTCCTTTCGCTTGGGGTTCGTCAAATGCCTTGCCGATAGCCTTGACCAGGTTCTTTGCCGATGACGTAGTAGTGGGTGAAATGGTGCCCTTGACCTCAATCATGGCGGTATGTGGTTTATCAGGAACAGATTTGTCTCCGCTGCTTCCGATGGATTTTATCATCAAGAAGAAAATAATAATCAATACAATAAACGCACATTTGAAGAAAATACTCCAACGTCTTTTAGCCCGTTGCTCGCGCACGATTTCCTGAACCAGTTTCTCAAGGACTTTGCTGTCATTTCCGTTTTCTTCACTCATAAGATTCCCTCTTCAAAACATCAGGCATGCTTTACCAGCCAATCATGCAATGAAGCCACTGAATCTGCAATATACAGGGGCTGCATCGCTTCAAGTTCCCTGACAGAATGCGCTCCGTAATTTACAGCGACGCTGGCAACCCCTGCATTCTTTGCCATCATCAGGTCATGGCTGGTGTCCCCGATCATCAGCATACGGGCAGTCGGTACCTGCAGTTCATCTGAAAGTTCAAGCAGCATCGAAGGATGGGGTTTGGAAAAAGACTCATCGACAGTCCGGGTTCCGTCAAAACAGGCTGTCAGACCGGTTTCCTTTAAAACCCGGTTCAATCCTGCACGGCTTTTTCCAGTTGCAACAGCAAGTTGGAAGCCATTCTGCGCAAGTTCCTTCAACATTTCCTCTACGCCATCGAACAGCGTGATTTTCAGACTGTTCACTAGATAATACTTGCGGTAAAGCGCAACCAGTTCAGGGTAGATGCTGTCTTCCAGTCCTGGACAGACTGTTTCCCAGGCTTCCCGGAGTCCCAGACCAATGACATGGGCGGCCTTTTTCCGGTCAGGTACGGGAAGGCGCAGTTCTGAAGCGGCATCCCGCAGGCTGTCCACAATGGCTGCTGTGCTGTCCATCAAGGTGCCATCCCAGTCAAAAACAATCAGGTCAAAGTTCCTGTCACGCATTGCCATCTCCAGTTTTCTGCTGCAAGGATTCAAGGTAAGTGGTGCACTCTTCCGGCAAAGGAGCCTCAACCGTTATCGGTCTGCCTGTTTCAGGATGCAGGAATGTTATCCGGTAAGCATGCAGGAACATCCGCTTGAGTCCCTTGTCCCCTGCTTTCTGCAACCGCCTGTTCAAGTCAAAATCCCCGTATTTATCGTCCCCGGCAATGACATGGCCGGAAGAAGCCAGATGGACCCTGATCTGATGGGTGCGTCCTGTCTTCAGTTCCGCCTCAAGCAGGGTGAAACCTGGGTAGTGCTCCAAGACGTTGAATACGGTATGCGAGGCAAGGCCATTCGGATCGACTTTCACCCTGCGCTCCCCTTCAGCCGTATGGTATTTCAGCAAAGGGGCACGGACATGCTGGCGTTGGTTTTTCCAATCACCTTGGACCAAAGCTTGGTAACGTTTATCGATACGTCCCATCCGGACCTGTTCATGGAGTTTCACCAAAGCGGAACGTTTTTTCGCAAGGACAAGGATGCCAGAGGTCTCTTTATCCAACCGATGCACCAATTCAAGGAATTTCGCTTTGGGGTCTGCTGCCCTCAGTTGTTCGATTACCCCGAAAGAAACACCTGAACCACCATGGACCGCTACGCCTGCAGGCTTGTTGATGACAAGCAGGCAGTCATCTTCATACAGCACATCGAATGACCGTGCTGGAACGAATTTCCCTGTTTTTTCAGAGACTTTCAGGGGCGGGATACGGACCATATCGCCTTCTTCCAACCGGTAAGTCTGGTCAATCCTTCCCTTGTTGACGCGGACTTCGCCGGAACGGATGATCCGGTATACATGGCTTTTAGGAACCCCCTTGAAAATCCTGAAAAGGAAATTGTCAATGCGCTGTCCTGCTTCCTCGCTGGTTATCTGGCGGAATTGGACTGCGGCCGTTGGGGCGGGGCTGATGTGTCTTTTCTCTGCATCAAATGGAACATCAGCCTTCTTTTTCAAGTTTTTCCGGGTATTTACTCTATGAGAGCGGTTCATTTATCTATATAATTTCAGATTAGCCAAAATAAGAAGCTTGGCTGTCTGTGTACAATAAAATGCCATTCTACACAGTTGTGACATCCATTGGTCCAGTTTAAGACAAATTCAATGGAAAAGATGTGTACACGAACCGTTGCTGGACATCGGGTCTGGGTTGAGCCAAAGCATCAACCGGACTGTATATGCTGGCATGTGCTGCGTCGTTGAGTAAAGGATTTGGAGACAGGCAGAAATGGTTAGCTGCCTGCTGTGATTTGTTTAACCATTGGGATGATGCCGAAAGGCTCAGGTTTTTGATATTTCATTTTTGAATACCCTGTTATTGACCGTAGAAAACAATTTTCCGGTATAACCTGCTGATTTAAAAACCGATTAAACCAATCACCGTCCGTCGGTGGATAGGAGTGCATCCATTTCACAGGATGCACCGTCTGCCATGATTGCAGGATGTGTACACTCGCTGGTCGCGGAAACCTGTTCCGCTGAAAAGATATATGGCCTTGTGCCACGGAGAGTGTATTTATGAAACGTATGTTGTTCAATGCAACCCAACAGGAAGAGTTGCGGGTTGCTATTGTCGACGGACAAAAACTGATTGATATCGATATTGAATCCAATGCACGTGAGCTGCATAAATCCAATATCTACAAAGCGGTAATCACCCGCATCGAACCTTCGCTCGAAGCCTGCTTCGTCAACTACAGCGAAGACCGCCATGGATTCCTCCCTTTCAAGGAAGTTGCCCGTTCCCTTTTCAAGGAAGGTGTTGATTTCCGCAGTGCCACCATCAAGGATGCCCTGACTGAGGGACAGGAGGTCATGGTCCAGGTTGAAAAGGAAGAACGTGGCAATAAAGGCGCAGCCCTGACCACTTTCATTTCCCTGGCAGGCCGTTACCTTGTCCTGATGCCCAACAATCCACGGGGTGGTGGTGTCTCAAGGCGTGTTGAAGGTGAAGAACGCCAGGAACTTCGGGAAACCATGGAAAAACTGGATGTTCCTCCAGGTATGTCCATCATTGCCCGTACTGCCGGCATCGGCAGGACCGTTGAAGAACTGCAATGGGACCTGAATTATCTGCTCCAGTTATGGAATGCGATTGAAAGTGCCGGCTCTTCTGCACCAGGTGCTTTCCTGATTTATCACGAATCTTCACTGGTCATCCGTGCCATCAGGGATTATTTCCAGCCGGATATCGGCGAAATCCTGATTGATACCGATGAAATCTATGAACAGGCCCGACAGTTCATGAGCTATGTCATGCCTGACATGGTCAACCGGGTCAAACGTTACCGGGATGCCGTTCCCCTCTTCTCCCGCTTCCAGATTGAACATCAGATTGAAAGCGCCTATTCCCGTGTCGTCTCGTTGCCCTCCGGTGGGTCTATCGTGATTGACCATACTGAAGCACTTGTGGCAATCGATGTCAACTCGGCTCGTTCCACCAGAGGTACGGATATTGAGACAACAGCATTCACGACAAACTGTGAAGCTGCTGAAGAAGTTGCCCGGCAGCTGCGTCTCCGTGACTTGGGCGGGCTGATTGTCATCGACTTCATTGACATGGAGTCCTCGAAGAACCGTCGGGAAATTGAAAACCGTCTTAAAGAAGCCCTCCGGTACGACCGTGCCAGGGTCCAGATGGAAAAAATCACCCGTTTCGGCCTGATGGAACTTTCACGTCAGCGTCTGCGCCCTTCCCTGTCTGAAGGCAGCCATATCGCCTGTCCACGTTGCAACGGGACCGGCCATATCCGTGATACAGAATCCTCCGCACTGCAGGTCCTCCGGATTATCGAAGAAGAATCGATGAAGGACAGCTCCGCCGTCATCCATGTCCAGGTTCCTGTCGATGTCGCAGCCTTCCTGCTGAACGAAAAACGTGGCGAAATCATCAAGGTTGAGACACTCCATAAGGTCGAGATTGTCCTGATTCCAAACAAATACCTGGAAACGCCGCATTATCGGATTGAACGCATCAAGCATGACGACCCACGCCTTGAAATCCATCAGGTCAGCTACAGGCTGGCAGAAGAATCTGATACGGACATGGGCTTCTCCAAGCGTTTGAAAGAACCGCAGAAACCGCAGCAGGAAGCCGTTGTCAAGAATATCCCTGAAGGATTGCCTGCGCCGGTCATCAACAAAGAACCAGAGCCAGAAACCAAGCAGGAAGAAACAGGATTCTTCGGGAAACTGCTTGGACTCTTTGGCATCGGTGGTGGTTCAGCAGAACCCGTGAAGAAAGAAGAAACCCCTGAACCACAGCCTGCCAAGAACACCCGGAAGCCTAAGGGCAACGAACGTCCACGCCGTAACCGCCGCGGTGACGGCAAAGAAGAAAAGGTAAAGGCTTCCAATCCTGTTGCTGATGCGGAAGAAACCCCGACAGGGAAACCACAGCGTCAGCGGCGGAACAAGAATGAAAAAGCTGAGCGCAGTCCAGAAGACCGCAGACAGTCCAGACCGGAGTCTGCCGGTCAGAAACAGCCTCAGCAGGATGTTCAGGAACAGGAACCGGTAAAAGCACCAGTTGAAGCGGCAGAAAGCACGGCTGTTGATACAGCGGTGCCATCACAGGATGAAAAGGCACCACACCGCCGTGACCGCAGGAACCGTTCCAGGAACCGGCGTGAAAACCTGACCGAAAATGTCCAGGAAACTGTTTCTGATACAGCTGTCGAACAGGAATCTGTTCCAGAAAATGCCGCCCAGGCTGAGCTGAATCCAGAACAGGCTGCTGTACAGGATGAAACAGGAAGGCCTCCCCGTGCCAATGGCCGCCGTTCACGGTCCAGACGTTCCCGTTTCAACCAGCAGGAATCCGCATCAACGGAGGAAACCGTTGGAACTGCCGTGCAGCCGGAACAGGCAGCTATACCTGCTGCAGCTCCTGCTGTCAGCGAAAGTGTGGTTGCAGCCCCACAGGATGAAACCGTCGAGGTTGCTGTGGCAAAACCGGAAGTGCCTGAAGAAACGGCAACTGTGTCTGCAACAGAAACAGCAGCTCCTGCCGCAGAAGAAACGGCTGTTGTTGCTGATAAAGATGTTCAACCGCTTCCAGTAGCTGAACCTGCTGAAGTTCCTGAACCGGAACCAGTTGTGGTGCAGGAAGCAGGAACGGTTGCCACAGAGGCTGTTGAGGCAGAATCATCAGCTGCTGAAGCACCTGTAGAGGAAGCCGCTCCCAAGGCGGACACCGTCACCGACTTGGATAAGATCCTTCAGGAAGCAGGTTTGACAATGGCCTCAACCAATCCTGAAAAGATGAAACAACTTCAGGCTGCGATGGCACAGGAAGAACCAGCGCCCCGTCCTGTTCGCAGGAGACGGAAACGGGTTGTCATTGTCGATGAAGGCCCTCTCATCCAAGTGAGTACCAAACCGAGCCAGACAGAGCAGTGATGGCCAATAAAAAACCGCGTTTTCCAAACGCGGTTTTTTAAACAGGTGTATAGGATCAGGCAACCAAATGCGGAATCAAGCATCGGACAGGCTAAGAATGGATGACAGGGAAACCTGTTCAATCCATGATGCCTTGGGCCGTCCGTTGAAAGACCTGCGTATTTCGGTGACTGACCGCTGCAATTTCCGTTGCCTTTACTGCATGCCCAAACAGGTGTTTGGCAAGGATTTCCGGTTTATCCCACACCAGGACATGCTGTCTTTTGAAGAGATAACCCGGCTGGCGGGATGTTTTGTGGAACTGGGCATCACCAAAATCCGATTGACAGGTGGCGAACCCCTTCTCCGCCGGCATATTGAACGCCTTATCACCTATCTTGCAGCCTTGAGGACACCAGATGGGAAACCGTTGGACTTGACATTGACCACCAACGGTTCAGTCTTGGCACAGAAAGCCCAATCCCTGTTTGATGCAGGTTTGAAGCGGATCACCGTTTCACTGGATGCCATCGACAATGACAGTTTCATGAAGATGAATGATGTCGGTTTCCATATTGACGGCATCCTCCATGCCATTGAACAGGCTGTTCAGGTTGGATTTTCCCCGGTCAAGGTCAATGCTGTCATCCGGAAAGGCTTCAACGAAGACCAGATCCTGCCACTTGTCCGTCATTTCCGGCATACACCGGTCATTCTCAGGTTCATCGAATATATGGATGTCGGTTCCAATATCGACTGGAACCGGGAGCAGATTGTCCCTGCTTCAAAGATTGTCGAAACCATCAACCGTTATTTTCCGATTGAGCCGCTTGAAGCCAATTACCTTGGTGAAACAGCGGAACGCTGGCGTTTTAAAGATGGTGGCGGTGAACTGGGCGTCATTTCCAGCATCACCCAGCCTTTCTGCACTGACTGCACACGGATCAGGCTTTCAACAGAAGGCAGGATTTATCCCTGCCTGTTTTCATCAGAGGGTTTTGACCTTCGGACATTACTCCGTTCAGGACAGTCTGACCAGCAGGTCACAGAGGCAATCGCAGCATACTGGCGCAACCGTTCAAACCGGTATTCCGAACTGCGTAAAGAAACCGGTCAGCAGTTGACCGAAAAGAAAATCGAGATGCATTACATCGGCGGCTGAGTGATCCGGTCTTTCCCATGACATCGCCTGATATCCCATCATACTTGGAAAGAATATCTGTAACCGATTTTGACGCTATTTCAGGTTTGGGCAGTGTTTGGTTATGTATTGCAGTACAAAATCGAAATCTTCTGTTTCCGTATATACCTGATTATGTGAAAGCAGTCCATTTACCTTGATCAGGTTGGCATGAGGGTATGCAAGCACTTTCCGAACCTTTGAAAAATCAGTGTACATTTCCGATCTTGCTGAGTTGATGCCGACCCCCACTGTTGTGGCTTTGCGGGAAAAAAGACCTGCCAATACGGTGAGGGTGGAAACCGCCGTTGCCTTCCTTGCCTGATTAGGCATCTGCTTGTGATTGATGCCAACCTCATCCATCTCGAACAGCATACTGTATTTTCCACCCATAATTGCTGCATAGATCAGGTAGCCAAGACCGATGACCACTGTCATGCCAATCAGGAAATAGAAGAAGAATTTCAGGAATCCGATGATATTTTTTGTGCCCCAGTTGATGACATCGGCAATCATGACACAGGCAAAAACAGCAAAAAATATGAAGAAAAAAATCTTCCATATCAGCAGGAATATTGTGGGATTCCTGTAGAGGCTCATTTCGTATGTCCAGCGGTATTTCCCATCGGCGCAGAGCACGATGTTCTGGCTGATTTTTTCGCCTTCTGCCACCAATTGACTGATATCCTTGTTTACGGGTTTTCTGGTCACATGCGCCCTCTTCAACTATGGACTGTATATGGATGTCTACAGATTTTAACATCAGCACGATGGAATCCTGGCATTTCAGCCAAACGTACAGGGTAGCCAATCCAGAGGACTTCCTCGGCAGGACAGTGCAGAACGGACCGGCTGTTGATTGGACAGAAGACAGGAATGCATTACATCGGTGACTGGAATTAAAAAAATACCTTAAAGGAATCCATCAAGTCTATTGACTGATATCTGACCAAATAGATATAATTATATCCTTCGGGGCGTAGCGCAGCCTGGTAGCGCAACTGCTTTGGGAGCAGTGGGTCGGATGTTCGAATCATCTCGCCCCGACCATATCCAGAAAGGCTGTCGTCAAGACAGCCTTTTTTCATTTCCTGGAAAATTCAGCATCCCTGAACTCTGCCCTTAGCTCAGCTGGATAGAGCAACGGCCTTCTAAGCCGTAGGTCACAGGTTCGAATCCTGTAGGGCAGGCCATAGGTCAGTAACAAGCCGTCGCATGACGGCTTAGGCTCTACGCCATTAACGGGGGATGTGCATTCATCAGACCCGGTTAATCACACCATTCCATCCGCATTGCGCCAAGACACGCATGCGGTAATTTTCAAAATTCCTGAACCCAAACGCTCGGCGTGAGAGCCCTGTTTTCCCTCTCTTGATCAATCATGTTCCAATCCAGCCATCCTGATCAACCTGGATTTACCAAGAATTTACATAACAAATGAAAGTAGGTTTTACAATTCAAAACTATACTGGGTTCTGAAAAAGCGAGGCTTCCTCTATGATTTATTGTGTTGAAGATGATAACGCCATTCGGGATCTCATGATTTATACACTCAGAGCAACGGGATTTGAAGCACTAGGCTTTGAGAGCGACACTGACTTTTGGCCTGCAATAAAAATCCGAATTCCGGAACTTATCATACTAGACGTTATGCTGCCCGGTGAAGATGGGATGTCAATTCTAAGCAAACTCCGTGCTTCATCGTTGACCTCAAATATCCCAGTAATTATGGCGACTGCAAAAGGCAGTGAATACGACAAGGTTTCCGGTCTTGATTCTGGAGCCGATGATTATCTTGTCAAACCCTTTGGGATGATGGAGATGATTTCACGCATAAAAGCAGTTCTCCGTCGAACGGTAAACAAGCGGTCCTTGATTCTGACCTGTGGTCCTATAAGCTTGGATGAGGATAAACATACTGTTTCTGTGAAGGGTGAGCTGGTTTTTCCCACATTGAAAGAATATGAACTTTTAAAAATGTTCATGGAAAATCCTGGTCAGGTTTTTACAAGACATAATATTCTCTCAAATGTCTGGGGAATGGATGCTACAGGAATAGAGACAAGAACTGTGGATGTACATGTTGGAACCCTACGTACAAAGTTAGGAGAATCTGGCGACATGATAAAGACTGTGCGCGGTGTAGGATACAAGATGAAAGAAACAAATGAGCAGTAAGATTTTCAAAGCAATCTGGACCGCTGCTATTTTAGTTTTCCTTGCATCCCTTGTTCTGATAATGGGTATTTCATACCGTTATTTTTCTTCCCTTCAGAAAAGTCAATTAAGAAATGAAACTGAGCTCGTAGCGCAGGGGCTTATGTTATCGGGAAAAACTTATTTTAAAGATCTAAAAACTGAAAACTACAGAATTACATGGATAGATGTAAATGGAGATGTTCTTTATGATAATGAAGTGAACTCCAAATCGATGGAAAACCATCTTGAAAGAGATGAAGTTAAGCAGGCATTGAAAACTGGTTTTGGTGAAGCTATCCGATATTCAAATACACTTGCTGACCGACAGCTTTATGCAGCGAAGCGACTTCCTGATGGTTCCATCCTTCGTATCTCTATTGTTCAGGCCGCGGTCTGGATTCTTGTTTTTGATTTTGCGCAGCCCATTTTTTTGGTTATTTTTATTGCTCTCATCCTTTCTTTTTTTCTTGCATCACGTCTTGCAAGAAAAATTGTAAAGCCCATTAATGAAATCAACCTGAATCGTCCAGAACGTTATTACGGAAAGGAAAACTATAAAGAAGTTGAGCCATTGCTCCATCATATATCGGCTCTGAAAAGGCGGCTGAAACGTGATCAGGAAGAAATTGAAAAAACGGCACTAATCCGTCAGGAATTCACCGCAAATGTTTCACATGAACTGAAAACGCCATTGCATGCTATTTCTGGTTACGCAGAGCTACTGGAGAATGGACTTGCAAAAGAAAAGGATGTCAAGCCATTTGCCGGGAAGATACGTGATGAGTCGATGCGGCTGACAAAACTGGTGGAAAACATCATCAATCTGACAAATTTGGACAGTGTCGATGCGGAAATGAAATATGAGGACTGCGATTTTTATCGCATCACAGAAAATGCAGTTGACAGTCTTGAAGCTGCCGCATCGTCTATGGAAGTCAACCTCAGTATCAAAGGCACAGAAGCTCCAATGAAGGCAAGTCCGCAGATGTTATACAGCATTGCATATAATCTCTGTGACAATGCAATCAAATATAATCATCGAGGTGGCAGTGTAAAAGTATCGGTTATGCAGAACGGAAACGATACCATACTGGTTGTTAAGGATACGGGTATTGGAATACCAGAAGAAAATCAAGGGCGTATTTTTGAGCGTTTCTATCGTGTCAATAAAAGCCGCAGTAAAGAAGTAGGCGGAACAGGGCTTGGCCTTTCGATTGTCAAGCACGCTGTCATGATTCATAACGGAACAATCGAAGTACACAGCGACCTCGGCAAAGGAACCGAATTTATCGTAACCCTACCAAACATGCCAGAAAAACCATTTATAACTTGTCATGAAACAAGTTCATACCCAGAAAACTTATAAAAAGTTGGTTTTAACCAGCCGACTCTCGAATTTGACATGGGGTACTTTCCAGACATCGAAATAATAGACATCCTCAATCCGTTTATAGACAAAACTGCACTGAAAGAATATTGCTTGACTGACGAAATAAAAGCAGATGGAAGACATCACTCAACGAGTTTACATTGAATTTACTATAACCTGATAGTAGATTTGATGTTGGATTGATATCGTGTTTCTGTTATTGAAAATAATGGAAACTAAATCATGAGTATTTTTAATGTATTGACTCTGATCGGTGGTCTGAGTTTATTTCTTTTTGGAATGGCTTTACTTGGGCAGGCACTGGAACGCAGGGCAGGAACAAAGCTCAAGGAACTGCTTGGCCGCATGACAACAAACAAGTTTGCGGGACTTCTTACCGGGCTGGGTGTCACGGCAATCATTCAAAGTTCATCGGCGACAACCGTGATGGTTGTTGGATTTGTCAACTCGGGACTTATGACTCTGAGACAGGCAATCAACGTCATCTTTGGAGCAAATATAGGTACAACTGTAACCGCTTGGATTCTGAGCCTCACGGGCATAGACAGTAAAAATATCGTTGTCAGTCTTCTGAAGCCTTCCTCCTTCACGCCAATCCTTGCTCTCATTGGTATCTGTCTCTATATGGTTTCAAAAGAAAGCAAAAGAAAAGATACTGGCATGATTCTGCTCGGTTTCGCCACACTGATGTTTGGAATGGAAACCATGTCAGGCGCAGTTTCCTCGCTTCGGAATGTTCCTGCATTCCAGCAATTATTCATTGCATTCGAAAATCCTGTTCTTGGAGCACTTGCTGGAGCGGTACTTACAGCAATCATACAGTCGAGTTCTGCATCTGTCGGCATTCTTCAGGCTCTTTCATCCACTGGTGCTGTAACCTGTGGCGCAGCTATACCGATTATTATGGGACAGAATATTGGTACATGTGCAACGGCACTCCTTTCTTCAGTCGGCACTAACAAAAATGCCAGACGCGCTGCTCTTGTACATCTGAGCTTCAATGTAATCGGAACCGCAGTATTACTTATAGTTTTCTATGTCGTAAAAACAGTTTTTGAACCGATATTCCTCACGCAGTCTGCCAGCCTTCTAGGAATTGCCATAGCACATTCAGTTTTCAATATCCTCTGTACAATTCTTATGTTCCCGTGCGTAGGCATTCTTGAAAAACTTGTATGCAAAATGGTTCCGGATTCCCAGAATCCAGAAAAATTCAATGAACTGGATGAACGTCTTCTGTTAAGTCCATCACTTGCTTTGGAACAATGCAGGCGGGTACTTGACAAAATGGCCTGCAACGCTGTCGATGCACTCAAAAAGAGTATGGACTGCGTTATTCGCTACGATAATCAGTCAGCACCTGAAATTCATACTAAAGTGTCTGAAACCAATCGCCTAGAAGATTCCATCTCAACCTATCTTCTAAAACTTACATCCAAGCAGGTAAGTGAGAAAGAAAGTGCAACCATAACGGAATACATGAAGATTCTCGGTGATTATAAACATATTGCTAGACATGCTGAGCATATCCTGACATTATCAGAAGAAATGAAAGAGAAAAAGATTGTATTTACAGGACAGGCTATTGCTCAATATAGAAAGATGACCAGTGCTGTGGAAGAAATACTGAATCTGTCTTATAACTCTTTTTCAAAGAATGATTACACTTCAGCACGTAAAACCGAAGCGCTCCATCTGATTATTAATCAGTTGAGAGATATACTTCGGACATATCATTTTATCCGATTGCAAAAAGGTATCTGCTCTATCGGAGCCATGTCCGTTTGGGCTGAACTTCTTTTAATACTTCAGAGGGTTTCTGATCATTGCTCCAATGTCTCCTGGTGTGTACTTAATACATTCGACAACATTATGAAAATTCATGGAAAACAGCGTTTATTCAGAGATTCAGAAGAAAATATATCAGATGAAAATTACAAGCAAGTATATGAATATTTCGCGGAAAAATACGACCCAGAATATCAATCATCTAAAACAAAAATTCAGGTTCTGTAATTTTATTCCAGGTAGTTGATTTGTTTGTTCGTTGAATATCGATAGATATAATAACCAAAATTTTCTAGAAAGAAAGCATATGAAAATACAGAAGAAATTTTTAAGTTCTCCTACAATTGGTGAAAATAATCATGGATCAAAAACAAAGAAGCAGTGTTCAAAAGATAGGTTGAAACTACTTAACAAGGCAAATAAAGGGAAACTTTGTGATATTCCTGAAGAGCGGAGAACTAAGGAACTGTGTCTGATAGCAGTGAAAAAGCATGATTTTTCACTGGTAGATGTTCCTGAATCATTAATGACCAAGAAACTATGCATCCTTGCCGTTAAGAAAAATGGCAGAGCGTTGGCATATGTTCCTGAATCCTTGAAAACAAAGAAACTGTGCAGCCTAGCTGTTAAAGAGAATGTCTTTTCGTTGACTGATGTTCCTGAATCGCTGAAATCAAAAACACTTTGCAGACTTGCTGTAAGGAAAAATGGCAGAGCGTGGAGAATGTTCCAGAATCATTAAATTTAATAAGCTGTAACCTTATCCTGTTGAAGATACCTGTCTCTTACGGCCTGTAATGGCGCACTTTGTCTGTCAGTCGCCATCAGTCTTTCAAATGCCGTTTCAGATACAAGTCTATAGCGGCTTCTTTTCAGTTTTTGACTTAAAATACTCTCTGCTTGTCTTCATGGAAATCTGTCATGTGCCTCATTGTTTTTGGTTGGCAGGTCAAGGCTGATAAGCCTTTGATTGCCGCATCGAACCGGGATGAGTTTTACGCCCGCCCCGCCCTGCCTGCCCATCGCTGGCAGGACTTTCCTCAGATTTATGCAGGCAGGGACCTTGAAGGTGGCGGCACTTGGTTGGGGATTGCAGAAGACCGTCAGAACAACGGATACCGTTTTGCGGCATTGACAAATGTCCGGGCACCAAACCAGTTCAGGACGGATGCCCCGACCCGTGGACTGCTGGTCAGCGGTTTCCTGGTTTCTTCCTTTTCTCCAGAAGTTTATATTGACTCATTGAAGCAGAAAGACCATCTATATAACGGATTCAATCTCCTGACCGGTATGGTCGGTACTGAGAACACATTGGTCTGGTATTCAAATCTGGGGAATGACAACCCGTTGAATGGGAAACCGCTCAAACCTGGGTTTTACGGCATCTCCAACGCATTGCTGGATACGCCTTGGCCGAAGCTGTTGAAGACACGCAAGCGGTTTTCAGAACTGGTCGATAAGGATGCGGGGAAGGATGCCTACTTTGAGATGCTTTCAGATACGCAGACTGTTCCTGATGACCAACTGCCGGAAACAGGCGTTCCCTATGAATGGGAAAAACTGCTGTCTGCGGTCTGTATCCAGTCAAAGGATTATGGGACACGCGTTTCCACACTGGTAGAGATGTATCCTGATACGCCACCGCTTCTCCAAGAGCGTATCATTCACCCTTGACATGTGTTTAAGGTTTATCAGGCGGAAAGCATGATCTGGAAAGAACTGGAATCCCAACTGGCTGGCTTGGCGGACAGCCATCTCCTGCGCACCCGGAAAACATTGGAAACAGGATGCAGCACCCATGTATCTGTTGATGGGAAACCGTTGCTGGCGTTCTGCAGCAACGATTATCTTGGGCTTGCCTCGCATCCTGCCATTCAGGAAGCTGTCTGCAAGGCCGTCCGTCAATGGGGAACTGGTTCAGGTGGTTCCCATGTGGTCAATGGTCATATGACACCGCACCAGATGCTTGAGGAAGCCTTGGCTCGGTTTGTCGGTGCCGACAGGGCCCTGTATTACAGCACTGGCTACATGGCGAATATCGGGGTTGTGCCGACGCTGGTTGGCCGTGGTGATGCGGTTTTTGCAGACCGGTTGAACCATGCTTCGCTGATTGATGCTGTGCAGCTTTCAAGGGCAGACCACCGCCGGTATGCCCATAAGGATATGGCACAGCTGGAAAAGATGCTGGCAGCTTCTGATGCGAAGCGGAAACTGATCCTTTCCGATGCAGTGTTCAGCATGGATGGTGATGTCGCCCTATTGAAGGAACTGCTCGACCTGGCAGAACAGTATGATGCCTGGCTGGTCTTGGATGATGCCCATGGGTTCGGTGTACTGGGGCAGGAAGGCCGTGGTTCACTGGACCATTTCGGCATCCCCTTCCATCCACGGCTTGTCTATATCGGCACCTTGGGGAAAGCGGCGGGTGTCTCAGGTGCTTTTGTGGCAGGTACTTCCACCGTCATTGAATGGCTGATGCAGCGTTCACGGTCTTATATTTTCACAACCGCTTCCAGTCCTGTCATTGCAGCGGCATTGCTGGCATCATTGGAACTGGTCAGGCAGGGTGAAGACCTGCGTGGACAGCTCAGGCAACTTGCCCAAAGCCTGCATGAGGGACTGCAAGGCACAGCTTGGCGGATACTCCCCTCTTTCACCGCCATCCATCCAATCATTGTCGGTGAGAATGATGCTGTATTGAAGGTGTCTGAAGCATTGATGGACCGGGGTATCTGGGTACCAGCAATCCGTCCACCGACAGTCCCTAAAGGACAGGCCCGCCTGCGGATCTCGCTGTCAGCGTCGCATACACTTGCAGATGTTGGACGGTTGGTCTCAGCACTGCGGGAGATCCAATGATGCGTCAACTGGTATTCTGGCATGGCTGGGCAATGTCTCCCAAAGTATGGGATCCTTTGGTCCAGGCATTGCAGGACCGCTATCGTGGCCGTTTTGCCTGCGGGATGCCTGCACTGCCAGGTTATGAAGGGACTCCTTTGCCTGACCAGGCAACAGCAGGCGCATGGGTTGATGCAATGATGGATCAGGTGTCAGATCCAGTCACACTCTGTGCCTGGTCAATGGGCGCCATCATGGCATTGGATGCTGCCAGACGTTATCCTGAAAAGATTGAGGAACTGGTGCTTTTTGGCGCAACCCCTTGCTTCATCAACCACCGTGACTGGACAGATGGCCTCCCTGAAGAGACTGCATTGCGTTTCCGGCATGGCATCCAGAAAGACAGTCCTGCCACCCTCAGGCGCTTCATCATGCTGTTCAATCAGCATGACAGGCATGCGAAAGACATTTCACGTCAGTTGTCTGCTTTGTCCTATCCTTCCGATGAAGTCCTGCTTCAGGGACTGTCTTTCCTGCATGCCGTTGATTACCGCCATCTGGTGCCGGATATCCATCAGAAGGTCTTGCTGGTCCATGGTGAGAAGGATCCCTTGATGCCTGTCAGCGCTGCCCGATGGTTGGCAGATACCCTGCCTGATGCTTCATTGACCGTCATGCCAGGAATTGCACACGCGCCTTTCCTTTCTGAGCCTGATGACTGCGCGGGCATCATCGGGCAGTTCCTGGGATGGGCATGATGGATAAGTCTGCTGTCTGCCGTTCTTTCAGCAAGGCTGCTGCCCAGTATGATTCCCTGGCATTGTTCCAGAGACGTATCAATGAGCATATGCTCTGCCTGCTGCCGGAACATATGCCGGCAGGTTTCCGCCCAGTCAATATCCTCGATGCTGGTTGCGGGACGGGACTGGGTATCCAATGTCTGAAAACCTTCTGGCCGGATATCAGGGTGATTGGCTGTGACCTTTCGCCGGAAATGATCGATGAAGCGCATCGCAAACAGCTTGATGCCGTTGTCGGGGACATTGAAGACCTGCCTTTTGATACAGCCTCTTTCAATCTCGTATGGAGCAGCCTGTCCCTGCAATGGTGTTCGCCTGGGCAGGCATTCAGGGAATTGTTCCGAGTCATGACGCCTGACGGGATGCTGTTTTTCTCGACCCTGGCACCTGGTACATTGCGTGAAGTGAAGCAAGCCTTTTCCGGGTTTGATGACGCTGACCATACATTGACTTTCCATTCAGAAGCCGATTTAAGGAAAATGCTGTTGGAAACCGGTTTCCGGGACATCAGGCTTGAGCTCGAGACACATCAGGTTTTCTATCCGGATATCCGTTCCGCCATGGCATCCATCCGGGGCATCGGTGCAGGAAATGTCCGTCAACGGCGTACTTCCCTCTTTGGGAAACAGGCATGGAAAACCGTCCAGGAACGGTATGAATCTTTCCGCCAGGATGCTGGATTGCCCGTGACCTATGAAGTGGTTATCGGCTCAGCTTTCCGCTGACGCTTCCTGCTGTCCAGCAGGTAGTTGTTTGGTTATTGCATAAGGTGAGTTGAAATACTCTGCCAGCGTGATATCCAGTTCTTCGTGGATGATGCCTTCAATCCTCTGGGTCAGGACATCTTTCTCTTTTGGCGTGAAAACAAATTCATGGAAAACATCTGCCAAAGTGATTTTTTTCAGGTCCCCTTTCCAATGCCATAACCGGGTCGTCTGCCGGCTAGGGATGAAAGCTGACCAGAAGGATTGTCTGGGAACGAAGATCCAGTCAGCACGTTCCAGGGTGTTCAGGCAGAATTCCACTTCGTGGGCATCCATCCGGAGGATCTGCTCAATCTGGGTTTGGGACAGGTATTCGGATTCAGCGGTCTTCTTCTCCAGCAGATGGATGATATGGAGGGCTTCTGAAAAGTTCTTGCCCAGGAACATATCTTCCCGCCATGTCCCGTTCCGCAGTTCAGGAATCATTGCTGCGACAAATCCGCCTAAAAGGATGATGAAGCAGCTGGTGTAGATCCAGACAATGAACATCGGAAAGACAGCCAATGCACCATAAATCTTTTCATACAGGTTGGAACGTGTCATCGAGAACGCAAAGATACGGAGACCGATTTCAAAAGCGACTGCCGCAAAAGTGCCGCCTACCAGGGCGTCTTTCCATAAGACCTGCCTGTTGGGCAGGACACGGTAAAGCATCGTGAATGCAAAAATCATCCAGATACCTGACAGGAATGGTGCAAAGACATTGAAAAAGGGAATGTAGCTGACCAAGCCATGCTCTGAAAGGATGACATGGGATGTGAGGTAAATGGAAACCCCCATCATCAATGGGCCGACAATGCCGATGCAGAGATAAAGCGCAATACGTTTGAGGAAGGAACGGGTGGCAATGATGTTCCAGATGCGGTTGAAGGCATTTTCCAAGGCGGTCATGCTGGTGAAAATGGCTGCCAGCAGGCCACCGGCACTGATCAGGGAGACTTTTCCCGCATTGTCAGCAAATGCATTCAGGTGTGTCATGACCGTATCAGAGATTTTCTTGGGCATCATTTCTTCAGAAAAGAAATTGCCCAAGCCGGTCTTGAAATCCCCAAAAAGTGGAACCATCGTGAAAATCGCGAGGATGATTGCAATCATCGGCACCAGGCTGAAAATGATGGTATAGCTGATTTGCCCTGCTGCATCACTCAGATGCCCTGCCTCGAAACGTTTCATGCACCAGCGTGTAATTGGAAGGAAATCCTTGCGGAGCTGATGACGGGAGTTCCAGAGATTTTTCATATCTTCTCTCTTGCTGTTCTCGTTGATAAAGAACCTGACGGTTAGTATAGCCTCCAGATGAAGAAAACGTGTACTATGACAGTATCATTTTTCGGGGTCACATTGCCTTTTGATGCAGCTTTGCTGGAAAGCGTCTCCATCCATGGATTGCAGTCAGAAAACATGGAAAGCCTGTTGAAAGGCGGTGTGTTTTGCCCTATTTTCAATCAGTTGTTTTAAATGATATTTTTGGATTGATCTTGGTTACAGGTTCCCATCCTTTTATTACCGGCTGCAGGTCTCTGCTTGGTGGACAGCATGTCATTGATGATCCCAGGCAGATGGCGCCTTATCTGACAGATGTCAGGAAACGTGCCGTTGGAAAAGCATTGGCGGTCATCCTGCCCGGCAGTACAGAAGAAGTCTCGGCGGTTGTGCGGTTGTGCCGTGAACATCATATCCCTATTGTCCCACAGAGCGGCAATACCGGTACCGTGCTTGGCAGCATCCCTGACAGTACGGGCAATGCGGTTGTCCTGTCCCTGAAACGGATGGACCGTATCCTTGAAGTCGATGCTGACAACAACACCATGACGGTTGAGGCAGGCTGTATCCTGGACAATGTCCATGCCGCTGCCAGACAGGTTGACCGGATGTTCCCGCTGACCCTTGCCTCTTCCGGCTCCTGTATGATTGGTGGCAACCTGGCGGCGAATGCCGGAGGGACATCGGTATTGCGGTATGGGACTGCGCGGGACCTCTGTCTGGGCATCCAGGCAGTCCTGCCTGATGGTGCCGTCTGGGATGGGCTTTATAAACTGCGCAAGAACAATACCGGCTATGACCTGCGTGACCTTTTCATCGGTTCGGAAGGCACCTTGGGCATCATCACGGCAGCTGTCCTGAAACTGTTTCCGGCTTCTGGCAGTCAACAGACGGCTTTTGTGGCTGTTGAAAGCCCTTCCTACGCATTGAAGCTGTTGAACCTGGCGAAAAAACAGGCGGATTGCCTGCTGACAACCTTTGAATTGATTTCACAGCGGAGCCTTAATGTTGTCCTGAAACATTTCCCAGACCTGAAAGCGCCTTTCCCTGCCATTTCCCCCTATTACATCCTGATGGAACTCAGTGGCAACGGATCAGAAGGACAGCTGGCTGACCTGATGGAAGCCATCCTGCAATCAGCTTTTGAAGAAGGAACCGTTCTGGATGCCTGTATTGCACAGTCGATTGCACAGGCAAAGACACTGTGGGCACTTCGTGAAAACATTTCGGAAGCCCAGGCAAGGGATGGGAAAAACATCAAGCATGACATTTCCGTGCCTGTCTCGCAGATCCCTGCATTTATGGAAGATACCGATGCGAGGTTGCAGGCAGCATTCCCTGGATGCCGGATGACGGTCTTTGGGCATCTTGGTGATGGCAGCCTTCATTACAATGTCGGTGCCCCTGAAGGCATCCCTGATGATGTCTTCCTCACAAGGCAGGATGATGTCAATCAGGTGGTCTATGACAACGTTGCCCGCTTCAACGGTGCGATCTCAGCGGAACATGGCTTGGGGGCATTGAAGCATGACAAGAATGCCCACTATAAGGATGCAGTTGAAATCCAGTTGATGAAAAAGATAAAACAGGCAGTTGACCCAGATGGGTTGATGAATCCCGGCAAGGTCATACCATAGACTTTTTATTTTATTTCAACGGATTATGCATGATATCTTCATACGGGGTATCAGATGGATTGCGTTCATTTTTTCAGGACGCGCAGTCCATTGAACAGCACAATCAATGTGGTACCGATATCTGCAAAGACAGCCATCCACATACTTGCCATGCCTATCAACGCCAAGGCAATGAACAGGACTTTGACACCCAAGGCAAAGACAATGTTCTGTGTCAGGATGCTGAAGGTATCTTTGGACAATTGGATCAGTTTCGGGATGTTGCCCAGGTCATCGTTCATGATGACGATATCAGCAGCTTCCATCGCAATGTCGGTGCCCGCCTGTCCCATCGCAATACCGATATCCGCTGTCGCCAATGCAGGCGCATCATTGATGCCATCACCCACCATCGCAACCAGAGCCTGTTGTCCCACACGGCTCCTCAGTGTGTGGACAGCTTCTGATTTATCCGTTGGCAACAGTTGTGCCCTGACTTCAGTGATACAGGCCTCATGGGCAATCGTCTTGGCTGTCTCAGGATTGTCTCCTGTCAATAAGACAGTCTCTATGCCTAATTTATTCAATAAGTTGACAGCATTTTTTGAAGTAGGTTTTATGCTGTCAGCGACAGCAAAGACTGCCAGGATATCTGTGCCTATAGCAAGTAATGTGGTGGTATAGCCTTTTGCTGTATCAATAGCCAAATGTTTTTCAACATTTCCATCCAAAGGCAATCCGGCAGTAATCCAGCCAACGCTGCCGAGTTTCAGTTGATGCCCTTCTACTGTCGCACAGATCCCTTTCCCAGGCAGTTCCTGGAAACTGTCACAAGGCATATCAGACTGTGGGATTCCCATGGCGATGGCCTTTGAGACAGGATGGTCTGAATGACCTGCCAATATTGAAGCCCATTTCAGGACATCGGCTTCAGCATACTGGTCTGTCAGGATACGGTAATGCTGGAGTTTCGGTTTCCCTTCTGTGATGGTTCCGGTCTTGTCCAACGCCAATAACCTGATTTTCCGGGCATATTCCAGGAAAACACCGCCTTTGATCAGGATGCCCTTCTGAACAGCGGCAGTCAGCCCACTGACCAGGGTTGCTGGTGTGGAGATGACCAGCGCACATGGGCAGGCAATCAGCAGAACTGCAAAAGCCCGGTAGCAGGACTCAAACCAGGAAATGCCTGTCAGGAATGGGGAGGCAACAGCAATACAGAGTGCGATGACAAACACAATCGGTGTGTATATGCTGGCGAACCGGTCTATGGATTGCTGGAAAGGCGCTTTGGCTTCCCTGGCTTCTTCAACAGCATGGACAATCCTTGCGGCAACGGTATCTGCTGCTGATGAAGTGACCTTGACCTGGAGGATGCTGTTCTGGTTCACCGTTCCCGCGAACACCTGGTCGCCATGCTGCTTGCTGACAGGGAGGCTCTCACCCGTCACGGCAGACTGATCCACAAGGCTATGGCCATCCTGCACGATGCCATCCAAAGGAATCCGTTGCCCCGGACGTATCCTGATCAAGGCATCGACAGGAATGTCTTTGACAGCCTGCTGTTCCCATTTTCCTTGGCTGAAGACTTCTGCTGAGTCCGGTGTCAGGTCAAGCAGTTTCTTGATGGCATTGTCTGCCCTGACAGCTGCCCTTCTTTCCAGCCATTCAGAAACGGCAAACAATGACATGACCATTGCTGCTTCTGACCATTCGCCAATGAGGAAAGCACCTGTCACAGCAACCGTCATCAGTGCATTGATGTTCAGTTGCAGGCGGAACAATGCGGCAATGCCTTTCCGGTAGGTCTGGTAACCTGCCAATCCAATGGCAATGACAGCCAGTCCCTTGCATCCAATACCAAAAAAAGAATATAGGCTGATATCTGTGCAGAAAATCTCTATGATTTCAAGAATGCAGGCAATGGCAAGCGATAGCCACATCGGCCAGGTTGTCTCCTGGTCATACTGGGCATCTGACGGACTACCGGCAATCTGGATGTCAGCTTGATAACCGCCATGCCGTATTGCTGAAAGGCACTGCTGGACCGTTTCCGCATCGGCATCAATGCCAAGTTCCCTTTTTGCCAGCTGGAAATGAAGGGAGCGGATGCCCTGGATTTTGGCAAGGATTGAACGGATGTCATTCTCCTCAACTGGACAGTCCATTTCAGGAATCCTGAGGATGCTGATGCCGGCTGGCAAAGGTGACGTGCTGCTGCCCTCTTCGGTATGTTCATGGGCACAGGAACAGGTACCACAATGATGGGTATGCCCATGGTGGTGTCCGTGATGATGGTGGGCATGGTCATCATGCTCATGATGGCAGGCATGGTGGCTGCAATGTCCATCATGCCTGGTCCCGGTTCCTGCATCATGATGGCAGCAGCAGGCAACAGGCAGGTCAGGCTCATTCCCCTGATGTGCCGTATCCAGATGGTCTGCTTGATGATGTCCCTGCATCGCCTGTTCCAGTTGTCCCAAGTATTGATTCCAGCCTATTAAAAACCTTATAGTTGCTATAAAGTCAATGATGAGTCCACACAGAAGGATGGTTAAGGCAAGGATCATGAAAATCGGGGACCTGGCGAAAAAGAGCGGCTTACAGACAGGCACAATCCGCTATTACGAGAAAGCAGGATTGATTCCAGAACCTGAACGGAGCAACAGCAATTACCGGCGTTATTCAGAATCGCATATCGAGCGGCTGAGGTTCATCCAGCACTGCCGGTTGCTGGACATGTCGTTGGATGAGATACGGCTGCTGCTGGATTACCGTGACTTTCCGGAAGCCAACTGTTCAAAGGTCAATGACTTGATTGATGAGCATATCGGTCATGTCACACAGCGGATTGATGAGCTCAGGCTGTTGGAAACCCAGCTCAGGGATCTCCGCAGCCGTTGTACAGAAGCAGCCGGTATCAATGACTGCGGTATCCTGAATGCCCTTTCCTGCCCAGCTTTTTCACCTGAAAAAGTAACCGCACAGGCTGACTGTGTGCATATCCACCATACACATGGGCATAAGAGAAGCCCGAAGGTACCTGACAGGGAATAAAGACATTTTTAAATTGGTTCAAGGAAGCGTTTTATGGAATCTGAAATCGTATCGCAGGCAAAAGCATCTGCCCAAGAAGCAGGGCTGCCCTATGCCGGTGACCTGACGCCGCAACAGGCGTGGCAGCTGGTTCAGAATGGGAAAGCGGTCATTGTCGATGTCAGGACACCGGAAGAATACCATCTGGTAGGACATGTCCCTGACAGCCAGCTTGTCCCTTGGCAATCCGGCAGCCCTGCCGCCCTTAATCCCCTGTTTGTCCCCGAAATGGAAAGACGCTTTCCAAAGGACGCTGTCCTGCTCCTGCTCTGCCGGGGGGCAAGGCGTTCAGTCAAGGCAGCCATTGCCTTGAAACAGGCTGGATTTGAATCCGCATTGAATATCCTTGAAGGCTTTGAAGGGAAAGCAGATGATTCTGGCCAACGGGGACATATCAATGGCTGGATGTTCCACAATCTGCCTTGGGTGCGTTGATACGCCTAAAGTTCCCTGATTCTGGCAAACGCTTCCTCGATGCGTTCGACACCGATGATTTCCAGTCCCTTCACACCTTGACGGGTCATGTTTGACTTGGGGATCAATGCTGTGGTGAATCCCAGTTTCACAGCCTCTTTCAGGCGTTCCTGTCCCCTGGGTGCAGGACGGATTTCACCAGCCAGCCCGACTTCGCCAAAGACAATCAGGCCTTTCGGCAGTGGTTTGTTCCGCAGGGATGAATAGATTGCCAGGAGCACGGCGAGGTCTGCCGCCGGTTCACTGATTTTTACGCCACCGACAGCGTTGATGAAGACATCCTGGTCGTAGGCAGCGATATTCGCATGGCGGTGCATGACAGCCAGCAGCATCGCCAGCCGGTTCTGTTCAAGTCCCACAGACAGCCGTTTCGCATTGGGCGTTGGGGAAGTATCCACAAGGGCCTGTATCTCGACCAGCAAAGGCCGCATGCCTTCCAGGGTCGCCATGACACAGGACCCGGCAATCTGCTGGTCATGGCGTGTCAGGAACAATGCTGACGGATTGGAAACGCCTTTCAAGCCTTTATCAGTCATTGCGAAGACCCCCAGTTCATTGATGGCACCGAAACGGTTCTTGAAAGCCCTGATCAGGCGGAAACTGGAATGGGTATCCCCTTCAAAATAAAGGACAGTATCAACAATATGTTCCAATACACGCGGTCCTGCCAAAGCCCCTTCTTTTGTGACATGGCCGACCATGATGATGGTTGTACCGGAAACCTTCGCATATCGGGTGAGCTGGGCGGCGCATTCCCTGACCTGGGCGACAGAGCCAGGCGCAGAAGTCAGGGCATCAGAATAAATGGTCTGGATGGAATCAATGACAGCAATCTGGGGTCTCTGGGAATCGAGGGTATCCAGGATTTTTTCCAGTTGGATTTCTGCCTGCATCTGGAGGTCCTGCGCCTGGAGTCCCAGGCGTTTTGCCCGTAAGGCAACCTGTGGGCCGGATTCCTCGCCACTGACATAGAGCACCTTCTGGGTCGATGAAAGATTGACCAATGCCTGGAGCAGCAAGGTCGATTTGCCGATACCAGGGTCGCCGCCAATCAGGACAACACCACCGGGAACCAATCCACCGCCCAGCACCCTGTCGAACTCGCCGATTCCAGAGATGATCCGGGGAACATCCACTGCATCGATATCTGACAGGGAAAGCACCGGGGAAGTCTGGGTGATGCCGGAACGTCTGGCTGAAAACCGGTTCCCAGAGGAAGTTACCGGCTCTGTCTCAACCAGGGTGTTCCATTCTCCGCATGACAGGCATTTGCCAGACCATTTGGCACTGATGCTGCCACAGGCACTGCAGGTGTATTGACTCTTTGCTTTTGCCATGATGTCCGCCTGTTGCCTGTCCGGTGGAAGGAATCAGTCCTTTTCAATGATCTGGGGACGGCTGGTCAGCGCACACATCAATTCATAACCGACCGTCCCTGCTGCGACAGCCACATCCTCAATCGGCAGTTCCTTGCCCCAGAGGTTGACCTTGCTGCCGAGATGCGCATTCCTGACCGGGGTCAGGTCAACAGTCAGCATATCCATCGAGACACGTCCAACAAGCCGGGTCCTGACACCATCGACAATGACCGGTGTCCCTTCAGGGGCGACCCGTGGATATCCATCAGCATAACCGCAGGCAACCACCCCGATGGTCATATCGGTTTCTGCCGTGAAAAGGCTGCCATAACCGACAGAATCCCCCTTCTTGATGTGCTGGATCTGGATGATTTCGCTGTCCAATGACATGGCGGCGGCCAATCCGTATTCTTCAGCGGTCTTCCCGCCTGGTGTACCACCATAGAGCATGATGCCCGGACGGACCCAGTCTGTCCGGATGTCCGGGTGCAGGAGGATTGCCGCAGAATTGGACAGGTTCCTGTCACCAGGCAGGCCATCTGTTGCCATATCAAAACGGCGCAGCTGTTCCCTGACTGGAACCTTTGGATGGTCCGGGTCTTCAGAGTTTGCGAAATGTGTCATGAAAGAGATGCTCTTCACATGGGGAATCCTGCTGACCCGTTCATAGGCAGCCCGGTATTCTGAAGGCAGGTATCCCAAACGGTTCATGCCGGTGTTCATCTTCAGATGGACATTGACGGGTTTTGGCAGCTTGGCTTTTTCCAGCATCGCCATCTGTTCATCATTTGCGACAGCAAAGGAGATTCCGTTTTCAGCCAGTTCAGGCAGTTCATCCGCCTTGAAAAAACCTTCCAGCAGGAGGATTGGCTTTTTCCATCCGTTTTTCCGCAGGTTGATGGCGCGGTCGATTTCAATCAGAGCCAGACCATCTGCATCGGAAAAAGCACGGACAGCCCTTTCAAGACCATGGCCATAGGCGTCTGCCTTGACGACAGCCCATGCTTTTGCGCTGGGAACAGATGACCGGACAACAGAGAAATTATGCCGCATTGCACTGATATCGATTGTGGCTGTCAGAGGTCTTGTCATGGGATTTCCAGAATAAAGATAAAAAACATACCGGATGCCAAACCGGGCATCCATCAACAGTCTGGCATCTTACCGCCAACGTATCGGGTAAGCAATACGACTTCTGCCAGGATCTTTCCTGATCTGTAAAACCGGGGATAAACCTGCGAAAAAGTCCTTTGGCAATCGATTATGCAGTAAAATTAGAGGTTGCAGATTGATGGTTATGGAGACGTATGTGTGAATAAAGGCTTCTATTCGGTCATGGCCGCCGAGTTCTTTTCCTCTTTGGCTGACAATGCCCTCTTGATTGTTGCGATTGCAATCCTCGCGCAGATCAAGGCTCCTGACTGGATGACGCCCCTGCTCCGTCTTTTCTTTGTGATGGCATATGTCGGCTTGGCCGCTTTCGTCGGTGCTTTTGCCGATACCCTGCCGAAAGGCAAGGTGATGTTCATCACAAACACCATCAAATTCGTCGGTTGCACCCTGATTTTCATCGGTGTCCATCCTCTAGCCGCCTACGCGATTGTCGGTATCGGCGCAGCCGCCTATTCCCCTGCCAAGTACGGTATCCTGACTGAGCTGCTTCCAGCTGAGAAACTGGTCATTGCAAATGGCTGGATCGAGGGGTTGACAGTGACCTCCATCATCATGGGTACCGTGCTTGGCGGTACACTGATCAACAGGCATGTTTCCGCATTCCTTCAGGCATACATCCCTTTTGCCTATACATCTGCCGCTGCGGCATTGATTGTGATTCTTGGCATCTATATCCTGGCAGCCCTGTTCAACCTGAGGATTCCGGATACAGGTGCCCGGTATGAGAAACAGCCAATCAACCCCATCAAACTGATCAAGAACTTTTCCGTCAGTTTCACGACGCTTTGGAAAGACAAACTGGGGCAGATTTCACTGTCTGTCACCACCCTGTTCTGGGGCGCTGGGGCGACACTTCAGTTCATCGTGCTGAAATGGGCGCAGACAGCCCTGAAAATGACCTTGGACAAGGCAGCCTTCCTGCAAGGGATTGTGGCGGTCGGTGTTGCAGTCGGTGCAGTCTCTGCAGCGAAATTCATCAGGTTGAAAAGTTCGCTGAAAGTCATGCCCCTTGGGGTAGCCATGGGGCTGGTCATTATGATTATGACCCAGATCCATTCTGTCTGGGTGGCCTATCCTCTGTTGGTTGTCATCGGTGCTTTGGGTGGTTTCTTTGTGGTACCAATGAATGCCCTGCTCCAGCACCGTGGTCATGTCCTGCTGTCTGCAGGACATTCCATTGCCGTCCAGAACTTCAATGAGAACCTGTCCATCCTGACCATGCTTGGTGTCTATTCCCTGTTGGTCTCGCTGGACCTTTCCACCAATGCGGTGATTGTGATTTTCGGCAGCCTTGTTGCTTCAGTGATGCTGCTCGTCATGCTGTGGCACCGCCGTAACCAGCAGATTCAGGATTCCCTGCACCTGATCGGTGAAGAAAAACGTCATTGATTGCCGTTGTATTGACCTGATCAGTTTGCTTAGCCGATAAGGGCTTCTGCTGGAATTCCAAGACCTTTGTTAAGCCGTCGGATCATAGGCAGTGTCAAAGGGCGTTTTCCGCTGAATACCTCATAAACGCGGTTACTTTTCCCAATATAAGGTTCCATATCTTTGACAGTCAGTCCGGACTGTTCCATTCTGAAGCGGATGGCTTCAATCGGGTCTGGCGGAAGCACAGCATATTTTTCTGCCTCATATTTTTCGATGAGCATAAGGAGGATTTCAAAGGTATCTGCTTCGGGAGTCCCCGGTTGGGGCTCATTGTCAAAAAAAACTTCTGCTGCTTTTAAGGCAGTTTGATAGTCTTTTTCATTCCGTATCAACTTCAGTTCCATTTTCAATGCCTCATCTCGATTGTTGCTGCATCGGTTCTGTCATATTCTCTATGAGTACCAATAAACTTGATATAGACTGCACCAAAATTGTAAGCGATGGAAACAACCAGTCTGTATTGATTGCCTTTGATATTGAAAACAACCCGATTGTTTTCCAAAAAACTTGCAGATGCATAACAGTCTTTGATGTCTTGCGGTGTTTTCCATGAAGCTTTTGAAGCTTCTGCATACCAAGCTTTCAAAGGTTGCTCTGCATCAGGATGCTTTTCATAGAAAGCTATCAGGTTCCTTTTGGCAATCACTCTCATAGTGATAAAATGTTAGTCCCAATTTGGGACATATGTCAATGGCTTTCAGACACCGCTGTTTTCAAGCGTTTCCATTGCCATGCAGAGGTCTTCCCATGCCTGCTGTTTGCCCTGCGGTGTCCGGAGCAGATAAGACGGATGATAAGTGATGACCAATGGAATCTGACGGTCACCGCTCTGGTAGTAATGGATTTTCCGCCGCATCGAAGACAGGGAATTTTCACGGCTGGTGTTCAGCAAAGCCGTTGCTGCTGTTTTCCCTAATGCGACAATGATTTTCGGCTTGATCAAGGCAATCTGGCGTTCGAGGAAAGGCATGCAGATGGCACTTTCCTCTTCTGTCGGTTGCCGGTCTTTCCCAGCTTCACTTGCGCGGCATTTGACGATGTTGGCGATATAGACATTGCTGCCCCGTTTCAACAGCATTCCTGCCAGCATATTGTCCAGCAGTTTTCCAGAACGCCCGACAAAAGGCTCACCCTGCTGGTCTTCAAAATAGCCTGGGCCTTCACCGACAAACAGCCAGTCAGCGTTCCTGTCACCGACACCTGGCACAATCCGGTTCCGTGTCTGACAGAGATGGCAGTTCTGGCAATGATTGATTTCATCCAGCAGCTGGTCCCAGGCGGCTGTATCAGGCACATCAGCGGAAGGCGTTTTATCCGCTTGGACAAAAGAGACTGGGCTGACCGTTTCAGATGGGGAGGTATCCGGGGATATCGCCTGGCTTAATGATTCAGCCGGTGGCAAAGCTTCCGGAACGGCATCATCCGCTGGAACACCTCTCTGATACCAGAGCGTGATGCCCATTTCCTTCAGGTATGCCAGCCGTGTGGCATCGTCCAGCGTTCTCATAGTTTCAGCTTCATCAAAAGTGCATCTTCCTTGGGTTGGACATAATAACCCGGACGGATGCCGACTGTCTTGAATCCGGTCTTCCTGTAAAGCCCGATGGCTGGTGTATTGGATTCGCGGACCTCAAGGAAAACCGACTCCATATCAAGCAGACGGGCCAATTCCAATACCTTATCCAACAGGATACGGCCATAACCCTTGCCTTGGAATTCCCTGCCGACAGCGATTTTCAGGAGCTCCATCTCATCCACGATATCCAAGGCGATAAAGTATCCAATCAACGTGCCTTCGCCATTCCTGAGGACAATGCCCCGGTTTTCCGTTGCAATCGAACTTTCAAGATTGCGGTATGTCCAGTGATAAGGAAAGACATTCTGCTCGATGTAATAGACATCGTGCAGGTCTTTCAGCAGCATCGGTGCGAAAACAAGCTCATCCATGTCCTTCCCTTCTTGGGAGGAAGCTGTGGAATCTGGAGCCTGGGCAGGATTACGCATGTGCTTTCTCTTTCAAAGCCATGCGTTCGGCTGTCTTCAACGCGACCTTGTTGCGCAGATAGAGCAGTTGGACCTGCTCGACAGGAACGGTCTTCCCTTGGCGGAACCGGGAAGCTGCGAGGGTTGCGATGGAAGCTGCATCGGGGAAAATCCCTGGAAACTGGCTGGAACCGGAGACGGTGTCTTTCAGCTCATCAGGATAAGCCTTCAGGCCATTGCCGCAGAAAACCCCTCCCTCTTCTTTCAGATGGATATCCGCTATGGGAGACAGCTGCGGTTCAATGATTGCCCGCCATGCCCCGTTTTCATAGGCATACTCTGCCCAATAGATTTCATGCATCCGGGCATCCAGAAGCGGCACGACATGCTGGGATCCCGTTTTCTGACGGCAGGACTCCGCCATGGCTTCAAGGGTTGTGACCGGGATGACAGGCAGGCCAAGACCGAATGCCATGCCTTGGACGATGCCACAGGCAGTCCTCAGGCCAGTGAATGAACCAGGTCCACAGCCGAAGGCAAGCGCATCACAATCCTGCATGGTCAGTTTTTCAGCTTCAAGCAAAGATTGCAGCATTGGCAGGACAGACAGGGAATGGGATGAGAACCCTTCACGCGAATCTGCCCAGACATTCCCCTTGTGCAGGACGGCAACTGATGCAATATCCGAAGAAGTGTCAATTGAAATAATCGTAGGCATGGCGATATTGTAGGTGTCAGTCCTTGGATAATCAATGCAGGGTTTTCCTTGCTGCAATTGCACCGGCTATGACAAGGAACGCCACTGCACCGAAGACTGCATAAAGGCCATACTGATGGGCGATATAACCCATCGCAGGCGGTCCTGCCATCAATCCCAGATAGCCGATGGTTGTCACCGTTGAGATAGCCTGGCTGACCGGTAAGCCCCTGTGCTGGGAAATATAAGAGAAAAGGATGGGAATCAGGTTAGAGACACCCAGACCGGCTATGCAGAAACCTGCCATCGGAAACAGGGAACCGGATGTCCCAAGAATGATGCCGAACCCCAATATGGCGATGATACCGCTCGCCACGATGACCTTCCCTATCCCCAACCGTTCAACCAGCCTGTCCCCAACCAATCTGCCGATGGCGATTGCCACAGAAAAGACTGAAAATGCCAGTCCCGACAATTCTGCTGGACTGCCTTTTGACATCATGAACAGTGCGCCCCAATCCAGGACGACACCGTCACTCATATAAAAGATGGCGCAGAGGATGCCCAAGAACAGGACAATGCCCTTGGGTCTGAGTGAAAAGGCGCTTTTTTCTTCCTGGATACCGAAAGGATAGAGATGCTGCTGGAAAATAAAGGCAAGCACAGCAAACATCAAGATTGACAGGATAGCTGTTGCAGACAGAAGGGAAAGCCCGGCTTTCAGCATCATGGAAACAATCAGTGCGCCAAGGAAACCGCCGACACTGTACATGCCATGGAAACCGGACATCAGCCGTTTTCCACTGCGTTTCTCGACCAGCGAAGCCTGGATGTTCATCGCAATATCGACAATGCCGGAAGACACCCCGAAAATGAACAGCGTCACCGCGAAAAGGAAAACATCTGATGTAAAGGCAAGGGCAACAAGCGAGCACAGGAAAACCGCTGTTGACAGGCAGAGGGTTTTCCGGCATCCGAACCGGTTTGTCAGCCAGCCTGCCCATAGCATGGAAAGCAAGGCGCCGGTACCAATCAGCAGAAGCAGTCCGCCAAGTTCGGCATCATTGACCTGGAGCCTTGCCTTGGCGAAAGGCACCAGGACAGCCCAGACAGAAACGGCAATGCCAAGGACCAGGAAAACATACCGGGTCGCATACTCATCCCAGTGGAATGCAGCCTGATGCTGGTCTTTTGCCGTTGTTGGAAACGTCATGTTTTGCGGAAAAGGTCATTCACCAAGAAGTTCTTTGTGCATTTCAAGCATGCAGTGGTTGTCGACCACCTTGAGACCTGCCTGGTCTGCAATCCGGGAAGCTTCTTCACTGATAATGCCCTTCTGCATCCACAGGACCTTTGCACCGATTTCAACTGCCTGCCGTGCAATGTCCGGCATTGCTTCCGGCTTCCTGAAACAGTCAACAACATCCACTTTGAAAGGGATGTCTTTCAATGAAGCATAAGCTTTTTCGCCAAGCCCGTCAGTGATGGTCGGATTGACAGGCACAATCCGGTAACCGTGTTCCTTGAGGAATTTTGGAACATAATGCGCCCCTTTTTCCTCATTCAAGGAGAAACCGACGATAGCAACGGTACTGCTTTCCTGCAAGATTTCCTTCATCCCCTGTTTATCTTTGACCAACATGGTTATTCTCCTGATTTTTCAACAAATTATCGTGCTGACCTGAAATTCGTATAAAGGGAAATCCTTCCACAGATCCTGAAAAGGTTCCAGACAGGCGGCTACCCTCGAACTAAATAAAGGATATTACCATAACTTCACGCCTGAAACAGGTCTTGAATATGATATCCAGCTTTATAAAAAACTCTCAATTTTTTGTTTTTTATAAACTTTTCCAATGTCCCATGATGAGATGGCAAGTTTCCAGAAATCTGCCAATGAATCAGTGTCCGCATTGATTGGAATCCCAAGGAATGAAAGGACATTCCTGAGCATCGGCACAGGATCATGGCTGGCAACGGAAGGTGCCAGTGTCTGTTTTGAGAGTTTTTCCTGATGGCTGTTTACAGCAAGCGGCAGATGGGCATAACTTGGCGGGGTGTGGTCAAGGCATCGGTAAAGCCAGATCTGGCGTGGTGTTGAATCCAGCAGGTCCGCCCCGCGGATGATATCAGTGATGCCCTGCTCGATATCATCCACAACGACAGCAAACTGATAGGCAAAAAGACCATCAGCACGCAGCACGACAAAATCGCCGACATCCTGTGCCAGGTGCTGAGTCTGGGTTCCCTGTATCCTGTCTTCAAAAGTGATTGCGTCATCAGGAACCTGGAGCCGCCATGACCTGACTGCCCTGCCGTCCGTGATGCCTTGACGGCATTTCCCCAGATACAGGGGGGCACCATCAATACCTTTCGGATTCTCTGCCAGTTCCTTACGGCTGCAGGCACAGCCATAGACAATCCCCCTGTTTTTCAGGGTATTGAAATAATCCTGATAGATGGCAGTCCGTTGGGACTGATAGACAACCGGACCATCCCATTCAAAACCGAATTTTTCCAGGGTCTTGAGGATGGAAACCGCTGATGCCTGTGTGCACCGGGTGATATCAACATCCTCGATACGGACAATCCATTCCCCACCATGAGCCTTGGCATCAAGGTAGCTGCCGACAGCGGCAACCATCGAACCAAAATGCAGGTCACCTGTTGGAGAAGGTGCGAAACGACCACGGTAATGGGGCAATGGCATGATTTTCAATCATTTATGCAAGGGAAACCTGTAATCCAAAAACACGGATCAGATTGAAGAAAACAGACATCTGGGGATTGCCGTTTTCAGAAAGGGCCTTGGCAAGTCCTTGCCTGGTCATACCGATTTCTTTTGCAACTTTGGTGATGCCTTTTGCACGTGTAATGGCATCTAAAGCAGCACGGATGGTTTTCCCATCACCATCGTCCAGTCGGATGCATTCCGTGAGATAACCTGCATAATCCTCATCAGTTTTGAGGAAATCAGCAGGATCGTATCTGTAAGTCTTGATTTTTGCCATTTTCTTCCTCATTCAAAATCAAAATCCTGTTCTGCGAGCAGGTTTGCCAACTGGAAATCTTTCTGCTGAGTACTTTTATCACCGCCAGCAAGGATGAAAACGATTTCGCTGCCGCGGATAGTGTAATACAGCCGATAGCCAGGACCGGCATCTATACGCATTTCAGAAACCCGGCCATACCTTTTGACATCTCCAAACAGCCCTGTTGCTGAAAGCCGGGTAAGTCTGGCATTGATAGCCCGCCTGCCAATAGGATCACGTAATTTCCTGAACCACTTGAGAAAAGTTTCTGTGAATCTGATTTCCATAGATATATGGTAAACTGGAGTTTACATTAAATCAATGCTTGAATTGAATTTTCCTTCTTGTCATTTTCTGCCACCCTTCCCTTTTTGTATCAGTTATGGCAGTCTTGGAACGGTAGGAAATTGAGGGAAAACGGATGCTTACCCGACTGCAGAAACAGGATTACCCAAAACTGGCTGCGTCCATGACAGACTCGAGTTGGACGGTTGCCTGCTTCTGTGCGCAATGGTGCGGAGCCTGCCGGAACTGGTTCGAGCCATTCCAGGCATTATCCGAAAAGTATCCCGATGTCACCTTCCTCTGGATTGACATCGAAGACCATGCTGACCTGCTCGATACCTTGGAAATCGACAATTTCCCCTGCCTGTTGATCCAGTACAGCGATATCGTCAATTTCTTTGGAGCCATCCATCCCGATATCAAGGTTGCGGAAAGGCTGTTGCTGAACCACCGTTCATCACGGTTGGAAGAAATGAAAGGCTGGGTGCTTGCCTCAAAAGAACGTCTTGAATGGCAGGACGAAGCCAACCTCAGGAAGCTGTTCCAGCAGGCGGTTCAGTCTGCCTGATGGTCAGCAGGATCCTGATGCCAGATGCAGGCCTTTCCCTTGTTCGCTTTTTCGATACCTTCAAGCACAGATTCATGCACCGCCAATTCTTCCGGTGAAGCCTTCAGGACCATGATGGGGATACGGTCTGTATCGTCTGCTGACTGACGGTTCCTTTCAGCTTTCCTGACAGCAGCATCCTCATCATCGTCAATCATCAGGGATTTCTGCCCTCTGGTCAGCCCCAGATAGACTTCTGCCAGCAGTTCCGCATCCAGCAGTGCGCCATGCAGTGTACGCTGAGAATTGTCAATCTCAAGGCGGTCACAGAGTGCATCCAGATTGTTACGTTTGCCCGGGAACATCTGCTTTGCCATCGCAAGGCTGTCGATGACATTGACGGCAAGCTTGGCAACCGGTGGCATCTTCAGGCGGTTGAGCTCGGCATCCAGGAAGCCAACGTCGAATTCCGCATTATGGATGATCAGTTCAGCATCCCTGATGAAATCACAGAACCCCTCAGCGACCTCTGAAAAAGTCGGTTTATCACTGAGGAAATCTGCTGTCAGCCCATGGATTTTCACCGCGTCCTCAGGGACATCCCGTTCAGGATTGATATAGACATGGTAATGATTGTCGGTGATACGGCGGTCAATCACCTCAACACAGCCGATTTCAACAATCCGGTCCCCACCATTGGCATTCAGGCCGGTGGTTTCTGTATCCAGGACAATCTGACGGCTCATTCTGCTTTCTCCCCAGCTTTTTCAGGATGGAGCTGTCTGGCGATGAAAGCCCCTTTCCCATACTGCGCCAATGGAATCCTGACAACGTGGCCGCTGCCCGGTGCAACCGTGATTGGATTGCCCGTCTGGTCAGTCATCTCCTGCAAGAGATAAACCATATTGCCATCTGGATGGAAAACCTCCAGCGTATCACCGACAGAAAACCGGTTTTTCACCAACACAGTCGCCCAGCCATCCGCAGCATCAACCACATCACCGACATAGTGGCTGCTGTACAGCTCAGAAGCTCCGGTCATGTAATTCTGGTAGTCCTTCGTGTGGTGGCGGACATAGAAACCATCCGTATATCCCCGGTTTGCAAGCCCCTGTAAAGCCCCCAGCAGCTTCACATCAAAAGGCCTGCCCGCAACCGCATCATCAATTGCCTTCCGGTAAGCCTGGGCTGTACGGACAACATAATAGATGGACTTTGTCCGCCCTTCGACCTTCAGCGAATCCACACCGATCTTCACCAGCCGTTCAACATGTTCAATGGCGCGCAGGTCCTTTGAATTCATGATGTAAGTGCCATGCTCGTCTTCCATGATCGGCAGCAGCTGTCCTGGGCGTTTACCCTCTTCAATGAAATAAACCCGTTCAGCGGCTGGATGACGGGGAACCTCCCCCAATTCAGAAGGCAGGATGCCCGCTTTCTCTATGAAAGCCTGCATATCCATCGGTTTCAGGTCACCCGTCTCATCTTCCTCGGCATTCCCAATCTTGTAATGCCAACGGCAGGAATTCGTGCAGATACCCTGATTCGAATCACGGTGGCTGAAATAACCCGACAGCAGGCAGCGGCCGGAATAAGCCACACAGAGCGCCCCATGGATGAAAACCTCTAGTTCCATCTCGGGGCATTTCTGGCGGATTTCCTCAATCTCATCCAGGGACAGTTCACGGGACAGGATGACCCGGGTCAATCCCATCCTTTGCCAGAAACGGACATCCGCCCAATTGATGGAATTCGACTGGACAGAGAGATGGATTGGCATCTCAGGCCATTTATCCTTCACCATCATAATCATGCCGGGATCCGCCATAATCAGCGCATCAGGCTTCATCTCAATGACCGGTGCCATATCCTCTAGATAAGTCCTCAGCTTTGCGTTATGCGCATAGATATTGCTGGCGACATAAAACTTCTTGCCACGGCGGTGCGATTCATCGATGCCCTCTTTCAAGGCTTCCATCGAGGAGAATTCATTGTTCCGCGCACGGAGGCTGTAACGGGGCTGCCCTGCATACACCGCATCAGCACCGAAATCATAAGCTGCTCGCATCTTGTCCACTGAGCCTGCCGGCAGCAGAAGTTCAGGAGTCTTGACCATGGTTTGATGAAAGAATGGTGAAAATAAACATTATAGCCAATCGTCAAACAGCCATCATCTGATGGATGAGGCTTTGAAAAGCTGCCAATCTTTTCTCAGACTGGATTGAAAGACCTTGGGGCAGATGCCAATGCATGGAAACGGGTCAGCATATCCATCAATGCCTTCCGGGACCATGTGCCCACAGAATGCCCAGAATTGGGGTAAACAAAGGCTTTTGCTTTGCCACCTGCACTGGTCCACGCATCCGCCATCCTCTGGGCAGTATCTGCAGGCAGGCGCGGGTCCAGTTCCCCTTGGAAAAAAAGTGCTGGCGGCAGGAAGGCATTTTCGTGGCGAGCCAAGACCAATGGCGGGCTGGTCTCTTCCATGACTTGGACTGTCGGGAAAAACGCATGATGGCACTGCATGATATCAACATCCCCCCGCTTTTCCGCCATCTTGTAACGAGCCAATGGATCCAAGACACCTGAGCAGGACGCAACAAATGCTGTTTCTGCATCAACTGAACAGTTGATGGCAGTTGATTCAATGAAATATTCCGGTCTGTCATAGCACATCGCAGCAAGTACAGCCAGGTACCCACCACTGGATACGCCCAAGGTGCCTATCCGTTCCCTGTCGATAAAATATTCCTGGGCATGCTGCTTCAGCCAACGGACAGCATAGACAACATCCGCAACAGCAGCAGGATAAGGAAAACGTGGGGCAAGCCGTGTATCAATCGCCAGCACAGCAAGCCCTGTCTGGGCAATCAGGTCGGTCAGCCCTGAAACAGCCGTCCGGTCGCCAGACACCCATGCACCCCCATGGACACAGACAACACCAGGGACATTTTCAATGCCCTGAGGCTGGTAAAGGCAGGCCTTCAACGTGTAATCAGGCGTTCTGATCAGTTCGAATCCAGAAACTGAGAAGGGATGGAAATCTGTCAGGGAAGCATCATGCATAATTGGAACCATCGAAAGATTGTGTTAAGGGATTTTGACAGTTGATGGTAATGGCGGGAAAGCCAATCGGCAAGAAAATATGGGAACCTGTTTTCCCAAATAGATACTGGATGATGAAAGTTACGGAAGAAAGGCTGCCTGAATGGCATATCCGCTTGGAATATCCCGTTTTTTGTCTTCAATAGAATTATCTATTATAACCCGTTTCTTGAATAAAATCCCATATTGTTGTTTTTTGATTTATGTTTGAAATCATTCTGAAACTTGTTATAATGAATGTATCTCATCAACAACTTTTCTATAGGAGGCATCCATGAAGCAGACCAAAGAAAATGCAGCAGCAGTTGCCATGTTGGTAAAGGTCCTTGAAACCCAGCCAAATATTGTCAGGAACAATAAAGGGAAATCGACAGGCAAGAAGGCTGCTGAATTTTGTATTGAGTTTGTGAAGGTGTATGAAGCGAGTCTTTTGCAGGTAGAGGAAGACAGTTCCAAAAAGTAATAAACTCCTTACGTTCCTCCAAACCGTCGGGATGCAGAATCCGGCGGTTTTTTTAATGTTCTGCCTTGTTCCAAAAAATTGTGGCATCAGCAGTCCTTCTGTTAGAATGGCTCCCTATTGCCTGGGTGGTGAAATTGGTAGACACAAGAGACTTAAAATCTCTCGCCAGAAATGGCGTACCGGTTCGATTCCGGTCCCAGGCACCACTCCTCTATCTTTTTTCCCTGCCTTCAAATCCTGCCATCACAGCTTCAGGGAAAGAGCCAGCTTTGCTGCCCGTTCTTCGCCATCTGTCTGTTTGATATCACCTGGGCTGGTGACGCCAGGAATCAATATCTCATCGACAATTTCACATTGCAGGTACTGCATCGTCTTCTCAAAGGCGAAACGGATGCCGTCAAACGTCTCAAGTGTTTCCTCTGCACAGCAAGAAATCAGGGCACATTGTTTACCCTTGAAATCCTTGCCACCAACACAGAACGCATAGAAATGGTCGATGACCGCCTTGACCTGTGCAGGGAAAGAGTACCAATAGACCGGTGCGGCAATCAGGATGAAATCAGCATCCAGGACCGGTTCCACAACCTTGTTGAACTCATGGCGGTAGATGCAGGCACCTTCCCGTGAATAGCATTTATCACATCCACGGCAACCAGCCACCCGCATGAAAGCCGTATCAAACTGAGTGATGGTATGCCCTTTCGACAGCGCAGCTTCCCTGAAGCTGTTCACCATCGCAAATGTATTGCCCTTACGCCGGGGACTGCCAGTCAGCACAACGATTTTTCCCATAACGTCTCCTTTTTATTGTTATGGGGATATTGTACAGGGATTGTCAGCAGCAACCTGACATACAGGCAGGTTAAGCCTTCAGCCGATATCTTCCGCCATGATGCAGAAATTCTGGAGTATCCGCCTTGGCCAAGGCGTGTTTTCAGCAATCGGGCAGGTCACCGGCATACCTTCACCGACAGCATCCTCCCAGGCGGCAGTCAGGATATCCTTTGTGAATTCCGGATGGAACTGCACCGAAAAAGAACTTGTGCCATAACGGAGCATCTGGCAGCCGTCCTTTTCCGAAAACGCTAGGATTTCTGCCTGCTCAGGTGGTGTCAAGACACTCTGCTCATGGAACAGGTTGGCTTCAAAAGTACCAGGGAAACCATCCAGCAGCGGATTGCGTTTTCCAGCCTCCGTCAGTATGACCGTAAACGAGCCCTTTTCACCACCATAAGGGTTTGCCCCGACTTTTCCGCCCAGCGCATCAGCCATCAGCTGGTGGCCATAGCAGACTCCAAGCAACGGCGTGTCAATGACCATCGCCTGCCTGATCCAGTCAGCAGTCCGTTCACTCCAGTCTGCCCTGTCAGTCACCATTGCCCAGGAACCCGTAATGACGGCACCTTTAACCGAGTCAGGGTCAGGCAAAGCATCCCCACGGTAAGGGCGCACAACCTCAGCCTTCTTCCCGAACCCAGCCAACTGGTTGATGAACCATTGCGCCGTCTCACCGCACTTTTCAGGAATCCTGCCGGGTGGGACACCCATTTCAACAATCAGAATCGCCATAACCTGCTCCTCAAATCATCTTGGAGGTTTTTCATGCATCAAACATGCCAGAAGTTTTCAAGAAAGTGAAGCACCAATAACCGGGCACATTCAGAGATAAGTCAGCCAGACAGCCAAAGTCAGGATTCCGAACAGCGTTGACAGGAAAATCGTGCGGGATGCAATCCCCCTTCCCCTGCCATACAGTTCAGCCAGCATGAAAGGACCTGTCCCGGTTGGCAGTGCGGAAAGGATCACTGCTGATTTTGCCCAGAGCGGTGGCATCTCAAACACATAGAATGCGAAATACCAGACAATCAACGGTTGGGCAACCAGCTTCAGCAACGTCAGTTCGATGGAAGTGCCGATGCCCGTCTTCTCCTGCCGTTCCGCCAGGAAAATCCCTGTCGCCACCAAAGCACAGGGGCTGGCGGCTCCTCCCAGGATTTTCACTGACTGCGTGACGCCATAAGGCAGCTGCCAGCCAGTCATCAGGAAGAGTGCGGCAATCGCCGGTGCGACAATCAACGGGTTCTTGCACAGAGAGACGGCAACATGCCCCAAAGTTGACCACAGGCTTTTCCCTGACTGCGTACCCATCTCGATGAAAATGATTGATGCGGCGAAATTGACCGACACCGTCAGGATTACACTGACCATCGTCGGTGCCAGGTTCTCCGTGCCGAAAGTCAATGCACACAGCGGAATGCCGATATAGCCCGTGTTCGCATATGAGGCGGATGTCGCATCAATCGATGCAGCGGCAAGGTCTTTGTTTTTCAGCCAATGGACAACCAGCACCCCGAAGAACAGGATGAAGACACTCAGCTCAAACGCATAAAGGAATCCCGGCTGATAGAGCGATTCCCAAGAACTGTTGACCAGGATATCGATCATCAATGCCGGCAGCGCCAGGAAAACCACGAACCGGTTCAGTTCGCGGCAGGCGACATCGCTCAGAATCCGCCGCCAGCGCAGGAAATAGCCTGCAAAAATCAAGGCAAAAACAGGCAGGACAATATTTGCAATAGCCAGCAGCATAACAGGAAGGGAAACATTCAACCTTGCAAGAATAACCCAAATATCACAGCCCTGCCTACTGAAAGCCGATGCGCTTTATAATATCCACTTCAGCAAATCCCGACCCGAATGCATATGAAAACACTCAGACACCTTTTATTCGTTGTTCTTGCCTTCTTCTCCATCTCCGTGGCACAGGCAGGCCCTGTTGAAAGTGCCTTCTCCCCGGATGGCGGTGCTGAAGCCCTGGTGCTCCGTACCATCGGCAGTGCCCGCAGCAGCATCCGCATGGCGGCCTTCTCCTTCACCTCATCAAAGATCGTCAAAAGCCTCGTCGCCGCCAAGAGACGGGGTGTTGACATCCAGATTGTCGTTGATGATGGCAAAGGATGTGCCGACAACGCCACCCGCTCTGCCATGAACCTGCTGGTCAATGCCGGCATCCCCCTGCGGACAGTCGGTGTCTATAAACTCCATCACGACAAATACATCATCGTTGACCGCAAACATGTTGAAACCGGCAGCTTCAACTACACCCGTGCAGCCGCTGAAGGCAACAGTGAAAACGTCATCGTCGTCTGGAACGATGAAGAAAACGCTGCCCGGTACCTGAGGCACTGGCAGTCACGCTGGAACCAGGGACGCACCTGGTACTGCCCATACTGACCCGATTGGAAAAGCCCGTCTGATGACGGGCTTTTTCAGGTCTTCTCCGTGATTCCACGGCAAAGAGGATTACAGGAAAGTCTTATAGCCGACACCAAAGATGGACTGGATTTTCTTTGCCATCTGGACAGAAATTGGACGGCGGTTGTTTTCCATCTCTGAGATATGGTGCTGTTTCACACCAAGTTTCTCAGCAAACTGTTTCTGGGTCAGGTCTTCCCTATAGCGTAGTCCTTGGAGCATATCACCTGGGGTGACATCCTTCAGTAAGTCTTTTGCAGAATAAAGCCTGTCATCGTCAATGTCTTTAACAGTCTTACTGTTTGCCAGGTTCAACGCATTTTTGATGATGGCAGTGATATCGCCTGCCAGATGGTTGGGTACAGTGAGCGTAATCTTAGTTGATCCGCCGATAATCTGCGTTTTCATGGGTTCCAACATAGCGAATCTCCATTAATTTGATTTCAAAATCGGTGACTTTCCAGACAGCAACATACCGTGGCTTGCCTTTGTTCAAATGGCAATGGTAAAAACCTTTCTTGCCAGTAATCTGACCATAGTTCTGCCAATGCTTGAGTTCAGGGCCAAACTGTATTAAATCTGCCATCAGCACATTGAATATCTTGATAATCTTGGGTGGCAGTTTCTCTTTCTGTTTGATAGCTTTACCCGTGACACTTACATCCCATTCATTACTGTCAGTCATAGTCAATTCCTCTTTTAAGGACTATACCAAAAAAAGGGATATCCCTGCAAGTTGGGAATATCTGGATTCCCTGTTGACAACACCCCTGTTCGACAAGGGTGTTTCCCGCTTCAAGCAGACATTATCATAGGCTGATACAATGCCTGACAGTGCATATCGCGAAACCATCAATTAAACAAGGAAGGAACCGTCATGACCGGAACCGCAATCCATTCAAAAGTCATCATCCTCGGATCAGGACCAGCAGGCTACACCGCTGCTGTCTATGCTGCCCGTGCCAACCTGAACCCCCTGCTGATCACCGGCATGCAGCAGGGAGGCCAGCTCATGACTGCCTCAGAAGTCGAGAACTGGCCGGGTGAAGTTATGGGTATCCAGGGACCAGACCTGATGCAGAAACTGCTTGAACATGCCGAAAAATTCAACACCCGCATCGAATTCGACCATATCCATACCGCCGACCTGAAAGCCAAGCCAATCCGTCTGGTCGGGGATGTCGCCGAATACACCTGCGATGCCCTCATCATCGCAACCGGTGCTTCTGCCCAGTACCTCGGGCTGGAATCCGAAGAAAAATTCATGGGACGTGGCGTTTCTGGTTGCGCCACCTGTGACGGTTTCTTCTACCGTGGCAAACCTGTCGCAGTGGTCGGAGGGGGCAACACCGCTGTTGATGAAGCCCTTTATCTGGCAAACATCACCTCCAAGGTCACCCTCATCCACCGCAGGGACACCTTCCGGGCAGAACCCATCCTTGTCAAACGCCTGATGGAAAAAGTCGAAGAAGGCAAGGTCGAGCTCTGCCTCAACAGCCAGGTTGTCGAAGTCCTGGGTGATGACAGCGGTGTCACCGGACTGAGGGTCAAATCCACCAAAGACGGCAGTGAAAAAGACCTCAGTGTCCATGGATTCTTTGTCGCTATCGGTCATAAACCGAACACAGACATCTTTGCCGGACAGATTGAGATGGAAAACGGCTACATCAAGACAGCCAAAGGCCAAGGTGGCATGGCAACCGCCACCAGCGTACCTGGTGTCTTTGCCGCAGGCGATGTACAGGACTACACCTACCGCCAGGCCATCACCAGTGCAGGCACCGGCTGCATGGCGGCGCTGGATGTCCAGCATTACCTTGAACAGCAGTAAAGCACCCTGTTCGATGGGGGTGTTTCTCCCCGGCACCCCCTGATATCCTGTCGATACAGTGCAGTTA
>JAHAYL010000060.1 GCA_018384065.1 Oxalobacter sp.
GTATTTTATTTGCATCTATCTTGACACTGGGATTAGTTGGCTGTGGAAAGAAAAATGCGAAGGATACATCAAAATCCTCTCAAAAGATTGCACAAATTGTCAGTGCTGAAGAATTTTTGAAAGATTACAAACAGAATGCTATCAATGCTGATAATAAATACAAAGGCAAAGAAATTGAAGTATTTGGAGAAGTAGATGAAATAGGAAGTTCAGGGAGCAGGCACTATATCAAATTTAAAACAGGGGAAGTCATTGATAATCCAACTTTCATAATCAGTAGAGATGCGCCATCATCAATGTTTAGCAATTTAAAGAAAGGTGATTTTCTTAATCTTAAATGTATTGGCTCATCTTCATTTGCAGGCATGCCGTCTGCTACTGATTGCGTAAAAAAAGCTTTCTGATTTTGATTTCCAGGTATTTCAAGCATCAGTCTTTTATTAGGAAATGCTGATAAATAAAAAAGACATCTTGTTCCTATTGTGCAGTGTCTCAAAAACGAATTATTCTGTATTTCCTTATAGAGATTATATTGCTTTCTCTCTGGCTTTATTTTTGCTTGGACAGTCATCAAAGCAATCAAGTAACGCAACAATTTCCGGTCGAGTGCTGAATCATATTAGGCAATGACATCAAAATTGATCTAGGAACAGGCAGAACTGTAAGCTTGGTTTCTGAAAAAATGCCGCCTTCACAGGCGGCATTTTGTGTATCTGTGGGGTGGAAGATGGGGCTCGAACCCACGACAACCGGAATCACAATCCGGGACTCTACCAACTGAGCTACTCCCACCATTTGAATGGATGAAAAACATCCTAGAACCAGAAATTATACAAAGCCATGCAGAAAAAAGCAAGGTTTTATTTCTTCAACAGCAGGTTGACTTCCTGAAGGTCATCTTCGACCAATGTGCCTGCCGCCCGCTTCAGTTTCAGCCCGTACATGATGGTGTCGTTGCGTGCCCTTGTCAGGTTCTTGCGGGTTTCATAGAGCTGCTGTTCAGCGTTCAGCACATCGATGTTGATGCGGACACCGACTTCATAACCGAGTTTGTTGGATTCCAGGGATGAAAGGCTGGCAGTTTCTGCAGATTCAAGCGCACGGATTTGGGAAAGTCCGCTGCTGACACTGAGGAAGTACTGCCGTGTCTGCTGGACGGCATTGCGTTTCGCCGCTTCAAGGTCACTGCGGGATTTTTCTTCCAATGAGACGGATTCCTTGACCTTGCTGGAGGTCTCGAAGCCGGAGAACAGCGGGATGTTCCATTGGATGCCAATCATCTTGGAGGAATTGAACGTTTCCAGGCCCCGTCGGTTGTCCATGGTGTACTGGTCATGGTTGGTATGGTTGTAGGCGGCGACCAGATCGACGGTCGGGGCATGGCCTGCCTTGCTGATGGCGGTCTGGCGTTTCGCCATCTCATATGCCAGCTGGGATTCAACCACCTTGTAATTGCCGTTTTCCGCCGTGGTCACCCAATCGGTGATGATGGCAGGTTCCGGCATTTTCAGCAGGACGTGTTCGCGCAGTGGGTCAAGTACACCTGGCGGATGGCCGATGATTTCTTCCAAGGCGGTTTTCCGGACTTCCAGCTCATTGATGGCGGCGATTTCTTCGGCTTCCGCAAGGTTGTAGCGGGCGACTGCTTCGTGGGTATCGGTGATGGTGGTGTTGCCGACTTCAAAGTTCCGTCTTGCCAATGCCAGCTGATGGGAAACGGCTTCTTTCTGGATTTCAGAGAATGCCAGGACATCCTGCGCTGTCAGGACGGCGAAATAGGCATCGGCAACCCGGATCATCAGGTCCTGTTTCGCTTCAGCGAACTGGGCATCGCTCAGTTCGGTTTCCAGTTTGCTGCGTTCGTAGTTCTGATAGGCGGCGATATTGAACAGGGGCTGTGTCAGCGTGATGCCATATTTGTTCTCGGAGTATTGGGTGTCTCCTGGATAGTTCCTGGCATAGCCGCCTGAAGCGCCCAGGTTGGGCAGGAGTTTGGAGAGTCCCTGTGTTTTCTTTTCCTGTCCGGCGGTGTTTGCCGCACGTGCGCTGGCGTATTGCGGGTCATTCGCCAGGGCCTCCATGTAGATATCCATGAGGTCGGTTGCAGATACCGCAGCTGAGAGCAGCAAGCCTGCAAACAGTGGTATAACAGTGCGGAATCGCATGGATACTCCTTGGAATCTGCCTTATCAGCTGTTTTTACAATCCATCAGAATATGAAACCACGCTGTTCCGGTTGGATGAGTGGTGTCATATCGGTTTCAAAAAGTCTCTGGGGCTTCAATACATTGCCTACCGTTTTTTCAATCAGTTCAGCCTGTGTCAATGCAGGTTGCTTTCGGAAAACGACCATCCTGCCTCCGTCTGACAGCATATCGCAGAATATGTCAGGCAAGGTGCTGATGGCACCAGAAAAGACAATGATATCGAATTTCCGCCCTGTCTGGTGAAGGTCTGTGGCAAAAGCGTCTGCACAGATGACCTGGGCATTATGGACAGCCTGCTGCTGCAGATGATGCCGGGCGGTCTCAGCCAGTGTAGGATTGATTTCCAGTGTCGTGACATAACGGGTCAACTGCGCTATCAAAGCAGCGGAGAAACCGGTGCCTGTGCCGATTTCGAGTACGGTATCGGTTTTCCGGGGGATGACTGCCTGCAGGATTTTTGCATCGGTCAATGGCAGGAGCATCTGCTGGCCGTCTGCCAATGGTACCGGCATGTCTGCATAGGCATAGTGCCGATAGGTTTCTGGAACGAATGCCTGCCGGTCAACGGCATCGAAAGCTTCAAATACCTGCGGAAGATGGATGCCTCCTGCCCGAAGCTGGTTCTCAATCATGTTGTTGTAGGCGTCAAGCATGGTTCCCTGCTGAAAATGATCCGGGGTTTATTCTAGCAGACCGGTTCCTGCCTTGTGCATCCTGCTTGGGGAGTCAGGGCGCGGTCACAATCCTTGCACCCAATGCCTTGTAAATGGCGTTTTCTTCATTGATGGCGCGGTATTTGGTTTCAAGCAGGGTCATCAACGACTGGTTTTCAGCACATTTCGCTTCCAGCCATTCTTTCAGTTCATAGGAACCGACTTCGTAGCGTCGGCGGTTGTATTGGCTGATCCGGACATCATTGCTGTATTTATCCTGCTGGATGCCGAGCTGTGAACGTGTCCGCTGATAGGTGTAGTAGTAGGTATCTACTTCATTCAGCGCGGTGTTGATGGCAGAGGTCAGGCCGAGTTTTGCGCTTTCAAATTCCGCTTCAGACATACGGATGTTCCAACGTAACCTGTTCCACTGGAGGAAAGGCAGGTTCAGGTTGACGGTTCCACCCAACATCGGTGCATTGAACATTGTCCGGGCACGGTTCGAGGAGACACCCAGGGTGCTGCCAATGGTGATGCTGGGGTAGAGGTCACCTTTGGCAGCTTCCCAGTCCAGGAAAGCGGACTGGACACGGAATTCTGCAGCTTTCACATCAGGGCGCATGCCCAATGCGGCGACAGGGACGTTCAGGTCAACATCTGTCAATGGAACTCCCATCAGGTCATCATTGAGGACTGACAATGGGTCTTCCGGCCGCAGGTTCAGCAGGTTCCGGAGTGTCTGTTCAACCTGTTTCCGTTCAGACTCCAGGTTTTTCAGGCTGTTCTGTGAAGAAAGCAGGGATTTGTTGGCATTCAAAGGCTCTGAAATATCCACTTTGCCGACCTGGTGCTTGTTCCTGACAATGGTCAACAGCCTGGAATAGAAATCGATGTTCTGCCGGGTGATTTTGATGGCGTTGTTCAGATAGACCAGATGGAAGTAACTGTCCACGACATTGTTGATCAGTGCAAGGCGGGCAGATTCCAGGTCAAGCTGGGTGGCCTTGTATTCCCATTCCTGGGCTGATGCGGCATCCCGCAGCCGGTGCCAGAGGTCGATTTCATAGCTGACACCCAGCTGGGCATTGTAGTTATGGGTTGTCCGTCCTTCTTTCAGGTCTTTGTTGGCACTTGCGCCGGCAGAACCATAGAACGAAGGAATCAGGTCTTCGCCCAGAAGATTGGCCTGGTACAGGGCTTTGTTGACGTTGATGGCGCTTTTGCGCAGGTCAATGTTGTTGGCAAGTGCTTCGTTGACCAGGAGGTTCAGCTTATGGTCGCCGTAGATTTTCCACCATTCACGGTCAACCTGGTACTGCTCGGCGATTGCCTGTTGTGATATCAGCCCGTGGTCAGGGATTTCAGCCGTCTTGGTGGCGCAGCCTGCCAGTACCGCACAGAGCAGGATTGCGGGAATCAAGCGTTTCTGTCGCATTGCATATCCATCCTATAAGCATCAACAACCATATCCAAACCCCATATATGCATCCCATCTCAATCGCTGCTCAACGCATCGACCGGGTTGAGCTTCGCCGCATTTTTTGCAGGAATGTATCCAAAGACGATACCGATCAGTGTCGAGCAGAACAGGGCAAGCAGCACTGAAGCGGTGGAATACGACAGGGTGAAGGTCTTGACGAACATTTTGAAGAAAACACCGATGCCGAAGGCAAACAGGATACCCATGAATCCACCGATGATGCAGATGAGCACCGCCTCGATCAGGAACTGCTGCAGGACACTGCTTTGGCGGGCACCGACAGCCATGCGGATACCGATTTCCCGGGTGCGTTCCGTCACCGACACCAGCATGATGTTCATGACACCGATGCCACCGACCACTAGGGAAATCAAGGCAATGCAGGCAATCAGCAGACGCATCGTACCGGTTGTGCTTTCAATCGTCTGCCGGATGCTGTCGGTGTTGATGGTGAAGAAGTCTTCTTTGCCATGCTTGACGGTCAGGAAACGGATGATGTTCTTTTCTGCCGCAGCCATGCTGACATCATCGACAACCTTGACGGTGATGGAAGAGATGTTCCTGTCACCGGTGATCCGGTTCATCACAGCGGTGTAAGGCGCCCACATCTGCAGGCTGTCCTGTGGACCGAAGTTGGCGTTCTGTTTCTCGGAGATGCCGATGATTCTCAGCGGATGTTTGTTGAAGATGATGGTCTGCCCAAGGATTTCACTGTTCTGTTCATGGGCAAACAGCTTGTTCTTGGTGTTCTGGTCAATGACAACGACGGCGTTGCCTTTGATGATGTCGTCTTTTGTCAGGAACCGTCCGGCTTCTGCATTGAGGCCTTTCACATCGAAATACTGTTCACCGACCCCTTGCAGCTGACCGGTTACAGAGATGTTCTCACGGGTGATGTTGCCTGATGAACTGACAGCCGGTGTGGCGCTTGCCACATAACTCTGCCTTGCCAGCAGTTCCGAATCATGCACGGTGAGCGTCTTGTATTTGCTGGAGTTCCTGTCACCGAATCCCTTTCCGGGCATGATGACAACGGTGTTCGTGCCCATCGAGTTGATGTCAGACAGGATTTTTTCCTGTGAGCCTTTCCCCAATGCCACAACCGAAACAACGGAAGCAATCCCGATGATGATGCCGAGCATGGTCAGCATCGAACGCATCTTGTTGGCGCGGATGGCTTGGACGGACATCTTGAAGGCTTCGACAAACTGTTCTTTCAGGTATTCAAAGGTGCTTCGGATATCTTTTTTCAGTTCATAGATTTTTGAACTGTTCTTGTTCGGCCTGAGGCGTTCATCACCGATGATCCTGCCATCCTTGATTTCAATGACACGGTTTGCCGTTGCTGCGATTTTCTGGTCATGGGTGACCAGGATGACAGTGTGCCCGGCATCGTTCAGCTGCTGCAGGATCTCCATGACGTTCTCGCCGCTTTTGGAATCCAATGCACCGGTCGGTTCGTCGGCAAGGATGATGTTGCCGCCATTCATCAGTGCACGGGCAATGGAGACGCGCTGCTGCTGCCCCCCGGAAAGTTCAGAGGGCAGGTGTGTGATACGCTCCCCCATGTCAAGGTCTTTCAACAGCTGTTCTGCCCGTGCCTTGCGGGCATCCTGTTTCTCACCGGAATAGATGGCGGGCAGTTCAACGTTTTCCCGTGCGGACAGGGAAGTCAGCAGGTTGTAGCGCTGGAAGATGAAGCCGATATAACGGCTGCGGAGGGTTGCCAGGTCATCCGGTGACATGCCTTCGATGTCTTCACCGGCAATCTTATAGTCGCCGGAAGTCGAGGTGTCCAAGCAGCCGATGATGTTCATCAGGGTGGATTTCCCGGAACCGGACTGCCCGATGATGGCGACAAAATCCCCTGATTCGATGTCAAGGTCGATGTCTTTCAGGACATGGACCTTGCTACCCCCGGTCCCGTAGATTTTATTGATGCCGCGCAGTTCGATGATGTTCATGGCTACATCCTTGGCATACGCATTCTGTTGGAGGTCGAACCAACTTTCTCGCCTGCGTTGACTTCGGAGGAAATCACTTCTTCCCCTTCGGATACGCCGGAGAGGACTTCGGTATAGACCCCGTCAGTGATGCCGACCTTGATTTCACGTCTCTCAACCTGTTCCTTGTCTTTCAGGACACGGATGTAGTGTTTGTCACCGCTTGTGGTGATGGCAATGCTTGGCACGAGCAGGACATTCTCGGCATCAGCGACCAGGATTGTGCATTGGGTCATCATGCCGATACGCAGTTTGCCGTCAGGGTTGTTGACGAAGCTCTTGGCATAGTAATAGACAGCAGAGGAACTGGTACCACTGGAACTGGAACTGCTCTTGTCATAACTGCCGTCGCTCAGGGTCGTCAGGCCAGGGTCGAGGGAATCCAGTGTGGCATGGAATACGGTGTTTGGCTCAGACAGGATAGTGTACTCAACCGGCATGCCCTGTTTGACTTTGGTGATGTCGCCTTCAGAAATCTGGATATTGATTTCCATGTCATTCAGGTTGGCGATCTTGATGATGGTTGGCGTTGTCTGGTTGGCGTTGACGGTCTGGCCTTCTTCGACAGGGACGGAGACCACGGTGCCATCAAGCGGTGCCCGGATTTTGGTATAACCCAGATTGGTTTCGTCGGTGTTGATGGCAAGCAGTGTCTGTTTGATGAGGGAATTGGTTTCATCCACGTTTGCCTTGGCAATGGCATAGGCATCCCTTGCATTGTCCAGGCTTTCCTTGGAGGTGGAGTCTGTCTTGATCAGTTTCAGTTCACGGTCATAGGCGCGTTTGGCAACTTCCAAGGTGGTTTTCCGGGCTGCCAGCTGCGCTTTGTAGGTTTCCAAGCGCAGTTTATCGGTGCGTAGGGCATTTTCCTGAGTGGTGGAGTCGATTTCGGCAATCATCTGCCCCTGTTTGACTTCCTGTCCCAACACAACATGCAGTTTCTTGATCTGACCGCTGACTTGTGCACCGACAGTGACCAGGTTAACCGCCTCAATCTCACCGGTTGCCTCAACGGAATGTTTGATGTTGCCGACCCGGACTTTTTCGGTCATATAGGTGACAGAACTTTTTCTTGTGGAGATCCAGAAAGCCAGCAGGGCGATGATGATGACTGCAATGATGGCAGCAGGGATCCAGACTTTGGGTCTTTTGAAGTTTTTCAGTTTCTCGAGCATGGCTAATCCGTTGATGTTCTCTGGATGTCGGAATGGCGGTTTAAGGATACTGTCCAGCTGACAAAGCATAACACAGGTCAATCCAGCCATTTAACCATTAAGGTATTGTTTTCCCAAAAAAGATTCAGGAAAACCAACAGATTGTTACAATTCGGATAGATGAAATGGGGATATAAAAGTTGAGGCATCAAATCTTTTTTTGCTGTCCTACTCCCTTTAGCCATGCAACAGGGGTATGATGTCGCATTTTCAGCCAGGTTCTATTTCACAGGATATTTCATGGATTTAGCTTTAGCGGTGAAAGCCTTCATCATGGGGATTGTTGAAGGCTTGACAGAGTTCCTGCCAATCTCTTCAACAGGCCATCTGATTCTGGCAGGCAGCCTGCTGGATTTCACAGGGGAGAATGTCAAGGTGTTTTCGATTGCCATCCAAGCAGGCGCGATGCTTTCTGTTGTCTGGGTGTACCGTCAGAAAATCTTTGAGGTCCTGTGCGGGATGTTCACCCGGGAAAAAGAACGCCGGTTTGCCATCAATGTCATCATCGCATTTATCCCTGCCGCAGTGCTTGGCCTGCTGTTCGGCAAGAAAATCCAGGCATTCCTCTTTTATCCAATACCTGTTGCTGCTGCATTCATCATCGGGGGGCTGATTATCCTGTTTGTTGAACGCAGGAATGAGAACCGGTTTGGCGGTTCGCGGGTTGAGTCGGTTGATGACATGACATACATGGATGCGCTGAAGGTCGGGATTGCCCAGGCATTTGCCTTGATTCCCGGCACCAGCCGTTCCGGAGCCACCATTATCGGAGGGATGCTGTTCGGTCTGTCCCGCAAGGTAGCAACAGAGTTTTCTTTCTTCCTGGCAATGCCGACGCTGTTCGGTGCTTCCATCTATTCCATCTATAAGGAACGCGACCTGCTGGTGGCTTCTGATATCCCGCTCTTTACAGTCGGGACTGTTTCTTCCTTCATCTTTGCATTCCTCTGCGTCCGCTGGCTGCTGCGTTTCATCAGCTCCCATAATTTCATTCCATTCGCCTGGTACCGTATCGCATTCGGTATCCTGGTCTTGGTCAGTGCGCATTACGGCTGGGTCGTCTGGTCGGAATGAAACGGCTGACAGGTACGTAACATCACGGTGGACGCAGGCAGCTTCCACCGTTTTCTGTCCTATTGTTTCCCTGTCTGGTCTTTTTCAAAATGTAAGCGGTCTTGCAGGACCATCAATAGGGTCTGATAGACTTGATGCTGTTGTTTCCTCCGGAAGGGTTACCATGAAGCCGCTTTACCGTTTTTCCATCATGCTGTTGATGGCATCCAGCCCATTGATGGCATCCGCCGCAACGTATGAATCCAGTATGGCTGACCGGCATGACCTGTCATTGACAGTCTATGAGCAGTCACAGACCTTGGTTCGGGATACCCGTTCTGTGCAGACTGGGCAAGGACGCTTTGACCTTGTGGTGCAGGATGTCAGTGAGCGGATCCAGCCTGAAACCCTGATGCTGGAATCCAATGGGCGTCTGAGGCTGTCTGGCGCAACATTCAATACGGCATTGCTGACACCTGAAAACCTGATGAAAGCTTATATCGGCAAGGAAGTGTCATTGGTGCATACCAATCCGGCAACGGGTCAGGAAACGGTGAAGCGGGCAAAGCTGCTGTCGATGCATGGGGGCGGTATTGTCCAGGTTGATGGACATATCGAAACCGTATCAGCAGACAGGCTTGTTTTTGATAAGGTGCCGACAGGACTGTATCCATTACCGGTCCTGATGCTGGATGTCCAGGGTGGTTCCGGTAGCAGGCAGCAGGTGACATTCGACTATCTGACAGGTGGACTGTCGTGGCAGGCAGATTATACGGCTGTTGTGGGACATCAGGATGACCGGATGTCATTGGCTTCATGGGCGGTCATCGGCAACAGCAGTGGTGTCAATTACCGCAATGCCAAAGTCCAGTTGATGTCTGGCAGACAGGAACAGAATCCAGCATATCCCCGTGTGGGCGGGATGCTGATGATGGCAAAGGCGATGGATGCCGGTTCAGCGGTGGCCAACGATACCGCTTCTGAAGAAGCCTTTGCGGATTATCACCTTTATACGGTACCGGATAAGGTTGATATCCTGGACAGGCAGACAAGCCGTCACCGCCTGTTTTCTGCTGACCGGGTGAAGGTTGTCAAGGAATACCGCTTCAATGGCAGCCAGTGGGTTTACGAGTCCCGTCAGGGGCAGTCTGGCCCTGTCCATGCTGGAACCTGGTTGAGTTTCGACAACAAGAAGGGGGATGGGCTTGGTATGCCATTGCCGAGGGGTACCATCCGGTTCTATCAGGAAGACAGGTCAGGTAGCCGTCAGCTGCTTGGACAGAACACCATCAACCATACTCCGGTTGATGGCCATCTTCATCTGAGGTTGGGGGAAGCGTTTGATGTGACGATGGTCCGGAAGCAGACCGGTTACAGCCAGACAGCTCTTGTCAGGAAAGACGGGGAAAAGTTCTATCGGACAACCACATCATGGGAGCTGGCATTGGCAAACGGGAAAGCCGAGGCAGTGACGGTCACTGTGGAAGAACCGTTGCCGGAAAACGGCAGGGTGGTTGAGGAAAACCATCCGCATAAAAAACGGGATGCCAGTACAGTCATCTGGCGGATGCCTGTCCCTGCCAATGGGAAAACAGTACTGAAGTATAAGGTGCAGGTGAACTGAACGGATCAAGGGCAATAAAAGGGGCTGTTTTCCTTCAACGGGTTTTATTGAGTTCCCTTTCGATCAGCTGCAGTGCATTAAGGGCACCCAAGGCAATCCCAACATCCCGTCTGTTGCTTGGGACTTCAGGATAGGCTGGGTTGATCCGGATGATGGGAACCCCAAAGGATTCACTGGTGTTCCGGACAGCAGGGACATGCACGCCTGCCCCCATTTCGATGATGGCAAGATGCTTGACCTGAGACTGCCATTTGTGCAGGTTGCTGTATTGCAGTTCTGTACGGTCGGAAATCCATCCCCAGTCATTGAACATCAGGATGTTCGGCCGGGCAAGACCCTTGCATTCCGGACAGACGGGCAACGGGGATGTCAGCTGGCAGTTTTCTTCATCAACCTCGACTTTGAGGCTGTTGGCTTCCCAGATGCCCCGTGAGCATGGCGTGGCGCATTGGATATGGTGGATGGAACCATGGCATTCCACGATGCGGTTTTCTGGAAAGCCTGCTTTCTGGAACTGCCCATCGACATTGCTGGTGAAGACGAAGTTCCCATGGGGTTTATCTGCTGTCAGGCGTTGCAGGATATGGAACCCTTCATGGGGGACCACCTCGCGGTAACTGTTCAGCCGATGGCCATAGAAGCCCCATGCCAGCCGTGGATTGTCGGCAAAGGCATCTGGATTCGCAATCTCAACGAAAGAAATGCGGTGCTGTCCCAGTTTCGGATAGGCTTTCCAAAGTCCTTGGTTGCCACGGAAGTCAGGCAGCCCGGAATCGACACCCATGCCGGCACCGGCGGCAATCAGGATGCCGTCAGCTTTCCGGATGATGTCAGCGGCATGGATGATTTTACTGTCAAGGGTTTTTGCCATGGTTTCCTCCTGGACTGGGCGGCCAAAGAACGCTGCAACCGTGCTGAAAAGTCCCATACCGCCCTTTGTTGAACCTGATTGACCGGTCGTCAATGCCTGATGAGGTGGTCAAAGGCGCTCAGGGAAGCCTTTGCGCCATCTCCCATCGCAATGACAATCTGTTTGTAAGGCGATGATGTGGCATCTCCTGCTGCAAAAATACCAGGAACAGAAGTCCGGTTATAGACATCGACCTCGATTTCCTGTTTTTCATTGAGTTTGACAGGGCTGTCCTTGAGCCAACCGGTTGTCGGAACCTGCCCAATCTGGACGAAGATGCCAGACAGTGACAGGGTCTTCTGGGTGTTGTCCGCTTGGTCAAGGTAAACAAGTCCAGTGACTTTCTGACCGTCACCGGCAACTTCAACGGTTCTTGCCTGTTTGATGAGCGTGACGTTTTTCAGGGAAAGCATTTTTTCCTGCAATACGGTATCTGCGGTCAGCCGGTCACTGCGGATCAGGACGGAAACCTGCCGGGCAATGCCTGCCAGGTCAATGGCAGCCTCGACAGCCGAGTTGCCACCGCCGATGACAGCGACATCCTTGCCCTTGTACAAAGGACCATCACAGTGTGGGCAGAAGGCGACGCCTTTGCCGATATAGGTTTCTTCACCGGGAACCGACATTTTCCGCCAGCTTGCACCGGTTGCAAGGATCACCGTACGGCTCCTGACTGATGCACCGCTTTCAAGCTGGACTTCAATCAGGTCACCGGGAATGAGTTTGACCGCACGCTGGGGCATCATGACATCAATGGCATGGCTGCGGATGTTCTCTTCATAGACAGATGCCAGATGGGTGCCTTCAATCTTCTTGATGGCAATGATGTTCTCGATATCGGTGGTGTTCAGGATCTGTCCACCGAAATTCTCAGTGACCAGTCCGGTTCGGATGCCTTTCCGGGCAGCATAGATGGCAGCGGTTGCTGCGGCAGAGCCACCACCGATGACAAGCACATCAAAAGGGGCCTTGGCTGAGATTTTCTCAGCTTCACGTTTGACACTGTTGGTATCGACCTTGGCAAGGATTTCTTTGACGTTCATGCGTCCCTGACCGAATTCTTTGCCATTCAGGTAGATGGTCGGTACCGCCATAATCTGCCGTTCCTTGACCTCATCCTGGAAGAGTGCGCCATCAATCATGGTGCTGGAGATGTTGGGGTTCAGGACAGCCATCAGGTTGAGTGCCTGGACGACTTCTGGGCAGTTCTGGCAGGTCAGGGAGATATAGGTTTCAAACTGGAAGGTGCCTTCAACCTGACGGATCTGTTCAATGACATCTGCTTCGACTTTCGGGGGATAACCGCCGGTCTGAAGGATGGCAAGGATCAGGGAGGTGAACTCATGCCCCATCGGCAAGCCGGCAAATTCGATATGGCATCCACCTTCAGGGCGGTTCACGGTAAATGATGGTTTACGGGCACTGCCACCGTTTTCCGCAAGCGTGATTTTGTCTGACAGTCCAACGAGATCCTTCAGCAGTCCCAGCATTTCCTGGGATTTTGCACTGGCATCAGTGGAAGCGGTCAGGACGACAGGATTGACCAGTTTTGTGAAATAGGCTCGGAGCTGTTCTTTGACTTTGTTGTCCAGCATGGCTTTTTCTCCCTTCAGGAAAGCTGTGTTCAGGATAAAGGTTTCTGACAGATAGATACCACCACCGCAGGATTTCCCTGCAGTGGCGGCGGGATTGCAGACGGATCAGATCTTGCCGATGAGGTCCAGGGATGGTGCCAGGGTTTCTGAACCTGGCTGCCAGGATGCTGGGCAGACTTCACCATCATGGGTTGCGACATACTGTGCAGCCTGGATTTTACGGAGCAGTTCGGTGGCAGAACGCCCAATACCCAGGTCATGGATTTCGCAGACCTTGATCTGACCTTCCGGGTTGATGACAAAAGTGCCACGCAGGGCCTGACCGGCTTCTTCAATCATGACATCAAAGTTGCGGGTGATGGTGCCGGTCGGGTCGCCAACCATGGTGTACTGGATTTTCTTGATGGTGTCAGAAGCATCAGCCCAGGCTTTGTGGACGAAATGGGTATCAGTGGAAACAGAATAGATTTCAACGCCCAGTTTCTGGAATTCTGCATAGTTGTCTGCCAGGTCTCCCAGTTCGGTCGGGCAGACAAACGTGAAGTCAGCTGGATAGAAGAAGACAACAGACCATTTCCCTTTCAGGTCGGCATCAGTGATGGAGATGAATTCGCCATTACGGTATGCATCTGCCTTGAAAGGTTTGATGGTGGTGTTGATGAGTGCCATGTTATTCTCCTCAAGTAGGTCAGTTTCAAAGACCGCTTGTTGCTGCGGTTATGGTTTTTGCTGGACAGGAACCTCAATGTTCACAGGATGCCAGTAATACGCCTATTTAAACACATCTTTTGAAAGTCTGCAGTGCTCCACCGTTTTTTAAAAGAAGGCTTTGGGTAACAAGAGAGGGATCGCTGACAGAAGGACGGAAAACCGCCATGGAAAGCATGGCGGCTGTAAGGTAGGCGGTGATTGGAAGGTCAGTTTTCTTCCAGTTTCTCCCGGAGCATTTCAAGGACATTGGCGTGGCTCAGGGTCGGTTCTGGGTAGGACAGTTTCATATCCTTGAGGGTCTGCAGGATGGCATCTGAGACAATGAGCCGGGCGTTTTTCTTGTCATCTGCTGGGACACAATACCAAGGGGAAGCAGGGCAGGCAGAGTTCTGGATGGCTTTTTCAAAGGCATTCATGTATTCATCCCAATATTTGCGCTCCTCAAAGTCGTTCAGGCTCAGTTTCCAGTTCTTTTCAGGATTGTTGATACGGTCCAGCAGACGCAGGCGCTGTTCTTCCTTGGAAATGTAGAGGAAGAACTTGATGATGCGTGTACCGTTGCGGCTTAGATGCTGTTCGTAGTCACGGATGGCCTTGTAACGGTTTTCCCAGAAACTGCGGCCGAATTTGGTATCTGGCAGGTTGGCGACATCCAGGATTTCCGGATGGACACGGGCAACCAGGACATCTTCATAATAGGAGCGGTTGAAGATGACGATTTCCCCCCGTTGTGGCAACCGGAGTGTCGAGCGCCAGAGGAAGCTGTGTTTCAATTCCAATGCAGAGGGTTGCTTGAAGCTTTCCACACGGCATCCCTGGGGATTCAGGCCGCTCATGACATGTTTGATGGTACCATCCTTGCCAGCGGCATCCATCGCCTGGAGGATGATCAGGAGGGAGAATTTGCCGGTTGCATACAGCTTACCCTGTTGGTCACTCATTTCCTCCAGGTTTTCTTTAAGCTGGGTTTTGTATTCGGTCTTGTCTGCATAGAAGGGGTCTACCGCTGTTGAAAAGTCTTTCAGGTGGAACTTCCTGCCATCTGTAATACGGAATTTATTGGAATCAATTATCATAGGAACTTCCTTTCGGATGGTTGGTTGTAACGGTTATGCCACTGCTTGGATATCGATTGTACCATTGAATACGATGACTGCAGGTCCTGTCATCATGACAGGGGAATCCCCGCCTTCCCAGGCGATGTCAAGCACGCCACCTTTGGCGTTGACGGTTACAGGCGAGTCAAGCTGTCCCTGCATGATGCCGGAAACAACTGCGGCACAGGCGCCTGTACCACAGGCAAGGGTTTCTCCCGCTCCCCGTTCAAAGACCCGGATGCGGATATGGTGGCGGTCGATGATTTCCATGAATCCTGCATTGACCCTGTCCGGGAAAGCAGGATGGTTTTCGATCAAGGGCCCCTGCTCGAGAACCGGCGCAGTATCGACATTGTCAACAATCTGCACGGCATGGGGATTGCCCATGGAGACAACACTGACTTTTGCTGTTCCTGCATCATCTGCAAGCCGGAGTGCCCATGCTTGTGTCTTGCCGATGGTTTCTGGAACCAGCCCTGTTGGATTGAAGGGGATATCAGGCAGGTTGAAAACGGGCTTGCCCATATCAACAGTGACGGTATTGTCCTTTTGGACACGGAGTTCAATGACACCGGCTTTCGTCTCGACACGGATGGGATTCTGGTCAGTCATCCCGGTTGCTGTGACAAAGATGGCAAATGCGCGGGCGCCGTTGCCGCATTGTTCGACTTCGCCGCCATCAGCATTGAAAATCCGGTAACGGAAAGCCGTACCAGGCAGGCGGGGTTTCTCGACAAGCAGTATCTGGTCTGCACCGATACCAAAGCGTCTGTCAGCGATGAAGCGTAGCTGGTCTTCCGTCAGGTTGACCTGCTGGTTGCATGCATCAAATACGACAAAATCATTTCCGGCACCATGCATCTTTGTGAAATTCAGTTTCATGTCTGCCTTTTTGAAGTTTAGGAACCGTTATTTCTTGCTGTCTTTGCCATAGACAGGGGGCATGCCTTCTGGCCGGGTCTTGAACCGCCTGTGTGTCCACAGGTATTCAGAAGGGGTCTCAAGGATTCGTTGTTCAATGAATTCATTGATGCGCTTGGTATCAGCGTAGGCATCTTTTGTCGGGAAGTTTTCTAATGGCGGGTAGAACTTGACTTTCCAGCCCTTATAGTCCGGCAGGAAAGTGGCGATGACCGGGATGACTTTTGCCCGTGTTGCAGCAGCCAGTCGGGATGTCGCAACCAGTGTTGCGGCAGGAACACCGAAAAAGGGCACGAACTCAGCATCCTTGATGCCGAAGTCCATGTCAGGCAGCATCAGGAATGGAATACCCTTGTGCAGTGCTCGGATAATCGGTTTGATGCCTTGGCTCCGGCTGTAAAGCAGGCCATCTGAGTGGAAGCGCAGGCGGCCCTTGCGCAGGACCCTGTCAAAAATCTTGTTCTTCTGTTCTGTATAGATGGAGCAGCACTGGGAGTCCATGGTGAAAATCGCACCGGGCATCTCAAGGCAGACGAAGTGCGGGCACAATAAGATAACGGGACCGGAACGGGTTTCGTTGTAAGGGATTTCTGGCTCGACATGGATCAACCGCTTGATGCGGTCAACCGAAGACCACCAGAGAATCCCCCGTTCAATGATGCTCCGCCCATAACCTTGGAAATGTTCGAGAGCGATGCGCTCGCGTTCATTTTCAGGCATATCAGGAAAACAGAGACGGAGATTGGTCAGGGTGATACGGCGTCGCCGCGCCCAGAGGTGGTAGGCACAGGTACCGAGCAGTTTACCCAGAGGGCCAAGTACCGGCAATGGGAGCCAATGGATGGCCCACAGGATGAACAGAAAAAACCGCATTGAAAAAATCCTTGATGATGGGGGCATTATAGCAATGCAATCCCGAAAGTCACGTCATGGGTGGTGGATGTCCTTGAAAGGAGACGGGTTCTGTTGCCTTTTGGGAAGAGGGACAAGGATATCTGGACTGTTGTATCAGGGAAGGATGATTCTTGATAACTTGCAATTTCAGAGTAAAATACAAAATTCCGCTGAGTTAACGGGCAACTTGCGAAGCGGTCTATAAATTTCGCTAAAGCGTCGCAGGCTTCTTTATCGTGGACTGCGACAGCAGTTCGCCATTCTGATAGAGGAGCTTTTTTAAATGTCTAACGATTATCTTTTCACTTCAGAATCTGTTTCTGAAGGTCATCCAGATAAGGTCGCTGACCAGATTTCTGATGCGGTTCTGGATGCTATCCTTGAACAGGATCCTGCTGCACGTGTTGCAGCAGAAACCCTCTGCAATACCGGTCTGGTTGTCCTTGCCGGTGAAATCACGACTTCTGCCAATGTGAACTATATCGATATCGCCCGTGAGACCATCAAGCGTATCGGTTATGACAATACTGAATATGGTATTGATTACAAGGGCTGTGCTGTATTGGTTGCTTATGACCGTCAGTCCTTGGATATTGCCCAAGGGGTCAATGAAGGGACCGGTCTGGATCTGGACCAAGGGGCTGGTGACCAGGGGCTGATGTTTGGTTATGCCTGCGATGAAGCACCAGAATATATGCCAGCCGCCATTTATTATGCGCACCGTCTGATGGAACGCCAGTCCCAGCTGCGCAAGGATGGCCGTCTGCCTTGGCTGCGTCCTGATGCAAAATCCCAGGTGACCCTGCGTTATGTTGACGGTGTCCCTGTCAGTGTGGACACGGTTGTGCTTTCTACCCAGCATGCACCAGAAATCCCTTACAAGCAGATTGAGGAAGCTGTTATTGAAGAAATCATCAAGCCGGTCCTGCCAGCTGAACTGATGAAGGCTTCACCGAAGTATTTCATCAATCCGACAGGCAGTTTTGTTGTCGGTGGGCCTCAGGGTGACTGCGGTCTGACTGGACGTAAGATTATTGTGGACACCTATGGCGGAGCATGTCCTCATGGTGGTGGCGCTTTCTCTGGCAAGGATCCTTCCAAGGTTGACCGTTCCGCTGCTTATGCCGCCCGCTATGTTGCGAAGAATGTTGTTGCTGCGGGCCTGGCAAAGAAATGCCAGATCCAGGTCAGCTATGCCATCGGTATCGCACGCCCAATCAACATTACGGTGAATACCCATGGTACTGGCGTGATTGGTGATGAAAAGATTGCTGGAATCATTGGCGATACTTTTGACCTGCGTCCTAAGGGTATCGTCCAGATGCTGGATCTGCTGAAACCCCGTTACAGCAAGTCTGCCGCTTATGGGCATTTCGGCCGTGCAGAACCAGAATTCACTTGGGAAAGGACTGATAAGGTCGAAGCACTGAAAGCTGCTGCTGGTCTGTGATTTTTCCAAGTTCTCAAAGAAAAACGGAATTGCAGCTGCAATTCCGTTTTTTATATGCGGTCAACCTTCAGTCCGCAACAGCTGTCTTGATAAGTGCCAGGAGCTGTTTGGGATTTTGGGCGACAAAATCGCAGGGCCAGTTTTCCGGTGCGATGCAATAGCCCCATTTTGCTGCAATGGTTGCACATGTCCCTGCTGCGTGGCCAGCTTGCATATCGCGGAGGTCGTCACCGATGTACCAGCAGTCTTCTGGGGCAACGTCCAGGCGTTTCGCTCCTTCAATCAGTGGGTCTGGATACGGTTTCGGATGGGGGGTGGTGTCACCGGCAATCAGGCAACCTGCTTTCCCAAGGCCAATCTGTCCAATCAGTGGCCTTGCAAGGCTTTCAACCTTGTTGGTGACGATTCCCCATCCGATATGGTTCTGTTCGAGCTGTTCCAGGAGTTCAGGGATGCCTTCGAACAGACGGGTTGCAGATGCGCCATCAGCGATACTGGTCCTGTAATAGGAGAGGAAGCGCTCTCTCAGGTAAGGGAAAAGCAGATGGTCCCGTTCAATCTGGAAGGCGGCCTTGACAAGTCCTGGTGCGCCGGCAGAAGCATATGGACGCAAGGTTTCATAAGGGAGTTTCTCAAGGTGGAATTCCTCACGGACATTGTTGATGGCGGCAGTCAGGTCTGGAGCAGAATCAGCAAGCGTTCCATCAAGGTCGAAAAGGATGACTTTGGGTTTCTGGAGTTTCAATAAGGCTGTCATAGGGTTTCTTTCTAGGTTTTCTGACAGGCAACCATATAATTGATGGCGGTATTTTCTGTAAGTCTGAAATGACGTGCATTCAGGTCGCAGGTGATACCGGTGATGGCTTTGACAGTCAGTCCTTGCTGTCTGGCATAACGGCAGAGTTCAGCAGGCTTGATGAATCTGTCGAAATCATGGGTTCCAGGGGGTAGCAGGTTCAGGAGATATTCTGCACCGATGATGGCATGGCATAGCGATTTCAGGTTCCTGTTCAGGGTGGCGAAAAAGACGTAACCGCTTGGTTTCAGCAAAGTAGAGCAGGCTTTGATGATGGAATCAGGGGCGGGCACATGTTCAAGCAGTTCCATGCAGGTGATGACATCATAGGTATCTGGCTGTTCTTTTGCGAGCTTTTCAGCAGGGATGCATCGATAGTTGATATCAAGCTGGGCATCTGCCGCATGGCCTCTGGCGACAGCCAGGGCTTTTTCTGCGAGGTCAATGGCGGTGACTTCTGCCCCTGATCCTGCGAGCGCTTCAGCAAGGATGCCACCTCCGCATCCAATATCCAAGACTTTCTTGGTACTGAGGGATACCAAGCTTTCAATCCATGCCAAGCGTATGGGGTTCATCGCATGAAGGGCACGGAAACAGCCTTCAGGGTTCCACCAGTCCGAAGCCATGGCATTGAATTTCTGCAGTTCTTCTTGATCTTGATTCATGCTGAACGGGAAAGCGTTTTTCTGTGGGAATTATAGCTGTTCAGACTGGAGAGGTCTGCCTGCCTGAAAAGTTTTTTCAGAATGCTGGGGTAGGAAAGCAGGCTGTCGGTTGTGGCAATGGCAGGCAACAAAAAACCCCGTATTGCTACGGGGTTTTTAGCAGACTGTCTACGATTGAAATCAGTTCTGTGCTGGAGCAGCTTCCTGTGCTGGGTTTGCTGTAACAGTGATTTCAACGCGACGGTTCTTGGCACGGCCTTCACGGGTCGCATTATCAGCGATTGGCTGCAGTTCACCTTTACCTTCGGTGACGATTTTTTCACCGTCAACACCCTGGGAAACCAGATAGGACTTAACAGCGTTTGCACGGCGTTCAGACAGTTTCTGGTTGTAAGCTTCGGTACCGGTGGAGTCGGTATGACCTACGCAGACAATGACTTCAACGTCCAGACCGGAGATATCGGAAGCCAGCTTAGCCAGTTTTTCCTTACCTTCTTTCTTGACGATGGATTTGTCATGATCGAAGAAAGCATCAGCAGCAAATTCCAGTTTTTCTGCAACAGGAGCTGCAGCAGGAGCTGGTTCTTCCTTGACATAGGCAGGATCGCATTCCTTGATTGCATCTGCTGGGGTCCAGTAACCGGTTCTCCAGCACAGGCCATAGCCGGAACGTGCGATTACATCGCGCTGATCCTGTACATAAGCACTGTAAGGTTTGTTAGCGATGATGTCGGTGACCTCTGCAGAGGCGGTAGCTGCACCAGCAACTGCGGTAGCAGCGATGAGTACTTTAAGCAATTTATTCATATTTATCCTCGTAGTTGACAATCCGCAGCAGGCTGCGCATGCATTTCCAACTTAAAACAACAATATTATTATAGCCCTAATTACTGGAGCCTTGGTTCCTATAATACGTTGCATCTATTCTGACACAATGAATGAGGTCAGATAAGACATCTCGCATAAAGATTCCCAAATTTCCCGTCCAAACGTTTTTTTCAGACTGGATTGTCGCATTTTTGCAACCCAAACAGGAAAGAATCCTGGCTGAAACCTGTTCCATGATTCCATGGCGGAATCGCATGCCCAGTTTTCCAAACCAAATCCAGGAGCAAATATACGCCAAGAAAATTCTAATGAAAATAGGTACTTAAATCAATTCCCGATAATTAAAAAAATTTGTTCCTGGCATGGTAAAATGTTGTTTTGATATCTGTTTTCAGTAAGTGGCGGGAGAAACCACCGTTGGTTCCCTGCCACAAGTGGCTTATGAATCAATTCGCAAAAGAAACCATCTCTGTCTCACTCGAAGAAGAGATGCGTAAAAGCTATCTTGATTATGCGATGAGCGTAATCATCGGGCGGGCGCTCCCTGATGTCAGGGATGGTCTGAAACCGGTGCATCGCCGGGTGCTGTTCGGCATGCATGAAATGAACAATGTCTGGAACCGTCCTTATGTGAAGTGTGCCCGTGTCGTCGGCGAAGTCATGGGGAAATACCACCCGCATGGGGACTCTTCCATCTATGACACATTGGTCCGCATGGCGCAGGATTTCTCGTTGCGTTACACCTTGGTGGATGGGCAGGGTAATTTCGGGTCGGTTGATGGTGACAGTGCTGCGGCGATGCGTTATACCGAATGCCGTCTCGACCGGATTTCGGATGAGATGCTGGCGGATATCGAGAAAGAAACCGTTGATTTCGTACCGAATTATGATGGCAAGGAAAAAGAACCTTCTGTCCTGCCCGCAAAGATTCCCAACCTGCTTGTGAATGGTTCTTCTGGGATTGCTGTCGGCATGGCGACAAATATCCCGCCTCATAACCTGAAGGAAGTCATTGACGGTGCCCGTCATCTACTGGCTGTACCGGACTGTTCAATCGATGACCTGATTGACTTTATCCCTGCTCCAGATTTCCCGACAGGCGGACTGATTTATGGTATTGCCGGGGTGCGTGAAGGATACCGGACAGGCAAAGGCAGGGTTGTCATCCGGGCAAAGACACATTTTGAGGAATATGGCAAGGATGGCCGTCAGGCAATCATCGTTGATGAATTGCCTTACCAGGTCAACAAGAAGACATTGCTGGAACGGATTGCAGAGAATGTCCGTGAAAAGAAGCTGGAAGGTATTTCTGATATCCGCGATGAATCTGACAAGTCCGGTATGCGGGTTGTCATTGAACTGAAACGCAATGAGGTGCCTGAGGTTGTCTTGAACAATCTGTTCAAGCAGACCCAGCTTCAGGATTCTTTCGGCATGAATATGGTGGCGTTGGTGGATGGGCAGCCCAAGCTGCTGAACCTGAAGCAGATGCTGGAATGTTTCCTGGCGCACCGCCGTGAAGTTGTGACCCGCCGGACAATTTTTGAATTACGGAAGGCGCGTGAACGGGGGCATGTGCTGGAGGGCTTGGCAGTTGCCTTGGCGAATATCGATGATTTCATCGCCATCATCCGGGCGGCACCGACTCCGCCGGTCGCCCGTCAGGAACTGATGTCCCGTTCTTGGGATTCATCTCTTGTCCGGACCATGCTGGAGCGGACCGGCGCCCTCAAGGACAATGTCCCTGAAGATTTCCGGCCTGAAGGGCTCCCCAAGATGTATGGGGTCCAGGCTGATGGACTGTACAGGCTGTCTGAGGAACAGGCGACGGAAATCCTTCAGATGCGCCTGCAGCGCCTGACAGGATTGGAACAGGACAGGATCCTGGATGAATACCGGAAAGTGATGGCGCAGATTGCTGAATATCTGGATATCCTGGCAAAACCTGAAAGGATTGTCGCTATCATTGACAGCGAACTGGCTGGTGTGGTTGCGGACCATGTTGAAAGGTCAAAGGATGCCCGTCTGTCAACGATTGAGGTCAATGCAACTGACTTGGCGACAGAAGACCTGATTACGCCTCAGGATATGGTGGTCACATTGTCCCATTCGGGTTATGTCAAGTCCCAGCCGCTTTCAGAATACCGGACACAAAGGCGCGGAGGAAGGGGCAAATCGGCCACGGCAACGAAGGAAGATGACTGGATTGACCAGCTGTTCATTGCGAATACCCATGACTATATCCTATGTTTCTCTGACAGGGGCAGGGTGTATTGGTTGAAGGTTTGGGAAGTGCCACAAGGATCCCGTGGATCCCGTGGACGCCCAATCATCAATATGTTCCCATTGCAGGACGACGAGAAAATCACGGTTATCCTGCCATTGTCAGGCGATAACCGGAATTTCCCTGAAGACCATTATATTTTCATGGCAACCAGCAAGGGCACGGTGAAGAAGACGCCACTGAATGATTTCAGCAATCCCCGTAAAGCAGGCATTATTGCGGTTGGCTTGGATGAGGGGGACTATCTGATCGGTGCTGCACTGACTGATGGGAAACATGATGTGATGCTGTTCTCCGACGCGGGCAAGGCTGTCCGTTTTGAGGAAAAGGAAGTCCGTCCGATGGGACGTACTGCACGCGGTGTGAGAGGGATGCAGCTTGAAGAGGACCAGCGGGTGATTTCCCTGCTGGTGGCGGAAGATGAGCAGCAGTCTGTCCTGACCGCAACCGAAAACGGTTTTGGCAAACGGACATCGATTGTGGAATATACCCGTCATGGCAGGGGAACCAAGGGCATGATTGCGATTGCGACAAGTGAACGCAATGGCAAGGTGGTTGCTGCGACATTGGTGAATGCATCGGATGAAATCATGCTGATTACAACAGGCGGTGTACTGATCCGTACCCGGGTTTCGGAAATCCGTGAAATGGGCAGGGCAGCCCAGGGGGTCACACTGATTTCTGTGGATGAAGGGACAAAACTGAGCGGACTGCAGCGGATTTTGGATGCTGATTTAGATAAAGAAGACGCTTCTGAAACTTCTGAATAATGCGGGTCTTCAATTTTTCTGCCGGACCGGCGGTATTGCCTGAACCTGTATTGAGGCAGGCTGCTGAAGAGATGCTTGACTGGCATGGCACAGGGATGTCTGCCTGGGAGATGAGCCATCGGGGGAAATCGTTTGGTTCAATCATCCGTCAAGCAGAAGAAGACTTGCGGGAACTGCTGGCTATACCATCCAGCCACCGTATCCTGTTCATGCAGGGCGGCGCAACAGCCATGAACGCTGTTGTCCCGATGAACCTGTCCCGCCGTCCAGGCAGCGATTCCGTGATTGATGTTGTCCATACCGGGCTTTGGTCTGGCAAAGCATTGGCAGAAGCCCCGAAATACAGCCGGGTGAATCTGGCAGCGTCATCTGAAGGTCAGGGGTTTACATCTGTACCGGATCAGGGTCAATGGCAGCTGACAGAGAGGGCTGCTTATGTCCATGTGTGTCCGAATGAAACGGTTCACGGCGTGCAGTTCCATTTCCAACCTGATGCAGGGGATGTGCCGCTGGTTGCGGATATGTCTTCCGAGATACTTTCCCGACCGGTTGATTTTTCCCGCTACGGCGTTGTTTATGCGGGGGCGCAGAAGAACATCGGCCCAGCTGGTGTTGTCGTGGTGATTGTCCGTGAGGATTTGATCGGTCATGCGATGGACTGCTGCCCATCAGTGTTTGATTGGCAGCATGTGGCTGAACAGAAGTCGATGTTCAATACACCGCCGACAGGCGCAATCTATTTATGCGGTCTGGTGCTGCAATGGCTGAAGCGCAAAGGCGGGGTTGTACAGATGGAGAAAGACAGCATTGAGAAATCAGCGATGCTGTATGACTTTATCGATAACAGCCGTCTTTATACCAATCCTGTGGCATCAGACAGCCGTTCCCGGATGAATGTACCGTTTTTTTTACGGGATAAGTCATTGGAAAACGGGTTCTTGGCAGATGCGGAACGCAATGGTCTGGTCCAGCTGAAAGGACACAGGACAATGGGCGGCATGCGGGCATCCCTTTACAATGCGATGCCGGTTGAAGGTGTTGAGGCATTGATCAGGTTTATGCGGGATTTTGAACAGAAACATTGAGACTGTCTCCTGTGCAGTGTCCTGTCCATAAGGTTATGTCTTACAATGTCCCCTATAGGTTGTGACCGGTTTTATGTTGTCGGATAGAAGATGGATGAATTATTGAAACCCTTGCGTGACCAGATTGATGGTATTGACGCACAGATTCTTGGCTTATTGAACCGCCGTGCGGAAATCGCACAGGAAGTCGGCAGGATCAAGAACAGGACCAATGCACCGATTTACTGCCCGGACCGGGAGGCGCAGGTGCTGAGGGGCATTGCGGAACGCAATCCCGGTCCCCTTAATAGCAAGGACCTTCAGACAATTTACCGTGAGATTATGTCTGCCTGCAGGGCGTTGGAAAGGCGCAATATCATTGCTTTCCTGGGACCAGCGGGGACATTTTCCGAGCAGGCGGTCTATGACTGCTTTGGTTCCGCCGTGGAAACACTGTCATGCAGTACGATTGATGAGGTGTTTGCTGCTGTTGAGGCTTCTGATGCTGAATTTGGCGTTGTGCCGATTGAGAATTCCACGGAAGGTGCCATCAACCGGACATATGACCTGTTTGTAAGGTCCCCCTTGACAATCAGCAATGAGGTATCCATCCCCATCCGCCATAATCTGATGACGGCGTCGGGCAATATGCATGGCATCAAGCAGATTTCTGCGCATGCCCAGGCATTGGCGCAGTGCCAGGGATGGCTGAATACCCATTTCCCTGATATCCCTAAACGGGCGGTGTCCTCCAATGCGGAAGCTGCCCGTATTGCAAAAGACGACCCCACCGTTGCTGCCATTGCTGGAGAGATTGCCTCGAAATGCTATGAACTCCAGATTGTCAATGCCTGCATCCAGGATGAACCGCAGAACCGGACCCGCTTTGCTGTGATTGGCAGGAAGGATACTGAACCGACGGGCAAGGACCAGACTTCCCTGCTGGTATCGGTCAAGAATGAAGCCGGGTCGGTTTACAAGATGCTGGAACCCTTTGACAGGTATGGTGTCTCAATGACCCGTCTGGAATCCCGCCCGACCAAAGGCGGGGATTGGGAATATTATTTCTTTGTGGACCTTGTCGGGCACATCAAGGAAGAAAGAGTCGCCAAGGCCTTGGAAGAACTGAAAGACCGTGTTTCTTATTTCAAGGTGCTTGGTTCATACCCTATTTGATTGGATTGGAAAACCATGACTAAACAGTTTGCTCCAGATTACATCCATACCATTGCGCCTTATCAGGCAGGCAAGCCGATTTCTGAGGTTGCCCGTGAGTTTGGACTGGATCCAGCGAAGATCATCAAGCTGGCATCCAATGAGAATCCCATGGGGATGCCGGAATCCGCCAGCAAGGCAGCCCAGGCTGCCCTGACGGGTGATAATGGCCGTTATCCAGATGCCAATGGGTTTTCCCTGAAAAAGGCCATTTCTGAACGTTACGGTGTGCCAATGGACTGGATTACATTGGGCAACGGCAGCAACGATATCATTGATATTGCAGGACGTACATTTGCGAAGAATGGTGATTCCGTTGTCTTTTCCGAATATTCCTTCATTGTCTATATGCTGACCGCAAAGGCGGTGGGGGCAACAGGCATTGAGGTACCGGCAAAGGACTATGGCCATGACCTGGACGCCATGTTGAAGGCAATCCGCGAAGACACCAGGATTGTTTTCCTGGCAAATCCGAACAATCCGACAGGGACCTTCCTGAAACCGGAAGAAATCGAATCGTTCTTGGATAAGGTGCCGGCTGATGTAGTGGTTGTGATTGATGAAGCTTACAATGAGTTCTTGGATCCTTCCATCCAGTATGATTCCACGGCTTGGGTCCGGAAATATCCGAATCTGCTGGTTTCCCGTACGTTCTCAAAAGCTTATGGCCTGGCTGCCCTGAGGGTTGGTTTTGCATTGGCGCAACCTGAACTGACCGACCTGCTGAACAGGGTCCGCCAGCCATTCAATACCAATGCTGCGGCCCAGGCTGCGGCTATCGCTGCATTGGGTGATACAGCATTCCTGAAGAAAAGCGCAGAAATCAATGCACAGGGTTACAAGATGCTGACGCAGGCCTTTGATGAGATGGGCTTGGAATATGTGCCCTCATACGGGAATTTTGTGTTGGTCAAAGTGGGGGATGACGAAGAGGCTGGTGCCCGTGTGAACCTTGAACTGCTGAAACGCGGCATCATTGTCCGTCCGGTCAAGGGATATAAACTGCCTGAATGGCTCCGTATCTCCATTGGTCTGCCTGAGGAAAACCGGGCTTTCATCCGGGCATTCAAAGAAATTCTGGCGTAATCCTGTGGTTGCATTCAAGAAAATCGTTATCTGTGGTGTCGGGCTCATTGGCGGGTCAGTAGCGCTGGCATTGCGTAAATCCGGCTATCAGGGACGCATTGTCGGACTGGAACGGAGCCAGGATGTCTTGGCACGTGCGCATGCTTTGGGCATTGTGGATGATACAGGCTCTTCCTTGGAGGAAACCTTCAAGGATGCAGACCTGCTGATGCTGGCGGTTCCAGTTGCCCAGACTGCTAGGGTATTGCAGTCATTCCTGCCTTATCTGCCGGACAATACCGTCATTACCGATACAGGCAGTACCAAATCAGACGTTGTTGCAATGGCACGGGAGGTGCTTGGAGACCGCGTTGCCAGGTTTGTGCCTGCGCATCCTATTGCTGGCAGTGAATCGAATGGACCTGAAGCTGCATTTGCAACCTTGTTTGAGGGTAAGAAAACCGTCATCGCCCAATTACCGGAAAACAGCGAGGAAGACGTTGCCCGTGTAGCAGGGTTATGGGAATCTTGTGGTGCCACCATCCACTACCTGACACCTGCTGGACATGACAATGTCTTTGCAACCGTCAGCCATCTGCCGCATCTGCTGGCATATGGGCTGGTGGATTACGTGGCAAACCATAGCCTTGCAGAACTGTTCTTCCAGTATGCCGCCAGTGGTTTCCGTGATTTCACCCGTATTGCAGAATCTTCCCCTGAAATGTGGCGGGATATTTCTCTGGCGAACCGGGAGCATCTCCTGGAAGGGCTGGATGCTTATATGGATGAGCTGGTCCGTATCCGGGCATTGCTGGCTGATAAGGATGGGGCTGGGCTTGAAGCCATCTTCTCGAATGCCCGGCAGGCAAGGATGAACTGGCGTTGCGCCATTGAATCCGCTGAATCTAAAAAATGAATGTTATGACTCAATACCCTGCATATATCGATCTTAAGCCGGTTGACCATGTATCTGGAACGGTATTGTTGCCAGGCTCAAAAAGCATTTCCAACCGGACCCTGCTGTTGTCCGCTCTGGCTGAGGGCAAGACCCGGATCTGTGACCTGTTGGCATCGGATGATACTTCTGTGATGCTGGATGGTTTGAAGAAGCTTGGCATTGATTGGACGCAGACAGGCACTGCCAATGAGTATGAGGTGACTGGAGGGAACGGGGCTTTGCCCAACAGGGAGGCAGACCTGTTCCTTGGCAATGCAGGAACCGCTATCCGCCCATTGACAGCGGCATTGGCGGCATTGGGCGGTGATTACCTGCTGCATGGTATCCCGAGGATGCATGAAAGGCCGATAGGGGACTTGGTTGATGCGTTGAATGCGGCAGGTGCCAATATCGAATATGTGGAAAATAAGGGATATCCGCCTATCCGTATCCATACAGGGAACATCGATTCCAGGAGCCTGAAGGTGAAGGGCAATGTTTCAAGCCAGTTCCTGACGGCATTGTTGATGGCGTCTCCATTGATGGCATTGGAAGATGATGTGACCATCCAGGTTGTTGGGGAGTTGATTTCAAAGCCTTATATCGAAATCACCCTCAACCTGATGCAGGCTTTTGGTGTTGTTGTGGAGCGCAAGGGATGGGAGTCTTTCACCATCCGGAAAGGACAGCGTTACCGTAGCCCGGGTATTGTCCATGTCGAAGGGGATGCGTCTTCAGCGTCTTATTTCCTGGCAGCGGCGGCCATAGCAGGCGGTCCTGTCCGGGTACAGGGTATCGGCAGGAACAGCATCCAAGGGGATATCCGTTTCATCGATGTGCTGGAACAGATGGGGGCGAAGGTCACTTATGGCGGGAACTTTGTCGAGGTTTCTTCAGGGGGACCACTCAAGGCAATCGATGCAGATTTCAACCTGATTCCTGATGCTGCAATGACCGTAGCGATGCTTGCCATCCATGCGGATGGTCCCTGTGTCCTGCGGAACATCGGTAGCTGGCGTGTCAAGGAGACTGACCGGATTGACGCTATGGCGGCAGAGCTGGGGAAACTTGGGGTTGGTGTCGAGACAGGTCCAGACTGGTTGAAGGTCATTCCAGTTGACCGGATGCAGGATGCGGTCATTGATACTTATAATGACCATCGCATGGCGATGTGCTTCTCCTTGGCGAGCCTGAACAGTGTGGCGAGGAAAGGTGTCCATGTACGGATCAATGATCCCCGTTGTGTTGCAAAGACGTTCCCAGACTATTTCCAATCATTTTTTGCGATTGCCAGACCTAATGAATGATGTCTCCTGGTTTTGAGGAAATCAATGTTCTTGGTATAACGTTATTGCCGGTTGTCGGTTTACCCTGATGACCGGTTTCTTTTATGCTGTTTCAATCAATTGACGGCGGCAATGGCAACTCAGAAAACTCCTGCGGGAAATCCGTCTTTCAAAGACAGGCTCAGGCAGTGTTGCAATATCTCCACCATAATCCTGCTGGTGGCTGTTTTTGCAATCAACTGGGTATTCAGGATGTATTGCCTGAAAAAACCTGTTGATTGGAGTCCCCTTGAGTGGGAGCCGATAGCATGGGTCATTTTTGATACAGTAGTTACTTTCCTTATCCTGCGTCTAGGCTGGTGGTTCCGTGTTCCTGCCCTACTGTTTGTTTCATTGACTTGGACCGCTCATCTTACAGCAGGACATTTTTATCGGCATATGCTGCATTACGGTCAGCTGGCATCTGTCTTTGAGACAAATGCCAGCGAGACATCAGAATATATCCAGTTTGCCGGTTTTTTCCCTTTCATTGCTTTCTTCCTTTTATTTGCACTGTTCTGGGGGATGACTTTCAAGGCATCACGTGTGGGTTGGCCGGGGACAGCCGTACTTTTATGTGTTTCCCTTTATCCTGTGGTTTCAATCGCCATTCCGGCCATGATGGGAGAACGCGACAAAGAAGCTTATGAATTTGCACATTTCCCTGCGGAAAAGCTCAAGCAGCGTTTTGTCAATTCAACCGTCTTCCGGATTCCAGCAATGATGGGCCAGTATGTCTCCATCCATTCACGGATGGTTTTTGCTTCCCACCAGAACCGGACATTGCCTGAAGGGGTCAAGTATCATCCTGCGCCAGTCAGCCCGGTAATTCCCCGCAGGATTATTTTCGTCTTGGGTGAAAGTGACTGGCGCAGGCATCATGGGGCTTATGGCTATGCCTTGGGTACAGACCGTTTTATGATGGCGCGCAGGCAGAAACCAGAAAATACTGTGTTCATTGATGCACTTTCCCCTGCGTCGGTAACGCGGGATGCCGTCAGCAGGGCGTTCACTTTTGCGACTCCCCAGAATATTGAGCCTTTCAGTGAGCATATGGGGATTATCGATATGGCAGGTAATGCCGGTTATCAGACTGCATGGTTTTCACGCCAGAACTGGAGCGGAATTTATGACACATTGGTCAAGATAGTTGCACAGCAGGCAGATGAAACGGTTTATTACGATAAAGGTCATGATGAGGTACTGGTGCCACCTTTGCTCAATGCAGTCAAGCATGGGAAACGGCAGTTTTTAGTCATCCATATCTGGGGAAGCCATTTAGGTTATGGTGAAAGGCATGATGCCTTGGATTACAGTCTTGCATCCAGGACACCAAAGGAATTCCGTCGGTACGATGCGACGATTGCCCATACCGACAGGGTCTTGGAAGCAGTGAATCGGTGTGCAGATGAACATACCCTGTTCATCTATATGCCTGACCATGGTGAAGTCATCAATAAAGGGCATGGGTTCCCTGAGATGTTCATCAGCCAGTTTGAGATTCCATTGATTGCGTGGTCGGATAATCCCCGGTATGTTGCCCGTTTTAAGGGGATTGTCCAGAAATATTCTATCAATAATGGCAGGCTGTTCAATACATCGGCATTGCCATATGTGATGGCTGAACTGATGGGGTACCACGTTGATGACAGAGTCAGGAAAAAGTCACTGCAAGATTCGCACTATATTTTCAATGTAGATGGCTATGCGTATCCAATCAGTTCGTTGAGGCGGGACTGATTTCAAGGGATTGCTTTATAAAGCCCCCTTCCAACACTTTTTAGAACGGGTGTTTTTTCAACACAAACACCGAAAAAAGACTTTTTTCAGGAATTTTCAATAAACCACTTGACTTGTGGGTTGTAGGTTGTCATAATTTCAATTCTCCGCTTACGAAACAGCCACAACGCGCTGTGGAGGCGGCAAAGGTCTTTAACAAAGAGGCAGACGATAGGTGTGGGCGCCTGCGTTCCCGTGCGCAAGCAAGAGAAACGAAGGTCGCCCGCATAGAAGAAAGTAAGGATGTAATATCCTTGTCAGTAAGATTTGAGAGCGACTATGAAGAGATCGAACTGA
>JAHAYL010000030.1 GCA_018384065.1 Oxalobacter sp.
GAATTATTTTTTCTTCTTAGGTGGAACGTCAAATGCACCGCCTGCTTTCAGTTTTGCGATGCCTTCATCGTCGTAACCCAGAACTTCCTTCAGGATTTCGTTGGTGTGCTGACCCAGGGTTGGTGCCGGGGTGATCTTGTCAACGTTACCCATGGACAGTTTGATTGGCATACCGACGTTGTAGTAATCGCCTTCTGGATGGCCTTCAACCTTGACGATCATGTTGCGGTGTTTGCAGTGTTCGTCGTTGAAGATTTCTTCGGTGGTCAGGACTGGACCGCATGGAATGTTCTTTTCATTGCACAGTGCGGTGAATTCGCGTTTGTTGTACTTGGATGCGAAGTCGCAGACCATCTGCCACAGGGTGTTCTGGTTCTTGCGGCGTTCTTTCAGGGTGGCGAAACGTGGGTCGGTGACCAGGGCTTCGTCGCCGATGAAGCGTGCAACGATCGGCCAGTTTGCTTCCTGGACGATGAAGTAGCAGTAGTTGTTGGTGTCGCCTTCGAAGTCTGGTTTGCACTTGATGCAGTTACCCAGCTGGCCACCACCGGAGTCGTTACCTGCACGTGGGGTGGAGGTCAGACCCAGGGTTGGACGGGAGTATTCTGGCAGTTCGCCCTTGCCGCCCATCAGACGGCCGTGGTCACGGAACTTGACACGGCACAGGTTCATACAGGATTCCTGCATTGCTGCTTCAACTTCCTGACCGATGCCGCCGTTGTGGGTACGGTGGTACAGTGCTGCGCAGATACCGATTGCCAGGTGCAGGCCGGTACCGGTGTCACCGATCTGTGGTGCGCAGACGGTCGGTGGGTTTTCTGGGAAACCGTTGACGGACATTGCACCGCCCATTGCCTGTGCGATTGGTTCGTATGCCTTGTAGTTGCTGTATGGACCGGAGGAGCCGAAGCCCTTGATCGATGCATAGATCAGTGCTGGGTTCAGTTCATGCAGTTTTTCCCAGGTGTAGCCGAAGCGGGCCAGGACGCCTGGACCATAGTTTTCCATCAGGACGTCGCATGCCTTGACCAGGCCTTCGAAGATTTCCTTGCCTGCTGCGCTCTTCATGTTGGCAATGATGGAGCGCTTGTTGCAGTTCAGCATGGTGAAGTACAGGGAATCCTTGTTTGGATCGTGGCGCAGCTGTTTACGGGTAATGTCACCGGTTGGGTTTTCGAACTTGATAACGTCAGCGCCCATCCATGCCAGCAGCTGGGATGAGGTTGGGCCTGCCTGAACGTGGGTCATGTCCAGAATCTTGACTCCGGATAATGCTTTGTCACCCATCTTTCTCTTCCTCCAAATATTTTGGTTAGTTTAG
>JAHAYL010000061.1 GCA_018384065.1 Oxalobacter sp.
TTCCAATTCTGTCTGACCGCAGACAAACACATTTCAGAAGTTTTCCGTTTTTCAGGAACATATTTCAGTGCATCCCAATCCTTGTCTACTGCGGCTAAACACATTTCAGAAGTTTTTTCACCATCTAGACCATATCGTAAATTGTTAAACTTTCGTTTTGCATAATTAATTGAAACTTTTGCCAATCCTTCCTTAAACTTGTTTATTTGTGACGTATTTTTATGAACTTTTTTTGAAGTGTTTAATTCTGATTTACTTGTATGTAATCTTGCTTTAAAATCCGATTGTGACATTTTCTTGTTCTTTTCCTATAGCTACAGGATACAATTATGATATTCTCAAATTCATTAAATCGAAATTTGATTGTCGTGTATCCATCTAGTTAAGCGTATTATCAGATTCAATACATCCACCTGTATCAATATTGACCTTGACATTTTTCATCCATTTCTTACACTTCCAATCCCCTGTTTTGCTGAAAGTACAATTCTTACCAAAGGAATTTGAAACGCCATCTCTTCCTTCATAGGAATCTGCTACCCAGTACGCTGTTTTCAAATTAGGGTATTTCGTCTTTTCCCTTGAACAAACTGCTGTACTTCCTCCTGTCATTGCACCAGCAGAGAAATATGCTATCTGTGTCCCTGTACAATTCACGGGCTTCTTGTTGACTGTTACCTTAAATAAGTTTGAATATCCGTCTAAAGGACATCCAGAATATGCTGATGCTGATACCAATCCCAAAGCTACAAGGAGCAAGAGGTGTATTTTTCTCATATCAGTCCTTGAAAGTTTGACTTAAGCTACTTTACCTGAAAACTACCTGAAATGGTATGACGATAACCGTAGACATCAAACATCTGCGTTTTTTATGTCAAGAAACTATAGTTCCTACTGTCTGACGCACGCCCCCCTTACAACCCCCATTGACTGGGTCATAGAGGTAACGGTAGACAGTTTTTAAACTTCCCCGTTTCAGGTACACCGTCAATCAGAGTTTCAGGCTATATTTCAGCCGGAAAAGCCCTGCAGGTTCAACTTCGGTGATTGGTTCCCGGTTGCCAGTCCATTGATAGCCGAGCCTTTCATAGAACTTCCTGGCACCTGTGTTCTTTTCAATAACCCAAAGGTCAATCTCAAGACAGTGGCGCCGGCGGGCTTCCACTACCAAGTCGGACAGCATCTGCCTGCCGATACCCTCTTTCTGGAAGAACGGATCGATGAAAAGCTCATAGAGGTGCATGACCCTGCCATCGATTTCACGGCGGAGCATCCCCTTGATGATTCCGTCGTCATAGACATAGACCCCATCCAGTGCATGGGCTTTCTTCAGCCGTTCTGCCTCTTTGCAGACCTGCATGGCATTGAATGAAAGCACATCATTCTCGAAAATCGGACGGTAAGCCATCCGCTTGGTGAAAATGAGGATTTCAGCTACGCGCGGAATATCCCGGGGTTGGGCTTTTCTCATACTGATGACCTCTGTCTGGTTGATGCAGGAACAGCGTGGGAAAGGTTTCTGACATTCTAGCCCTGTTTTTCAACAGAATCACCCTACCTGCCAAGATATTGGCACCGCTCAGTCTGGAATCATATCGACAGCGCAACGCGCCACGGCTTTCAACATCTCTGCATCTACACCATCATGCACTTGGATGGAAAGCCCTTCAAGGAAGGTATTGAGTGCGACTGCCAAGGCATCGATATCGACATCCATGCCCAGCTGACCGTCTTCCCTGCCCTTGAGCAGCCGTTTACGGAACCAGTCATAACCCTCAAGGCGCAGCTGGCGGATGACTTTCAGGATTTCTGTTTCCGATGAACGGATGTTGATGGCTGCCAGCACAACCATGCATCCACAGGGGATTTCCCGCGAGGTCAGGATTTCCGACGAAGTGATGAAGAAATCCTTGATGGCTTTCCTTAAATCAGGCTCATTGAACATCTGCTGCCAGACGCCATCCCAATAGGTGGTTTCATAATAATCCACTGCCTCAAGGAACAGGTCTGACTTGTTGCCGAAAGCCGCATACAGGCTGGGCTTGTTGATCTGCATGACATCGCAGAGCTGTGAAATCGAGGTCGGCTCATAGCCCTGCTGCCAGAATAAAGACAAGGCCCCCCGCAAGGCTTCCTCACGGTTGAAAGCCCTTGGCCGACCTCTCTGTTTCTTCATCTCTTCTGCCATGACATGGTATTGACAAATTATGTACCGGTCATTATATTATTTAAACAATTTTGTACCAAACGTTACATATTTATTTCATCGAAAGGAAAAAAACATGGCGAATATCAAATGTGTCCCAACCGCTGAATATGATGCTGTCGTTGCCGCAGCCGGGAAATATGTTGAAGGGCTTTATCAGGGCAAGGCTGAGGTTGTCGCTGAAGCCTTCCATAAGGATGCTATCATGTATGGATTCACAACCGACGGACTGCTGGAAGGCCCCATCAGCAACCTTTATGACTTTGTGAAAGAAAACGGTGCCGCTCCCAATATCAAGACACGTATCGATGTACTAGCAATCACCCCAACAACCGCTGTTGTCCGTATTGATATGGAAAATGATGCAATCGGTGCCGATTACAACGATTACCTGACCTTCCTGAAACAGGACGGGAAATGGCAGGCGATTGCCAAGGTCTTCCATATGTTCGAGAAATAACCTCTTCCCGAATCAACAGGATAACGTGATGAAAAAACTGACCGCTATATTGTTGGGACTTTCCCTGATGGTTTCCCTGGGCGGCTGCACGAATTATCAACCGGAAAAACGTTCAGATGGCAGGATTTCCGGCATCCAGCCCATGGACATCAGCAAGGTTGAACCATTCTCTTATGGACCGGTGCTTGCCCGTGTCGATGTGATTTCCGGCAAACCGGAATTCCGTATCTGGCAGTTTGAGAAAGACGGTGACATCAAGACCGGTGTCTGGGAATCCACACCGGGGAAATGGCATTTCAAGAATGCAGAAAACCACTGGGAATACTGCCGGATTATTGAGGGAGAATCCATCATCACCGAAGATGGCGGAGAACCGCATCATGTGAAGGCCGGTGACAGTTTCATCCTGCATGAAGGGTTTTCCGGCACTTGGGAAGTCGTGACAACCACACGGAAAGATTACGTTATCCGGACCCGCCGTTGAGGCAGTCCAACATTCCTACCAGGATGACCTGTAGAGGCAGTTTCCTGCTTATGCCTGCAGGTCATCCACCATTTGCTTGTTCTCCCAATATTCCATCATAAGGTCAAGCCGCCCGGATGCCCAGAGTTGATGGACAATCTTGAAAAATGCCTGGAATTCCGGATTGTCTTCAAACCCCAGTGCCTGCGCACAGGCCTTACGCTGACTGTCTATCATTTCCGCTGTCATGCCTTCTGTGGCATTCATCGCCTTGATGTTCCGATGGATACGCGGATCAACGTCAGAAGCCACATCAGGCACTGTCTTTGCCGCCTGCTCTATCAGCCAGGCACCGATCTTGATGGTGATTTCTTCACCTTTCATTGAGACTGTCTCCAGATTGATGGTTGTCTGCTGTTATTTTCCCCCGTCCGTCCCATTTACGGAAGAGTCCGGCAAGCAGGGCGCCTGAAATGTTGTGCCAGACCGAGAAAAGCGCCCCTGGCACAGTCGCCATCGCCAGGTTCGGGAATGTCATAGCCGCCAGACTGGATGCCAGTCCGGAGTTCTGCATGCCGATTTCGATGGTCAGCGCCGTGGTTCTCGGTCCAGGCATTTTCAGCAGCCTTCCAACACCATAGCCACAGGCAAATCCCAGCAGGTTGTGCAGGATGACAACGGCAAACAGGACGATGCCTGTATCCAGTATTTTCTGGGCATTATGGGCAACAATGGCGGCAATGATTACGGCAATGGCAATCACTGAGACGCTTGGCAGTACCCCGGTGATTTTCTGGGTGTGTTTACCCAACCAAAGGTTGATGAGGCAACCTGATACGACTGGAAGTACCACTATCTGGATGATTGAGAGGAACAATGTCATGAAATCGATGGTGATGCTTTCCCTGAGCAAAAGCCACGTGATGAATGGCGTGAGCAAAGGTGCGATAAGTGTATTGATGCTGGTGATGCCGACAGACAGGGCTACATCGCCCTTTGCCAGATAGGTGATGACATTGCTTGCAGTCCCGCCTGGACAGGCACCAACCAGTATGACACCGGTCATCAATGCGGCATCCAGTTGGAACAGACAACCCAACAGGTACGCCAGCAGGGGCATGATGGAGAACTGGGCGAGGCAACCGATGATGATGTCCCTCGGACGCAGCAGCAGGATCCTGAAGTCATCGGTCTTGAGTGTGAGTCCCATGCCGAACATGACCAGCATCAGGAGCGGCGCAATCCAGGCTGTCTGCAGCCATAGGCAAGCCTGCGGGCAGAAAAGCGCAAAACCTGCCACCAAAAGGATGACAGGTCCCATATACCTGCCGGGCAATCCGGCAATCTTGTTGAATAGGGTCATTTACAGGTTGGATATGATCACCCTGCTATTCTACCGTCTGGTTTGATTCCAGTCATGACAGGATGCAGGATTCATCCACCTGTTTTTTCCGGTCCGTAAATTTTCAGGAATGTATCAACGGAACGGCGGGTTCTCCGCTGGATGTCTGAAGACGTCATCGTCTTCTCATAACCAAAAAGATAACGTTCAAAGACCGGTCCGCGCATCAGTGCGAGGAAATCGGATGCTGCCCTTTCCACATCTTTGATGTCAAGCAGCCCCTTATCCTTGCAGGACTGCAGATATTCCTGGACTTTCCTGAAAAGATAGAGCGGTCCCGTTTCAAAGAAACGCGGACCGATTCCGGATTTACTGGAACTTCCAACAGCAAGCTTGTAGATTTCCAGGAATGCCGGTTGACAGACTGTCTGCATGACATTCTTGCTGAAGCGGTACAATGTCTTTTTCACACTGTCATGGGAATTCATCATTGCATCGACGATGGCGATTATCTGGCGGTAGTTCTCCAAGGGAACAATCTGGATGGCATCATCTGAAACAGGGGCTTTCAGACTGACACCTGCCAATGAATCGCCTTCCATCACTGCCTGGAAGAGGAGTTTCTTGGATTTGAAATAACCATAGATTGTTGCTTTGGAACCGCCTACCTTCGCCGTGATTTCACTCATCGAGGTGTTCTGATAGCCTTTCTGGCTGAAAAGTTCACGCGCCACTTTCAGGATGGCATTGCGTTTCGCTTCTGTCCGTCTTCTCATAATCAGGCTCCAACCCTATAAATCATAATGATTCTTATTCTTATCAGTGGATTATACAGTACTGTATGGTTCAGGAACTGACAAAATCATCGGGGCAGACTCCTTCCTGCTATTCAGGATGTCCCATATATTTTTAAGAAAGCATCTACAGACTGCCGGATCCTTTTCCGGAATTCCATCTTCGGCAAGGAGCCATAGCCAAAAAGATAGCGTTCAAATATCGGTCCCCGGACCAAGGAGATGAAATGCAGGGCAACGGTTTCTGCATCGACAGGACGGAGTTCCCCCTTATCCATACGTGCTTGGAAACACCGCTTTATATCTCCGATGATATGTGCATAGCCTTTCTCAAAGAAATGTTTCCCAATCTTTGTCCTGCCAGAACCTTCAACAGCAAGCCGGTAGATTTCCAAGAACTGCGGCTGGCAGACTGTCTGCATGAAATGACCACTGAACCGATAGAGCGTTGTCCTGATATCATCCTGGGAATTCAGCATCTCGCTCAGGACCAATGCCATCTGCTGGTAGTTCTCTATTGGCACAATCGGTACCGGACTATCCGATGCAAAGCGCTCCTGGATGTCATTACCTGATTCCTGCTGATATGCAGCCAAATCGAATTTTTCGAATGAAGCGCCATTCATGACCGCCTCGAAAAGAAGTTTCTTCGACTTGAAATAACCATAGATTGTCGCTTTGGATCCACCTACCTTCGCCGTGATTTCACTCATCGAAGTGTTCTGATAACCTTTTTTCCTGAAAAGCTCTTCTGCAACTTTCAGGATGGCATTGCGTTTTGCCTCTGTTCGTCTTCTCATAATCAGGGTTTAGTTATATTTCAATTGACAGTACAGTTATAATTTTTTATAATTTGATTATACAGTACTGTACAGTTTAGTAAAGCAACTTTCATAAAGGTTTCCGATGTTTTCTTCCAGTCCTCAATGCCGACGCATCCCTTCAAGATTGTTGATGGGACTCTTGCTGGCAGGAAGCGTCTTTCTCCTGAATGGCTGCGCACCTATCCCGCCTGAAGGCGTGACGCCTGGGCTGAAAACAGTTGAACAATACGAGACCAGGGATTCATTCAAGGCGCCTCAGCGGAACTGGCCAGCAGAGGATTGGTGGACTGCCTATCATGACAGTCAGCTGGATGCTTTGGTTGAGGAAGGGCTTGCCAATTCCCCTTCCATGACAGTTGCTGCTGCCCGTTTCCGCCATGCCCAGGCAATGACTGGTGTTGCTGCATCTGCCTTATACCCGCAGGCATACGGTGAAGCCCAAGCCGGCACACAGAAAATCAGCCAGAACTATTCGCTGCCCCCCAGTTCGCCCCTCATGGCACACATGGATTCGGCTCTATGGGACTTGATTTCAATTGGGAACTGGACTTTTTCGGCAAAAACCGGTCTGCATTGGAAGCCGCCATTTCTGCAGAAGAAGCCGCGGCGGCGGACTTCGCTCAGGCACGCCTGATGATTGCCTCGGCAATTGCTGTGGAATATGGCGAACTGGCGCACCTGTTCTATACAAAAGATACGGTTTCTTCAATCATGAAGGTCCGCAGACAGAACCTGTCCCTGTTCAACCTGCGTTACCAGCATGGCTTGGACACTCTGACGGCTGTGAAACAGGCTGAAGCGCGCTTGGCTGAATCAGAGCAGGAATTGATTGCCATTGACGAGCGGATTGGCCTGCAGCGGAACAGACTGGCAGCCCTGATGGGGGCTGGTCCTGACCGTGGACTTGCCATCAACCGCCCTGTCCTGAACCTGAAAGCCGGTTACAGCCTGCCTGCTGAGCTGAAAATGTCCCTGCTGGGACGCCGCCCAGATATCACGGCTGCCCGTCTGCGGGTGGAATCCATGGTCAGCCGGATTGAACGCCAGAAGGCTGAATTCTATCCGGATGTGAACCTGACGGCTTTCATCGGCTATCAGGCTGGCATTTCCAAGATATTCAAGAGCGGCTCAGACTATTATGGCATTGCACCTGCCATCAACCTACCCATTTTCACCGCTGGCCGCCTGAGTGCACAGCTTGAAGGTGTCCGGGCTGAATATGCCGAAGCGGTGGGACTTTATAACCAGACATTGACCAATGCCCTTCAGGAAATCAGTGATGCTGTCGTCTCCCAGCGGCAACTCGTTGCCCAGCTGGAAAAGAACCGTCTGGCAGTGGATGCTGCCCGGGAAGCCCATCGGCTTGTCCAGAACCGTTATAAAGGCGGACTTGCCAATTATCTGGCTGTCCTGAGTGCCGAAGAGACTTTATTGCAGACGCTGCGCACCCAAGCCGACCTGCGTGCACGGGTCTATACATTGGATGTTGCAATGATCAAGGCATTGGGAGGCGGTTATGAAAAACCGGTGACTGCCGACCGCCCTACCACTGAAAAACATTGACAGAACAGTACTTTTACCGCCATTCAGTTCCTTGAACACAGGTACCCGCATAAAAAGGAAGTTTTAAGATGAGTGATGATGCTGAAGCAATGCCTCCCGGACAGGAAGCCCCTTCTAAATCCAATACCGCCAGACGCCGGAAACTGTTCGCCATCCTGGTACTGGTGGTGCTGGGCTGTGCCATTGCATGGTGTGCTTACTGGTTCCTCTATGCGTCTAAATACGTTTCAACAGACAACGCCTATACAGCGACCGAGGTGGCACAGGTGACGCCTGAGATTTCTGGAACGGTCTCGCAGGTGAATGTTGTGGACACACAGAGTGTCAGGAAAGGCGATGTCCTGGTGGTCATCGATGAGATTGACACCCGTCTTGCACTGAACCAGGCAAAGGCTGATGAAAGCATGGCACAGGCCCAGCTTTCTGCAGCAACCGCTGACCTGAAAAAAGCGTCCATCGACCTTCAGCGCCGCAAGGCCCTGGTCAATTCCGGCTCTGTCTCTGCAGATGAAGTCACTGCTGCTGAAAATGCCCTCGCCTCCGCCAAAGCCCGGATTGATGCAGCCAAAGCCGCCATCGCCCAGGCACGGGCACGCGCAGACCAAGCCTCCGTCAATCTCGGACGCACAGTACTGAAAGCACCGGTGGATGGCATCGTCTCGAAGCGCACTGTCCAGGTTGGGCAGAAGGTTCAGCCGGGTGTCCCTGTCATGGCGGTTGTTCCCATCCAGGATGTCCATGTGGATGCCAACTTCAAGGAAGGACAGCTGAAGGATGTCCGTCCAGGACAGAAAGCGACGGTGACTTCAGACATCCATGGATCTTCTGTTGAATATCACGGTGTGGTTGATGGCTTTTCTGGTGGAACCGGTTCTGCATTTGCGCTGATTCCCGCACAGAATGCAACAGGTAACTGGATCAAGGTTGTCCAACGCCTGCCAGTCCGTATCCGGCTTGACCCTGAAGAACTGAAAGCCCATCCGCTGCAGGTCGGCCTTTCGATGGAAGTGACCATCGACACCACCAGTGACGGGAAACAGGAATGACGGCTTGTCCGCATCTGACCGGGATTCCGAATGGCTGAAGAAGAAACAAAGTGGGAACTGAATGGTCCCGCCCTGCTGATTACCGCCCTGGTACTGGCGGCAGGGAACTTTGTTGCTGTGTTGGATACCACCATCGCGAATGTATCCGTCGCCCATATTGCTGGCGGTCTGGGTGCCTCGAACAGCCAAGGGACATGGGTCATCACCTCTTATGCAGTTGCCGAAGCAATCATGGTGCCATTGACAGGGTGGCTCGCCAAACGGTTTGGCGCTGTCAAGGTATTCTGCATCTCATTGCTGGGCTTCGGTTTTTTCTCTGCCGTATGTGGTCTGGCAAATTCCTTGGGTATGCTGGTCATCGCCCGTGTGCTTCAGGGACTGGCTGGCGGTCCCCTGCTGCCGTTGTCATTGACCCTGATGCTCCGTGTATTCGGTGCCAGACGGGCAGCCGCTGCCAATGGTGTGTGGGCAATGACAACATTGGTTGCCCCTGTCACCGGTCCTGTCCTGGGGGGCTGGCTCTGTGATGAATACTCCTGGCCCTGGATTTTCTATATCAATGTACCGTTTGCATTCGCCAGCACGGCAGCATTGTATTTCCTGTTCAGGAACCATAAGGAAAAAACCGACCAAAGCCCCATCGACAAGATTGGACTGGTGCTCTTGGTCATCTGGGTTGCCGCATTGCAGATCATGCTGGATGAAGGCAAAGACCATGACTGGTTTGAATCGAATTACATCATCACCCTGGCAATCATCGCAGCCATCGGTTTTGCAGCATTCATGATCTGGGAATTGACAGAACCCAATCCTGTCGTGGACCTCAAGGTGTTCCGGCACAGTGGTTTCTGGACAAGTACAGTCTCACTGTGCCTGATGTTCGGTGCCTTTTTCGGCATCAATGTGACAACGCCCCTGTGGCTGCAGACCTGCATGAACTTCACTTCGACATGGGCGGGCAGGACAACCTGCGTCCAAGGGCTTGCCGCCCTGACGGTTGCCACGCTCGCAGCAAGGCTGTCAGGCACAAAAGACTGCCGCAAGCTGATTTTCTGTGGCATCCTCTGGATGGCATTGATCACCTATATCCGGAGTTTCATGGATACAGATGTGGATTACTGGATTGCCGCCATCCCCCTGTTCATGATGGGACTTGGACTGCCGTTTGTCTTCGTACCGATTTCCACCCAGTCTATGATGAGTGTCCTGCCGGAAGAAATGGATTCTGCCGCAGGACTGATCAATTTCTGCCGTTCACTGACAGGGGCTTTCGCCACGTCCATCATCAACACCTACTGGGAAAACCAGACAAATTACAAACACGAACAGCTTTCTTACCTGCTGGACAGTTATGGGGAATATTTCAACGGGCTGATCCGCTCAGGCATTGACCCTGAAGTGGCGCGTGGCATCATTGACCGGCTGACCACCCAACAGAGCATCATGCTGGCGACGAACACCGTCATGCAGGCCTGTGCAGTTGTCCTTGTGATTGCCGCATTCTCCATCTGGTTTGGCCCGAACACCAATAAAATCCGCGAAGAAATCGCCAGACGCAACCAACAGGAAGGTTGAAATCTCCCCACATCAGCCTTCCTGCAAGGCGAAAACCAGCCTCTCACAAATCAATAACTCAAGGTCTTGCTTTCTGGGCAATCTCAGCCGCTTCCTTGTCTGCACTGGCCGCCAATGTCCCTTTAATCGGGGTTCCTTCCATCACAGTGGCTTTTGGACAGGCTTTACGGAGGTCATCGACACTGCGGGCGACCCCGCTGCTGCCATGTGTATTGAATGGAACGATGGTGATATTGTCACAGCCGACTTTCTCCAAGAAACTGAAAACCGCCATCGGCATAGTGCCATGCCAAATAGGGTAGCCCAGAACCAAGGTCTTGACCGGTTTCATGTCAGGAAGCGGTTCCTTGAGTGCCGGCCTTGCATTTTCCGCCTGTTCTTTCTTGGCGACTTCCAGCATTTCCTTGAAGTCATCGGTATAAGGCTTGACGGTCTGGATCTGATAGGCAGGCTGTTTCAACCTGTCACTGATTTTCAGCGCAACCCGTTCCGTATTGCCGACTTCAAGTGTCTGGATGCCCTGGTCGGTATGGTTCTGCCCCCTTCTTGAGAAATAAGCGAGCAGGATACCGTCTTTGCTGACATAGTTGGATGATGCCTGTGCTGGCTGGCTTGATGCCTCAGGCTTGGCTGATGCGGCTTTCTCCTTCGCACACCCCGTCAATGCAAACACCGCTGTCCCCAAAACCAATGCCAATGCAGTGTTTCTGAATACTTTCATGGAAATCCCTTTCAATGCATGAAAAAAAACTATCCTAGAAATGCCGTGACTTTCTTGCTACAGCATTCCTGTGTATCCCTGACATCATACAACACCTGAACGTTTCCTACCCTGCTGTATTGCCTGACTGACCTACCTTGACGGTCCTGTCAGGAGGCTTGGTACTGGCGTTATCTGTTTTCATATTGACACCGTTTAAAGACAGTTGACTGTTAAAATATTACCTGACAGTACGATACTGTCACTAAAAATTCCCAGATATCCATGAAAATTTCTTAAAAGAACAGATTTTCCCATTCATACGAGCTGAAATTTGTCGGTTTTGTGCTTTTTTACATACACAAGATAGTTTTCTTTTTTGACACTTGTTTTTAACAGTGATACTGTTATAATAAACAAAAAGGAATGATGATGGCTGAACGTACTTATACATTGGATGAACTCTGCAACCTGACTGGTTTGCCAAAAAGGACTATCCGGTATTACATCCAGATGGGACTGGTTGACCGCCCTGAAGGCGAAAAGCGGACGGCGTTTTACCTGACAAAGCACCTGGAATCGCTCCTCCGGGTGAAACGGCTGGCTGCACAGGGGATGTCCCTTGAGAAGATCCGGACAGGCGGCGATGAGATTACACAGAAAGCATCGGCACCACACCAACCGGGCGAAGTGCGTTTCTGCTCACATATCTATCTGGCAGACGGCATTGAACTGGTTATCGATGCCAGTGCCAGCAGGCTGGACCAGCACCAGATGAGGCAGTTCATCATAGGTGCCTTGGAGTCCATGGAAGCCCTCAAGGCTGAACAGGAAGAAACTGGAAAATGATAAAGAAAGGATTGATTATGGCTATCTGGAAAGGTATGACTGACAGGAACGGCAATAAGGTTGCACTCAAATCCCTTGCTTGGGAAGGGATTGCCAATGATTTGGTACTGACCCTGAAAACAAGACAGACCTATAAGAACGACACAGGGAAAAACATTGAAGTGGTCTATACCTTTCCTGTTGCCTGGAATGCTGTTGTATCCCGGTTTGCCGTCGAACTGAATGGTAAAACCATGGTAGCCAAAGCCATGGAAAAGAAACAGGCTGAAGAAAAATACGAAGATGCCATTGAATCCGGTGACACGCCTGTCATGCTTGAATATTCCCGTGATGGTTTATGCACTGCCAATCTGGGCAACATCCAACCCGGTGAAACGGTTGTCGTTGAAATTGAAACCGTCAAGACCCTGACCTGGGACAATGGCAAGGTCCGTATCGCTATTCCAACAGTGGTTGCCAACCGTTACAGCCCAGATGGTTCACAGGGCAGCCTGCTGCCCCATCAGCAGGTATCCACCAATTTCCTGGCTGAATATCCGGTGGATTTCCACCTGACACTGAAAGGTTTGCTGGCATCCGGTGAGGTGGATGTCCCCCAGCATACCGCCCGCATCGAAAAGACGCTGACTGGTGTGGAAATCGACCTGAAACGTGCGTTTGCCAACAAGGATATCGTCATCACCATTGACAGCCTTCAGGCGGCCAATACCGGTATCTTTGCCCCCGACCCCATCACCGAAGGACGTTGGGCTGGCTTCTGTACCTTCACACCGATGCACAATGCCCTGACGGTCAATCCTGCAAGGATGAAAATCCTGGTGGACTGTTCCGGTTCGATGAATGGGTCATCCATTTATCTGGCAAAACACGCATTGCAGTCACTGGCTGACAACCTGACCGATGATGATGCCATCACCCTGTCATGTTTTGGCTCACGGACAGAACATAAGATCAGGCAGCCCAGCCACTGTACCCGTCATTTCATCCGGCAGAATTATAAGCCGATGATTGCCGGTATCAGCGCCGATATGGGCGGTACCGATATGGATGAAGCATTGCAGGAAGTCATCAGACTGGGGACAGGGATATTCAATAAATATACTGCTGATATCCTTATGATTACCGATGGCGAAGTCTGGCAGGTTGACCGTCTGGTTGATATTGTCCGGAACGGCAATCACCGTATCTTCATTATCGGTGTCGGTGTCGCCCCGGGAGAAAACCTATTGCGGCGCTTGGCTGAGGCGACAGGTGGTGCCTGCGAGATGGTCCTGCCGACAGAAGACATGGATGAGACGGTTTCCCGTATGCTCGCCCGGATGCGGCTCGCCCAGCTGTCTGACATTACCGTGGCATGGAAGGAGCAACCTGTATGGCATTCACCTATCCCGAAAAATGCCTATCTGGGAGAAAGCATTACAATCGGCGCTATCTTTGACAGGGCACCGGTTTCCCCTGTTTCACTCAGCTGCAGACTGGGCGATGAAAAGATTGCGATAGATGCTGACAGCCATTTCATCAAAGATGGCGGTCAACTGGCGAAAGCCGCTGTCAATGAGCAGGTCAAGTCACTGGATGATGATGAAGCACAGACAGACCTGGCAGTCCAGTACAGCCTGATTGGTGAAAGGACCAACCTGATCCTGGTGCATGAACGTGATGCGGACAGAAAAGCCAAGGGAATACCTGAACTGCATAAGGTTCCCCAAATGGCGCTGGATGATATCCCCGCATTCTGCCGGGTCCTGCCTTCTGTGGCATTGAAAGCATCCGTTGCCAGCATGTCAGGAGGTTTTGCCGGTCTGAAGAAAAAAGCTGCAATCATGCAGTCCGTCTCCGATGAGCGTTTCTTGGCAGATATAGCGGTTCCCTGTGAAATGGCAACAGATACCGGGCTGTCGCCAGAAGATTGTGTCAAGACATTGAACCATGTTGACTGGTATGACAAAGCTGCATTGCTTGACATCATTGACGGGCTGCCTGCGGCAGTGGTTGAGGTACTGGAAAACAACGGAGTTGATCCCCAGACAGACCCGCATACCGCCTTAATCCTGCTGGCAGCATGGTTGATTGGACCGACATCATCCGTCGCATCGCATTCTCTGATCCAGTATGTCACGGCAGAACTGGACAAACTGCCAGAGCCTCTCATCAAGGCTGTCCATGATGCCCTCGACCAAGCTTTCCCTACTATTGGGAAAGAGGACTGGGGTAATTGGAATTGATTTCCTGAAAAAGGAAACCGCCATCATTTACCTAATGATGACGGTTTCCTACCTGAGAGACGATGTCCTGTCCAGCCAAACCAACATCAAGCAGGACATTGGCTGTTTACCGGCTCAAGCTCTTGATTTTCTGACCAATCCGGTCTTCGTTATCAGGTTGCTTTGCAGTACCCTCTTCCGGTTTCCTTTCGACATTTTTGTTGTCAGCCGGTTTGGTTGCACCTGGTGTTGTTTCTGAAGTTGTGGACTGACTCTCATCGGTATTCTCAACCACAACCGGTTCAGACTTCAGCAAGACCCTGTTCGAACGGATGTCTGTACCGATAATGGTATAAGTAGAACGGATGGTATCGCGGACACCATCATGTTCTTTCAGACTGTCAACAGACCAGCTCCTGCCGCCTTTCGCAAATTTCCAGGTCTTCCTGCCATCACTTGGTTCCGCCATCATGCCAGTGCTGCTGGTCAGGACACGGAATTCATTCGGAGTATTGGCATCGACTTCAACCGTATAGGCATCAATGCGCCCAGGACCAGTGATGCTGTAAGCATAGACATAAAGGTTGTAGAGGCTTGTCCCCTTGATTGGCACTGCATTGACCTGCTTGAATTTCATGCAGGCATTTCCTTCTGTCATCCAACAGCCATTCTTGTAAGTCCCTTCACCATAATGCTTATCGAAGACTTTCTGTGCAATCTGCTTCTGGTCCTTGTCTGTCAAGATAACAGCCTTGTTGCTGATGGGCTTGTCTTCAACCGTTTTTCCAGATCCCCAGAAACTGCCCTTGAAGAACCAACCAGCGACAACAATGGCAACCAGCACAACAACTCCCCAGAAAACCTTTTTCATAGGACTTGCACCGGTATCATCCTGCTCCGTACTGCCACGCTGACGGGAAAAAGGGACCGGCTTCCTGGCAGAAGACTTGGATACCGCTGTCGGAACCGGCATCGGGTCTGGTCGCAGGACTGGAACGGGTTCCTGATTGGCCTGGACTGGTTGAACTGGAGGGACAGGCTGGGTCTGGACAGGGGCGGCTTCCGATGATGGGACAGGTTCAGGCTTGCTGACCGTCCCTGAAGAAAATGCAGCAGGTTGATCAGCCTCAGGCTGGACATACCCTGCCGGGGCAGGAACAGCATTGTCAGGTATGCCGGCATCTGTCGGGATACCCGCAGCAATCACGGCCTTCTCAATACCTGCCGTCCTCAGATGCCCAAGATCCTGCCTTGCCTGTTCATGGTTCCTGTCCGCCGCCTTGCCAAGCCAGATATAAGCCAGACGGATATCCTGGGGCGTTCCGATACCATTGAGGTAACGCATACCAAGCCGGTATTGGGCATCCGCATCCCCTTGCGACGCCAATCTGTAAAGACGATACAGTTCCAATGTCTGTTTTTCCATGCTGTCTCCACCCGGTCTTTCTTGCCTGCTGTTCCTGTCTTTATCCATACTTTTTTCCAGCTATCAGTAAGTGAATGGATTCCTCATTGGAACAACGTATTCGCCAACATCTTTCCGGAAAGTGATCTGGATACTCTCTCCCTGTTTCTGGGAGCCATTCCGCATACCGTCCACTGTCAGACGGATTGGATACATCCCACTCCCGTACTCCTCAATCTTGATGGTTCCCTTAAGGTCAATCGCCTGACGGGCATTGGCAATATGACCATTGACATGCCCAAGGTCAAGCATTTCAAAGGAAGTCGGGATATAGCCGATGTTCTTGATGTTCCCCTCAATCTGAGTAAACAGGATGACTCCAGAATCAGTTTCTCCCAAGCTGTTGTTCTCAATCTCTCCCTGCCATCCCCAGACATCATCCCTGCCAAGCCTGACGAACTGCCAGTTTTCAGGCGGTTCATCACCGCTCCCCGCAGTGACAAACGGATTCTTGGCTACTGTGGTGTAATTGGAACCGAACTGCGGTTCAAGGACAAACATCCCGATAATGCCATCCGCGATATTGCTGTCACTTGCCATGCGGCCTGTCGCCAGCACATAGACACGGTCGCCTTCTTTTGTCTTGACAGCATCCACCCGGTTGACCTTGAAGCAGAATTCAGTCCCACCACTCCGGGATGACCAACAGCCGAGCTTGGCATCAAAACGGCCATAGCTGCTGTCCATCAGGTCCTTGACCATGCTGTTGATGTCGTCACTGCCAACCCCAACATGCCTGTTCTTCGCCTGATGGATATGGATGACTTTGGTGACATTTTTCATTTCACTGTTCGTTCCGATGAGACGGTCAAAACGGCCGATACAGTGACCGATACCAACCACCAGCACGAAAACGATGATGCCGCCAAGAATCGAACAGACCTTATGGAATCGCTGGTTCCTGAACCCAATGATAAGCCGGTCAAGAATGCCAGGTTTCTCATGGTCGATGATGGTATCTTCAATCGCATCCTCCGCCGAGACCGCGGAAAGCAGGTATTCCGTACCGGCAGGCATGCCCCCAGCATTTTCCATTCCAGCTGAAGGGACATAAGGCGGGACAGGTTCCGTATAAGTGGCTTCTGGCACATAACCGATAGGCTGCCCTTCCGGTACAGCAGGATGTCCATCAATCAGGTACTGTGTCCCACAGGCAGTACCACCTGGCTGCATCGGCCTTGGCTGATAATCGATACGCGGGAATGGTGTATAGTCAGGAACCAGCAGGTGGGCGGGCAAGGGTTCAAGGATAGGTTCCTGTTTCTGGACCGGCGCTGTGACGGGTTCCGTGACAGCAGGTTCAGGCTGTTTGACTGGCGCTGCCAGCCACTGGCTGACCCGCTCAATATCCAGTAGTGCCGCCTCATGTATCCATTGAAGGTCACGGATTGCCCCAGGATGGTTGGCAGATGCGGATTTAAGCAGCCAGACTTCAGCAAGCCGGACATCCCGGTGGATGCCGATACCGTTCAGGAAACAGAGCCCCAACTGATACTGGGCTTCTCGACTACCGTTCTCAGCCTGCTCATACAGATCAAGGAAATCTGTTTCCGGTGTGTTTTCCATCTGACGGGTTTCCACTTGAATCCTGTTTTCAGTGTCTGTTCTGCCTGAACGGATTGGCAATATGGCCATTATCGGGTTGGGATGGTTCAATACCGTTTTTCCGGGAAATTTCCGGCTTCCTCTTTTTCCAGTTGGTCCAAGCTATCCAAACCCCAATGACAAAGACAATCGGGGTCACAACCATATCCAGGCGATGGTACCGCATGCCGCTGATGGCACCAACCAGCCCGGCAATGCCGGCTGCAATAACGATATCCAGCCAGAGGGGGCGCACAGCATGCACCTGCTTACGGCTCATCAACCGCCAAAGCAGATAGCCTAAAAACCAGATACAGAAAAACAGGAATGCACGGAAAAAGCCCTTTGCCAGTGCATTCATCACGATATTGAGCATTCAGAATACCTCTGGCTCAAGTATAGCATCACCGGATAGCCCATCTGTGAAACAGCTTTCCGGGAACCATTCCATGTAAAGCAACTGTTGTGAAAAAAGCAGTTCCCGATAAGCTGTCAGATACCCGATACAGGAAACGCCGCCCTACAGCTGGCTGCTGCTTTCTTCCAATGCAGTCCCGTCTTCTGCACCAGCCAATGCCGCTGTCCCTTTCTGTGGGGAACTGCCTGCTTCAATACGGGAAAGACACTGTTCCAGCCAGACCCGGGTCACCTTATCCGTCTCAGTGCCAGACAGGGAGCGCCTCAAAAGCCTCAGCAGACGCTTGAGCATGGCATTCCAGTATGGCGGCCATTGATTGGTCCCAGACCACCGCAGATGCTTGGACAGGCTGAATTGGATATCCAATGACCATTGCATCTGGCTTGGACCTTCTGCCCCCTCATACCGCTTTGCCCATTCGAGCAGCAGGTTGTCCTTGAGCAGTTTCTTTGTAAAGGCATTCCAGAGCTTGCCATTGACCCATAAGGCAGGACGGTTGGGGATGATGACATCCTGGATGGAATAGTCAACAACCGCCATGATGACCTTGTCAATCGGGTAAATCTCTACTGTTGTATGCCCGTTGGCAGCATCACCGATGGAAAGGCAGAAACGGGAAATGGTTTCTGCAGGATAACGGGGACGGCTCCTGCCAAAATCCTTCTGGCACTTGTGGCACCAGTATTCACGGGAACTTTCTTTCTTTTTACCTTTCTTGATACGGACATGGCCTTTTTCCACTTCATTGAAAAGCTTTTCCGTGAAAATATGCTTGCCCCACCGGTTCTCGGCAATACGCTTGCTGCCACATTTTGGACAGATAATCCTGGTCATTTCAGCTCCAATCATTATTTCCGGCAACAATAGCCAAGGATATGATTTTTTTCAAGTATCCAGTTCCCAAGAATCTTCCTGATTGGACAAGGATTGAGGATTCCTCTTTGTCTTGGCAGGTTTTTTGGGGTATAACGCTATCCTGTCTCTCCATCCGAAGGAATTGAAATGCTGCCACAGGTTCCAGAAAAACTGACTTATCAAGGCAAACGCTGTGACCTGCCATACGAACAACCACTGGAAGCCTGGTTTGAGGCGAATGGAAACCGACCTGCCTTCCATGTCCCGCATACCGCTTTATGGCGTGGCTATGTCGGTACATGGGAACTGGAAGATGGGAAGCTTTACCTGACTGGTGTGGAAGGGATGCTGGACAACGGTCAGGTTGTTGACTTGGAATCCCTCTTTCCTGATGCTGGCAGACGGGTTTTCGCATCATGGTATTCCGGCACATTCAGCTTGCCCCAAGGTGAACTGCAGAATGCAATATGCATCGGTTATTCATCGGTCTATGAACGGTATCTTGTCTTGACCATTGACAAGGGAAACGTTGTGGCATGCCATTATGAGACAAACGATGACGCCACCTGTTACGGTCTGGGTGTCTGACCTTACAGCCTTACAGTTCCCCTATGGATTCCACGCCTTTATCCGGCTTGCCGCCAATATGCGTTCAATGCCGACATGATTGATTTTCCTGTCCAGATAGATGGCGTAATACTTTTCTTCCATACCTTCCATCTCACCGACAGGGATACTGTGATAACGCTCTTTCATTTCATCCAGCAGGGAATAAGGCGCATGGAAAAGCCCCATGCCCTGCGAAGCAAACGCTTTCAGCAATGCAGAATCTGAAAACTCACCAACAATCTTCGGCTTGATGTCTTTCTGGTCAAACCACCTGTTGAGACGGATCCTGACCGCGTGGTTCTTTGTCGGCATGAGGAATGGCGCACCATTCAGGCTCTGGGGAAAATTGTTCCGGTACTGTTCCGCGAGTTCAGGAATACCGTATATCCAGACTTTTGCTGAACACAGATGATGGTTATGGAAACGCATGCTGTCCGTAATGTCAGCGGGTTTCTGCCCAAGTACCAGATCAAGGCGGTGCAAGGCCAGGTCCTCAAGCAGGTCATCATATCCCCCTTCATAACACTCAATATGCAGTCGGGGAATCTGCAATGCAGGGGACAACAGGTTGACTATCTGTGATTTAGGCAGGGAATCTGAAACGCCGACCGTCAGACGGATATGTCCGATATCCATATCCTGCATGGTCTCCTGCATCTGCTCGCCCAGCTGGAAAATCCGGTCAGCATATTCCATCGCCACACGCCCTGCTTCTGTTATGGAAAGCCGCCTGCCCTGCTGGGTGAAAAGGACTTTCCCAAGGTTTTTTTCCAACAGGGAAAGCTGCATACTGATAGTCTGGACAGCGACCCCAATCTGTTCAGCCGCCTTGGTAATGCTGCCTTCCTTTGCTGTCATCCAGAAATAATATAAATGACGGTAATTTAGCGCGGCTTTCTTCATATTCCACCCATTCAATACGGTTTTATAAAAACGTTTTTTTACAGGTCAAAAAATCCAACGATATCAAAGGGGACTTAAAATGCACCGATGCCATTTTCAGGTTTCCATTCCACATTGGATTGAAATTGAAATTCAAAAGTACTCTATACAAGACTTATATATGTCAACATATGCATAGGAAATGTATTTTATAATATTCAGAATTAAAAATTTCTGAAATTATTTATATTTTTCAAACCTTATCTATAAATGCAAATTGATACATATATAATACTTTTCATAATTGAATTGTCCTCTAAGGTCTGGAATATAGAGATAATCAGCACAAAAAACAACCTTAAAAACAGAATATTTTATGGAATATTCCAAAAAGAAACAGACCCCGGCATTAAAGTTGTTGATTGTCTTCTTTATAAAAGCATCCGCCAACAGATTCAGCAATATGACAGGATTGGGAAAACCCTTTTCTTTTGAATTTTGTTTCCTGAAAATTTTTATCTTATAACAGGATTTCAACGGATTGATGCCAATTCGCAACGGAAAGCTTCAGAAAACAGAACCGTTCCCCTTCTTTTATTGATATACATCAATAAAATTGAACAATCCTTCACTTTTTATTGAAAGCACCCTTCTGTTTCTGCATAATGGAATTCCCTATTCAAGTTTTGTTTTTCCTGACCATGCCTTCTTGGCATGGTCTTTTTTTTGAAGGAAACAGAAGGACAGGACGACAATAGTGGATAAGACCCTCAGTAAGAGGAAACTCCCTGTTGAAGAGGGGATGAGACTGCAACCGCAAGAAAACCAGTGCCATCAAGTGAAATTCATGATGGCAAAGGCAATCAATGCGCCGATTGCCGTTGAGATTGCCGCCATGACAAGGTACATCTTGCGGGCACCAGCCGGCACCGTTGCAGTACAGCCAGCTGACATATATTCCTGAAACTCTTCGACTTCAGCCGCTTTCTGCTCGACAGGCACAGCTTGGACAATAGGATAAATCCCTTCCGCCGGCACCAGTTCAGGCGGCATGATGATGGGACCACAGGCACAGGTTCCTGCAGGTAAATCAGCGGCAGCAAAGAAAGCGGTGTTTTTCATGGCGTTACCGTATGCAGAAGAAAAGAAGTCCTTTACAGGAGACATTCTTATTATATCGGCATCTTTGAAGATATCATCAGATTTATCCATTTTATGCCTGTTCTGTCTGTCTCTTTCCACATTTACTGGTTCTTTGCTGCCTGCCATCATTCTCCACTAAACCGCAACATCACCGTGCGCATCCCCTGCATGATTCCTTCCATTATGTAATGGGATATTTCCAGTCAACTGGACCGGTATGCCATTGGGTGCCTGGATGCCTGCCTTGGATGTTTCCATTTTTTACAAATCAAATCAGGGAATTGCTTCGATTTATTGTCATTTTCAGTTAAAATATAGGTTTCGCTTTTATCCGGATTTTCCACGTAAAGAACATGTCTCAAGATACCCTGAAGCTTTCTGCCGCCCGGGCTGCAATCCAGTATGTCCCTGAGGGAAAAGTCATTGGTGTTGGAACGGGTTCAACCGCCAATTTCTTCATTGATGAACTGGCAGGAATCAAAGGCCGGATTGCAGGTGCCGTAGCATCTTCAGAAGCAACCGCAGAACGCCTTTCATCACATGGCATCAAGGTGTTCGGACTGGATGAGATTGACGCCCCTTTGCCGGTCTATATTGATGGTGCTGATGAAATCACCCATTCCGGTGCAATGATCAAGGGCGGAGGCGGTGCCTTGACCCGTGAAAAAATCATTGCTTCAGTTGCAGAAAAATTCATCTGCATTGCTGACGGTTCAAAACTGGTGGAACGTTTAGGCAGTTTTCCCCTGCCGGTCGAGGTGATTCCAATGGCGTGGAGACCGCTCAGCAGCAGGCTTGCCGCTTTGTACGGAGGAAGCCCTGCATTGAGGATCCGTGAAGGCAAACCTTTCATAACGGATAACGGCAACTATATTTTGGATATCGCGGGATTGACGGTTGAAGACCCGCGAAGGATGGAAGCTGAAATCAACCAACTGGCAGGCGTTGTCACGGTCGGTCTGTTTGCATGCCAAGGCGCCAGCATCTGCCTGCTGGGCACTGGACAGGGTGTACAGACATTACACTTCAGAACCTGCTGACCCAGCTGAAACAATAAAGGATTTTGGGCAGCCTGATGGGCTGCTGTGGCACTGTTCAATTGAACAGTGCTGAATAGGATTTTCAATGAAGGATTTTTTTAGAAAACTGTTTGCGGTGGCTTGTGCCGGCTGCCTCCCATTCCTGGCACCATCACTGCAGGCCCGCGATATTTCGTTGCCGAAATACAGCTGGCATACAGACTTTGGCGCATACCATACCAATGCCTACCCGGAATCTGGAACGGCTTCAGTCCAGAATGATCCACTGACTGAAATCCTGTCTGTCAACGCGGTTGATGTCTGGGGACGCATCCGTTCCGGTTTCGGTATCCAACCACTCGACAACCATCTGGTTTCCGTACATGAGAAATACTACGCAAAACGTGGTGAATATTTCCAACGGACCACCAAACGGGCTGAACGTTACCTTTTCCATATCGTCCAGGAATGCGAACGGCGGAATATGCCGACTGAACTGGCTTTACTGCCTTTCATCGAGTCGTCCTTCAATCCACATGCCCATTCCCCGGCAAAGGCTGAAGGACTATGGCAGTTCATTCCGAGCACCGGCAGGCACTATAGCCTTTCCCAGAATACCTTCCAGGATAAACGGCGGGACATCATCGCTTCAACCGATGCGGCACTGACATACCTGCAACGCCTTTATGATATGTTCGGGGACTGGCATCTGGCATTGGCTTCCTATAACTGGGGGGAAGGCAATGTGATGAAAGCAACCAGGAAAGCTGAGGCGGCAGGCCGTGAAATCTCTTTCAACGGCATCTTCCCTTATATGCCTGCCGAAACGAAGAACTATGTTCCAAAACTGTTGGCAGTCAAGAACCTGGTTGCTCGACCTGACCTGTTTGGTATCCGTCTGCCGGAAATCGACAACAGCCCTTATTTTGTGAAAATCGGGAAGACCAAAGATATTGATGTCGCTGTTGCCGCCAAGCTGGCAGAAATGCCATTGGATGAATTCAAGGCATTGAACCCTCAATACCGCTATGTGATTCCGGGAGGCAACTCTGTCCATATCCTGTTGCCAAAGGACAAAGCACGGCGTTTCCAGCGCAACCTGCTGAGCTGGTCCCGTCCATTGTCATCCTGGACATCGTACCAAGTGACTGAATCCCGTGAGAGGATTGAGGATATCGCCCAGAAACTCAATGTATCGCCGGAAGCCATCCGCCAGGCAAACAACATCCCTTACCGGAAGGCACTGAAATTCGGCTCTACCATCCTGGTGCCCAGGACAGCAAGTTTCAACCGGGACATTGCCCCTGGTGTCTTGGACAATGCGTTCATTGCGTACACATCAGATTACAGCCGTCCAACCCCTTCGGAGGAAACACAGAACGTCGAAGACTCTGTTGACCTGAAACCATCGTCTCAGATGAAACCAACCGACGTGCTGAAGGAACAGCCAAGATACAAACGGAATGCAGACACCAGACCCCCGGTATGGAATACGGGTGCTGCTGCGCCAAAAACCAACGCAGCCTTCACATCGACAAGAAAGCCTGATGTCATCATTGCCAGAAGCAAAAACAATCAGAAAGACCAGAAAGCTGCTGACCGCCGCTATGAACAGAAGCCTTCCCGTGTAAAAACCACACTGCAGGCGAAGGACCGGAAAAAACGCCAACCTGCTAACGGCAGTTTGCAGAAAACAAATGTCAGGCAGGAACGCGGGAAAAAAGCCGTTCCTGAGAGGCCGGCCAGAAACAGACCACACGCCAAGGAATCGGCAGTAAAGACGGTAACATATGCAAAAGACCACAGGAAAAGTGCTACAGCATCAGTGAAACCAGCAAAAACTGCCAAGGATTCCAGCAAAAAGGTTGTGGCAAAAAACCGAAAAAGGTAATGAAAATTTCATTTACCAGCGTATTTTCAGGTATTTGGGTGTAAAATTTCCCGAATTTTGTATGGTTTTTCTACAGGATAGCCATACATTGCCTGCTGGACTGGCGCCAACCTGCCTTTCTGGCGGCTTGAACAATATAAGGACAACTGTTTTTCTATTTGGAGTCATGCATGGCTTTTCTTGAAGGTAAAAAGATTCTGATCACCGGACTTCTGTCCAACCGTTCCATTGCATTAGGTATTGCGGAGGCATGCCGCCGTGAAGGTGCGGAACTGGCTTTCACCTATGTCGGTGAACGTTTTAAAGACCGTATCACGGCTTTTGCCAAGGAGATGGGCAGCAGCATGGTTTATGAATGTGACGTCAGCAAAGATGAACATATTGAACATGTCTTTGCAGAAATCACCAAAGAATGGGGACGTCTCGATGGTTTGGTCCATTCCATTGGATTTGCACCACGTGAAGCAATTGCAGGGGATTTCTTTGACGGGCTGTCCCGTGAAAATTTCAGGATTGCACATGATATCTCAGCATACAGCTACCCAGCCTTGGTCAAAGCCGCACGTCCGCTGTTGGGTCCCGGGGCTTCCTGCCTTGCCCTGACTTACCTGGGCTCCAGCCGTGCAATCCCTTATTACAACACCATGGGACTTGCCAAGGCATCCCTTGAAGCGACAGTCCGTTATATGGCTGAGTCCCTTGGCAAGAATGGTATCCGTGTCAATGCTATTTCAGCTGGTCCCGTCAAGACTGTTGCTGCAAGTGGCATCAAAGACTTCAACATCCTGCTGAACTTTGTAGCAAAGAATGCCCCTCTGCGCCGTAATGTCACGATTGAGGAAATCGGCAATGCTGCAGCTTTCCTGCTGTCTGATCTGGCATCCGGCATCACCGGTGAAATCACCTATGTGGATGGTGGTTTCTCCCATGTCATGGGACTGAATACCGACGGTGTCATTGCCCAGAAAGGTGAGTAAGCATCGGAACCTTCCCAAAAACAGAAATGGGCAATGATGCTGCCATCATTGCCCATTTCTTTGCCTTTCCATGATGGCTGTTCTTTGCCATCTACCATAAGCATCTCATTTTTTCTTAGCTTCCCTGACTTCTTCTTTCCATTCACGTTCATGAACATCGATCAATGAATGGTCGTAGAAAGTCGTATCTTTCTCACGCCGTGCAAGGTTCAGCTGTTCAAGCGCTGTTTCATTGGCCTGCATCAGATGGTAATACTCCGCCATCGAAAGATGCATCAGGCCTTTCCTGCCCATTTCAGCATAAATTCCTGCGGCTTTCTTCCGCAGGGAAGCCTCTTCAGGATAACGCTGCATCATCTTCCGCAGGAAACGGATACATTCATCATACCGGTGCCCTTTGTTCAGTGCCTCGATATGCAGGTTCAACATCGCACGGGAAGATGGGAAATGGTCTATCGCATTGCGTGTAATGCGGATAGCATCAGCTGGATTCCCCCTTTCCATCGCAATCTGGACCGCCAGCACATTGAGTGCAATGCTTTGCCGGTTGACGGTATCGCTGAATATCTTCCTGGCTTCGTCCAGTCTCAGTTGCGCAAGCGCTGGATCCTTCCGCTGTAAGGCAATCAGCGCCAGTCCATAATAACCGGCTGCAATCTGATAACGCGTTCCTTTCTTGACCTGCTCAGCAAAAACCTTTTCCGCTTCATAGAGACCGCCCCCCATATCTCCCTGGATGACCCGTGCCTTGGCACGGATAAGCTGGAAGTCAGCACTGTCTGCATGCTGCCTGTAAGGCTCATGACGTGCCCGTGCCTCTGCATCAGCAATACGGTCAGACGTCAAGGGGTGGGTGCGGAGATACTGGGATGGTGCATCATTGTACAGCCGGGTTGCATGCTGCATTTTCTGGAAGAATGCCGCCATATCATTGACATCGAACCCAGCCCGCTTGAGAATCTGGAAACCTACCCTGTCCGCTTCCTTTTCCGCATCACGCGTGAAATTGATCTGTTTCTGGATAGCCACCCCCTGCCCTGCCAGCAATGTACCGAGCGCTGCATCGGTTCCTGCTCCTGCTGCAGCGGCAAGCAGGCCCAATGCCGCAGAGGCTATCGGAATCAGGATATCCTTCTCAGATGCAGCAATCATCCGGGCGATATGCCGCTGGGAAACGTGACCGATTTCATGGGAAAGGACAGATGCCAACTCAGACTCTGTCTCGGTCGCCAGTATCAATCCAGTATGGACACCGATAAAACCGCCAGGCAATGCAAATGCATTCAGCGTGCGGTCCTTGACGCCGAAAAAAGTGAAATCATTGACCAGTTCGCCACGGATGGTCGGATCAGCAGCAATGAGCTTATTGCCCAGGACAAACAGGTATTCATTCAGGACATCGTCCTTGACATAGGCAGGATCCTGTTCAATCTGGATCATGATATACCTGCCCAGCTTATATTCCTGGATAGGTGTCAGCGCAGAACGTGCGTCATCCCCGATACTGGGCACACTGTTTGCCTGCGCATAGGCATGCATGGGCAACTGCAGGCAGAACACGGCAAGCAACGGCATAACCAGCCGTCTGAAAGAGGCAGACAGCCTGGATAAGGTATCTTTTTTGGGAGGAGTACGCTTTCCTTTCATAATGTTATGATACCGCTTTATTGTCTTTTTCCATGCCTTATTTATGTCTGCTTACAATTCCACTTCCAACAATCCTCCTGTCCTGTCGCATTTCGATGAATCCGGTCAGGCACATATGGTAGATGTTGCCGGAAAACAGGATACCCACCGTATGGCCATCGCTTCTGGGGTTATCCATATGCAGCCTGAAACACTGGCTGTCATCGTGAACCGTGAAGCTGATAAGGGGGATGTACTGGGCGTGGCAAGGATAGCCGCCATCATGGGAGCCAAAAAAACCGCCAGTCTTATCCCTTTATGCCATCCCGTTCCCCTGACCCATGTTGCTGTGGATTTTACTGTCAAAGACGGTTGTCTCGAATGCCGTGCCCAGACGGAAACCATTGGAAAAACCGGCGTTGAAATGGAAGCGCTGACCGCTGTACAGATCGGTCTGCTGACGGTTTATGACATGCTGAAAGCCATTGACCGGGGTATGGTCATCTCAGATATCCGCCTGCTTGAGAAACAAGGAGGTAAATCCGGTACCTGGCGGGCAGATTGACAGGGAATCTGATGGCAGGCGCATTCAGTGCAGCCTGATGTCCTTCTTGGCATCTTCCGGCATCTCAGCATGGACCAGTTCCCCATGGGTATCCACAAAAAGCGGGGCACCGCAATCTTCGCAGTATTCCATGATAAAACGTTCAACCGGCGTCTTCTCGAACCGGACACCCAACTGGCGGAGCAGACTGAAAATGGCAAGCAGCTGTGCTCCTCCCTTGACCTTTGTTGATGCTGGATGTTTTTCCAAGAGGACCGGCATACTCAATCCATCAATTTCCTCAACCCCATAAATCGGCCAGACAATGCCATAGACAATCTTCCCATCCTTCGGATTGTAGAAACTGATACGGTATTCCTCAACCTGGATGCCACTGCTGTCTTTGCCGAAACCACCGATGACCGCCCCCAAGGCCTGTGCAGGGATGCCCAATGCACTTTCAAGATACTGGACAGCTGCACGGACAGTCGCCGGACGGATTTCCTGGTCTGTTTTCCGGCAAGTGTTGAAAAAACCGCCTGGCAACAGGAAATCAAGATGGCATCCTGGCAACACCTGCGTAAACAACGGCAAGGCCGCCTGTTTCCAAAGCAGCAGTGCCTTGTCTTTCCTGGCTTCAAGACCGATAGGATCCAAATCTTCCTGCCAGCTGAAAACCGGCTGCCCCTCTTCCGCCATGATGCCTGCCAACAGATAACGGCCGTCTGCCATGAAAGGGACTGTCTCCTGTTTAGAAGACAGGATGCAGGGTTTCCCTGTCTTGATGGATTCAATAAACTGCCTGGAAGCCTTATACACATCAACAGGTTCCATCGGCATCCGGTCAACGGCATACAGTACCGGGGACAGGCTCAACTGCACCCCATCTGCCAACATGATACGGTGGAAATTCTCATAAAGCGCCTGATAGACAGGAACATCCAATTCACCGGATGGAATGGCATAGCGCGTCCAAGCCAACAATGGGACCGCCACCAACAGGAACTGGAAACGGCGGTTCCCTTCAACAATGGTTGCGGATTCACAATAAGATTCGATGACTTCCAGCAGGCAGTTATAGGCTTCCATATCGGTATTGAACAGATACTCCCCTGCCTGGCTGAGTACTGTCTGGCGGTCCCGTTCAATCAGCGAAGCCGCCAATTCCTGGAGACGCAGCCTTGCAAATTCGCTTTCGGTAAAGCTGGAAGCATAGAACATCTCCATCGCCAAGGCTGCCAGCCGCCTGCTATCGGCACTGATCTTGGTCGGGTTCTGTCTGACAATATCCGGCATCATCGGTTTCAATCAAGGAAGCCCTTTCCTGAAACACCTCCAGGAAAAAACAGGCAAAAAAAAATCCCCAAAGGGATTCTTCAAATGTCTCTGGCATCCCCAAGCGGATTCGAACCGCTGTTCCCACCGTGAAAGGGTGGTGTCCTAGGCCTCTAGACGATGGGGACACAATATCTCCGGGATTCCCTCAATGGAAATGCGCCAGCCAGGATGACCTGGCATCCCCAAGCGGATTCGAACCGCTGTTCCCACCGTGAAAGGGTGGTGTCCTAGGCCTCTAGACGATGGGGACACAATTCCAGCCTTCTGGTGGAGGTAAGCGGGATCGAACCGCTGACCTCTTGCATGCCATGCAAGCGCTCTCCCATCTGAGCTATACCCCCTTGCGAAGAAAATCGATTATAACAGCCTACCCAAGTTCTCTGCAACAAATAAATCTGAAAAACCCAAAAAACCTGATGACAGCAGAAACCACCTTGAGCCTGGCACTGCCTGTCTGTTCCCTACTTTTTCCACTCCCATAAAACAGCCTTATATACCTCCGCCAGACCCATCCTGAAAACAGGAAAGTCCTGCAGCTGCCGCCACAGGACTTCCTTCTTCCACAAAAGATATGACCGGCTTACAGGTCTTTCAGGCGGGAAAGGACTGTCTCACGCCCAAAAAGGCAGACAACTGCATCTATGGATGGGGTATGCAGTTCCCCTGTCAACAGCAAGCGCAATGGCATCGCTACCTGAGGCATTTTCATCTTGCGCTGTTTCAGGATACCTTTCATCATGGCTTTGAGTGCGTCACGGTTCCAATCAATGGTTTCAATGTTCGAAGCATATTCTTTCAGGGCTTCGCGGGAAGCATCGGTCAGGTGCTCTTTAAGCACTTCAGGATCAGGATCGGGATTGCCATAGAAAATCAGGCAGGAAGAAGCCAGTTCATTGACCGTCGATGCACGGTCTTTCATCAAGCCGATGACATCCTGCAAAGCCGGTCCTGTTGAAAGGTCAACACCGAGTTTCTCCAACTGTGGACGGACCATTGCTTCCAGACGGGCATTGTCTGCCTCACGGATGTAATGGTTGTTCAGCCAATTGAGTTTTTCTGTATTGAACTGGGAAGCTGATGAAGACAGATGGTCGAAATCAAACCATTCGCAGAACTGTTCCATGGAAAAGATTTCATCATCCCCGTGGCTCCAGCCCAACCGTGCCAGATAATTCAGCATTGCTTCCGGTAGATAACCTGCCGCTGGATATTCCATCACCGAAACAGCACCATGCCGCTTGGACAGTTTCTCACCGTCATCCCCTAGGATCATCGGCAGATGGGCATATTCCGGTACAGGCGCATTCAATGCCTTGAGCATATTGATCTGCCGTGGCGTATTATTGACATGGTCATCGCCGCGGATGACATGGGTGATTCCCATATCCCAGTCATCAATGACCACACAGAAATTGTAGGTCGGTGTCCCGTCTGAACGGGCAATGATCAGGTCATCAAGCTGGCTGTTGGCAATCGAGATATCGCCTTTGACCCTGTCGTGCCAAGTGACAACACCATCCAACGGATTGCGGAAACGGACAACCGGATTGACACCTTCCGGCACTGGTGGCAGGACCTTGCCCGGTTCAGGACGCCATGTCCCGTCATAACGGGGGATTTCCCCTGCCGCCTTCTGGCGTTCCCTCATGGCATCCAATTCTTCTGGAGAACAATAACAGTAATAAGCCGTACCATCCTTGAGCATCTGACCGATGACTTCACGGTAACGGTCCATGCGCTTCATCTGATAGAAAGGCCCCTCATCATGCTGAAGCCCCAGCCACTGCATACCATCAATGATTGCCTGCACGGCCTCATCCGTGGAACGTTCAACATCGGTATCTTCAATACGCAGGACGAATGTGCCTTTATGGTGACGGGCATATGCCCAAGAATAAAGTGCGGTACGGGCACCGCCCAGATGCAGGAAACCTGTCGGGCTCGGTGCGAATCGGGTTCTTACAGTCATTGTTGGATTCTGTTGGATGGTCAATAAACAAAAAAGATATTTTACCTCAGTGCATGGGTTTGCTGAATATCTCCAAAAGCTCATGTATCATGTCAGGACAGCTATGTTATCCTGCCTGTCATATGCAGGAAAAGATCCCGGCAGATGGACTGCCGTCAGGAAACAGACAATGATTCAAGGAACAGACTGTGGAAAATAAATCCCATGCTTTGCTCACCCTGCTGTTCACTGTTATCTTGGGAACAGCCATTGTCTGCATCTTTTTTTTCCTCGGTCATGACAAGTCAGAATACCTTCCTTACCGGATTGTCACAGAATATTCTGTCGGCAGTCTGAACAAAGGCGGCAAGGTCAAGTTCAACGGTATCGATATCGGACGTGTCACTGACCTGGGGTTCAGCAAAGAATCCTCCGGTTATATCGCCATTGACCTCGAGCTCAAGAAAGAGGCCCCCATCACAAAAGGCACCTTTGCCACCATTGCCTACCAGCCTGTCACCGGTATTTCCTCAGTTGACCTATCCGATGAAGGGACAAACCCTGAAAGGTTGCCTTCATCCAGGGAAACACCTGCCCTCATTCCCATGGTGAAAGGGACTTACCATACTGTCCAGACCCGGGGACTGAAAATCATCCGGGAAGTCCAGACGGTCACCCAAAGCCTTTCACCCCTGCTGGATGGCAGGCATAACCGGCTTGTCTTCTCCACCATCAGGGACCTGAGCAAACGTTCAAAAGACTGGGCTGAAGCGCCTTGGTATATTTACGCCGCTTCCTTGGATGCACCGGAAAAACTCCATGAGGGACATGAAGTGGTCAAGACACTCCATCAGCTGGCAGTGGATGTGAAGAAAGTCTCCGTATTGGTTGATGCAGAACTTTCCAAGCAGCTGGCATCCGATGACATTGACCACTTGGAAAAAGTTGCCCAAGATTCCCGTGCCACCCTGAACAACATCAACAGCATACTTGGCAATTACCGGCGTGGATTGAATTCCCCCCTGATCCAACAGCAGCAGATTGCAGGGCCTGGTGAATAAGAGAAGATGCCTTTGGATGGCATAGGATATCCCGCTTGCCTCGGCAGTCCCACATTACTGTTCCTGGCAATAAGGGTATTTACCAGCTGCCATGCTGTCTGGACTGCATCTGATTTTCCAGTATGGCCTGCTATACACCCAAGAAATCCGTATCCTGCTGCATGGACTGACTGTAATCAAATTGCCACCAATGAAGACGCTTGGATCAAGGATGAAGCACGATATCTGCTGAATTGCTTATCTGGACAGTTGAGAAACCGGTTCCTGTCCTGCCCAATCCAAGCTGAACCTGCTTCTGCCAGAAAGGAGGATATTTTCATGACAGGCTGCTTTCTGTAGTTTCCAGTCCGGTCCATTAGAAGATAAAAAATCCCCATGACCGAAGCCATGGGGATTTCTCGACAGTCCGGGTGTTCTAAAACTGTACTTAGAGGACTTAAGACATTCTGTTAGATGAACATCTTAGCCGTCTGGATAGCTGTCATCGCAACGCCGTATGCCAGTGGGATACCGACAAATACCCAGCGGAGGATGAACTGACCCATACCGACAACTTCCTTGCCTTTGACAACACCTTCAGACATAGCTGCTTTCAGCTTGTCTTCCAGGATTGCCTTTTCAGCAGCGAACTCTTCTGGAGTCATATGCCACTTCGGATTGACTGGACGGATCAGTGTAATGAACACGATTTCAAGAACCAGCAGACCAGCCATACAGTACAGGGTCATGGAGTAAGCCGCTGCCTTTGCAACACCAGCGTTCAGCTGCATTTCACGCAGGACGTTAATGAACAGAGGAGACAGCAGACCAGCTGCAGACCATGCAGTCAGGACACGGCCGTGGATTGCGCCAACGAACTGCTGACCATACAGGTCGTTCAGGTAAGCTGGGATAACTGCGTAACCGCCACCATAGAAGGAGACGCAGACACAGGTACATGCCAAGAACAGCAGCAGGTTCAGGGAAGCAGCCAGGGATGGCAGGGAAGCATACAGCGCTGCACCGCCTGCTGCAAAGATGTAGTAAACCCAACGGCGGCCAATCTTATCGGACAGGGATGCCCAGACGAAACGGCCCAGAATGTTGAACAGGGACAGCAGGCCAGCAAAACCGGCAGCAATCATCGCAACCTGACCTTTCTGTGCATCGGTCAGGTCGTCGAACTTGACGCCTGGCAGATGGATCAGGTCACCTGCGAACACTTCCTGCAGCAGAGGGGATGCCATAGCCAGAACACCGATACCAGCAGCGATGTTCAGGAACAGCATGCACCAGCAGCACCAGAACTGAGGGGTGCGGACTGCGCTTGCAGTGGTGACGTTGAAAGCGCTGGAAACATTCTTGTTAGGATCAGGTTCCCAACCTTCTGGCTTGTAACCCGGAGGTGGGACACGGATGGTGAAACAGCCAGCCAGCATGAAGACGGTGTAAATAATACCCAGAACGGCAAAAGTCTGCCACAGACCGGTAGAAGTGGAAGTACCAAACCATGCCATCAGCTGCTGTGCGAAAGGAGAACCACACATTGCACCGCCACCGAAACCAGCAACAGCCATACCGGTCGCCATACCGACACGGTCAGGGAACCAACGGATCAGCGTGGAAACCGGAGTGATGTAACCCAACCCCAGACCGATACCGCCGATGACCGAGGCAGCCCATGCCAGCCACAGCTGATGGATGATCATAGAAATAGCCATCAGGAAGAAGAAGGAGCAGAAGCAGATGCAGGAATACAGACCGCAGCGGCGGGGACCTGCGTGTTCGAGCCAGTTACCGAAGATTGCTGTGGTGGTACCCAGCATCAGGAACAGAATAGAGAACACAACAGAACACAGGACGACTTTCCAGTCACATTCTGTGGTAAACAGAACACTGAACCAACTCATGTCCGCAGGACATGCCTTAGATTTACCCAAGCCTTCAGCCACACCGAGTGCCTTGGACATAGGCAGCCAGAAAACCGACATACCGTAGCCCATACCGACGCACAGGTGGATCATCAAGGCAGACGTAGGAACCAGCCAGCGATTGTACCCTTCGCCGGCGACGGTATACGCCTTATCAAGTTTTGATGCCATTCGTAGGACTCCTTACACCCTAAAAAACAACGATTTCAAAAAAATCTGCCTTAGCTTTCTATGTTTATTTATTGCACACATAGACGCATCCCAGCAGGATAGACTATTATCTTTCTATTCTCAATGTGTTTCTTGCAAAAAATTTGACGATACTTCCAATTTCTCTGGCAAAAAGAGAAAAAAACCACAGAAAATGGAGTCCATATGTACAAAGTTTCCATTGAACCGCACTGGCGGATTTCGCACGACAGGAAACAGGCAATGGATACAGCCATGCTGTTGAAACTGCTGGACGCCATCCAGAATGCAGGAACCATCTTACAAGCCGCCAAAGAAATGAAACTGTCATACCGGCATGCCTGGGGGCTGCTCCGGGAGGCAGAATCGGTTTTTGGCACCCCACTGCTTGAGAAGAACCGGGGAAGGGGCACAACCCTGACACGGTTTGCAAGTACCCTGCTCTGGGCAGATAAACGGATTTCAGCCAGGTTGTCCGCCATCCTTGAATCCCTGTCGTCCGAGCTGGAAATTGAACTGGCGAAAAGTGTCTATACCTATCTCCAGTCCCTCCGGCTCTGTGCCAGCCATGGTTTCGCCGTCTCGACCCTGATGGAGAACATCATCCGCCAGGAACTGTCTGTCAACCTGCGGTACCAGAACAGCATGGAATCGCTGGCTTCCCTGGCACAGGGGGACTGTGAAATCGCCGGTTTCCATCTGCCGGTCATGATTGAAGATGCCGAGACACTCCAGCCTTTCCTGCGGTACCTTTCAAATGATGCCCATCTGCTGATCCATCTGGCAAACCTGGAACAGGGACTGCTGATTGCCCGGGGCAACCCTAAACGGATCCTGTCTTTCCGGGACCTGACCAAGGACAATGTCCGTTTTGTGAACCGCCAAAGCGGTTCCAGCACCCGTCAGCTTTTTGAGTCCATGCTGGCTAAGAACGGTATCGATTCCTCCAAGATCAATGGTTTTGAGACAACGGAGTTCACCCATGCGGCGGTTGCAGCTTACATTGCCAGCAACATGGCAGATGTCGGGTTCGGTGTCGAGACTGCCGCACGCCGTTTTGGCTTGGATTTCGTCCCGTTGGTCAAGGAACGGTATTTCTTTGCCATCCCAAAGGATATGCTCCAGAACCCGACAATGCGTGAAATCCTCGCCATCATGGGCAGCCGCCAGTTCAGCTTGGAAATCAACCAGTTGGGCGGATACGATGCCACCAATACAGGACGCATCTATTCTGTCGATGACATCATCCGGGTGACCCCGAAGAAACAGAAACAGCCGTTCTACCCCATCTGAAAAGAGGACGGTTCTTTACGGTATCCAGCCTGGAAGGTCCCATCCTTTCAGGAAACAACCTTGATGGGCGGGAATATGCCTGTCCTGTCTTTGGGCTTCCGGGCAATGATGCCGGTCAAACGGTGGGCAATGTCCCTGAAAATGCGCGCCATCACCCCATCAGGCTCTGCCGCAACGGCAGGCATGCCGCCGTCGGTCTGCATACACATCGCCGCATTGATTGGGATCTGCCCCAAGGAAGGCACGCCATAAGCCTCACTCATCCGCTTCCCGCCATCCTGCCCGAAGATATGGGTAATTTCCCCACAGCAGGGACAGACCCATGCACTCATGTTCTCGATGACCCCTAAGACATCAACATGCATTTTCTGGAACATCATCAATCCTTTACGGGCATCCAAGACTGCGATTTCCTGCGGGGTGGTGACAACCACCGCGCCAGTGACAGGCGCTTTCTGGGAAAGGGTGAGCTGGACATCCCCTGTTCCCGGTGGCATATCAATCAACAGATAGTCAAGGTCCTTCCAAGCTGTCTGTTCAAGCAGCTGCATCAATGCCTGGGTCACCATGGGCGCACGCCAGGCAAGCGGCTGGACATCATCCATCATGAACCCGATGGACATGATCTGGAGACCATACTGTTCAATTGGATCGACACGTTCGCCATCTGATGACATCGGCAGTTCAGAAACCCCCATGATGGTCGGCTGGGAAGGACCATAGATGTCAGCATCAAGCACGCCCACCTTCGCACCCTCTGCAACCAGTGCAAGGGCAAGGTTGGCGGTGGTGGTGGATTTGCCGACACCACCCTTTCCTGAAGAGATGGCAATGATGTTCTTGACCCCCTTGACAGGTCTTGGACCTGTCTGGAAAGCATGGGTGATGATTCTGGTCATGACATTGACGGTGATGTTGCCGACACCCCCGATAGTACCGACAGCGTTCCTGACCTTCCGGACGATATCATCATGCAGGCTCTTGGCAGGATACCCCAGCTCAATGGTCAGTGAGACATCCCTGCCATTGATGACGATGTCCTTGACTGCCCCGATAGATGTATAGTCAGTCTTGAGATTGGGGTCAATGACGCCACTGATGGCATTAAGGACATGTTCTTCAGTGATTGCCATAGGAATCCTCTCCATATCTGTCATAGGTTGCCCCAAGTGTATCGCAAACATCCGCCTTGGTGTCAGCAGGACCTTCTATCAGCCCTTTCCTCCAGGCAACATCAAGCCATCTATCCTGGCTTCCCCGATTCCTCGACATATATATAATAATAGCGTATGGACACCGCCATACCAGATGCCGGTGTCTGACGTTTGACCTGAACAGGAGATTATGATGAGCAGAAAACTGGTGGCTTATTTCAGTGCAAGCGGTGTCACCCGTCTTGTATCCGGCAGGTTGGCTGAGGCGATAGGTGCAGACCTGTACGAAATCAAACCAGCCCAAACCTATTCTGACAACGACCTGAACTGGATGGACCAGACAACCCGGGCAACGGTTGAGCAGAAAGACCCCTCTTCCCGTCCTGCCCTGGCAGACAGGGATGCCAACATCGGTGGTTATGACATCATCTATCTTGGTTTCCCGATCTGGTGGTATATCGCTCCCCGCATCATCCAGACATTCCTGGAATCCTATGATTTCTCAGGCAAAACCCTGGTGCTGTATGCGACATCAGGCGGCAGTGGGTTCGGCAAGACGGTTGACGAGCTGAAACCTGGTATTTCCCCTTCCGCGAAAATCATCGAATGGCGCCTGCTGAACGGAGGTCCTTCTGCTGCAGACCTTGCCAAATGGTCTGCATCATTGAACCTTTGACCCGCATGCAGGAAGACCTGCCTGCAAGAGACACCCTTACATTGGACAGTTCCCACTTGCCTGTCAGAAACTGTACAATCTAGGGTGTTTTTTCAATCAACCTATCAATACAGAACCTATGTCCAGAAAGCTGTTTGTCACAACTGCACTGCCTTATGCGAATGCCCCTTTCCATATCGGCCATATCATGGAATACATCCAAGCGGATATCTGGGTCCGTTACCAACGGATGCAAAAAGATGACGGGAAACAACGTGAAGTCTATTTTGTCGGTGCAGATGATGTCCACGGTGCGCCTATCATGATCGCTGCGGAAAAAGCCGGGAAATCCCCTGCCGAATTCGTTGCAGACATCGCTGCCGGACGTGCCGCCCATCTCGATGGCTTTCTGATCAAGTTCGACAACTGGCATTCCACCGATGGTCCTGAAAACCACGAACTGAGCAAAAGCATCTATAAGCGGTTGCGGGAAAGAGGGCTGATCTACACCAAGACGATTGAACAGTTCTTCGATCCGGTCAAGTCCATGTTCCTGCCTGACCGCTATATCAAGGGGGAATGTCCGAAATGCGGTGCGAAAGACCAGTATGGCGACAGTTGTGAAGTCTGTTCCAGTGTCTATTCCCCGACGGAGCTGAACAACCCCTATTCGGTCCTGACTGGTGCAGCACCTGTGATGAAACAGTCTGAACATTATTTCTTCAAGCTGTCTGACCCAAAATGCACCGATTTCCTGAAAACATGGACCCTCGGGCAAGGAGAAGGCAAATCCCGGCTCCAGCAGGAAGTCGCCAACAAGGCACGTGAATGGCTGGGTGGCGAAGACAACAAAACACTCTCTGACTGGGATATCAGCCGTGATGCCCCTTATTTCGGCATTGAGATTCCTGATGCCCCCGGCAAGTTCTTCTATGTCTGGCTGGATGCACCAATCGGCTACCTTGCTTCATTGAAAAACCTGTTCAACAAGAAAGGGATGGACTTTGAATCATTCATGGCAGACCCTGAAACAGAACAGTACCATTTCATCGGGAAAGACATCATCTATTTCCATACCCTGTTCTGGCCAGCCATGCTGCATTTCGCTGACCGGAAGGTTCCAGACAATGTCTTTGTGCATGGTTTTGTGACAGTGGATGGCGAGAAGATGTCAAAATCCCGTGGCACAGGGATTTCCCCATTGCGTTATCTGGAAATCGGCATGAACCCTGAATGGCTGCGGTATTACTTGGCAGCCAAACTGACCGACCGTGTCGAGGATATCGATTTTACAGGTGAAGACTTCATTGCCCGGGTCAATGCTGACCTGATCGGCAAATATGTGAACATCGCCAGCCGGGCTTCCGGTTTCATTACCAAGCGCTTTGGTGGACAGCTGCATTTGGGTGCAGATGGCTTGGACACACCTGTCCTGAAAAACCTGCGCGCGGCATCCGATGAGATTTCCGCCTGCTTCGCCCGCCGGGAATATGGACGTGCTTTGCGCCAGATCATGCATCTGGCAGATGAAGTGAATGTTTATGTCGATGCCAACAAACCGTGGGTCCTGGCAAAAGACCCTGAACAGTCTGCCAAGCTGCAGCAGGTCTGCTCCTGTCTCCTGGAAGCGTTCCGTATCCTGACCATTTACCTGAAGCCCGTGCTGCCTGCAATGGCAGAAAAAATTGAACAGTTCCTGAATATTGCGCCATTGCAATGGGATTCTGTTGAAACTGCTTTGCCAGACGGGCATACCATCAACACCTATCAGCATCTGATGCAGCGTGTGGACCAGAAAATGCTGGATGCCCTGTTCAATCAACCGAAACCGGCAGCAGAACCAGCAAAAACCGGGAAAGCCGATGACCTTAAAGCATCTACCCCTGCTTCCACAGCACCTGCATCCCATATCGAACCGTTGCCGGTTGCAGAGGGATTTGAACCACTGGCAGAAGAAATCACCATCGATGATTTTGCCAAGGTGGATATGCGTGTCGGCAAGATTGTTGACTGTGGTTATGTGGAAGGCGCAAAGAAACTGCTCCGTCTGTCTGTCGATCTGGGCGAAGGACGCATCCGCAATATCTTTTCCGGCATCCGTAGCGTGTACAAACCGGAAGACCTTGTTGGTAAACTGACGGTTGTCGTTGCCAATCTTGCGCCAAGGAAAATGAAATTCGGTATCTCTGAAGGGATGGTCATGGCAGCCTCAGCAGATGGCGATGACGGTATCTACCTGCTGGAACCCATGTCCGGTGCAAAACCAGGGATGCGTTTAAGTTGATTTCAACAAGGAGCCTTGACATTTTATGGGTGTAACTGTCAGTGAAGCCTCTGAAGAGGATGCCCCGCTTATTGCGGAATTGACACGCAAGGCATGGGAAAACCGGTGCCCACCAACTTCCCACGGCCATACTGATACCGCAGACAGTGTAATTACAGACCTGCATGAAGGTGGCGCATTCATCCTATGGGTCGATGATAAGCCAGCAGGCTCTGTCCGCTGGGCACCAACTGATGAAGACGATGAAATCTGGAAAATCCGCCGTCTTGGCGTTCTGCCCGAATATGCCGGACAGAACCTTTCCCAATATCTGATTGAAGCCTGCATCAACCGGGCACGTCTGTCTGGCATTACTGAAATGCGGCTGTTCATGTCGCCATGGTTGGAACCGATGACCCGCTTTTATGAAGCTTATGGCTTTGAACTTGCACCTGAAATCGAATTCACCCTGCGTAATCCGTTGGAACCTCCCCCCATCATGATGCGTAAAACCCTTGATTACTGACGGCTCCCATAATGATCCAGTTCCAGCTTGACCATAAATACGTTTCTGACATTGATTCCCTGCTGAAAGAACTTGCTTCTAAAGGCAAGGAAAGGACTGCTGTAAAAACCATGGAAAAACAGCCAATCCGGCTGCTTGCCCGTGATGAATTGCCTTTTTCCTTGGAAAAACGCCATTCCATAGATACAAAAGGCGCTACCGTGGAAACTGAAAACAACTGACCTGCCGGTCTGGAACTCCCGATATGGCAGAACAAGACCTGTTTCCCAACGATGTGACGGACCAAGCGGTTGCCCGTCTTTATGGCCAACCGATGGATGCCCTTCCGGAAGACCTGTTCATCCCGCCTGAAGCACTCGAAATTTTCCTGGAAGCCTTTGAAGGCCCCCTTGACCTGCTGCTGTATCTGATCAGACGGCAGAACTTCAATATCCTTGACATCCCAATGGCTGCCTTGACAGCACAATACCTGCAGTATATCGAGCGCATCCGGAGCCAGAAACTGGAACTGGCTGCTGAATACCTGCTGATGGCAGCCATGCTGGTGGAAATAAAATCCCGGATGCTCCTTCCACGGCCAAAGCTCGAAACTGATGGCGGACTGGAAGACCCTCGGGCAGAACTGGTCCGGAAACTGCTGCAATATGAACAGATGAAACGCGCAGCCATGCAGCTGGATGAAATGCCCCGTATTGGACGGGACTTCTTCACATCCTCCGCTACAATGATTTTTTCCGATGAGAAAATCCTGCCCACCGTGACGGCTGAATCCCTCCAGATGACATTGCTGAATATGATTGAACGAGCGAAACTCACTGCCCGCCATACCATCACCAAACAGGAACTTTCTGTCCGTGAACACATGACACTGATCCTGCGTCAGCTCCAACACGGACGTTTCACTGAATTTTCAAGCCTGTTCAATGTTTCCGAAGGCGTTGCTGTCGTGATTGTGCACTTCCTGGCGTTGCTGGAACTTGCCAAGGAATCCCTGATACAGATTACCCAAGACGGCAGGGATACCCCTATCTTCGTCCGGCTTTCTGCCTGATGCACCACCTCTCCCTGCCATCCGTTCCATTGAAGGGACATTTCCGGTTGAATCCCCCCTTTCCTGTTCCATCACAGGTTGACCCGTCCCTGCTTTGGGAACAGAATAGCGTTTTATTTTCCAACCTTATTTCCTGATTGACTGGATAAACCATGAAAGTCGTCCATACCATTGAAGAGCTTCATGCTGCTGTACGTGACCTAAAGGACATCACCTTGGTTCCCACCATGGGCAATCTCCATGACGGCCACATTTCCCTGATGCGTCTTGCCAAACAGCAAGGAGGGCCTGTTGTTGCATCTGTCTTTGTCAACCGCCTGCAGTTCGGGCCGAATGAAGATTTCGACACTTATCCCCGTACTTTCCAGGCCGATGCCGAAAAACTGGAAAAAGCCGGTGTAGACATCGTGTTTGCGCCAAGCGAAAAAGACATGTACCCCGTTCCGCAGGAATACAGGGTTGTGCCACCAGACAGTCTGGCAGGCATCCTGGAAGGCTATTTCCGTCCCGGTTTCTTCAATGGCGTCGCCACTGTTGTGATGAAACTGTTTTCCGCTGTCAGGCCTGTCAATGCCGTTTTTGGCAAGAAAGACTACCAGCAGTTGATGATCATCCGCCGGATGGTTGAACAGTTTGCTTTGCCCATCAAGATCATCGGTGCTGAAATCCATCGTGGAGACAATGGTCTTGCCATGTCTTCCCGTAATGGTTACCTGTCGGCTGAACAGCTGGTTGAAGCCCCAAATCTTTACAGAATCCTGAAAACCGCTGTTGACCAGATCCGTGCTGGCAACCAGGATATCGATGCCCTTGAAAAGCAGGCAATGGATGCGCTGAAAGCCCGTGGCTGGGTACCCGATTACGTTTCTATCTGCCGTCAGTACAACCTTCAGAAACCGACTGCCGATGAAGTCGCCAACAAAGAACCTTTAGTCATCCTGGCAGCAGCGAAAATCGGGGATACCCGTCTGATTGACAATATCGAAATCTAATCCACGCCAACTGGACCAGCAAGGCAGCAAGGGACAACCTGCTGCCTTTTTTGTTATGCTGGCAACATGGCATTTTCCCCTATACGATTCAGGAGTCCTGATGATGAAACGGTTCTATACCAGCTTTTTATTGCTCATGGCATGCTTCCTCTGTCTGACAGCCTGCTCTAAAAAAGAAGTGGTCAAACCGGAAACGGTTGTCCAGCAGCACATCAAGGCATTGGTATCGGATGATTTTGAAAACGCTGCCAAACTGGTCTATGTACCGGAAAATATCAGCAATCCAGCCGCCTATCAGCAAAAAATCCGCGACGTGCTGCAACAGGACAAAAAAGAACTGGATGGCAGGGGTGTTTTCCAAGACGTCACCATCAAGGATGTCCTGACCCGTTTTACAAATGGCAAGGTTAAAGATGGGCAGCCAGAATTCATCAAACGCAATGAAGCCGATAAAGGCTCAACAGCTATCGTGACCGCCATGATTGTCTTCCAGAACGGCTCCTACAAAGAAGCTGTCTATCCTTTAAAGCATACCGGTGAATCCTATCGGATTGTGATTACCAGGATGCCTGAAAACTGAACAGGTCTGACCCGCCAATAAGAATATCCTGAAGATATCTTTCAGGAATCATACAACTATCCATCAGCTATTCCAATGACTGCTTCCTGCGGGCATCTTCGACTTTCTCACACAACAGTTTGATGCCCTGGACCATGCGGGGACCTGGCCGGCTGATCAGGTCTGACTCCAGGAAATAAAGGCTCTGTGTCCGGGTGGCATTCAGCATCGGGAAACGCCGCCAAAGCCCCAAGCCATTCTCACTACTCCTGCCCCCTGTGCTGATGATGGCATCAGGATTCCGTGCCAGCACGGTCTCAACGCTAAGGATAGGTGCCAATGCCTGGATATCATGGAAAATATTCTGTCCGCCACAGACCGTAACCGCTTCATCAATGATCTGAGTCCCACCGATGGTGTAGAGTGGACGGTCATAAACCTGATAGAAAACCCTGATTTTCTGGCTGGCACTGTATTGATGGCGGAGTTTTTCCAAGCTGCCACGCCATTGCCGGGCACTTTCCGAGCCTTGTTCTGGATGCCCGGTAAGCTGTCCCAGCTTTTCCATATCTACTGGAATATCCGCCAGCTTCCGAGGATGGGTACGGTAAATGGGTATCCCTGCCTTCATCAGTTCATCGACCTGACGGGAAGCACTGCCACTGGGCCACAGGACAATCAGGTCAGGATGATGGCTGATGATTTTTTCGATATCCAGCTGCTGGACATCACCGACTGTCGGCAGGTTTCCCGCCTCTTTGGGATAATCACTGTAACGGGTTGTCGCAATAATCTGGGAGCCAGCCCCAATGGCATAGACCAGTTCGGTTGTATGGGGAGACAATGTGATGATGCGTTCCGCAGGCTGGTTGAGCGTCACAGTATAGCCATCGCCATCAATGACCTGGATTGCGCCCTGCTTTGTTTTTCCTGTCTGTTGATGACCTGATGTACAGCCTGCCAGCAGGCATATGGCAGCCATCCCGATAAGAACTGCAGACCGCCTTGCCTCAAATGCCACGTTCATGACGCCTCCTCAGACGGCAACAAAAACCGTTTCATTACCATAGGGCACCTGCCTGACTGGGCAATGCAGGCAAAGGGAAAGATTTTCTTCGGTCATCATGGCTGTCCGTTCCCCTGCCTGCCATCTGCCATCACCGTTAAGCAGCAGGACATGGGTCGCAGCCAGTCTTGCCAGATTGAGGTCATGCACAATCGTCACCAGTGCCCTTTGCTGAGCCGCCTGCTGGTTGATGAACTGCATCAATGCATGCTGATGCGGTAAATCCAGCGATGTTGCCGGTTCATCCATCAGGATAAGCTGTGTCTGTTGGGCAATCAGGGAAGCGATTGCCACCCGCTGGCGTTCACCACCGGACAAGGTGCGGATATCACGGTCACTGAATGCCTCCAGGTCCATCTGCTTCAAGGCACCTTCCGCGATTGCCATATCTTCCCTGTTTTCCCAAAGGCCGCCATGGTGCGGAAACCGCGCGGCCAAGACTGTTTCAAAGACTGTCCATCCAAAGGCATCTGTCTGGGTCTGTGGCAGCCACGCCCGTTTCTGCGCCAATTCGACAGGTGGCATATCATGCAGGGGAATTCCATTGAGGGTTATTGTCCCCTGCACGGCAATGCCTGCTGCCTGCTGGCTGTCAAGCCCTGCCAATGCACGCATCAATGTCGATTTCCCTACGCCATTGGCACCGTAGATGAACCAGCTCTGCCCAGCTTCAATGGTCAGGTTGAGGCCTGTCACCAATGCTTTCCCTGCTGTCCGGATGGAAAGGTCCTGAACCGTAAGCATCACCGCCCTCCTTTCCTCAACTGGAACAGGAAAACCGGCGCCCCGATGATGGCAGTGACCGCACCGACAGGCAGCTGGATTGGTGAAACCACACTACGGGCAATGGTGTCTGCAAGGATGAGGAACAGACCGCCCATCAGGGTCGAGGCAGGCACCAGCCAGCGATGGTCTGAACCCCAGATACGGCGGCAGATATGTGGTACCGTCATCCCGACAAAACTGATGCATCCCGCTTCAGCAACAGCCATTGCAGTCAGGATGGCTGACAGGGCAAACAGGGTTTTCTGAAGCGATGTAACAGGAACCCCCAACGAAGCTGCCATATCAGCCTGCCGGGACAGCAGGTTGATGGCATTGGACTGATGCCAGCTCCATCCCAAGACAATCACTAACAGTAAACACTGTGTCAGCGAAAATGGCGTTCCAGACAGGTCGCCAATCAACCAGAAAACCATGCCACGCAGGTCATGGGCAGGCGCAAGGGTCAACATCAGTGTCACCAGTGCACCACAGCCGAATGCCAGCATCACCCCTGTCAACAGGATTTGCGTCGTCCCATGAAGACTACCGAAACTGCGTCTTGAGAGCAGATACAGGCTAACGGTGATAAGAGCAGCGCCCACCAATGCAGCAATATTGATGGCAAGACAGGCGGCAGAGAAAAACAGGACAGCAATGGCACCGACCGAAGCACCACCAGACACCCCAAGGATATAGGGGTCAGCCAAAGGATTGCGGAGCAGTGCCTGCATCAGGCACCCAGCCAGTGCCAAGGACGCGCCTGCCAAGAATGCCGCACCGACACGTTCCAGCCGCATCGCCGCGATAAGACTATCGGTTTCAATCAACTGTCCGGTCAGTAACCCAAAGATACCCTGCCAGACACTGCTGATGCTGATGGAAACCGAGCCGATGGCAGTACAAAGGAAAAGACCTGCCACTGTACTACACAGCAGGATGACCAACCAGCCAGCCTTCCGCTTTTTCTGCTGGGCATAGGAAGCTGGAGGAAACTGGCTATCTGTCATCTTGGCAGGTCTTTAACGGGATGGTCAGTCATCCCGTTATTTTACATCTTGACGTTCACGCCAACGTAAGCGGCTGCACCGGTCTGATTGTAACCATAGACAGTTTCATAGTCTTTGTTGAACAGGTTCTCAACCCGACCATAGACGGAAAGATGCTTGTTGATTTCATAACGGGCATCCAAGTTGACAATGGCATAGGAGCCATCATCGCCGCCATAGTCTTTACGACGGCCGGAATACTGGACATTGACATCGCCATAGAATGGCCCCCAAGTCCTGCCGACTTCAATGGAAGCCGTCTGCTTGGCACGGCGTAGCAACCGTTCATCAGTATCACGGTTCTTAGGATTCTGCCAAGTTGCATTACCTTTCAGGTCAAAGCCCCAAAGCTTGGTCGAACCGGTCAGTTCAATGCCATAGTTCTTGGCCTTGCCCGTGTTGTAATAACTGCCATTCCAATTAGCATCATAGGCAAAATCAATCAAGTCACGGGTACGCCATTCAAAAGCTGTCGCCCGGAAAGTGGTATCGCCAGAGGCGTATTGAATCCCAAGTTCAGCAGCCTTGGACTTTTCAGATTCCAGTCCTTTATTCCCGTATTGGGAATACATCTGATACATGGTAGGTGCTTGGAAAGAACTGGAAATACTTGCCAATGCCTTCCATTCATCCGTAATGTCATAAGCATATCCCAGATAGCCTGTCCAGTCTGAGCCAGAGTCTTCGACATGATCATAACGGATGTTTGCCTGGATATGGTGTGCCCCCATATTGCCCAATATACCAGCATAGACGCTCTGTTTATTACGGCTGTACCCTTCGCCACCAGACATGGCATAGTAATCAGGTGTATAAGATGAACCTGTTGTTGCCTTCTCATGAGCATATTCAGCACCTGCTGTAACCGTCCAATTTTCATTGATGGCAATCTGGTTGTTCCACTGCAACTGGTTGGTCTCACCCTTATAGCTGTATGCCGTTGCCCCATCCATGCCCCAGGAACTGTAGTCTTCCCAGCCATTGCGCTTGATGACTGAACGGGATGCAGTCACCGTAGAAACCCAGTCAGAGGTAAACCGGTCTTTTACAAAAACTGACCCCATAATCTGCTGAGCCTTCCCTCGGCTCTTTTCCTGCGGATCATAGTTATAAGCATCATCGTACTGGAACTTGTCATGCTGGTAATACAGGCGGGCTCCAATTTCATGGTCTTTATTGATTTCATGTGAAATTGCAGCAGTGAAACCGACATTACGGTTGCCATCATGATCCTTATTCACATTGCTGTCTTTAGCGGCATCCATGGCAGAAAAACCATTGGTTTTTGAACGTGCGGCAGAAAAGGCAAATTTGGTTCCATATTCTGTTTTACCAGTCAGGTTCGCACCGAACTTGACCGTATCATAACGGCCATATTCAACAAATGCATTAGCTTGTGGTGTATCTGTTCCCTGCTTGGTAAAAACCTGGATAACACCGCCGACAGCACCTGAGCCATAAATGGAAGACACATTGCCTTTGACAACTTCAATATGCTCAATCTGGTCTGGCATCAGATGCGCCAGGACATCAACAGTACCTGTTCCCGTCGGATCCTGGACAGGGATGCCATCAATCAGTAAAAGCACCTGACGGGATTCTGTACCACGCATAAAAAGGGAAGTTGTATTCCCTGCGCCTCCCGAACGGGCAACTTCAATCCCCGCTTCGCTTCGTAAAATTGAAGGCAGATCGGCCAGTTTCTTCTGCTGAAGGGTTTCCTGGGAAATCAGGATGGTACCCGGTATCGCATCCTTCTGGAGCTGTTCAATACGTGAAGCGGTCACAACAACCGGTGCCAAGGTCTGTTCATTGGCAACCTCTTCTTCTGCCGCATGGACTGCTGTTGCAAAGCAGCTGGCCAGCACGGTTGCCAACAGCGCTGGTTTGAATGTTTTCTTGAATTGCATGTATCTTTCCATCAATCTCGATTGATCCGGCATCCCCGCCGGATTCAAGCCTACGAAAGCACTGGGTACAGGCAACAGAGGAAAACAGGACTGACCACCTGTTCCAAGACAGATGGTTTGATGTCTTTCCCATGGAGATTCCCCGTCCACAGTACAGCCTTTCCCTGGCCGGTATCCGGGCTACAGGCTCAGGACAAACACCCTGAAGGCTCCGTCCGCCTTCCCATGCTGTCGCACAGTGGCGTGGTTGGACGGTCTGTTCGATGAACACCTGTTTACCGTTGCGGGGGCAGCACACGTTCTGCCAGCATTGCTGAAGCATCGTGTTTCCCGTTTAACGCCGCATCGGAAAGATGCGCCGCACCAGAGTATCTGGATTATAGCCAAGTTACCCCGGCTATATCCCTGTCAGTCATCAGAGAATGGTCATTGCACGGATTTTGCCCGCAAAACAATGGAATCTGGTGTCAGAATGCAACAATCCAAAGAAGAGACCTGTCCCTGTCAGATGATTGCCCTTAGGATTTAGCGGGTAAAATACCAGCCGAAGGAGTTTTGTATGGTTTTCACCAATCTGAAAAGCGGTTTCCGGAAACCGGCTGGGAGTGACACGCTGAAGTGGATGATGGGTTGGCACAACGAAAGGCGCCCAAAATCCCCTTCCACCGGGGTTCCAATCCCCTTTGAAACCAATGACGGCCAACTGATTGCTTCAGGTTCTGCTGACACCCTGACATGGATTGGACAAGCCTCTTTCCTGATTCAGCTGGATGGCAGGAACTGCCTGATTGACCCCGTGATGTCCGAATCACTTGGATTCATCAAACGCAATTCCCCCCCCGGCCTGACATGGACGGTGATGCCAAGGATCGATGTTGTGTTCATCACCCATAACCACCGTGACCATATGGACGCAGCGACCTTGAAACGGTTGGGGGATGCACCGGTCTATGTTGTTCCCCAAGGTCTGGGGAAATGGTTCCATACCAATGGCATGAATAAAGTCATTGAAATGGGGTGGTGGCAGGAAGAGCAGGTTGAAGGAATTGATGTAACCTTTGTCCCTGCTGAACACTGGAGCCGGCGTGGCCTTGCGGATATCAATACCAGCTGGTGGGGTGGGTACGTGATTTCCCGGCATGGCAAAACCCTTTACCATTCCGGAGATTCGGGTTGGTTTGATGGCTTTGCGCAGATTGCCGAAAAATTCAAGGGCAAAATCGATGTGGCGATGCTGCCGACAGGTGCCTATGCACCACGCTGGTTCATGAGTCCACAGCATATTGACCCCGCTGAAGCGGTGAAATATTTCCAGATGCTGGAAGCCAGGCATTTTGTCGCCATGCATTGGGGGACATTCAAACTGTCTGATGAGCCGTTGGACGAGCCACTCCACCTGCTGCCAAAACTATGGGAACAGGCAGGACTGGCACCTGAACAGCTGACATGCGGCATCCTCGGCAAGACATGGCTGTTGGATGAATGGTTGAAATAACTGTTCTCTTCACTGCAACAGGCAGAATGCTGGTAAACTGAATCCAGTTCATCAATCTTGGGAGGTTTGCCATGAGTTGGATAATCATCGTATTAATTATTGTCGGGGTCATCTGGCTGGTTAAACGCAACAGGAACAGATCCCAACAGCCTGACCAGACACAAATGCCCCGCCAGAATATGCCACAGGACCGTCCCAACAGCGGTCCAAACAATCCGCAACAGCAAAGACCAGTTGCCGCGGGCGGCGGTAAGCAATGCCCGTACTGCGCCAGAACTGTTGATGTCCAATCTCCCATCTGTCCGTCCTGTGGTGCCAAACTCCCTGTTCCTGCCCAGCCACAGCAGGGAAACACTGTTCTGGACAACGCCCAGAGACAGAGACAGCGTGGCGAAAGGGTTTCTGGCAATAGCCAGATACATGAAGGACAAAGCGGGGGGTCCGTGCTCGGTGATGCCGTGAAAACGGGTGCTGCCGTCATTGCCACACAGGCAATCCTTGGAGGGTTGATGGGACAGGGTCAGGCGCAGGCTGGCAATCAGATGCCTCCTGATCCTTCAATGATGCCTGATTCCGATTACCCGGATGAAGCAGATGGTCCATTCCCAGGACTTCCAGGCATGGGAGCCGGTGGCAACAACCCATTTGGTGGCATCTTAGGCAACGATGATGACAGCAGCTCACCATTTGGCAATTTCCCCGGCAATGGGGAAGACTCCCCTTTCGGCAATGTCCTAGGCAATGGTTCCGATGGAGACAACCCGATGTCCGGCGTATTTGGTGGTGGTTTGGGTTCATTGGATAACCTTGGTGGAGTCGATGACAGCAATAATGCCGCCGGTTGGGTGACGGATGAAAATGACACTGGCAGCAATAATGGAGGTTGGCTGGCTTCCAATGATGATGACAGCAGCCCGCTTGGTAACTGGCCACTTGGCGGAAGCAATGACAATGATGCCGGCAGCAGTTGGTCTTTCGGCAGTGATGACAGTGATTCAGGCAGCAGCTGGTCATTCGATGATGATGACTGACTGGAAGACCAACAGATATAAAACCCCATTAAGGATCATATCTTAATGGGGTTTTTCAATTATTGAAGGAAGCTTACAGCTGGGACAAGATGCTTTTCGCCCGTTTTGCCGCATTGGAAGCAGGATAATTCTTAGTGAGGTCCGTCAATGTCTTCTTCGCACCCGCAACATTGTTCATGCCGATCTGGCAGGTCGCCATATTCAGCATCGCATCAGGAGCAACCGGATTGCGCGGGAAACGCTTGAGGATGATGCTCTGGTTCCGGTAAGCGTTCTTGTAGTCCTTCTGCAGGTAATAGGCATTGCCAAGCTGGTAATAAGCATGTCCAAGCCGGTGTGAATCTGGATACTTCTGGATGAACCTGCTGTAAACAGCGATTGCGCCTTTGTAGTTGCCCGCCTTGAACCGCTTCTCTGCAACCTCGTAATCCGCCTCTTCCGTATTGACAGAAAGGTCAGCAGGTTTATCTGCACCTGGTGGATCCTTGGGACCACTGTCTGCCTTCGCCTCCTCCGCCCCCTCTTCGCCGTCAGGTTTTACCCGGGCTGCAGGAGGCTTGCCTTCCAGCCTTCTCAGACGGTCATCCAGATCGAGATAAAAATCTTTCTGGCGTGACTCCATCTCAGTGGTTTTCTGGGTCAGCACCTCAATCTGCCCCCGCAGGTCGGCAATTTCCTGCTTCAGGGCATCATTCTGACTCTGCAGTTCAATCAGACTGGACTTGTCCGCCTTCTTTTCCCGGAGGTCGAGGATATGCCGGCGTGCCTCATCATCTTCAAAAAAAGCATGGGCATCCTGCACGGCAAACCAAGCAGAACAGGCAAGCAGCGCCGCTGCAATTCTGGTGACGTTGTTTCTCATGGTTACTGATAGACAATGTCAGCACGGCGGTTCTGGGACCAAGCGGCTTCGTTGTGCCCTTCGGCACGGGGTTTTTCCTTTCCAAAGGAAACGGCTTCCATCTGGCTGTCGGAAACCCCCTGCAATGCCATCGAACGGCGGACAGCTTCCGCACGTTTCTGTCCCAGTGCCAAGTTGTATTCGCGTCCTCCACGTTCATCGGTATTGCCTTGGATGACAATCCTCCTGGCCTTATGGGTATTCAGGTAATTGGAATGTGCAGAGACAAGTGGACGGTAAGCTTCCTTAACCGTGTACTTGTCAAAATCGAAATAAACGCTTTTTTCGTAGAGCGGGCTGTTTGGATTATTCAGCTCAGCATCATCCCCATAAGCACCGTTGCCATCGACACCATAAATCGATGCACCATTATTGGAAGCATCCTCATCGAGTTTGACGGAAGAACCACAGGCAGTCAGCATCAAGACGCTGGAAAGAATGACAACAAGTTTTTTTAAATCTGTCATGATTGCTCCTTTCATATCGGTTATTTCGAGAATGGACTCCATGAAGGTTCACGGACATCCGTTGCTTTCATTGAGATTTTCTGCCGGAACGATCCATCAATCGAAACGACAGACAAGGTACCGCTCCGTCCAGAATCTGTTGAATACATGATGTACTGACCGTTCGGTGAGAAACTTGGCGATTCATCCCGGTAGGTGTTGGACATCCTCATCTCCTGCCCATTGCCGAGATCCTTGAGGTAAAGCTGGAAACCGCCATTCCTGTTTGAGATGAAAGCCAGATGGCGGCCATCCGGAGAAACCCGTGGACTGATGTTGTAACTGCCACTGAAAGTCACACGCTGGGGAGTCCCGCCAGCAGTACTGACCTTGTAAATCTGCGGACCACCGCTCTGGTCACTGGTGAAATAAATCCATTGCCCGTCAGGTGTGACCTGAGGCTCAGTGCAGATACTGTTTGTATGGGTGACCTGCTTCAGGCTGCCGCCACTGGCACTGACAGTATAGACCTGGGTATAGCCATTTTTCGACAGTGCAACCGCAATACGGGACCCGTCAGGGAACCAGGATGGCGCCGAATTGTTGCCTTTGTAATTGGCAACGACATGACGCGCCCCCGTACGGAGATCTTGGATATAGACAACCGGCTTCTTCGCTTCAAAAGACACATAAGCCACCTTGCTGCCATCCGGGGACCAGGATGGGGAGATGATCGGCTCATTGGAACGCAATGCCACCTGCCTGCCACCACCATCAGCATCCGAAACCTCAAGACGGTATTCCTTGCCTGCCTTGGCGACATAAGCAAGACGGGTCCCTGCAATGCCACGGATACCGGTCAATTTCTGATAGATGTCATCAGCGATGCGGTGGGCGGTGTAACGGACTTTCTCTGCCGGCGAAACCAATGACAGGTAAGAAACCTGCTGGGACTTACGGAGGTCGTACAGACGGTAACGGACTTCAACCTGTCCGCCAGACAGACTGCTTACGGAACCGACTGCAACCGCATATGCACCTGCGGACAGCTGTTTTGCACCATCATAAGAAGTGGATTCAGGCAGGGAAACCCCTTCACCGGTCACGATGAAAGCCCCAGTGCGCGCTAGGTCTGCACGGATCATCCTGGTCACATTGACAGCATCTTCCCCAGAAAACCCTGCCACCATGACTGGGGTTGCAGATGAACCGACACCGGAAACCTCGATGTTGAGTGTCTCCTGCGCCATGACACTGGCAGCAAAAAACAATCCAGCAATGGTCAGCAGAAAGTGCCTTAGCTGCCTGATAGTCGTTGAAATCATGTCTTCTCAGCCTTTCGGACGATGTGTCAGTACAAACGATGATGGCACCCTGCCGGAGGAATCCCTTGGGAAGGGTACCGACCGGTGAACAGCCTGACGGACTGCTTCGTCAAAGCCTGCCACACCGGATGAACGGCGCTTGCGGATACTGCGCACACTGCCATCCGGGAACAGCTCAACATCATAAACCACGGCCGGGTTACCAGATATGGTTGATACATTGTATATGGTATTGGACTTGATTTTAGCAGCAACCCGTCGGACATAAGCACCATCTGCCCTGCCAGGAGCCGTTGCATAGGCATTTGCACCGGTTCCCCCTGTCCCTGTCCTGCCATAGGCAGTACCACCGCCTCCTGTTCCCCGGGCGTAACCACCGCCCAGCCCTGCGCCACGGCCACCACCAAAACCTGCCGCGACACGCCCAGCTTCTGCCGCCAGCAAGGCTTTAAGCCGCTTCGCTTCCGCCTGACGCCTGGAATCCGCCTGTGCCTGGGCAAGCTGCCTGCGCAGCTCAGCCTCACGGCGTGCCTGCTGTTCCGCACGGCGGCGGTCTTGTGCCAAGGCGATATCAGGCCTTTCCTGTAGCGCTGGAACCGGTTTGGGTTCAGGCTGCCCTGCCCCTGTCTCCATTGGTTCCTGGGCATTGGCGCCTTCCATCTTTTCCGCTGCATCCGGTGTCCCGGACTCTGCCGCCATCTCACCTGCCGCCAATGGCGCCGCTTCGCGTACCTTGACATCCCAGACCTCGGCAGAAACCACCTGATCCGGCTTTGGCTGCCAGCTGACCCCGAACCAGAGACCGCCAATCAACAGGCAATGGACAACCACTGCCAGGATCAATGATCCTCGCGAAAGCCTTGGCACTTTTGGAATCAGGATACCATGCTGCATGCCACCACCTTACTGTGTTGCCAGCCCTACCCTGCGTATGCCCATTTTCTTGGCATCAGATATCACCTGGATGACCTCGTTGTAAATAATGTTCTTGTCTGCGGCAATCAATACCGGCAGATCCGGATGCTCTGCATGAAGCACCTGCATCTGACGCATCAAGGCCTCATGGTCAGGCACATTCTGGAACCCGGCATCAGGCCGGTCTGGACGGTGTACCCCGATTTCCGCCGAGACATCCGGTCTCAGGGAAACCTGGATGAAACTGTCTGGCGGTGCCGCAGTCTTTTCTGCTGTCGGCACATCAACCGTCCCCATATTGGCAATCGGTGCACAGACCATGAAAATCACCAGAAGCACCAGCATGACATCGATGTACGGCACCACATTGATTTCTGAACGCAGGCGTCTGCGCCGACCGCCACGCATACCGCTGAAGATTGGTTCAGACATAAGTACTCCTTAAGACTGTCTCTGCAGGATATTGGAAAACTCTTCGATGAAATTCTCGAAGCGTACCGCCAGACGGTCCGTATCATTCGAGAAACGGTTATAGGCGACAACCGCAGGAATCGCAGCAAACAACCCGATAGCCGTAGCAATCAATGCTTCAGCGATACCGGGCGCAACCGTCGCCAATGTCGCCTGCTGGACATCTGCCAGGCCACGGAAAGCATTCATGATGCCCCAGACTGTGCCGAACAGCCCGATATATGGAGATACAGAACCCGCCGATGCCAAGAATGACAGATGGGATTCCAATGCATCCATCTCCCGCTGGTAGGCGGCACGCATCGCCCTGCGGGAACTGTCCAACAGGAATGAAACATTATGGGTTGCCTCCGCATTGCGCGCCTTCAGGTATTCCCCCATACCTGCATGGAAGATACGGGCAAGCGGTCCATCCAAGGTCCCATTGCCGACATCCTTGTAAATCGCCTGCAGGGTACCTCCTGACCAGAAACGTTCCTCAAAGGCAATCGTCTGCTGCCTTGCTTTCCGCAATGTCGCAAACTTCTGGAAGATATAAGCCCAGCTCAGCAGGGAAATGACCAGAAGGCCAACCATGATGATCTGGACAATCAGCGAAGCATTGGAAATCAATGCGATGAATGAAAGATTGTGAGCTGTCTGCATAGTCTTAGCCTGTTTCCTTATCCTTTCCTTCTATCCTATCAGGATTTCCGGGAACCAGAAGCTGCCTGGAATTTCTCCAGGATATCCTTTGGAAATGCCATCGGTTTCATCTTCCTCCCATCCACACAGACAATCGTGACCCGGCAGGAAGAACAGAGCGCCGCATCTGAATCCCGGATGACTTTCTGCTCAAACTCAATTGAGGCTCCCTTGATCCTTGCCACATCCAGCGTGACAGACAAAGCATCATCCAGCACAGCGGAACGGTGGTAATTGACCGCCACATTCCGGACGACAAACAGGACCTGGCGTTCCTGCGCCAGGGATTGCTGGCTGATACCGAGTGTCCGCAACCATTCACTGCGTGTACGCTCATAGAACTTGAGATAATTGGCGTAATAGACGACTCCTCCGGAATCAGTATCCTCAAAATAGACCCGGACGGGCCAGACAAAAGTGGCATCCATAGCTGAAATCCAAAAAACCTGATAATGGAATCTGTAACCTAACGCACTGGCAGGTGACAATCAAGCCTTATTGTACTTTGTAACAAACACCCATGCCTGCCTGAAGGGCTTTCCTGCCACCATCTTTCCGTTAAACAGCCATCACCTGATCCAAAGTCCTGTTGTTATCCTGTCCTGAACCATCAACCCACTTTAAATTATCCGAAAAATACTGACGAAAACCATCGATTGCTTTATCATGCTGGAGTAATCCTTTTTTTACCGGGATTGCACAACATTTCGAGCAGGACATCGGCCGTGCCCTGTCTCAGTTTCACCGTCTCCAGCAACACGGAAACGCTGAAAAAAGACAATGCCTCCGGACCTGCACTGTTTCCTTTCAGAAAGGAAAATAAGCATATGAGCTCAAAACCGTCTTTCTTCAAACGGTTGCCTATAACAGGCTTCCGGCCCATTGTCCTGTCACTGTTCCGCGGATATTCCACCGGCAACCTCACCAACGACATTTCTGCTGGGATAACGGTTGGTATCGTTGCCCTCCCCCTCGCGATGGCATTCGCCATTGCCTCAGGCCTTTCCCCTGAATCCGGTATCTACACCGCCATCATCGCCGGTTTCCTCATCGCAGTATTCGGTGGGTCACGGGTCCAGATCGGTGGTCCCGCCGGGGCATTCATCGTCATTGTCTATGGCATCATCGACCAATATGGCGTCTTCAACCTGCTCCTTGCCACTTTCCTTTCGGGGATTGTGCTGTTCCTGATGGGGCTGTTCAAGATAGGGAGTTTCATCCGGTTCATCCCTGTGTCCACGGTCATCGGGTTCACCAATGGTATCGCTGTCCTGATCGGCCTTTCACAGGTCAAGGACTTCCTGGGACTGCAGGTGGCGAAAATGCCTGCGGAATTCTTTGCGCAGATCGGCACGATTTACGGTGCCATCGATACCTTCAACCCCTATTCCATCGGTCTGGGCATCGTTTCCCTGATCCTGGTGTTCGGCTGGCCCCGTACCTGGAACAACAATTCTCCCCGCTGGAGGCGCTGGCTTGCACGTGTCCCCAGCACCATCGTTGTCCTGGTTGTCATGACAGTTGTTGTCAGTGTCTTCCATCTGCCGGTTGAGACCATCGGCAGCCGGTTCGGTGGCATCCCACAGGCACTGCCAAGCTTCACTGTTCCGGAAGTCTCCATCTCGGCATTCGAGCACCTGATCCGTCCAGCCCTGACACTCGCTGTCCTAGGTGCGATTGAATCCCTGTTGTGCGCCCGTGTCGCAGACACCATGATCAACGACCGCCATGACCCGAACCAGGAACTGATGGGTCAAGGTATCGCAAACTGCGTTGTCCCATTCCTGAACGGCATGCCTGCAACCGGCACCATCGCCCGTACCGTCACCAACATCAAGAGCGGCGGTACCTCACCGCTGGCCGGCATCATCCATGCCATCACCCTGCTGGGCATCGTGCTGGCAGCCGCACCGCTTGCCGCCAACATCCCGTTGTGCGCCCTGTCTGCCATCCTGCTGTTTGTGGCATTCAACATGGGCAACTGGCGTGAATTTGTCCGGCTCCGCCAGTTCACGATGTCGTACAAGGCAACCCTGCTGGCAACCTTCTTCCTGACCGTCATCTTCGACCTGACCGTTGCTGTGGAAGTGGGCCTGGGGGTCGCTGCCCTGTTCTTCCTGTACCGCATCAACACCTTGACCAAGGTTGTCAAGGAAGAAAACCGGACCGATGTACCGAAAGGCATCGACATCTGGAACCTCGAAGGTGCCCTGTTCTTCGGCTCCGTCTCTAAACTGGAAGACGCCACCAGCCCGAAATACATGGTTGCTGAAAATGCGCCTGATGTCGTCATCTTCGACTTCACCAACCTGCTGTCAATCGACAACAGTGCTGGAGACATCATCGAAGGCTTCCAACAGAATGTGGTCGCCCGTGGCAAGGTCTTCATCATTGCCGGTGCAACCGACTTCCCGCTGCGTCAGCTCCAGCGGTTGAGAATGGATGAACGCCTCGGCAAATACATGGTGCCTGACCTCGAATCCGCCATTGAGCTGGCAAAAGAAGCCCAAGCGGAAATCAAGGCGAAACAGGCCTGATGCCTGACAGGCATCCATAAGAAAACCGGCATCAACTGCCGGTTTTCTTGTATCTTGCAGGCAGGACGCAGAACCTGTCCTGCTTCCTGTTTTTGTATCACGCCTTGGGCAGAGTCACGCCCGTCTGCCCCTGATACTTGCCGCCACGGTCTTTATAGGAAACCTCGCATTCCTCATCGCTTTCAAAGAAAAGCACCTGCGCACAGCCTTCCCAAGCATAAATCTTGGCTGGCAACGGCGTGGTATTGGAGAATTCCAGCGTCACATACCCTTCCCATTCCGGTTCAAACGGGGTGACATTCACAATGATGCCGCATCTTGCATAAGTGGATTTGCCAAGACAGACTGTCAGCACATTGCGTGGGATACGGAACCGCTCGACCGTCCTTGCCAATGCAAAAGAATTCGGCGGAATGATGCAGACATCACCCTTGAAATCAACAAAAGACTTATCGTCGAAATTCTTTGGATCGACGATGCTGTTGTTGATATTGGTGAAAATCTTGAATTCATCGGCACAACGGACATCGTAGCCGTAAGAAGAAACACCATAGGAAACAATCTTACGGTCATCCACAAAACGCACCTGACCGGGCTCAAACGGATCGATCATCTGGTGCTCTTTAGCCATGCGCCGTATCCATTTATCTGATTTGATGGTCATGATGAGTCCAGCAGTTATTGTTAAGATTGAAAGGAAAGCCCATTGCCATTGGGCAAAAGTTCCGCCTATTTTACCTGCTTTACATTTATTTGTTGAAATTTATCCATCAGCCCCAATCTTTATAGAACATCGGACATCAGTGCATCTACAGGTACTTTTCCTCTTTGGGATGAACAAATGCTGATAAAATGTCTGCATGAGGTATGACCTTGCACCGCTTGGTCTGATGCTGTTTCAATCTGACGGGTGACTGCCATGAACCTTACTGACCATCTCCTGATTGCCATGCCGGGAAGTCCTGACCCTGTTTTCGGTGGGACTGTTGTCTATCTGTGTGAACACAATGAATTCGGGGCATTGGGCATTGTCATCAACAAGCCGATGGATGTCAGATTGTCTACCCTGCTGGAAAAACAGGAGCTGCCCATTGACGAAGCAGCAAAGGACAAAGTGGATGTCCCTGTCATGTTCGGCGGTCCTGTACAGGGTGACCGGGGGTTTATCCTGCACAGCACCGATGCCGCCTACTCGGCATCCCTGAAAATCTCCGACCAGATTGCCTTCACCTCTTCCCGCGATGTTCTGGAAGCGATTGCCAGAAACAACGGTCCCCGCCATTCACTGGTCGCCATCGGTTATGCCGGTTGGGATGCTGGACAGCTGGAGAATGAAATCAGCAGGAACGCCTGGCTGACAGTCAAGGCTGATGCCGATATGCTGTTCAAAACACCCTTTGCAGAACGCTACGAAGCTGCCATCCATAAACTGGGTTTTGATCCTGCATTGCTGGTGACTTCCAATGAAAACCCGACCCTGCAATAAAGCCTTTTTGGGAAACCCGTCATGGACAGCCAACCGGAAATCATCATCGGTTTTGATTTTGGCATGAAGAAAATCGGCGTAGCCATCGGCAACACCCTGTCAGCTTCAGCCCGCCCGCTGACCATCATCCATGAAGAAGCAAACGACCGGAAATTCGCCGCCATCAAATCCCTGCTGGAAGAATGGCGGCCAGCCTTGGCTGTTGTTGGACTGCCCCGTTACCCAGATGGTACCGAACATGAGATGACTGCCCATTGCCGCCGTTTCGCCAACCGCCTGAAAGGCCGTTTCGGCATTGAGACCGTCCATGTCGATGAGCGGTACTCCTCCACCGTCCTCAATTTCAGGCGTGGCGAAGAAGACGATGCACATGCCGCCGCATTGATCCTGCAGCAGTACTTCGACGAAAAGGCCTCAACAGCCAAATGATTGGATGCCGCCCCTACGGATGCCATCCCGCTTCCTTCCCGCTTATTTTTCTGCATCACGCAGATACAGGTCTGCTAAAATCGATGTGATATGGGTACAGCCTGCAATGACGGCCTGGCAGCCGCCTTGTCTGGTGCTTTATCTGAAAACAGATGCTGCAGGCTTCCCCTTAGGATCCTCAATCACTTACAGGAGTCGACCGTTTCCATGAAACCTTCTGTTTCCGAACTTGACGCGGAAAAGCTGTATCAGGACCTGACTGCAGAAATCCGCGAAGCCATCCAAGGCATTGACCATGTCGCCATTGCCGGCATCCGCTCCGGTGGCGCATGGCTTGCTGAACGTATGGCATCTGACCTGGGCCTTGCCACACCACCCGGCTTCATCGATGTATCCTTTTACCGGGACGACTATGCGGAAAAAGGACTTCCCGCTGAAGTGAAACCCACACAGATTCCCTTTGACGTGGATGGCGCGACCATCCTGCTGGTTGATGACGTGCTCTACACAGGACGCACAACCCGTGCTGCCATCAATGAACTGTTCGACTATGGACGCCCCGCACGCATCATGCTGGCAGCCCTAGTTGACCGTGGTGGCAGGCAGCTGCCGATTGCAGCGGATTTCGTTGCGGCGACCGTTTCCGCAGACCGGCATGAAATGCTGGTCCTGCACCAGGCCGATGATAAATCTTTCTCTCTGACGGTAGAAAATGCTTAATCCCCAACTGAACAGCAACGGCGAGCTGCAGCACCTGCTGGCACTGCGTGACCTGCCGAAAGACATCATCCTCCATATCCTTGACACCGCCACTTCCTTTGTCAGCGTATCAGACCGTGAAGTGAAGAAAGTCCCGCTGCTGCGGGGCAAGAGTGTTTTCAACCTCTTCTTTGAAAACTCCACCCGCACCCGCACAACATTCGAGATCGCCGCTAAACGCCTCTCTGCGGATGTCATCAACCTGAACATCGCGGCATCTTCCACCAGCAAGGGGGAAACCCTGCTGGATACAGTTGACAACCTGACCTCGATGAATGCAGACATGTTCGTTGTCCGGCATTCCCAGTCCGGTGCACCGTTCCTGATTGCGAAGCACATCAACGACCATAAGCGCCATCATCTGCATGTCGTGAATGCCGGGGATGGCCGCCATGCCCATCCGACCCAGGGGCTGCTGGATATGTACACCATCCGCCACTACAAAAAAGACTTCAGCAACCTGAAAGTCGCGATTGTCGGTGACGTGGTCCACAGCCGTGTCGCCCGTTCCGACATCCATGCCATGAAGACGCTTGGGGTACCGGAAATCCGCACCATCGGACCTGCCACCCTCCTGGCATCCGGACTCTCTGAACTCGGTGTCCGTCAGTTCACCAACATGGATGAAGGGCTGAAAGACGTCGATGTCATCATCATGCTGCGTGTCCAGAACGAACGCATCAACAGCGCCCTCCTACCGACCACACAGGAATTCTTCAAGAGTTACGGGCTGACTGCCGAACGGCTGGCACTCGCTAAACCAGATGCCATCGTCATGCATCCTGGCCCCATCAACCGGGGAGTCGAAATCGACTCAGCGGTGGCAGACGGATCACAGGCTGTCATCCTGTCACAGGTGACTTTCGGTATTGCCGTAAGAATGGCTGTCATGAGCATCCTGGCTGGCAATTGATGACTGACGACTGCTGGAGATAATAATGAAATTACTGATTGAAAACGGCCGTGTCATCGACCCTGCCAACAATATCGACCGTATCTGCAACCTGGCAGTAGCGGATGGCAAAATCGCTGCTGTATTTACAGACGGTGCAGGACTGGACTTCGTACCAGACCGCACTGTCGATGCAACCGGACTGGTCGTCACCCCAGGATTCGTTGACTTGGGAGCCCGCCTGCGTGAACCGGGTGACGAACACCGTTCATTCCTGAAATCTGAGCTGGATGCCGCCCTGGCAGGCGGCGTGACCTCACTGGTCTGTCCGCCGGATACAGAACCCGTACTGGATGAACCTGGTCTTGTTGAAATGCTGAAATACCGGGCATCCACCCTGAACAAGGCGCATATCTATCCACTGGGTGCCCTTACCATTGGACTGCATGGTGAGAAACTGACCGAGATGTCTGAGCTGACCGATGCAGGCTGCATCGGTTTCTCCAATGCAAACGCCCCGATGCCTGACACCGAAATGCTGCTCCGCGTCATGCAGTATGCCAAATCCTTTGACTACTGCATCTGGCTACAGCCACAGGACCCTTCACTTGGCAAGAACGGCATGGCGCATTCCGGTCCCCTGTCTGCAAGACTGGGGCTTTCCGGCATTCCCGTCATCGCAGAGACCATCAGCCTGCACACCATCTTTGAACTGATGCGTGTGACCAGTGCCCGCGTCCATCTGTGCCGCCTGTCCAGTGCTGCCGGGATTGACCTTGTCCGCCAGGCAAAAGCAGAAGGACTGCCTGTCACCGCCGATGCCGGCATCCATCACCTGCACCTGACCGATGCGGACATCGACTTCTTTGATTCCAACGCACGCCTGGTACCGCCACTGCGCTCCAGCCAAGACCGGGATGCCATCACGGCAGGGCTTCTAGACGGTACCATCGATGCCATCTGTTCTGACCATACCCCGACAGATGACGATGAAAAACTCCTGCCATTCGGTGAAGCAGTCCCTGGCGCAACCGGTCTCGAACTGCTGCTGTCCCTGACCCTGAAATGGGCCCAAGAAAATGGCGGGGATGATGCGCTTTCCGCTGCAATTGCAAAAATCACCAGCGAACCTGCACGCATCCTGAACCTGCCCTGCGGGACATTGGATACCGGAGAAGCGGCAGACATCTGCATCTTTGACCCGAAAGCCATCTGGACCGTAGAAGCCAACAGCCTTGTCAGCCAAGGACGCCATACCCCATTCCTTGGCCGTGAGATTCCTGGCCGCATCCGCATGACCATTGTGGACGGGCAGCCTGTCTTTGAGCGCTGACATCTGACTGGCGCCATCCAGCCATGCGCAGCCTCTTCCGGACAATCCGTCTGGTCCTTCATGCCCTCGCCGCAGTGTTCTACTGCGGCGTGGTCTATCCTTTCATCAGCCAGGCCGCAAAAGACCGCTATGTCAGGCAATGGTCCCGTAAACTGATGGCAATCGCTGGCGTAAAGATGCAGGTCAACCACCCTGAACGGATTGAAGCCCGGTCACTGGTCGTCTCGAACCACATCTCATGGCTCGACATCTTCCTGATTTATTCCCATTTCAACGGGCATTTCATCGCCAAATCCACCATGGCGAACTGGCCCGTCATGGGCTACCTCGGCAGGAAAGTCGGCACCCTGTATCTTGACCGCTCCAGCGGCAGGAACCTGAAACAGATACTCGGCAAACTGGTCGGCAACCTGAACGCCGAAGAACGGTGCATCTTCTTCCCTGAAGGCACCACAGCCAAACAGGGCGGAATGCTGCCTTTCCACCCCAACCTGTTTGAAGGGGCTATCCAAGTCAACCTGCCCATCCAGCCATTCGCCATCCGCTACCTGATGCCAGACGGCACCTATGCCGATGCAGTGGATTTCACCGGGGATATGACCATGCAGGAAAGCATGAAACGGATTTTCAGCACCGATGGCATCACCGCTGAACTGACTGTGCTTCCAACCATCAGTCCAGAAAGCAAAAAACGCCGTGAACTGGCACATGAAACCCAGGCAGCCATTCAGGCTGCCCTTGCCCATCCGACAGATACTCAGAAACTAGGCACCCGGTAACCCGAAGACTTGACCTGGAACACCGCCCGGTCATCCAACCGGACAGCCGTCAGCGCACCACCCCATAAACACCCGGTATCCACTGCCAACAGGTTCGGTCGGTTGACCAGCCCCAACGTCGACCAATGCCCCCAGATGACCAGACTGTCCTTGGATTTCCTGTCAGGCACCTCAAACCAGGGCATATACCCTTCTGGCGCCGTTTCTGGTCCCAGCTTAGCATCAAACTCCATCACGCCCTTCTTGGAACAGAAACGCAAGCGGGTGAAACAGTTGATGATGCAACGCAGCCGGTCCATGCCCTTCAGACCATCATCCCACCGGTCAGGCTTGTTACCATAC
>JAHAYL010000063.1 GCA_018384065.1 Oxalobacter sp.
TATTGTCTGCTGCCATAATTCTCAACTCATTGGGGAAAATGATTTCACAGTCAGGTTTGTGCCTGAAAGGAAAGTTCCAAACTTTTATTTTCTACCATTTCGCTCTGTTTTGGAACTCTTTTTTTCAGCATTTCCTGTCTATATGCCTTTACCGCTATTCCTCAGGAATAAACGGTAATTCCATTGGTTTGAAAATCGCCTGTAAATCTTCAGTGGTAATCTGGAACTGCTCCGATTGCCCAAGGCTTGAGGACAGCATGGCGTCCGCCAGATGGTGTTTACGCTGCTGCAACCGCTGTATCCGCTCTTCCAAAGTCCCTCTGGCAATCAGACGGTAAACAAATACCGGCTTGTCCTGACCGATACGCCATGCCCGGTCTGTTGCCTGGTTTTCAACAGCAGGATTCCACCATGGGTCATAGTGGATGACCGTATCAGCCGCCGTGAGATTCAGGCCGACCCCTCCCGCTTTCAGGCTGATAAGGAAAACCTTGACCTCGCCTTCCTGGAAACGCCTGACGGCACCAACCCGGTCAACGGTTTCACCGGTCAACAGTTCATAGGGAATGTTCCTGAGTATCAGTTCATGCTCAATCAGTGTCAGCATGCTGGTGAACTGGGAGAACACCAGGATGCGGCGGTCTTCCTGCAACAGTTCATTGAGCATCGACATCAATTCCGTAAGCTTCGCAGAAGCATTGGTTTTCCTGTAGCTGCCCTTGAGCAGACGGGGATCACAACAGACCTGACGCAGTTTCAGCAATGCTTCCAGGATGATCATCTGGCAATGGGCAATGCCCAGCTTTGCAACTTCCTCCCGTACCTTACGGTCCATCAACTCACGCATCGATTCATAAATCTGACGCTGCGTCACCCCAAAATCCACATACCGGACCATTTCCGTCTTCATCGGCAGTTCTTTTGCCACACGGTCTTTTGTCCGGCGCAGCAGGAAAGGATGGATCCGGCGGTTCAGCAGCTGCTGTTTGGTTTTATCTCCAGAACGCTCAATCGCATGGCGGAAACTGCTGTTGAATGCCTTTTCGCTCCCCAGCATGCCTGGCAGCAGGAAATGGAACTGCGACCACAATTCGCCCAGATGATTCTCAAGCGGCGTACCTGTCAGGCAAAGCCGATGGGTCGCACGCAGACGGGAAGCCACCTGGGCCGCTTTCGAACGGTTGTTCTTGATGTACTGGGATTCATCCAGGATGATCAAGTGGAAATCATGACGCATCAGCTCTTCCTCATCACGGGGCAGCAATGCGTAGGTCGTCAGCACGATATCAGCATCATCTATGGCATTGAACCGTTGGGCACGGTCTTTCCCATGCACCAACAGGACATCCAGGGATGGCGTGAAACGCTTTGCCTCATCCTGCCAATTCCCCATCAGGCTGGTTGGCGCAACAATCAGGGCTGGTGCAGTCAGGCGTCCAGATTCTTTTTCCAGCAGGATATGGGCAAGGGTCTGCAGGGTTTTGCCAAGTCCCATGTCATCTGCCAGGATGCCAGCCAGCGAATATTCCCGCAGATACTGCATCCACGAAAGCCCTTCGACCTGGTAATCCCGCAGGGTTGCCTTGAGCGAAGCCGGTGGTTTCACTGCCGTCACGCCATTGAATGCCAGCAGTTTGCGTCCGATACCAAGCAGCGGTTCTGCATTGATCCACTGCAGTTTGACAGCCTGCTCCAATTCAGCCAGACGGGCTGCATCCAACCGATGCATGACCAACGCTGTCTGCTGGGCATCCAGGTAATACAGCTCACCCAAGATTTTCAGGATGGGCGCAATGATCCGCCAAGGCAATGACACGCGGCTTTTATCCGGCAGTGTCGCCAAGACCGTTTCCTCCTTACCATGACCATCAAGTTCCCCGTATTCAAAACTTTCAGGAAACTGCTGGATCAACGGCACCAGCAGTGGAAAAAGTGGATAATGCCTGCGCCCAACCACAATCCCCAATTCCAGCGAGAAATGGTCCCGGTCATCCTCGTCATGCATCATGACATCGGCGTACCACCGTTTGACCGGCTGCAGGTTGTAACGGAAATCCGGTGATTTGGTGACCCGCCACCCTTCAGAACGCAGGGATGGCAGCGTTTCCTGCGTGAAACGGAGCCAGTCTGAGGGCTTCTCCAGGGTCAATGCACCCGGCAAAGTCCTCAGGGGATATTCTGTTGCCAATGGCATCCGGAACCCTGCCTGGAACAAAGCATCGGCACAGGCTTCCTCGGTCAATCCATCACGGACAATCCGTTCAATCCCACCGTCTCCTGTTTCACGGATCACCGGCAGGCTGGAACCGTAATAGACAGTCTTCCCTTCATAATTGAAAGACAGCTGGGCATAGTCAAACCAGACCGGTGCCTCTGATTCACTGAAGAAATGAGGCCGGCATCCAAGATGCAGCACCGGTTCCGGAAAAACATCATCATAAACCATCTCCTGGAGCGGTTCCGGCAATGGAATCACATCCTCAAGCCCTTTCTCTGCCAGCAGGCGGGAAACAATCCGACGGTTCCCGACAGGGACAACCGGCATATGCGTGACAATCTCATGGATGCCCATGACCGTCATGCCTGCCATACGTCCCGGCAATGCCAGCTTGCCGGACGACAGGTTGTCGATATACCATGCCGGCTCTGTGGGCAGGATATAATCGACAGCCCCCGAAGAACGGCGTTTTCCAGTAGCCTGCGCAAACCGCCAACGCAACCGCAGTTTTGTCCCTGCCTCATCCCAGAACAGGTCCGCTTCACGTTCAGACGACATCTCCAAGGGGAAAAACAGTCCTTTCCCGATATCTTCACGGGTATTGGCCCAGTACAGCTCCCTGCGTGCCATCAGGATTTCAATCAGACGCCCCCCAAGATGCCCCTGCGGCAAAGCCGTAACCGTACTTGAAGGCGGCATTCCACAATACAATGCAGCAAACAGCCTGACTGCATCGGTGTTCCCATCATGCAGGCAAGCCGGTTTTTCCATCAACAATGCATTCAGGTCGGAAACGGCCGTGATGCTGGCAAACTGGCCATTCCGTTTCATCCGCACACGGCAAAGGCTCATGAAAATCCGCCTGTCAGCTGGATCAGGGGACAGGATAAACAGCAGTTTTTCAGGAGAATCATGCTCCGCCGCTTCTGCCGCCAAGGCTTCAGGTGAATCAGGACGCGCCGCCAGATACAATTTATGCACCCAACTGGCTAAAGGCGAATGCATGGAGGCTTCCCGGCTCTGCAGCTCGTTCTGCCGGACAATCGACAGCAGCACCGATGCAACATGATGGCAGTTCAGCACTTCTGGACAGGAACAGGTCCCCTGGAACTGGATACCGGAAGTGGTGGATTTGATGAAGATGTTCTGCTGGTAGACTGTATTGGCAGTCTCATTCACTTTGGAACGGATGAGGTTGCCCATGCGCTGGATCTGGACAACCCGCTTTTTCTGGGCATAGGCAAGTCCAAGCATGTAAGACTTGGTATCAAACTGGCGTTTGATGTCTTCCAACGTAAACCGCATTTTGCCCAGATTTGCCATACAGACTGTATTTTCAGAAAGCCAAAGTAATCCATTATCGCTCAATCCTTCAAAAAAAGTAATGGTTTTTCCCATGAAACAGCACTAAAACCTGAACTGCATCAATCAGGGCATACGCAATCTGATAAGATAGATGTTTTTGTTACTGTCCCAGCAGGAGGACCTATGGACTTGTTTGAACTTTCTTCCCAGCGCTTCACTACAAAGCACTATGACCCCACCAGAAAGATTCCCGACAGTGACATCGAAAAGCTGAAAGAAATCCTGCGCCTGACACCTTCCGCAGTGAACAGCCAACCATGGCATTTCATCATCGGTTCCAGCGATAAAGCCAAGCAGCTTATCCGTCCTGCGGTTGTTGACTTCAACTGGCCAAGGACAGACGACTGCTCACATTTTGTGGTGCTGTGTGTCAAGGACAGCCTGGACGATGCGCATCTGGATGCCGTGACAGCCCAAGAAGATGCCGATGGACGTTTCCCGAATGAAACCATCAGGAATGAAGGCGATTCAAAACGCAAATGGTATGTCTCGATGAAGCGTGACCGTGGACAGCTGCGTTCCTGGGCGACACACCAGGTGTATATTGCGATGGCAGCCCTGTTATACGGCGCTGCCAGCCTGGGCATCCAATCAACGGCGATTGAAGGGTACAACCCTGGCAAACTGGACGAAATCCTTGGGCTGCGTGAAAAGGGATTACGGAGCGTTGCGATTGTAACGTTGGGATATGGTTCACCGGATGACGGCAATGCAACCCGTAAAAAATCGCGTTTACCTACTGATGCCATCTTCAGTGAACTGGACTGACAGCCATAGGATATGACGGTTGGGATGATTGAAAAGCGGTTGGCAGCTGAACTGAACGCAACCGTCCGGCAGGTTTCCGCTGCGGTTGCCTTATTGGATGAAGGTGCGACCGTACCATTCATCGCACGCTACCGCAAAGAGGCGACAGGCAGCCTGGATGATGGCCAGCTGCGCCTCCTGCAGGAACGGCTTGCCTACCTGCGGGAACTGGAACAGCGCCGTCAAACAGTCATCGAGGCAATCACAACCCAACAGAAGATGACTCCTGCCCTGCTGGCCGCCATTAAAGCGGCAGAGGAAAAATCCCAACTGGAAGACCTGTACCTGCCTTACCGTCCCAAACGGCGTACAAAAGCAAAACTGGCCATTGAGGCAGGGCTGACCAGACTGGCTGACAGGCTTCTGGCAGACCCAACCCTGGATCCAGAAACTGAAGCAGCAGGATTCCTGCGACCTCCTTTTTCAACAGCGGAAGGAGACAATCCTGGCGTCACGGATGTAAAAGCAGCATTGGAAGGCTCCCGTCAGGTCCTGATGGAACAGTTCTCAGAAGATGCTTTCCTGCTGGCAGCATTACGCCAGTACCTGGACAGCCATGGCATCCTTGAATCCAAAGCCATTGACCTTGGAGAAACCCCTCAAAAAGACCTGCGCTTCGTGGATTACTATGATTATGCTGAGCCGGTCCGCAGCATAGCTTCACACCGCATGCTTGCTGTCCTGAGAGGGAGGCGGGAAGAAGTACTTGCTGTCCGTATCCGACTTGACTCAGAAACTGAATCACCCCGTTGGAATGATCCACACAACCCCTGTGAGAAACTCATTGCGGAAAAGGCTGGCATCAAAGACCTTGGCCGTCCCGCTGACAAGTGGTTGATGGATACTGTCCGGTGGGCATGGCGTGTACGCATTTTCCCACATCTTGAGACAGAACTGATGGCAAAGCTGCGGGAAAAAGCGGAAGACGAAGCCATTGCCGTTTTTGCAAAGAACCTGCGTTCCCTGCTGCTGGCGGCTCCTGCTGGCCACAAGGTCACCATGGGACTGGACCCCGGTATCCGGACAGGAGTGAAAACAGCTGTGGTCGATGCAACAGGTAAAGTCCTCGCGACAGAGACGGTCTATCCCCATCAACCCCGGAATGACTGGGAAGGTGCATTGCACACCCTGTCAGAGCTGGTTGAACGGTACAACGTCGAGCTGATTGCCATCGGCAATGGAACTGCTTCCCGTGAGACGGATAGACTGGCGAAAGAATTGGTCTCCCGCCATAAAGGGCGGAACATCATCAGTGTCGTCGTTTCCGAAGCTGGCGCATCCGTCTATTCCGCCTCTGAATACGCCGCCCAGGAACTGCCTGACATGGATGTTTCCCTGAGAGGCGCTGTCTCCATTGCACGCCGTCTTCAGGATCCTTTGGCGGAACTGGTGAAAATCGAACCTAAATCCATCGGCGTCGGACAATACCAGCATGATGTGGCACAGGTCCGGCTCAGCCGTTCATTGGATGCCACCATCGAGGATTGTGTGAACGCCGTCGGTGTTGATGTGAACACCGCTTCGGTTCCCCTGCTGACCCGGATTTCAGGACTGACAAAAGGGATTGCTGAAAACATCGTACATTACCGTAATGAGAAGGGACCTTTCACCGACCGGAAAAACCTGATGGATGTGCCCCGTTTCGGCGCAAAGACATTTGAACAGGCAGCCGGTTTCCTGCGGATCCCCCAAGGCAGGAACCCTCTGGACGCAACAGCCGTACATCCGGAATCCTACCCGCTGGTCAACACCATCCTCGATGACCTGAAGCTGGACATCCATAAAATCATGGGCAATGCCGGATTGCTGAAAAGGATCCATCCAGAACATTATGCCAACGACCGGTTCGGGATGCCCACAATAAAAGACATCCTGGAAGAGCTGGAAAAACCCGGCAGGGACCCAAGGCCGGAGTTCACCTATGCCCATTTCGAGGATGGCATTGAGACCCTGGAAGACCTGGAGCCTGGGATGGTCCTTGAAGGGGTTGTCACCAACGTCACTGCTTTCGGGGCATTTGTCGACATTGGCGTCAATCAGGATGGTATTGTCCATATCTGTGCCATGTCAGTCCGTTTGGGCTCAGAGCCCGTTGAGGTGGTTTAAACAGGGCTGCTGGTGTAGGTCAGCGTACTGGATGTTTTCAGCAATCGCTGGCGCATGGCCCTTTGC